>JBBSGP010000005.1:0-104738 GCA_038253885.1 Gemmatimonadales bacterium | reverse complement strand
GGACTTCGTCATTCTGCGATCGGACGGTACGCCGATCTACAACATGGCCGTGGTCTCCGATGACATTGAGATGCGCATCACGCTGGTGATGCGCGGGGATGACCACATCTCCAACACGCCCAAGCAGATCCTGCTATATCGCGCGCTTGGCGCCGAGCTGCCCCTGTTTGCTCATGTCCCGATGATCCACGGCCTGGACGGGAAGAAGCTCAGCAAGCGGCACGGCGCCACCGCCGTGGCGGACTACCAGCAGGAGGGAATCCTGCCACACGCGATGGACAATTTTCTGGCCCTCCTCGGCTGGTCGCCCGGACACGACATCGAGGTCATGAGCCTCCAGGAGATGATCGACCGCTTCGACGTGCGCGGCCTACAGAAAAAGGCCGCCATCTTCGATCCGAAAAAGCTCGAGTGGATGAACGGCCAGCATCTGAGCCGTACTCCCGCTGCCGACCTGGACCGGCTCGTGACACCAGCACTCATCTCGGAAGGGATGGTCACCGCCGAGGACCTGGCTTCGCGACGCTCGTGGTATCTGGAGCTGCTCGATCTTCTGAAGGTGCGCGCCCGTACAGTACATGACATCGTAAGACAGGCAGCTCCTTACTTCCGCGACACCATCGAGTACGATCCCGAGGCCGCGTCCAAGCAGTGGACGGATCGACCCGCAGCGATCGAGCTTCTGCGAGCGATCGGAGCGCTCCTGTCCACGGTCGAGCCATGGCGAGCCGATACGCTGGAGCAGGCGCTCCGCGTTCTGGCGGAGGAGCGTGCGGTGCCGGGCGGAAAGATCTTTCAGCCGCTCCGGCTGGCGCTGACGGGGATGACAGTGAGCCCCGGGATCTTCGAGGTGCTGGTCGCGATGGGGCGAGCTCGGACGCTCGCGCGTCTCGAACAGGCCGCCCACTGGCTCGCAGCAGCGGGCTAGAGTGCAGCGCGTGATGCGGGGAGTCCTGCCGGACTGGCACCTTACGACCCGCGAGCACTTTCTCGCCGCCACCCGCGCCGGATCGGTGTTCGACGTGGCGTTCGAGCGAGCCGCCGCGGATCGGCTCCGGCGGACACGGGCCCCCACGCGCGGCGTGACGAGATACTGCACGTGCTCACGCGTTACGATGATGGCACGGCGACGCACTCGTTCTACCTGGGCCTGGCCGGCGCCATCGACCGCTCACGCTTCGACGCGGTGCTCCGCCGCACCCTCGCCGGCGCCACCTTCGGCGGCGTGCTCGTCATGACGGCTCTCGCCGACACCGCGCGCTATCCACTTGCGTTCGTCGCGCCGTCGTTGCAGCGATCTGGGTTGCGGCAGGTGTCGGAGCGCTCGTTCGCGGACGCCGGTCTCCGCGTCGACCTTTACCAGACGTCGGCCCGGCCTCCCGGCAGCCCCTGATGGTTGACCGCATTCGGCGTTCCGCCCTATCTTGCTCCCAAGCTTTCGCGGCCGGGAGGCTCTCCGGGCCCCAGCAGTCCCCTCTTGCCTCGACGGACAGATGACCGAGCCCATGAGCGAGATCGAGCGCAAGGTATATCACTATCTGCTCGATTTCCTGACCGAAAATACCTATCAGCCGAGCGTTCGTGAGATTGGCCGGATGTTCCAGATCAAGTCCACCAAGACGGTATCCGAGATCCTTCAATCGCTCGCCGACAAGGGATACATCCAGCGCGACCCATCCCGCTCGCGTGGAGTTCGACTCATCGGCTTTGGCGCTTCGCGCTATACGCAGCCCGTGCCCTACTACGGAAAGATCGCTGCCGGACAACCGGCGCTGCTTCCCGAGCATCGCCAGGGATTCATCACGATGGACCGCCGGTTCATTCCGTGCCAGGACGTCTTCTTCCTCAAGATCAAGGGCGACTCCATGATCGGGCGTGGAATCTTTGACGGGGACTACGTGATGGTTCAGCCGGCAAGCGAGGCCCGCGACGGAGAGATCATCGCTGCCCGGTTAGGCGATGAAGCGACGGTGAAGACTCTCTCGCACAGCGATGGCGGTGTGGTGCTCAAACCCGCCAATCCGGATGAACAGGAGATCCCGGTCTCGCCCGAGGACGACTTCGCCGTGCTCGGCACAGTGTGCGGCGTCTTCCGGCCGTTCCAGGAGATGCCGGCATCGCCGGAACTTCCGCTGTCCTCCTGAGGATCGCGCCACCGCGGATCTAGGAGGCGCTCAGGGAACGACGTCGGGCCGTTCTCTCCGCTCGTGCTCCTTCTCCTTTCGCTCCCGGATCCGCTTGACGGCCTCGCGAAACTCGTCCTCGTTCAGCGAGCGCGTGGCCTGCTGGACGATGAGCGCGCTGTTCCTGTCGTACTGTCGCTGACGGTCCTGTTGGATCGGATTGCCCTGGTATTTGCCCAGGGGCAGGAGCGCCAGAATCGCGGTCGGGATCTTCGCATCGCCGATATAGATGTTGTTCGCGTCCATCCCGTACTTCTTGTCTCCGCGCTTCATCGTCCAGTCGTGCGGGTCGCGCTGGGCGACTGACATCAGCGAGTCGAGGCGAGCGTGCACCCGCGCCGTCAGGCTCGAATCGAGCCGCTCCGCATCTGTCTTGGGCGCGGCGACGTAGCCGCCGCTGTTCCACAGCCGGGGATCGCTGAACGATGGAACGATCCCCCGCGCGACACCTCCCTGTCCCACCACCGGACCCGCTCCCGAGGGGGCTTCCGATGGCGGCGTCGGCGACACACGCGGGAGCCCCGTCGGGATCTCGGTCGGGGCTGCGATGGGGAACTCCCGCACCGGACGTGCCGGCAGCGACCGGCCGTCCCCGCCGCTTCTCCCGGGAGAGTCCTGCGCCCGGCTCGGAACGGAGACGAAGCTGATCCGCTCAACGGGAAGTGCTTCTCCCTTGCGACGCTCCAGCAGCTCGCGGAAGGGATAGGGAAGACCGAGGACGTGAACGAGGGCCGCGCCTATCACCAGATGGGCGGCAACGGAGACGAGAAGGGGAACGACCCTCGTGCGCGAGCGCCCAAGGTGGTTCACGCGACGCCCGCACCGAACGAATCCAGCACGCGGCCGGCTCGGCGCCCTGCTTCTGCGAGGCGATCCGCGGAGGTGATGAAGCTGATGCGGAAGAAGCCTTCACCGCCGTCACCGAACGCCGATCCCGGCATGACCACGACTCCCTCCTCGGTGAGCAGTCGGTCCGCGAACGCCGCGCTTGGCAGTCCATCCGGAAGCGCGATCCACAGATACATCGTCGCACGAGGGACGGTGCAGATGAATCCTGCTCCGCGAAACGCCGACACCGCCGCATCCCGCCGCTGCCGGAACTTCTCCACGTTATCCGGCAGCCATTGCTCCCAGCTGTCGATCGCTGCAACACCGGCCGCCTGCACCGCCATGAAAGAGCCCGTATCCACGAACGACTTCACCTTCGCCAGCGTCCCCGCGATCTCCGGCCTGGCCACGGCCCAGCCGCAGCGCCAGCCCGTCATGTTGTACGTCTTGGACAGCGAATGGAACTCGATGGCGACCTCTCGGGCTCCGTCCGTCTCGAAGATGCTTGGCGGCCGGTAGCCATCGAACGCCAGCTCCGAGTAGGCGTTGTCATACACCAGCAGGATGTCGAGTTCCCGGCAGCGCTGCACAATGCGCGCGAGGTACTCCGGTGGCGCGATCGCCGCCGTGGGATTGTTCGGGTAGTTGAGATAGAGCAGCTTCGTGCGCCGGAGGACATCCACCGGCACCTCGTCGAGCTCCAGGAGGAAGTCGGTGCGAGGGCGCAGCCCGCTCACATGGGGCGTTCCGAGCGCGAGAAGTGTTCCTCCCAGATAGGCCAGGTAACCAGGCTCGGGGATGATGGCGACGTCCCCGGGATTCAGATACGCGAGGGCGAGATGCGAGATGCCCTCCTTCGAGCCGATCAGGGGGACAACCTCGCTCATCGGGTCTACGACCGCTCCGAACCGGCGCTCCATCCACCCGGCGATGCTCTCCCGAAACGCCGGCAGGCCGAGTCCGAAGCCATAGCGACTCATCGCCGGAGTCCGCGCCGCGCGCTCGAGGGCCTCGATCGCGCGCGGGGGAGCCGCGAGATCAGCGTCGCCCGCGCCCAGATCGATGATGTCCATCCCCCGCGCCGCCAGCTCGCGCTTGCGCTGCGGAATCGCCGCGAGCGGGTACTCGGGCAGGGTGGAGAATCGCTTCGAGGGAGAGGGCACTACGCGTCCGCGATGACAGGGTTCCGGATGACGGCATGTCCGACGATCTCGACTTCGACCTCGTCGCCAGGCGTGAGCGCTCCAACGCCGGCCGGCGTTCCGGTGGCGACGAGATCACCCGCCTCGAGCGTCATGACTCCGGAGATATACGCGAGGAGCTGCGGAATGCTGAAAACCATCTGCGACGCTGACCCCCGCTGCCGCTCCGCACCGTTCACCCGCGTGACAACTTCCAACGCCTCCAGCCGCCCGTGCAGGGTCACCGGATCGCTGGCCGGACAGAAGCTATCGAAGCCCTTGGCGCGGGTCCACTGTCCGTCGCTGCGCTGGAGATCCCGGGCCGTGACATCGTTCACGGCACTCACCCCTCCGACGGCTGCCCGCGCCTCTCCTTCCGACGCACGCCGGAGCCGGGAGGCGACGACGATGCCGATCTCGCCTTCGTATTCCACCTGGCGCGACACACGGGGGAGCACAATCGCCTCACCACTCGCGATCATGCTCGTGGGAGGCTTGAGAAAGATGAGAGGCTCGCGTGGCACCTCGTGCCCGAGCTCCTGTGCATGCTCGCGATAGTTCCGGCCGACGCAAACGATCTTGCCGGGGCGTTTCACGACGCCACCGGACCGTAGAAGCGTTCCAGCTCCGGCAGCATGCTGTCCCACGCTCCGGACAGCCGGCGCGCACGCGGCAGAGTGTCGATCAGCTGCCGCCCGTAACGTTTGCTGGCCACACGCGGATCGCAGAGCACGACCGCGCCACGATCGGTGCCGCTCCGGATGAGCCGACCGAATCCCTGCTTCAGACGAAGTGCCGCGTGCGGCAGCATGAATTCGGAGAATGCATCACCTCCCCTCTCCAGAATGGCTTCGCAATGAGCTGCCGTCAGCGGGTCGCTGGGAACCCGGAAGGGGATGCGGGCGAGCACCAGACCACGGAGCGCGCGTCCCGCTACATCGACCCCTTCCCAGAAGGAGGATGTTCCGATCAGAATGGCGCGCCCGGAATCGCGGAATCGGCGGAGAAGAATGTCCCGAGACTCCTCGCCGTGCACGAGCAGGGGCCAGCGGCGATCCGAGGCGCGTGCGCGTAGCTCTTTCGCCACGGCGCGAACGTCGCGATGACTCGTGAAGAGCAGGAACAGTCCTCCGTCCGACAGGTCGGCAAGATCCAGCGCGACCCTCACCACGCCGTGGAGATGTCCAGCCGGATCGACGTTCGGGGCCGGGACATCCGTCGGCAGGGCGAGGATGGCCTGGTCCTCGTAGCGAAATGGCGAGGGGAAGACGCCCTCTGTCGGATCCAGGAGAGGATCATCCAGACCGAGTCGTGCCCGGAGAAAGCCAAAATCTCCATCGGCCGCCAGCGTCGCGCTGGTGACGACCCCGGTCTCCAGGCGCTTGAACAGATCCTCGCGCAGGATGGGCGCCACATCCAGCGGCACCGCCGTCACAGCGATATTGTGATCTCCATTGCGCAGCTCGATCCAGCGGACGCTCGGCGCGCTGTCGGGCGCCGGTCGCAAGGTGCGCAACAGCGCGTCACCCATTCCCTCGAGCCGGCGCGCCACACCGCGCATCTCGGAGAGAAGCGGAGCGATCGCATCGCGACGCGAGCTCTCTGTCTCCAGTCGTTCGCGCACCAGGCACAGACCGTCGTCCAGCAGCTGGATCTCCCGGACCAGATCGGTCAGCGCGGCGTCGAGGCCGCCCGCCATGACGGGATGGGCCGCGAACTCGGCGGTGATGCGCAACACCTGCTCACCCGACTGCGCCAGCACGCTCTCCAGAAGATCGAACACCAGCGTTCCCTTCTCGCGCGCTGCGTGCACTGACGGCGCGAGCCGGGCCTGGACGAGATCGAGGCTGGCCACGCTCAAGAGGTCACGCTGTGCGCCCAGCCGCTGGGCCAGAGCGGCGAGCAGGCCTTTTCCGCGGCGGTCCAACCGGGCCAACGCGCGTTGCAGGCCGCGCCGGCTCGCGCTGCTGCCCAGATGCGCGGAGGCCGCGTCTTCCAGGTGATGCCCTTCGTCCACCACCAGTCGGCGGTACGCCGGCAGCACCGCGGCATCGCTCCAGTTCTGCTGCGCGCGGCGGACTGCGAGATCGGAGAGGAGCAGATGATGATTGACAACGATGACGTCGGCGTCAGCGGCGCGTCTTCGGGCCTCGAACAGAAAACATCGATCGAAGTGAGGGCACTTGAGTCGCACGCACAGGTCCGGCTCGGCCGCGACCTCATCCCACACCTCCGCTCTCGGCGACGCCGGAAGGTCACCCAGCGAGCCATCGGTCGTGTGCTCCGCCCAGTTGCGCAACAGCGCCAATTCCCCCGCCACCGCTTCATCGAACAGTCCCGTGGCGCCGGTGGATGCCTGCTCCAGGCGGAGAAGACACAAGTAATTGCGCCAGCCCTTGAGTAGGGCAAAGCGTACCGGCTGGTCGTCCAGCACGCGCGCGAGAAAAGGCAGATCCTTACCGACCAGCTGCTCCTGCAGATTGATCGTGTTCGTCGAGATGATCGTACGCTCTCCGTTCGCCGCTGCCCAGCGAAGAGCAGGCAGGAGGTAGCCGAGGGACTTCCCCACCCCGGTGCCCGCCTCGAACATTCCGATGCCGCCGAGGTTGTAGAGCCGGGCGATCGCAGTAGCCATGGCGCGCTGACTCGTGCGATCCTCGTATCCCGGAAGGCCGGCCGCGATCGCACTCCCGCTGCCGAGCGCGGCATCGATATCGTGAGGATCGATCCGGACTGTCGCGCGGGATTGCGGCACTTCCACCACCACGTACAACTCGCGCGCCTCGTTGTCGACGATTCCGAACCCGATGCCGGCGTCGTGGAGCCGAGCGGCGATCTCCAGGTCCGCGTCCGACGGATCGAGATCGCCCGACGGGTGGTTGTGGAGTAGCATCTCCCCGCGCTGTGCCACACCGGGCAGGGCGAGGACGCTTCGCACGTCGCCCCGCGCTACCACGCGGGCCGACTGGACGGTCCCCTCTTCGTCAACGGTTGCGACGAAACAGACCTCGCGCCCGCCCGCCAGCCTGATGGTCGCCCTGAGCGCCGCCGCAGCCCTGGGGGCGAGCCGCTGCGCTGTCTCCCCCGTCCGGTCTCGCGCCACGGGATCCGTCTCCAGTGCCGCCCCTCTCATGTCTTCAATGGCTTCTTCTTGGCCGCCGGAAAGAGAACGTTGTTCAGAATGAGACGGTACCCCGGCGAGCCCGGGTGGAGCGAGAGGTCCGTCGGCGGATTGCCGATGCTGTGCTGCGGATCCTCGGGATCGTGTCCGCCCAGAAAAGTCCAGCTCCCCTTGCCATAGTCTCCGTGCACGTACTTCACCCACGGCGCGCCTTCCTCTTCCGCCAGGATGGTGACGGCGGGCTTGAGTGTGCGGCGACTGAAGCTCGTCGTCACCCCGTAGAAATCCGGGATGACCGCGCGATGGTCCTGTACGAGCATCGAGTTCACCGGATCCAGCTTCGCGCTGAAGCCGAAGAGCGTGAAGGTGCCGAGTGGTTGCCGGCGGCCGGGAACATTCACCTGGTGCCCGTCGATGTCGCTCATCGAATTGATGAATTGTGACATCTCGAGGCGCGCTCCTCGAAAGGCGAAAGTGCGCGTCCAATCCATCTTCCGATCGGCGTTCTCATCCATGGGCGTTCCATCCGCGAACTGCCCCGCGATGTCCACGTCGTGGCCCGCGATTGAGAGCTCGAGCGTTTCGGTGGCGCCGCACATCGCGAACAGAAATCCGCCATTCTCTACATATCGTCGGATCCGCTCGGCCACCTCCTTCTTGAGAGCAGGCACGTTGGCGAAGCCGAGCCTCCTGGCCGCTTCGAGATTGCGCTGCATCTGGTCAGCGAACCACGGCGCGCCTCGGTAGGCGATATAGAACTTGGAGAGCTGGCCCGTGAAGTCCTCGTGGTGGAGATGGAGCCACTCGTACTTGGCGAGGTCCCCCTTCACGACCTCATCGTCCCAGATGGTGTCGAACGGGATGCCGGCATAACGAAGCGCCAGCTCGACAGCGTCGTCCCACGGAGGCGCCTTGGGCGGAACGTAAACGGCGATTCTCGGCGCCTTCTCCAGTGGCACGGCATCCATGTTGCCGCCCGCGAGCTCAGCGCGGAGGGCCGAGAGGGCCGCGTCATCCACCGGCGCGGCCGAGATGCCGTCCAGTCCGGCCCGGCGTCGCAAGTCCGGAGAGTCGGGAAGCAGAAAGGCTCCTCCGCGATAGTTCAGCAGCCATTCGGCCCGGACGCCCCGCTTGAGCGCATTGTAGGTGAGTCCGTACGCCTTGAGGTGGTTCTGCTGCTCGTCGTCCATCGGCACGAGCAGGTGCTGCGCGCGAGCCAGCGCTGGCGCAACGAGCGTGAGGAAGACGAGCATGGCGCGACGCGGAGCGGCCGGCATGCCGAAAGATAGCCTCAGGGCGTGGACGGCACGGCCGCGCGCGCGAGATCCAGCTCGCGGCGCGCCTGCGGCAGAAGCGCGCTCTGGGGGTACGTCAGGATGAGGTATTCGAGCCGCTCGATGGCGGCGCGCTCGTCGCCGCTCCGCCTGAGTGCCCGAGCCCACTCGAGGTGCGCCTCCGGAGCCTCCGGCGCTTCGGCGTGCTCCAGCGCGAGCTCGCGCCAGAGCGCGATCGCCTTCGGGATCTCGTGACGGGCGGTGCGGATGCGAGCCGACGCCGCCGTCAGCAGCGAAGCGGCGTCCGGCAGCGCGGCCGCAGCCTCCTCGAAGGTCGTCGCCGCTCGGGCCGAATCGCCCTGCGCGAGCGCCAGGAACGCCCGGCCCACAATCGGGGCGCTATCCGCCTTGGTACGCGCGAGGAGCGCCAGAGCGACCACCAGGTCGGGGCTGCTCTCCGAGGAGAACGTGAGGGCGCGCCGGGCTGCACCCAGATCTCCGTGAAAGAGCGCGATCCACGCCGCCGCCTCCCCTCCGGAGCGCGGATCGCCCAGTCCGCGAAGAAGCTCTTCCGCGCGCCCGATATCCCCGGCCTTCACCCACCCCCATGCCAGTGCGCGCGTGAGGCGCAGGCGTTGATCGGGCCTCAGACGCCGATCATAGGACGAGAGCAGCGTCTGTGCCTCGGCCGCGCGTCCGAGCAGCGAGAGGGCGCGCACCTCGGTCGTCAGCAGCAGGCTTGCCACCGCCGCGGAATCGAGCAATGACGTGGCATCGCGACTGAGGGCGAGCGCCGATGCCGCGTCTCCACCCGAGAGCGCATCGGCGGCCGCCCGCACCGCGTACTCGGCGCTCCGCGTCTGCGCGAACGCCGCTCCCAGCGCATCACGCGCGGATAGCCACGCCTCACTCTCCTCGGCTCGACGCGCGAAGTCGAGCCAGGCCGACAACGTGGCGCTGTCTCGCGGAAGGTCGCGCAGCACACTCCAGGCGTCGCGCGGCGAGCCCCAGGCGAGCTCGAGTCCAGCCATGATCCGTCGCGACGGAACTGACGGAGGTGCGGCGAGCAGCGCCCCCCGAACCGCCGGACGTGCCAGTGCCGGAGTCGGCATCAGAGAGAAGATGGCTGCCTGAGCGAGATACTCCTGCGAGGCCATCGCGGCCCGCCATGACTCCGCGGCCAGAGCCCACGCTCCGGCCGATGCCTGCAGCTGCGCCAGCTCCGCCTCCATTCCGCGAGACGTGCCCAGCTCCCCCCGAGCTCGTCGAAGAACGCTATCGGCCGCCGTCGCGTCACCGTCCTGAATCAACAGCTTCGCGTACTCCCGATAGGGCGCGACATCGCGAGGCCAGTCGCGCCTCCATCGCTCGAACGCGGCGCGCAGCCGGTCTCGATCGCCGAGGCTGTGCACCGCTCGGAGCTGCACCGAGCGCAGGCCACGCTCGCGCGGCTGCACGGCGATCGCGCTGTCGAGCACGGGAAGAAGCGAGTCGGTGTGCCCCTGCTGCGCGAGAACTCGCTCGAGACCGAGAATGGCTGGCAGCGACCCGGGCGTGCGGCGAAGTGCCTCTCGATAGGCGCGCGCCGCGTCCGGCAGCTTGTCGGCCTGCTCCAACTCGATGCCGCGCATGTACGGATCCGCTCCCTGCGCGCCCGTGCGCCCGGGAGCAGCGGCCAGCAGTGCCGCGGCCATCAGCCGCACGAGCTTACGGGCGCTCGGCATTGATGCGCTTGAAGTACTCGAGGACGGCCCGCCGCTCCTCTGTGCTCAGACCACGCAGCTCGTTCCAGGATGGCTCCCGGAATCGGGCAGCAGCCCGACCAATCGCATCCCCACCCGCGGTGACGGTATTCGCACCGGCGGCGGCGTGCGATTCGCGCTGCCCGTTGTCGTCGCGCTCGTCCTTCTCGAGCGTGAGGCCCGCGTCGAGCATGCGACGAAAGAGCCGCTGCTGCCTCTCGATGACGGCCGGGTCGACACGACCCGATTCCAGCGCCTCGGCGATCTGGCGCATCTCCTTCGCCATCGCCTCCTGCCGACCGGAAGCATCGCCCTGTCCGAGCTGCTCCATGCGCTCGGCCAGGCCGCGTTGCTTCTGTCCGAGCTGGCGTGCCTGGGAGCCGACCTGATCGCCCGGTTGTCCACCGGGCATGGGCATGAGTCCGGACGCCTGGGAGTTGAGCGACCCCTGCTCCTTCGCCATGTCCCGCATGCGCTGCATCATCTCGGCGAAGCCCGAGGCGGATTGTCCCCCCGATGCGCGCTCCCGATCCTTCACCAGGGCGGCCGCCGCCCGGTTCAACGCTTCCGCGGCATCGTGCATCCGGCCGGACGTTTCGCTCCCGCCGGACTGTCTTCCCTGTTGACTCCCGCGACTTCCGGTCATCCGCTGCGTGGCTTCCTCGACCCGCCGGCGCGCTTCGCCGACCGCGCTCTGCGATTGCGCCGACACGTGAGCCGATTGCTGCGCCGCCTTCTGCACCCGCTCCCCGACCTTCTCCACGCCCTGCTGAACGGCGCTCTGCTGCCCGCGCAGGTCACCGCCCTGCTCGGTGCCTGATCGGGCCTGCTGCGCCAGCTGCTCTTGTTGGCGTCCGAGCTGGAGCATCTCCTGAATCGAGCGGTCCAGGTCTCCGGTGAGCTGGTTCTTCCACTCCTGGATCTGCGCTTCGCGCGCATCGGTGAGCCCGCGGGCGGCTTCCTCCATCTGTTGAGCCCCCTCCCGGGCGGCCGAGGCGCGGTCGGCGGACTGCGTGCCCGGCGCGGATTCCTCCTTCTGGTCTCGTCGGCCTTCGCCACGCTTCTGCTCCTCGGTGCTCTTCTGGCCGGATGCGCGCTGCATGTCCTGAGCGGATTGGTGGGCCTGATCCGCCGCACTCTGCAGCTTGGCCGGACCGGCCTCGGCACTCTGGCGCGCGAGACGCTTGGACAGCTGCTGGATCTCACGAGACAGGTCCTTGGAGCGATCGCCCAGCTGGCTCGCGGCGCGCGTCGCCGACGAGTCGCCATGTTTAAGCGAATCGGCCACTGTGTGCTCGCCTCTGGCAAGGTCCTTCGCCTCGTCGCGAAGCGTCGCCAGCGCGCCCTCCATCGCGGCGCGCTTCAGCATCTCGGCGCTCTTCTCCAGCTGTTCCCGGAGTCGCTGCTGCTGTTGCATCAGTTGCTCGAGCGACCTGCGCACGTCCTCACGCGAGAGCTGCTGCGTTGCCTGGATCACATCCGAGAGCAGCTTCTGCATCTCCGGCGTGAGCGCATCGCGCAGCAGCGCCTGAGCCTCGCGGAGCTGTCGCTGAAGGGAGCTATCGAGCGCCCCGGCGGCGGCGAGCTGCTTCTCGAGCATCTGCGCGTCGCGCTGAACCTGTCGAATCTGCTCCTGCAGAGCTCGCTGCTCCTGGGCGAGCTGCTTGGATTGCTCGGCCGCCTGGAAGGACATGGCACGGTCGCGGCCGTCGCGGGCGGCGCGAGGCTCGGCGCTGTTGGGCGCCGTGGCTGCCGCTCGTTGACCGCGCGAACGCGCGGCGTCCCCGGTTCTCTGTGCGAGCTGCCGCTCGGCCTTCGCCGCGGCGGTCGCGCGCGACGCCGTCGAGTCGGCGAGAGCGCGCGCGAGATCTCGCTGCTCGCTCAGGCTCGGGAGGCGAACCACGACCTCTCGGCTGTTGCCGGTCTGTCGCCAGGGAGAATCGTCGGTGGCTGTCGCGACAAGGTGGAGCTCGTCGCCGGGCTCGAGCCCGCGCGATGCGAGATCCATCGTCGTCTCCCCACTCCATTGCGGCCCCGCCGGCGCACCGAGTGTCTGAGCAACCTCGGGTAGAGCGATGCCACCCGGCCGCCGGCGCCAGCTCCGCAGCGTGATGGCCGACAAACCGTGGTCGTCGACCGCGGCGGCGCGGATCACGAACTGAAGGTCGGCGGGCACGATCGTATCACGCGCCGGCACCAACACCTCGACGCGGGGTGCCGAATCGGGCAGGACCTCCAGCTCGAGCGGAGGAGGGAGATCGGCGATCGGACCCGCCTCGCCCGCCGCCCGCCAGCTCCAGCGGCCACTCTGCTCGGCGGCGATGCGCCCGGCGAACAGGTGACCGTCCGGTTGAAAGCGAATCGTGT
The DNA here is from genome assembly GCA_038253885.1 of Gemmatimonadales bacterium. GTDB lineage: Bacteria > Gemmatimonadota > Gemmatimonadetes > Gemmatimonadales > Gemmatimonadaceae > JALZAQ01. Next base: position 92,042 of record JBBSGP010000005.1, on the reverse strand, counting down.
CGGCCGGCCGAACGAGCGCCACCCAGTCGAGCGCCGTCGATGCACGGCCGCGAATCGTGAGCACCGTGCCCCGTGGCACGCGCGCCGGCTCTCCGGTCGGCAGAACCTCCGGCCCACGACCCAGGTATCCGGGATAGCTGGCCCGGATCGATACGTCGCCGAGGAAGGGGCGGTCATTCACCCGGATGGTCAACGTATCACTCGTCATCCGCCCGTCCGTCGCGTACAGCGCAACCCCGGCGTCGAGCGGTCCGATCGTCGTCACGGCGATGGCGCGGTCCACCGTCAGCGTGCGCGCCTGCCACGGCAAGCCGGTCACACGGAGGTGCAGCACGATCTCGCGCCTGTCTGCCGCGCTCACCTGCACCGTCAGGTGCTCGCCACGCATCACATCGGCGGGCGCGTTCACGATCCGAAGGGGCGTGAGCAGCGATCCCGTCCATGCGCGAACGGGATGGCGAAGCGCGCGCCAGCCATCAGGGGCGACGGTCGCCGCCGCTCCGAGGAGGGCCAGCGCCGCTGTCGCCGAGACCATCGCGCCGAGCCCCCGAATCCAGTGCCGCCGCTGCATCCGAGGCGCCAGCACCGCGCTCCCGGTCAGCAGTCGCTCTGCCAGCTGCCCCGCCGCCCGCTCACCGAGCACCCCGGTCGTCGCCACTTCCAGAGCACCGCGGAGCGAGCCCGAGCGCAGCCCCCGCTCGTGCTCGACATCGGACGCCACCTGGCTCGTCGACGCGGTGCGACTCAGCACCATGCGCGCACGCCAGAGCAGCAGCGCCAAGAGACATCCCACCACAACCCACGCCCCGATCGGAGCCGAGGGACGGGTGATCCACCGTTGGTGACCCAGGGCGACAGTGAAGATGCCGCCCAGGAGCGCGACGACGGCGAGCGCGGCGGCTCCGGCCCCGGCGCCGACTGCGACGCCCCGGCGCGCTCGCTCGCGGGCGATGAGGCGGAGAAGCGTCACCGGCCGATCACGGGACGGGACGGCTCGTCACGGCGTACGTGAACAGATTCACGCCCATGCGAAGAGCCGCTTCGTGCAGTACTGGTCCGTCCTTGTGCACATCCAGATCCTCCCAGCCGTCTCCCAGATCGCACTGGTAGTCGTAAAACAGGACGAGCCGGTCGCCAAGAAAGATGCCGAGACCCTGCGCCGGCTTCCCATCGTGTTCGTGGATCTTTGGCACTCCAGCCGGAAACTCGTACACGATGTGGTAGATGGGATGAGACACCGGAACGTCGACCAACGGCCGGTCGGGGTACACACGCGCCATCTCCCGGCGAAAGCTCTCGTCGAGACCGTAGTTGTCGCTGACGTGAAGAAAACCGCCCCGAGCGAGGTACTCGCGAAGGCGCGCAATCTCGGCGTCGCTCAGATGAATCGTTCCGTGACCGGTCGCGTGGATAAAGGGAACGTCCCACAGCCGGTCATCCGCGAGCTTGAGCCGAACCTCGGCCGCGTCCACGCGAAGCGACGTCCTGCCGTTCACCGCCTCGATCAGGTTGGGCAGACTGGAGGGATTGGCGTACCAGTCGCCCCCGCCGTCGTACTGCAGACGGCCGATGGCCAGGCGAGTGGACGCAGGCTGGAGCGTCAGCAGAAGAACAGCCAACAGCAGACGAAGCGTCACTGAATCCGTGCCGGAGTCATTCGTGAGCGATACGGTACGCGGTGTTTCGCGGAGCCCCGTGCTCCACGGCGAGCTGTCGAGCGATGTCGCGCGCGGTGGCGCCCTCGGACCGCAAGCGATGAGCGGTTTCCCGGAGCGCCCGGTCGTCGATCGGAGCCGCGACTGCACCCCCCAGGAGGATGACGATCTCCCCCCTCGGAGGGATGCTGGCATAATACCGTGCCAGATCGCCGACCGTTCCTCGCCGCACCTCCTCGAACTGCTTCGTCAGCTCCCGCGCCACGACCGCCGAGCGATCGGAGCCACTCGTCGACGCGATCTCGGCGAGTGTCGCCGCCACGCGCGACGGCGCTTCGTAGATCACGGCGGTATGCTGAAGCGCCGCCAGCTCCGCGAGAGTACGCGAGCGCTCCCGTCCCTTCCGCGGCAGGAAGCCGAAATAAGTGAAGCGATCGCCGTCGAGCCCGGAGACGACCAGCGCGCCGAGCAGCGCCGAGGCGCCCGGGATCGGCACGACGCGGACACCCGCCTCGGCGGCCGCTCGGACGAGCCGCGCCCCTGGATCGGAGAGGAGCGGCGTCCCGGCGTCGGACACAAGGGCCATGCTCTCTCCTTTGAGCAGCCGGAGGAGAAGCCGGGGCGTCATCCGCGCTTCGTTGTGCTCGTGATACGCCTCGAGCCGCGTCTCGACGGCGTAGTGATCGAGCAGATGGCGCGAGTGTCGAGTATCCTCTGCCAGGATCGTCGTCACCTCCCTGAGCGTCTCCGCGGCCCGTATCGTGAGGTCGCCGAGATTGCCAATCGGGGTGCTCACGACGTAGAGGCACCCTCTGGTATCGTCAGCTGTCTCCTCGCTCATCTCGACCCTCCACCCGCTGATCCGTGCCCTCTCACCCGACTACGGTGACGATCAGCGCCGCGTTGAGCGAAAAAGCCTGGAGAACCGACAAGGTTCTCCAGGCTCCGGTCGCGCCGACGTCACTCGACGTCAGGCAGCGTGCTCCTGAAACTTCGACTCGAGCTTGGCCTTGGGTACGGCGCCGATCACCTGGTCGACAAGTTGGCCGTTCTTGAAGAAAAGCACCGTCGGGATCGATCGCACGTTGTACTTCATCGAGGTCTGTGGGTTGGCGTCCACATCGAGCTTTGCCACTTTGGCCTTGCCGGTGAACTCCGAGGCGAGCTGGTCGAGAATCGGCGCGATCATCCGACACGGACCGCACCAGGCCGCCCAGAAGTCGACGACGGCCAATCCGTCGTGCTTGACGATCTCCTGCTCGAAGGTCCCATCCGTCACCGCCACCGCATTCGACATATACGCCATCCTCCAGTGGGACCTTCGCCGGTCCCTCATCGGTCGTTAAGTTATCCGCTCCACTCTGACGGAGCGCGATTCCCATGCCACTCGAGGCCCGCCGCGGTGCCCGCATCGCCCACCTCGGCATCGCCGTTCACGCGCTCGACGACATGCTACCGTTTTACCGAGACGTCCTGGGCCTGCCGCTCGTCCCCATCGGCGACGCGGACGGCGCACGCATTGCCGGCCTCGATGCCGGCGGCACCCTCATCGAGCTGCTCGAGCCGCGGACCGCCGGGTCTCCGATCGACCGATTCATCAAGAAACGCGGCCCCGGAATCCATCACATCTGTTTTGCGGTCCAGGACCTCGAGCTGGCCCTCGAGCGATGCCGTGATGCGGGCTATCCCCTCATTGACCAGGTGCCGCGAACGGGAGCGGAGGGAAAACGCATCGCCTTTCTCCATCCTACTGCCACCGGCGGCGTGCTGATCGAGCTCACCGAGGGATGAATGTCCGGCGCGTTGCCGCCGTTCCCTCGGTCGTCAGGGCTTCCCCGGGGAGCCGCTGGCGCGGCACAGCTCGTTGCCAACGGCGATCACGTCTCCATCGTTCACGTACCACCGATTGGCGGGCCCATGCACGGTCGAGAAGCTCGTCGACTTGGTCACGTTCCCCTTGGTGAGCGTGACTGCCAGCGTGCGAGTCGTGTCGCTGGACCTGGTCTCACCAGTGACGGCGAACCGGTCGTGGGCGAACAGGCATTGCATGGTGAGCTCGGCCTTCTCGAGGTAATCGCGCGTCATCTGGTCGCGAGCGGGGCCCTTGGACGTCCCCCATACGATGGACATCGCCTGCAGGTCCTGCGCACGGATGGACGCGAGGAAAGACTCGAGGGCGGCGCGCGGGCTGGCGGCGCCGGCCGTGCCGGCCGGGACCGGGGAGGCAGCTGGCTCGGATGTGGGCGGGCCGTGCGGGCAGGCGACGAGCACGAACGCGAGCAGGGGCAGGGGCAGGACACGCTTCACGATGTTCTCCACGGGTGAACGAGTGCGAAGCTAACGGCGAATCGGAAAGGCAGCAACACATGACGACACGCGCACACGGGGCAGCGGCGACGCATCAGCGGCTCTACATCAATATCGATCATGTCGCGACAATTCGGCAGGCGCGCCGTACCGACGAGCCCGATCCCATGCTGGCCGCAGCCCAGTGCGAGGAAGCCGGGGCGGACGGCATCACGGCGCATCTGCGCGAGGACCGCCGTCATGTGCAGGACCATGACGTGGAGCGCCTCGCGGCGTCCGTGAGGACGGTGCTCAACCTGGAGATGGCGCTGACGGATGAGATGCTCGCGATCGCCATCCGCCTTGCACCGCACCAGGTGACGCTCGTGCCAGAACGACGACAGGAGGTCACCACCGAGGGCGGGCTCGATGTGAGACGCGATCCCGAGCGGATCGCTGCCGGCATCGCGTCGCTGAAGCGCGCCGGGGTGCGCACCAGTCTGTTCATCGATCCGGATGGGGAGGCGGTGCGACGGGCGCGCGAGCTCGGAGCGGACGCCGTCGAGCTCCACACCGGCAGCTATTCACACGCGCCGCACGATCGGACCCGCCTCGACGCGCTGCGTCTCGCCGCGCGACACGGTGCCGCACTCTCTCTGGCCGTCCATGCGGGGCACGGTCTGACGGTGCGCAATGTCGGTCCGGTGGCGGCCATCCCGGAGATCGAGGAGCTGAACATCGGACATTCCATCGTCGCGCGGGCCGTGTTTGTCGGGATCGCGACCGCCGTGCGGGAAATGCGCTCCGCCATGGTCACGGGACGACGCGCGTCGTCGCCCGACTCGATCGTCGAGCGCGACCTCCGTTGACCCCCTCTTCCGGCCCCCCTAACTTCGTGCCGCGCGCACCTTCGGAGCCTGGATGACATCGTCGGCCGGATATCTGGACTTCTTCGTCGTGGAGGCGGGGGAGTACATCGAGCGCCTGGATGGATTGATCGCGTCAGCGCCAGCCTCCGGCCCGGACGCCGAAGAGCTTCGCCGCGCGGCTCGATCGCTCCGCGGCACCGCCACGATGTCGAGGCAATACGGCATCTCTCACGTCGCGGCGGTGATCGAGCGCTGCGCGCGGACACTGCGCGAGGGAACGCTGCCGTGGGATATGGGGCTTTCGAGTGCGCTGACCGGGGCCGTGGACGATCTACGCACGCTGGTGCGAAACGCACGGAGCTGGAGCGCCGCCGACGAGCGGCGCGTGCGGGCCCGCGTCGCCGAATTCGATCGGCTCGTGCCGGCAGCGTCCGGCACTCCTCGGCGCGACACGCCGCCCGGCGGCGTGGCCAGCGCTTTTCTCGCCACCGAAACTGAATCGCTCGCAGCGGCGCTCGAACGAGTGCACGGAGAGTCGGGCACGGCGGCGGCGCTGGGCGACGCCCTCACGCGCGTGCGCGCCCTGCGCGGCGTGGCCGGTCTCAAAGATTCCCCGGCGCTCGCCGACGTGGTGGACGCGGTCGAGCGAGCCGCGAAGTCGGTGTCACTCGATGCAGGTACGCCTGCGTCCCCATCGCGGCTCGCCTTCTTCGCTGCGGCGGCAACGACCTTGCGCAGCATCGGCGGCGAGCTCGCCGTCGGCCGTGAGGTCAAGCGCGATGCGCCAAACGTGCGCGAGCTCGTGAGCGCCGCCGCCACGCTCATGAGCGCGACCGATGACTCGGACCGAATCGTGCCCGTCGGCGAGCTCTTCTTCGGCGACAACGGACCCCACCTGCTCTCTCCCGCGACCCAGCCTCCCACAACACTCTCCGAGCGCTTCCGAATGGAGGTGGTGGGTCAAGCCGAGTATCTCGCTCGTGTGGTGGCCGAGGCACGCGCCGCACAGGGCGGCTCCGAGGCGGAGCGGCAGACCAGAGAGCTGCGACAGACGCTCCGCTCCCTCGGAAGCCTCGCCCGGAGCTTCGGGGAGATGGATGTTGCCCGATTCGCCGCCTCATGGGCGGAGCGAGCCGAGCCAGGCGACCCGGGCGCTCTCGCCGCGTTGGACGGCGCTGCGATTGTCCTGGCGAACCCGGCCATCGAGAGTCACGAGGTGCTTCGCCGACTCGAGCAGCTCACCCCGAGCGCGATGGCGCGCGTCGCCCCGGCGCCCGAGCGCGCTCCGAGTCCGCGCACCGTACGGGCCGGTTCACTGACACCGTCCGGCCAGAAGCTCGTCGACATGCTGGAGAACGGGCTTGCCGGTTTTGGCCAGCTCGATCAGAGGCCGCTGAGCGCGCCCGTGCCGCTGCCCGACGAGGACGTCGTTCCCATCCAGACTCTTCTCTACGCCGGCCGCGGGGCGCTCGAGCGCGCGATGGAGCTGCGCGATCAGATTCGCCTCCAGGGAGGCGCACCCGCGCCCGAGACTCTCGACGAGATCTTCGCCCTGCTGGACCTGGCTGCGGCCGGCTGAGGCAAGGCTCGCTCGATGCGCATCGGGTGGAGGGGAGCGTTCGGCATCGGATTGAGCGCGCTCCTGCTGTGGTGGGTGCTGCACGACAATCTCCACGGTGTGGCGCAGCATCTGCGAGCGGCCAACATCCCGCTGCTGATGCTCGCGGCGATGCTCGCGACCGCCATCTTCCCTCTTCGCGCCCGGCGCTGGCGCACCATTCTCGCCCCCATCGATCCCGGCATTCCGTTCGGAGCGCTCTGGCGGTCGACCGCCATCGGCATGATGGTCAACAACGTCGTTCCGGCGCGCGCCGGGGAGATCGCGCGCGCCTATGCTCTCTCGCGCGAGCGGCCGGGCGTTCCCTTCTCGACCGCGTTCGCCTCGCTCGCGGTCGACCGGATCTTCGACGCTTTCGTGGTGATGCTGCTGATGCTGGCCGCGGTCCTCGACCCCGCTTTTCCGAATGTGCCGATCGCGGGACGCGCCGTCAGCAGCTACGTGGGCGGGGGAGCGCTCGTGACCGGCGTGGCGCTCGGTGTCCTCTATCTCATCGTCTTCTTTCCCGAGCGATTGATCCGGATCTACGAGATCTTCGCCAGAAGGATTGCCCCCGCACTGGAGGCCCGGGGTCGGAGAACGCTGCTCGCCTTCGCGGCGGGGCTCGGAGTGCTCAGGAGTCCCCGGCGATTTTTCGCTGTGCTCTTCTGGACATCGCTGCACTGGCTGACGAATGCTCTGGCGTTCTGGGTTGCCTTCCGCGCTTTCGGCATCGAGGCGCCGTATAGCGCCGCGTTGCTGCTGCAAGGCATCATCGCCATCGGCGTTGCCGTTCCCTCCTCTCCCGGATTCTTCGGCGTCTTCGAGTATGGCGCGCGCGTGGGGCTGGCCGTGTACGGCGTGGAGTCGTCGCTCGCGGTGTCGTGGGCAATCGGGTTCCACCTTCTCTCCTTTGTGCCGATCACCGTCATCGGCGCATGGTATTTCGTCAGGCTCGGACTCCATTTCCGCGAGCTCGAGGCAGCGGACGCCGGTACGGGAAGCCCGCCGCCGGAGCCGCCGGCCGGCTTGCCCACTCGGGGCGATCCTCCGGCCGCGGGTCGCGGGCCCGGGACGGCGTAGCCGTGCCGAGCCTGAGGCGGACCGACGCCCCCGCACTCGATCCCGGGCTGCGGGGAGCGCGAGGCGCGATCACGCTGGCGAACGCCAAGGTCAACCTGGTGCTGCGCGTTCTGGCGAGAGAGCCGACGGGATATCACCAGTTGGCGACCCTGTTCGCGCGGATCACGCTCTCGGACCACGTGAGCGTGCGCGTGGATACCGGAAACCGCTCGCTCACCTGCGACGGACCCGCCATGCCGGCCGGGGGGCTGGGGCCGCCGGAGGAGAATCTGGCCTGGCGCGCCGCGTCAGCGTTCGCCGAGCACGGATGGCCGCGGCGATTCTCGATCACGATCTCCAAGAACATTCCCGTTGGCGCCGGCTTGGGCGGAGGCAGCGCCGATGCTGGGGCGGTGCTGCGAATCCTGTCCGCGCTTCGCCCAACGCCGCTGCCCGCGATGCTGGTTGCGAGCATGGCCGCGCAGCTCGGCGCGGACGTGTCCTTTCTCGCCGCAGAATCGCCGATGGCACTGGCGTGGGGCCGGGGCGAACGGCTGCTCGCGCTTCCGCCGCTCCCATCCGCGCAGTGCTGGGTTCTCGTGCCGCCGTTCGCCGTGTCGACCCGGGAAGCGTACACGTGGCTCGATGACGAGCGCTCAGCGAACCGCCCATCGCCTCGCCCACCGATGTCGGCGGAGGCGCTGGGCTCGTGGGATGCCATCGCCGCGCTCGCGGCCAACGATTTTGGCCCTGTCGTGGCCCGGCGGCACCCGTCGCTGGCGCAGGCGCTCGACCACCTGCGCGCCCGAGGAGCTCGGGTCGCGCTGCTCGCGGGATCAGGCTCGAGCGTGTTCGGTGTGTTCGACCCGCCGATCATGTTGCACGACCTGGCTGCGCCGCCCGAGCTGGGTCGATGGATCGAGACCGCGACGATGGCCGACGTTGTACCCCTCAGGCCGATCGACTAGCTTTGGGCTCGCTGCCCCCTCGTCCAATGGCAGGACATCGGACTTTGGATCCGAGAATGGTGGTTCGAATCCACCGGGGGCAATGGAGCGCGGTCGGCCGCGGCATCCACCCCAGCAGCGATCTCACGGTCACTCCTCCCTCCCCATCCTGCCCCGCCCTGACGATGCGACACGGCTGCCGCCATGGATGAGATGCTCGCCCCGCGGAGCCGAGGGTTCAAGCTGCTCGCGGGCACGGCGAACCGCCCGCTCGCCGAAGAGATCGGTGGCTCGCTCGGTGTGGACCTGTGCAAGGTCACCCTCTCCCGGTTCGCCGACGGCGAGATCTTCGTGCGGATCGATGAGAACATTCGCGGCCACGATGTTTTCATCGTGCAACCGACCAACCCGCCGGCCGAGAATCTGTTGGAGCTGCTGCTGCTGATCGATGCGGCGCGGCGAGCGTCGGCTGCTCGCGTCACCTGCGTGATGCCGTATTACGGCTACTCTCGCCAGGACCGCAAGGACCAGCCCCGGGTCGCGATCGGCGCCAAGCTGGTGGCGAACATGATCATCACCGCCGGGGCCAATCGCGTCCTGGGAATCGACTTTCACCAGCACCAACTGCAGGGGTTCTTCGACATTCCGGTAGATCATCTCTACGCGTCCCCGGTGTTCGTCTCCCACTACCGAAAGAAGCAGCTGAGCAATCTGGTGGTGGTTGCGCCGGATGTCGGCTCGGCGAAGATGGCGCGGGGCTTCGCGAAGCGGCTCAACGGCAGCTTCGCGATCATCGACAAGAGACGCCCGGCCGCCAACGTTGCCGAAGTGCTGAACGTCGTCGGCGAGGTCGAGGGTCGGGATTGCCTCATTCCCGACGACATGATCGACACGGCCGGCACGGTGACAGCAGCGGCCCACCAGCTCAAGGAGCTGGGCGCCAAGGACGTGTACGTCTGCGCGACCCACGCGCTCCTCTCCGGCCCCGCGGCCGGCCGGCTCGCCGGAGCGCCAATCGTGGAGGTGACCGTCACCGACACCGTCACGATTCCGGAGGAGCGGCGCTTTCCGCAGCTCCGCGTCCTGTCGGTCGGCGATCTGCTCGCAAAGGCCATTCGCTACACGCACAGTGAGGAGTCGGTGAGCAGCCTGTTCGACTGACTTCGCCCGCATCGACTATCTTTCGCAGCACGGGCTCGGGCGTCGCGGTTCCCGGCCCCCTGATCACTCACCGCACCGATGGAGAGCACCATGGCTACGGCAACACTCAATTGCACCCCCCGCACCGAGGTGGGGAAAGGCGCCGCGCGTAAGCTCCGCGCGGCGGCCCGCATCCCCGGTGTCGTGTACGGCCACCACCGCGATCCCCAACCGCTCGCGATCGACACGCGCGAGCTGGAGAAATTGCTCGAGCACATCTCCTTCGAGACGACCGTCGTCGAGTTGGCGATGAGCGGCAGCAGCGTTCGCACAATCATTCGCGAGATCCAGCGTCACCCGTTCAAGCGCCAGATCCTGCACATCGACTTCCAGGAGCTGGTCGCCGGCGAGCACATCAGCGTCAACGTTCCGCTCGTGCTCACCGGTATCTCTCACGGCGTCCGGAACGAGGGCGGCACACTCGACCAGGTGTTGCGCGAGTTGGCGATCGAAGTCGATCCCGCCAACATCCCGAATCACATCGACGTCGATGTCTCCGGACTGGGGCTCAACGAATCCATCCACGTGCGCGACCTCAAGCTCCCGGACGGCGTGACCGTGATGGAGGACGCCGACTCCACGATCTGCGTCGTCGCCCCGCCCCGTGTGGAGGTCGCTCCCGTGGCCGCCGAGGTCGAGGGCGCGGAGGCACCTGCCGAGCCGGAGCTCATCCGCAAGACCAAGGCGGACGAGGACGAGGCGGAGGGAGGGGAGAAGAAGTAGCCCCCTGTCGGATGCATCCGGCTGCCGCGCGCAGCCGGGTGCCCGAGGGGGACGCTGCCACCCATGAAGATCATTCTGGGCCTCGGGAATCCGGGGCGAGAGTACGAGCAGACGCGTCACAACGTCGGCTGGTGGGTGGTCGACCACCTGGCCGACGTTTGGCATCTCGACGGATGGCGCAAGAACGGTGACGCGCTGGTGGCGAGCGGGCGCGTGGGTCCCCGGCAGGTTCGTCTGATCAAGCCGCTCACTTTCATGAACCTCAGCGGCGACGTGCTCACCCCCTATTTGCGGCGTCCCTTCTGGTCCCCCGTCAGCGACCTTCTCGCAGTCGTCGACGATGTCGCGCTGGCGGTCGGTCGCTACCGGCTTCGCGCGAGCGGCAGCGCCGGTGGGCACAACGGGCTCAAGAGCGTGGAGAAAGCCCTCGGGTCTCGGGATTACTCTCGGTTGCGCATCGGCATTCATCCCGCGGAGCCGGGTCGCGGCCCGGGCGTGCTGCGTGATTTCGTGCTGTCAGCCTTCGGCAAGGCCGACCGCGCGATCATACTCGAGCTCTTGCCGCGTCTCACGGAGACCGCCGAGCTCTGGCTCAGCGACGGCATCGACGCCGCCATGAACCGGTTCAACCGCGAGTCGGCGACGCCCTGAGGCGCGCCGACCCGCTTCACGATTCACACCACCGTCATGCTCAAGCTCGCGATCGTCGGCCTGCCGAACGTCGGCAAGTCCACTCTGTTCAACGCTCTCACCGCCGCTGGAGCCGACGCGGCCAACTATCCCTTCTGCACCGTCGAGCCGAACGTCGGCATGGTGGAAGTGCCGGATCCTCGCCTCCACCGGGTTGCGGCGATCGTGCAGCCGAAACGGACCGTTCCGGCTGTCGTTCAGTTCGTCGACATCGCCGGTCTCGTCAGGGGAGCCGCGACCGGCGAAGGCCTCGGAAACAAGTTCCTCGCCAACATCCGGGAGACGGACGCGATCATCCACGTCGTCCGGTGCTTCGACGACGCGGATGTGCTTCACGTGATGGGCTCGGTGGATCCGGTGCGGGACCGCGAGGTGATCGAGTTCGAGCTCGCTCTCGCGGACCTCGCCACTGTTGAGAAGCGCCTCGACAGGGTGCGCCGGTCGGCGAAATCGGGCGAGGCCGAAGCGCTGGCGGAGCTCCCGGTGCTCGAGCGCGCCCACGCTCTGTTGAGCGAAGGACGAGGCCTCTGGGAGGCGGCTCCGGACACCGGAGACAGATCGCTTCTTGCCCCCCTGATGCTCCTGACGCTCAAGCCCGTGCTCTACGCGGCGAATGTCAGCGACCAGGAGCTGACGGGCGAGGAGGGAAGGTATTTGACGACCCTTCGCTCGACGGTGGCGCGGAGCGGGGAGCCGGCGGAGATCGTTCCCTTCTCCGCGAAGATCGAATCGGAGCTGGCGGAGCTTCCCGCGGCGGATCGCCAGGACTTCCTCAGCTCACTCGGCCTCAGCTCGGCCGGCCTCGATCGGCTGATCCGGGCCGGCTACCACCTCCTCGGGTTACGGACCTACTTCACCGCCGGAGAGCCTGAGGTTCGGGCCTGGACGATTCACGACGGCGATACGGCGCCGCAGGCGGCGGCGGTGATCCACACCGACTTCGAGCGGGGTTTCATCCGCGCCGAAACCGTTTCTTACGATGATTTTGTCGCCCACGACGGCTGGAAGGGCGCCCGCGAGAAGGGCGCGGTTCGCTCGGAAGGCAAGGAATACGTGGTGAAGGATGGGGACGTCCTCCTCTTCCGCTTCAACGTGTGAGCGGAGGTGCGAAACATGCGATTACCATCCCGTTCGACCGGGGTTCTGTTTATCATGATGGGGCGTCCTATGATAGGATCCCAGAGCAGCGAGACACGAGGCGGCATCGGGCGGAACCCTTTCGCTCTGGCGGCAGCTTCGTGTCACCTTCCAGTTATCGCGATGGCCCGAGCCAGGACGAACCGGCGCGCCTTCACTCTTGTGGAAGTGGCGATGACGCTGGTGATCATCGGCATCGCCGCGGTCATGGTGATGCCCAAAGCCAGCGTGGCGATGGCGCACTCTCGCGTGAACCGCGCGGCGATCGTGGTGGCCGGCGACCTCGAGCTCGCGTTCTCCCTCGCCGGGCGGCAGCGGAAGCCGGTTCAGCTCGACTTCGATCTCACCAACCATTCCTATACGATCACCGACCGCGCGAGCGCGAAGCTTCTCTTCAAGCGCGTCTTGACCCAGGACAGGACCTACGCCCTGGGGTCGTTGGGCGCCACTGCCTCCTCGGTGCAGATCTTTCCGAACGGCCTCGCGTCGGGCCCGGACACCGTCACCGTGGGTGAAGCTCCGCCAGGCGCGTATTCGCGCCGGATCGCGATGTCCCGGACGGGACAGGTGCGGGTCCTACCGTGACCGGCCGGCGGCGCGGCATGTCGCTGGTGGAGGTGGTGGTCTCCATCACCATTCTGGCGATCATCCTCGCCTCGCTGGGTGCGGTGAGCTTCCAGCTCGCGCGGCAGTCGTATGCGGTTGGGAACGGCACGTACATCAACGCTGCCATTCAGCGCGAGCTCAATCGGCTCGCCGCCGTGCCGTACGATTCCCTCGCGCTTCGCGCCGACTCCGGCACGCGGACTTTCAGCACGCCGCCGTTCGCGTATACGCGAGAGATCAGGATCGCCGATTCCGCGGCTTTCAAGCGGGTCACCCTGGTCATCACGCCCGCGAACGGCGTGTTGCGGCCGGACACGGAAATGCTCGACCGGACGCAGACGAGGCCGAGCCCGTTCAACACACCATGAGGCGCCGCACTGTCACTGCCCGACGCGGGCAGACTCTCGTCGAGCTGATGATCGCCTTGCTCGTGCTCGCGATCATCGGAACGGGCATGACCCGTCTGATGGTGTGGCAGTCGCGATACTTCGACCAGCTGCTGGCGTCGCGGAATGCGCGGGCGGTCTCGCGCGGCGCGCTCACGCTCATGCTGTCGGAGCTGCGCATGGTCGAGGCATCGGACACTCTCGCCACCGACACCTCGGCGATCATCGGCGCCTCCGGCACCGCCGTGACGATCCGGGTGCCGTTCGCTCTCGGTGTCATCTGCCAGCGGTCTGCCACCGTCATGACCGCGAGCCTGTTGCCGACGGATTCCGTCGACTTCGCGAACGCGGACAACCTGGGGTTCTCGGGGTACGCGTGGAGAGACACCGTCTCCACCGGCCAAGCGTATCTCTATCACTACGTCGAGGACGGTGCCGGTCTGCATCCGGGCAACGTCCCGGCCTGCACGGCGGCCGGGATCACGACGCTGCCGGGAGGCCGCGTCGCGGATATCACTCCCGGTGTCGCCGCCGGTGGTGCGGCAGGTCTGGCCGCGATCGGATCGCCGATCCTTCTCGAGCAGCACGTGAAGTATTCCTTTGCGCCCTCGTCGGCCGTGCCCGGTGCGATCGCCCTCTGGCGGACACTCCTCGCGAGCGGCAGCGCGGAGGAGGTGGCGGCGCCGTTCGATTCGTCAGCCCGCTTTCTGTTCTACGTCGCCAACGGACCCACGCCGCAGCTCGCCGCGCCCGCCGTGCTGGCGACCATCCGCGGACTCGGCTTGAAGCTCGACGCGCTCAGCGAGCGGGCGCCGCAGAATGCCGCTCGCCCCGAGCGTGCGCCCGTGACCACGGCCGTGTTCTTCCACAACCGAACGAAGTGACAGCTGGCGCTGGCCGTCGCTCCTCGCGCGCTGGCTTTGCGCTGCCGATGGTGATCCTCACCATGGCGCTGCTCACGGTTGCGCTCGCCGCCACTCTGGCCCTCCTCGGAAGCGAGAGGCGGGTGACCGATAATCAGCGGATGCAGCAGGTCGCGTTCGGACTCGCCGAAACGGGCCTCGAACGGCGGCTCACGACGCCCGGTCCTTTCAACGTCAACGGCGACAGCGCACGGATCTCGCTTCCGGGGGGCTACGCCGACGTGACGATCACGCCGATCAAGAAGGGAGCCGATACGACTCGCTGGCTCTATGTTCTCCGCTCGCACGGCGTGAGCACGCGCGGTGCCTTGGCGGGCACTCCCGCGGCGGAGCGGACGATCGCGCAGCTCGCGACCTATAACTATAAGCCGATGGGCGTCCTCGCGACGTTCACCGCGCTCGCTGGCGTCAGCAAATCCGGAGGTTCAGGAGCGCTCGACGGTCGACCAGCCACCGACAGCTGCCGCTTCACCTATCAGGATTCGGTGGCGGGCGTCGCCGTGGACTCCTCGCGTCCCTACGTCGGCGCGACGGCGCCGCGAGGAAAGCCGCCCATTCTGAATCTCGGTGCGCCGGCGGTGGCAGCGTCGTCGATCAAGATCGATTGGGCGGGAATTCTCGACGGCAGCGCGCTCACTCCCACGGTCACCATTCCCGGCGGCAGCTGGCCGCCCTTTCCCTCGGGCTCCTATCCGACGATCCTGGTGAAGGTACCTGGGGTGTGGACGCTGCCCACCGATGGTCAGGGGGTGCTGATCGTTGAGCACTCCCTCGACATCGGCAACAGCAGCTGGAAAGGCGCCATTCTCGTCGGCGACGACTTCAGCGGCAAAGGCGTCCGGACGTTCGACGGCGCGGTGGTGACCGGGTTGAATGCCAAGCTCGGTGGGGCTCCGCTACCGAGCACGCTCACCGGGACCATCTACTTTCGCTACAACGCCTGCGAGCTGTACTACGCCACGAAGAATCTTCGAACGCTCGTGGTCCTCAAGAACGCGTGGGCTGACAACTGGCCGGCTTACTGAAGGGAGCCGGTCAGCCCGCATCCCTGTCGTAATACTCCCGGATGCACATTGTGACGACGCGTGCCAGCAGCCGGTCGCGCGTCTCCCCGACCGGCGTTGCGCGCACTTCGGGCAGGTCATACCACATCCGCTTGAAGGCGACCAGCAGCTCCTCGGCTCGGATGCCACGCGAGCGCGCCTCTTGGCAGGTATCGCGCAAGGCACGGCGCAGATCGCCGTCCGGTGAGCTGTCCCGGATATGAGTGGCGAGCGCCGCTCTCAACTGCGCGAGCGTCTCCGCCGATAGGGCGCTCGAGCGAAGGCCAGAGGAGTCGGCGGAATCCGTCATGCTGCCCGTCAATGTGGAGGCGGGGCGTCAGGAGCAGCTGCCGGGAGGCGCATCGGCAAACAAACGTAGCGTCAGATCACCGACTCCGTCAAGCCACTTCTGGCGCGCCCATTGCACCGTTGTTCGCGTTTCGACGTTTCCCGCGGCGCGAACGTCCCCACGTCTAGCCGATGCCTCACCCCACCGTGCTGATCGTTGCGGAGAATAGCGTGCTCGCCGCGCTGATCGGCTATCTGGCCGAGCTGGCCGGATATGATCCCGTGTTCGGCGTCACCGGAGAGAGCGTTCCCGATAGCGTTGGTCGTCTCGGTCCGCGGATAGTCCTGCTCGATGTCGACGTCGCACTGGCCGGAGCCGACGCGATCTTCGATGGCGCCGCGGAATGCCGCAGCCGGGTCGTGCTGTTCACGGGCGCGCGGGGACGCGTCGATGCGGAGGCGCTGGCAGTGATCCACGGCGCCGAGGTGGTGGAGCTGCCGGTGAATCCACGCCGTCTTGCCGCGCTGCTGGCAGGGGTGTTGAGCGCCCTCGTGCTTCTGATGGGCCGCTGAGGTCGGCTCAGCGGGCGGCGTTGCTTTTCTTTCCGAAGCACGGGTAGATTTCAGCGTTCCGCCACAATTCGATCCCTCCTCCCGCCACCGAGCGGGAGGCGGCCATGACCACAGGGAGAACACAGACGTGCCTCGCCAGTACGAGGCGGTATACATCTTCGACTCTACCCTCGAAGACGCCGCCATCGCCGACAAGCTCACCCGATTCCATGGCCTCCTGAGTGCCACCGGCGAGATCGCCGTGGATCACTGGGGCCGCCGTCAGCTCGCCTACCCCATCGGGTCGCGCGAGAACGGCTATTACGTCATCGCGCATTACAGCATCGATCCGGTTGCGCTGCCCGAGTACGAGCGCGCCCTCAAGCTCGACGAGGGAGTGGTTCGCTATCTCCTCACGCTACACGAGCACGAAGTCGGCGCGCCGCCGATGAGCGAAGAGGATATCGCCGCCGGCCGCACTCGAAAGGACGACGACGACGAGGACGAGGATTAACATGCGCCGACCCCAGAAGAGCTGTCCGTTCTGCGAGTCGCGCGTGCGATTCATCGACTACAAGGACGACCGCACGCTCGGCCGGTTCATCACCGATACGGGCAAGATCCTGCCGAGTCGGCTGAGCGGCGTGTGCGCTCGCCACCAGCGACAACTCGCCACTTCGATCAAGCGAGCGCGCTACCTCGCCCTCATTCCTTACATTCGAGGGCACCAGCAGTAGCGATGGACGAGGGTCTCGCGCCGGCACCGCGGGAGCACGGCTGGGCAGGTGTGGCCGTCGGCCTCGCGGCATTCCTGCTGGTGCCCGTCGTGCCGATCCCGGTAGGCTTGGTCAATCCGCCTTCTGTCGTGCCGATCGATCAGACGCTGTGGCTGCTGCTGCCGCTCGTCGCGGTTTGCTTCGTCGCCGGGTGGCTCCGCGGCGGACCGCTCGGCCTTGCCGTGGTCTGGGTGATGCTGGCAGCGGTCGCCCTGGCTCGGACGTCGGCGCGCGGCCCCCAGTCGTACGACGACCTCGCTCGGGGCTGGGGTTTGCTCGTCGCCGGCACGTTTGGCCTGGTGTCAGCTCTGGGATCGCAACGGCGGCTCCTGTCCCGCGCGCTCGCGGCGGTCGGACTGGCGCTGATCCTGTCGTGGATCCTTGTTGGCGTTGGGCGGGTGGCGCCGATCCGCGCTCAGCAGCTGTTCGCCGAGCAATTCGCGGCGCGAAACGGCCTACTCGCCGTCTACCTGGAGCGCATGGCCGCGGCGCGGCCAGAATCACGGGATATTGTGGACACGCAACTGCGTCTGTCCGGCGAGTCGTCCGTGTTCGCGGCGCAGCTTTTCGTCGCGCTCCTGGCGCTCGAATCTCTGGTGGCGTGTACTCTCGCGTGGGCGATCTACCATCGATTGAGCCGAACGCGCCTGGGAGCGCCACTCGGATCACTACGCGACTTTCGATTCAACGACCAGATGATCTGGGGACTGGTGGCCGGGATCACAATGGCGGTGATCCCCGGCCTGGGCAGACTGAGACAATGGGGCCTCAACCTGCTGCTGTTCTTCTCGGCTCTGTATTTCTGGCGCGGGCTGGGGGTGATCGCCTGGCATGGCAGACGGCTCACGCGACCCCTGCGCGTGGCGATGATCCTCGCCGGAGTGCTCGCCGGGCCACTCACCGTGGCTGCGGCGCTCGCTCTGGGAGTGAACGATACCTGGTTCGATCTGCGCCGGCGTGGTCCCGCCGGCCCATCGGCTGACCAACCCCGATCCACCTAAAACGCTCGTTCGGAGATTCCCATGGAAGTCATTCTGCGCCAAGCCATCGAGAACGTCGGGCACCCCGGAGACATCGTCCAGGTCTCGGCCGGATATGCCCGCAACTATCTCCTTCCGCGGGGCCTGGCTTACGAGGCAACGCCGGGCAATCGCAAGAGAATCGCGCAGGAACGGGCGCGACTGGAAGCGGCCGAAGGCGAGCGCCGCAATTCCGCTCAGGCGGTCGCCGACCGGCTCGCCCAGCTCTCCCTCACCTTCTCGGCGCGCGTCGGGGACGAGGAGAAGCTCTTCGGCTCCGTTACCGCCGCCGACATCGCACAGCAGCTCCACGCGCAGGGATTTCCCGAGATCGAGAAGCGCCAGATCGACCTGCACGAGCCGATCAAGTCGCTGGGCGTCTACAAGGTTCCCATCCGTCTCCATGCGGACGTGAAGCCCGAGGTGAGGGTCTGGGTGATAAAGCAGTAGCAGGGTGAGGACGAGCTCGGTGTCCATGATGGGAGCGGCAACGTGGAGTACGCGCCTGGCGCTCGTCATCGCGTTGACGATACTTGGCACCACGGGGTCTGTCTGTGGGGTTGCGGCGTGTGCGACCCGGCGGCCTGACACGTATCCGCATCGCGGAACCTTTCCATGCTCTAACTGTTTTACGGGAATCACGATTCAAACCGGATACGAATGGTAGAACGACCCGCCCTCCCCAACGCAGATCAGGCCCGCCGCGCCGCCACGCTGTGCCTCGATCTCAAGGCGAACAACGTCATTGTCCTCAACCTCGCACGCCTAACCGACGCCACCGATTTCTTCGTGATCGCCAGCGGTACGTCCGACACCCACGTGCGCTCCATCGCCGAACACGTGCTCGAGAGACTGAAGAGCGCGGGCGTCCGGGTGCACCATGTCGAAGGTATGCAGCAGGGACGCTGGGTGCTGCTCGATTACGTCGATTTCGTTGTGCATGTCTTCCATCCCGTCCTGCGGGAGTTCTATCAGCTCGAGAGGCTGTGGAGCGACGCGGACACCCTCGTGCTGGACCATCAAGGAGCGGGCGCGTGAGAGCACACGTGACACGGGTCGGATCGGCCCTCGTCCTGGCGTCCCTGGTCGGCCTCGCCGGTCGCCCGGTGGCGGCCCAGTCGTATTTCGGGAAGAACCAGGTTCAGTACGACCACTTCGAGTGGCGCGTCCTCGAGACCGATCACTTCCTGATCCACTACTATCCGATCGAGCACGCCGCCGCCGTGGACGCGGGGCGGATGGCAGAGCGGGCCTACGCTCAACTCTCACGCGTTCTGCAGCACGAGTTCCGCGAAAAGAAGCCGATCGTGATCTACTCGTCTCGCGCGGATTTCGGCGAGAACAACGTGCTGGGCGACCTCGGCGAGAGCGTCCAGGGAGTCACCGAGGCACAGCGTCATCGCATCCTCCTCTACTTCACCGGGGACTACGGCAGCTTCCAGCACGTGCTCACTCACGAGATGGTGCACGAGTTCCAGTACGACATCTTCGCCCGGGGGAAAGCAGGTGCTGGCCTCCAGGTTCTGGCGCAGATCAATCCGCCGGGCTGGTTTGCGGAAGGCATGGCCGAGTACCTCTCGATCGGACCCGTTGACCCGTTCACCGCTACGTGGATTCGCGACGCCGCGCTCAACACCAGCCTGCCGTCCATCGAGCAGATGACCCAGAGGCCGGATCGCTATTTTCCGTACCGGTTCGGCGAGGCGCTGTGGGCGTATATCGGCCAGCGGTGGGGCGACGAAGTCATCGGCAATATCATGAACGCGGTCCCGAACGTGGGGATCGAACGCGCCTTCAAGCGGGAGCTCGGCAAGTCGCTGGAAGAGCTGAGCGACGAATGGCGCGAGGCGATGCAGGTTCAGCACCTCCCGCAGATCGCCCAGCTCGAGCGTGCGCGCAAGATCGCCAAGCCCCTCCTCACCGAGCGGCGGAGCGGCGGCGAGGTGTTCGTGGCGCCGGTGCTGTCGGACGACGGGAACTACATCGCCTTCCTGTCGAACGGCAATTTTTTGCGCGGCGAAGTCTTCATCGACCTCTGGCTGGGGGACGCCCGCACCGGCAAGCGCATCAAGCGCCTGGTGAAGAGCACCCTCGATCCCAACGTCGAGGAACTGCAGCTCATCTACTCTCAGAGTTCCTTCTCCCCGAACGGAAAGCAACTGGCCTTCACCGCACAGCGGGAAGGCAAGGACGTCCTGTACATCCTCGATCTGGCCAGCCGGCGCATCGTGCGGCGCATCGACAGCCCGCTGGAGACCGTCGCCGGACCGACCTGGTCCCCGGATGGAACGCGGCTGGTCTTCTCGGGAGGACTCGGCGGCATCTCCGATCTGTACATGGTCAACAGCGACGGAACGGGTCTCCGCCAGCTCACCAAGGATCGTTACGGCGACCTGCAGGCCCAGTGGTCGCCGGACGGCAAGACCATCGCGTTCTCCAGCGATCGTGGCCCGGTCACCAATTTCGACCTCCTCAAGTACAACCGGATGCGCATCACTCTCTACCACATCGAGGATGGACGCATCGAGGTGCTACCTGGACAGGCGGGGCTGAACATCAATCCACAGTGGGCGCCCGACGGTCGCTCCATCGCCTACGTCTCCGATCGTTCCGGTATTCAGAACGTGTTCCTCTACGACCTGGGAACACAGCAGCATTTCCAGCTCACGAACGTTGTCGGTGGCGTGTCGTCGTTCACCGAGGCCAGTCCGGCGATCAGCTGGGCGCGGAAGGCAGACCGGCTCGCATTCAACAACTTCGAGAACGGCGCGTACACGGTCTGGACGATCGATAACCCTCGCCTCCTCAAGAAGTCGCCCTACCATGACCCCACTCCATCGGTGGTGGCGAAGCAGGCGACGATCGTGGACAGCGCCTCCATCGCCAGGACGGAGCTGCCACGAAGCGACAGCTCCGCCAACGGCGCGACGTCGCTCTACCGCTCGCCAGCCGGCATCAGGGCGTCCGATCAGACTCCCGGGACCGCCGAGCGGAGCACCGCGAAGGGAGCCGTGAGCGTCGCCGCACTGCTCGACAGCGCAGCGTATTCGCTGCCCGACACGTCGAAGTTCAAGGAGTACGCCTACCGCACGCGCTTCTCCCCGGACTACATCGCCCGGCCCAGCGTCGGGTACACGAACAACACGCTCGGCAGCGGCGTGTACGGTGGGACCGCGATCGTCCTCAGTGATCTACTGGGGAACCAGCATCTCGCCTTCGCCGGCGAGATCAACGGCAGCGTCAGCGAAGGGCTGTATCTCGCCCAGTACACAAACCTCTCGCACCGCTTCCAGTACTCGGCGGGACTCTACCAGCAACCATTCTACTTCGCACAGTTCGCCACGCTGACCACGACCTCGCAGGGATTTCAGCAGGAGACGGAGGTCCTCACTCGCTACATCCAGCGCCAGGCCTTTGGCGTGGGCATCTACCCGCTCAATCGCTTCAGCCGGTTCGAGCTCGGCACACGCCTCACCAGTTTGTCGCGGTCCGACTTGTTCGTCAGTCAGTTCTTCGATCCGGCGACCGGCGGCACCTCAGGTCTGGTGCTGGACAGCACGGTCAACAATCGAACGGTCAATTACCTGGAGCCCTATCTCGGCTACATCTCGGACAACACCCTGTTCGGGTACACCGGGCCCATCTCGGGGCGGCGCTATCGCTTTCAGGTGACACCCACTGTCGGCAACTTCCGCTGGGTGGAGTACCTGGCCGACTATCGGCGCTACGATCCCATCATCTTCAACTACCTGACCGTTGCCACGCGCGGGCTCGCGAGCCTCAACATCGGGCCGGACGCGGACAGCCTTCGCAAGTACATCGGCTATCCCGATATCATTCGTGGATACGATCGCGAGACCTTCCGCACCGCCGGCTGCGCGACCGGATCCACGACGCTGTACTACAAATGCTCGCCGCTGCTGGGCAGCCGCATCGTGGTGGGCAACGCCGAGCTGCGTTTCCCGTTGCTGCGCGGCCAGGCATTCGGTCTGCCCATCGCGCTCCCTCCGATCGAGGGGCTCGTATTCTACGACGCGGGACTGGCCTGGTTCGGCGGCCAGGGTGTGAACGGAACACGCAACAGCTCCTATGACGCGTCCACCCAGCGTTATCTGCTCACCAGCCATGGGTACGGCGTGCGAGTCAATCTGTTCGGCTTCGCCATCCTCCGCTGGGATTACTCGTACCCGCACGACGCGGTGAACAAGAAGCCCTACTGGCAGTTCTCGCTCGGGCCGAGCTACTGAGAGCGGTGCCGGAGGGAGCGAGCTTGGTTGACGATCTGATTGACCGGCTTACGCTCCCTCCCTAGCTTAGATCCGTGCGAACGCACCTCGCGTTGGCGCTCGTGCTGGCGGCGTGCGGCCCATCCGACCGCACCCCTCCACCCGCCGCCGGCCAGGCCCCCTCCGCTTCCGCCACCATGCGTGGCCCCGACGTGCTGGTCCTGCGACTGCCGCGGGCCGGCGGGGCGGCGCGGGCGTATGCCTACCCCAGGCTGGACTCGGCCGTCTGGAGCTCAGCAGATCGCCTGCCCCCGGTGGAGCGGTTGCTCGCATTCGACGAGAACGCGGGGTCGGTGGCGGCCGTCGATGCCAAGGGCACGCCGCTGCGCCTCGACCTCCGGCTCGGCGGCGTGAGTCGGGAATCCGGCGCGAAGCTCGCCCGGCCCGTGTCCACAGACGGGGCGGCGATCTACGGAATCGGTCCCAAAGGCGATGTCCGGCGGATCACCCCATCCGACACGGCCTGGCGTTTTCGTTCCACGGCCCGGGTCCGCGACGTCGTTCCGCTTCGCGACGGCACCCTGCTCGTGCTGGGAGACCGCGATGGCCGCACGACGATCTGGCATCTCCATCCCCCCAACACCAACGTCATCGACACCACCGTGGTCGCGCACGCGACACGGGTGATCGGCTCCCAGTCCGGTGACCGGCTGTACCTCGCTGTCGATGACGGGATGATCGGGGTCCGCGCCAAGGATCTGTCGACCGTCTCGACGGTGAAGCTCGATTCGACCGTCACGTCGCTCGTCACGACTCCGAGCGGCGATCGGATCTACGCCGCGCTTGCGGGACGGCACGAGATCGTCGTCGTGGACAGGTATTCCAGCAGCATCGAGTCGCGCATCACCTTGCCGGGAGGTGCCGCCGAGTTGCGGATGGACCCCACCGGCCGGTACGTGCTCGCGCGACCGGATCGTGGGGACTCCGCCTGGGTTATCGCGGTCGCAACCAACGAGCTGGTCGGCATGACGCGCACGGCGTGGCGGAGCGACCTTCCGTTGGTGACGCCCGACGGCTCGATCGCGCTGCTGCACATGAAGGACGTGCTCTTCATCGATGGCCAGACGCTGCATCCCCGCACGCTGGTGAGGGGCGGAGGGGCCGACCTCTGGATGGTCGTGGCATGGAACGGCTTCCGGCCGCGGCGCGCCGGGCTCGACGAGCCAGTGACGTTCGCGGGCTCCGACAGTGGTGGACCGGACACGGCGAGCAATCCGTTCGCGGGGCAGGTGCCGGGCCGCGACACCCAGTCGGTCGCGCCAGAGAGCGCCCCGACGGCGATGCGCTCCGTCCCCCGCGATAGCGCCCCGGCACGCGGCAGCATGTTCACGGTCCAATTCGCCGCTCTCCGATCCGAGCCGGCGGCGCGCGAGAGTGCGCGTGGAATCTCGGTGAACGGAGTGCCGCCCCATATCGTGTCGACGACCAGAGAAGGGGTGACGATCTTCCGGGTTGTGAGTGGCCCCTACGCCTCCCGGGCGGAAGCGGAGAGGGTGGCGGGCTCGACGGGACGGTCCTATTGGATCTACGAGGGAGCACCGTAGGTGACGCTGCCACTCGATACCAGCACGCCACCCTTCACTCCCGCGATCTCGGTCTGGGAGGAAGAAGGCCGCCGGAATGCGGCTTCGCTCGATCGGTGCAATTCCGCGATCGTCGTCGGTGATAATCCCGACATCGCCGCGCAGGTGGCGCTCGGCATCGGCCGCATGCAGGCGCGTCGGCGCCGGGTCGCGATCGGTGATCTCGTCGGGGAGCTTCCATCGCTTCAACGGCTCGTCCCCGCGGACATGGCCCACGGGCTGATCGACAGCTTCGTGTATGGAGTCTCGCTCAGTAAAGTGGCGCATCCCATCGACCCGGCGAAGAACCTCTTCGTGCTGCCCAGCGGGGCGGGGCCGATCGACCACGACGCCGTGTTGCGCAGCGACCGGTGGCGCAAGCTCGCGAGCGGATTCCGGGAAGTGGACGCACTGCTTATGATCGTGGTGCCGCCCGACGCGACGACGTTGAACGACCTGGTGGCCGCGACCGATGGCGCGGTGGTGGTCGGGGGCGCCCGTCTGAGCGTTCCCGGTCGGATTCTCCTGCGGGTCGCCTCGCCGGGAGAATCGACCACCGGTCCGCCGATCAACGACGCCGCACTCGCGGCGGTGTTCAACACGCCCACCCACGCGTCAGGCCGGCTCCGGTTGCTCGGCCAGGCGGCGCTGATCGTCCTCGCCGCGGCCATCGCCGGACTCTTCTGGATCCTGAAACGACCCGCCCCGGCGCCGGTTCCGAGACCGGTCGCCACCGCCGTCGCGATCGCGCCTGCTGCCGTCACCGCCGCCGATGGCGCCGTGCCAGTTGCGGATTCGCTCGCGCGCGACACCAGCGCCAACAATGGCGGCGCAGCCACGGTGTCCGATCCGGCCGATGTCGACAGGGCCGACGCGTGGTCGGTAATGTTCGATGGCAACTACAGCACCTTCACCGGCGCGAATGCAATGATCGTCGATGGGGATGCCCGCGTCATGCCCGCCGCCACGGTGTCGCCGGTCGTGCTGCGGAACGGGGCCGATGAAGCACGGTGGTACCGGGTGCACGTCGGCGCTTTCCGGACTCGTAGCGGCGCCGATTCGCTTCTGACCGCCTTGCGGCGGAGAAAAGTCCTGACAGCCACTCGCGGCCGGGTGCTGAGAACGCCGTTTGCTCTGCTGGTCGAGTCGGGGTTGCCCCGCGATGTGGCTGAGACCCACGTGCGCGCCTGGCGCGCGAAGGGTCTGCCGGCATACGCGCTGCTCCAGGATGACGGCAATGCTAACATCTACGCCGGCGCTTTCGAGACGCCAGAGCAAGCCGTTATGCTGTCGTCGTCCTTCCAGGTGGAGGCCGGCCGCCCTTCTATCGTCTACCGCATCGGGAGCGCCTACTAAGTGCGACTGACCAAGCTCGAGCTACACGGCTTCAAGTCCTTCGCCGACCGCGTCGAGCTCGTCTTCGAGGCCGGTGTGACCGCGATCGTCGGGCCGAACGGATGCGGGAAATCAAACGTGTCCGACGCCGTTCGATGGGTGCTGGGCGAGCAGCGGGCTCGGGCTCTGCGCGGCGCCAAGATGGAAGAGGTGATCTTTCAAGGATCCTCGGCGCGGCGAGCGGTGAACATCGCCGAAGTCTCCCTCTATTTCGAGAACGACGACGGACAGCTCCCAGTGCCGTACCGGGAGGTGGTGATCACGCGCCGGCTCTCGCGCTCCGGTGAGAGCGACTACCTTCTCAATCGCGTCCCGTGCCGCCTTCGCGACATCCATGACCTCGTGCGCGGAACGGGGTTGGGCGCTGATTCGGGGGTAGTCATCGAGGCGCGAATGATCGATGCCTTGCTCTCCGATCGCCCCGATGATCGCAGGGAATTGTTCGAGGAGGCCGCCGGCGTAGGCCTCTACCGCGACCGGCGTCGCACGACCGAGCGGCGACTGGAGGAGACGACAGTCGATCTGGCGCGCCTCGACGACCTGATCACCGAAGTGCAGAGCCAAGTGCGCTCGCTGGGACGACAGCGCAAGCGCGCCGAAAAGCACACCGAGCTGACGGGCCAGCGTTTCACGATGGAGCTCACCCTGGCGGCGCGGGAGATGGGTGCATGGCACGATGAGCTGGCTCGGCTCGAGGCGCGCGTCGGAGCCCTGAGCGCCGAGGAGCCAGGCGCGCAGGAGCGGGTCCGTGTCGCTGAGCGCGGACGGGAGGACGCGCATCTCGCTCGCGCCACGGCCGAAGGACGCCGGTCCGAGCTCGCGCGGCTGGTGAGCGCGCAGCAGCAGGATGTGATGAGGCTGGACAGCGAGATGCGCGTCGCCGAGGAGCGACAGCGCAACGCATCGGCGCGCCGACAGAGGGCGGAGGAAGAGCGCCGACAGGGCGAGGAGTACGGATCCCAGCTCGAGCGAGACCGGACACAGGCGATGGCCGCTCGAGAGCGGCTCGACGCCGACCTGTCCGCCGTGTCGGAGGCTCTGGCGCGCCATCTCGCGGCCGAGGAGGAAGCGCGATCCAACGTGATCTCCGCGCGGGGCGTGCTCGACGAGGCGGAGCGGGCGCTCCGGGCGCTCGAAGACGCCGCGCGCCGGGCCGAGCTGGATCGCGAGGGGACGGAGCGCGAGCGGGATGAGGTTGCGCAGCGATTGGCGGAGTTGTCCTCCGAGGGCGAACAGCTCGCGCTCACGCGGGATCGGGCACGGGATGACCTCGCCGAGGCGGACCAGTCGCTCACCCAGGCGCGTCGGACGCTGGCGAAACGGGCCGACGCACTGGCGGCTACGCGCGCCGCGGCGGAGGCCGCGCGGTCGGGCGAAAGCGCGGCGCGCGGCGAGCTGTTCCGGGCCCAGGAGCAGCACACATCTCTGCAGGGCAAGGTCAGCGCGCTCGAAGCGCTCGAGCACCAGCGCGTCGGTCTCGCTCCGGCCGCCGCCCGTCTGCTGCGCGACCGCGAGCGCTTCGGCGATGGGGCGATTCTCGGACCGTTGAGCGACTACATCGGCGCCGATACCGTCTCCGCGACATCCATCGAGAAATTTCTCGGCGCCACCGTGCATGCGGTGTTGGTTCGCGACCGGGCAGCGGCCGATGCGATCCGGAGCTGGCACGCCGCGGTCGGGCCCGGCCCGCTGCTACTCCTCCCCGTGGATGCGCCGGACGGACCGCCAATCAGCGACGGTGCTCTCGCCGGGACGGTCGACGCACTGGGTCCGGCCCGCGGTTGGGTGAGCGCGCTGCTCGGCCGAGCTCACGCCATCGACGGCGGAGCCGCTTTCGTGGACGATCACGGCGCAGTCTGGCTCCCTGGGTCCACCGCCGGTCCCGGTCCGCTGCGTCGCCGGGCGGAGCTCTCGGCCCTCCGCGCGGAGCTCGCGGCCACCACCGCCGCGCTGACGAAGGCCTCGGAGAGTGCCGATCGCGCGCGCGGCTGGCTCGATGAAGCCGAGCGCGCGGTGAGCGGCGCGGCCGAGGCCTCCAGCTCCGCCGATCTCGCGCTCCGACGGGCCAGCGAGCAGCGCGACGAGAACGAGCGGCGTCACCAGCGAGCGGCACGCGAGCTAGCGAGCATCGAGCAGAACACCGCGCGGCTCGCCGAGCGGCGCGCTGAGATCTCCATGCGCGCGTCGGCCCTCGACGTGCGTCGCTCCGAGCTGAGCGTCAGCATCGAGCAGAGAGCCGGCGAGTTGGCAGCACTCCGCGAACGTCACGAGGTGGCCAGCCGGCGCCAGGATACCGCGCGTGAGGAGCGCACCCGGTGGCAGGTGGAGCAGGCGCAGCTACAGGCGCGCCAGCAAGTCGCGACCGATCGCGAGCGGCGACTGGCCGACGAGAGGGCGAGCGCGGATTCGCGCATCCGCCTGCTCGTCGCCGAGCTGAGCGAGATCGAGCAGGCCGATGGTGCGCTCGCCGAACGCATGACGGCGTGGCGGATGGATCTCGAGGCCCGGCGGCATGCGTTGCGGGACGGCGAGGCCAGCCTTTCATCCGCCGAGCAGGCGGTGCACATCGCCGACGGTGCACTGGTTTCTGCCGCCCAGGCGCTGGACGAGGCGAGGCAACACGCCGTGACCCTGGCCGACGAGCTCCACCGCTCGGCGCTACGCCTGGCCGAGTTGTCGGGCCGTCGAACCGCCATCCGCGAGAGGCTGGAAGCGGAATGGAGGCGGCCGCTCGAGGAGATGATGGCCGCGCTTGCGCCCGTTGAGATGGATGATCAGGCACTGCGCTCCGAGCTCGGCCGGATTCGCGAAGAGCTGGACGCGATCGGACAGGTCAATCCACTGGCCGTCGAGGAGCATGAGGACGAGATGAAGCGGCTCGATTATCTCACAACTCAGCGCGCCGACCTGACGTCAGCCCGGAATTCGCTGCAACAGGCCATTCGAGAGATCGACGTCACGGCGCGAGAGCTCTTCCTCGCCACCTTCACCCAGGTGCGAGAGAACTTCCGCCAGATCTTCATGACTCTCTTTGGCGGCGGGGAGTGCGATTTGCGCCTCGAGAATCCGGAGGCGCCGCTGGACTGCGATATCGAGATACACGCCTCGCCACGTGGCAAGCGCACGCAGCGCATTCACCTTCTGTCGAGCGGTGAGCGGGCGCTCGTCGCTCTCTCCCTTCTCTTCGGCATCTTCCTCACCAAACCCAGTCCCTTCTGTCTGCTCGACGAGGTGGATGCTCCCCTCGATGACCAGAACGTCGCCCGCTTCGTCCGGATGCTCAATCAGTTCAAGACGCGGACCCAGTTCATCGTGATCACGCACAACCCGCGTACCACGACTGAAGCCGCGGACGCCGTGTATGGCGTGACAATGCAGGAGCCCGGCGTCTCGTCGTTCGTGAGCGTGCATATGCGTGGCGCCGCCGTGGAGGAAGTGCTGGAGGAGGAGACGAGCGACGTGGAGGCGTTGACGGCGCCGGTATGACGGCGCGCCACGCCCTTCGGCTCGCCGCGGCGATCACGTCGATCCACCTCGTCTCGACCGCCCGGGCGGAAGCGCCCGCCCGGCGAGGCCTCGCCCCCAGCGTCACGATCTCGGGGCCGACGGAGGATACGCTCCGCGACATCACGCCGGCCTTCATCGTGCGCGGAAGCGGCTTCGTCGATGCCGATCAGCCACTCTCCCTGCGCGTGCAGATCGCGCGTGAGCCGACCTTCACCGGTCCGTTGCTGGTCGACAGCGCCACGCGGGTGGCCTCCGGCGAGAGCGCGACCATCGTCCTGCAGCGCCCTTTGCCGGACGGCGTTGTCATCTACTGGCGCGCGCTCGCGTCGACGGCCGGCGGCGTAGCGGTCGTTTCAGTGGTTCACGGCCCACACGTCGTTCCGCACTGGCTCACCCTCATCTTGCCGAACGCGCCCAACGGCTCAACGGTCGCAACCAGTCGTCCGCTGCTCCTCTGGTCAGGACCGGGTGTCGCTTCACCCCCGGGACCCTGGCTCTACGATCTGGCGGTGACTGTCAGCGGCTCGAGGCGAGACGTCGTGAGTGTCACCGGGTTGCTCGACACCGCGTTCACCCTGCCATTCGACCTGGAATCGAATACTCCCTACCGGTGGAGCGTGACCGCCCGGCTGATGGCCGGAGAGACCGCGCGCGTTCAGAGCGCCGCGACCTTCGTCATCGTCAGCGCTGGCGCTCCGATCGCCACCGTGCTCTTCCAGAATTTTCCTAACCCCTTTCCGAGCGTCAATTCCGGCGTGACCTGCATCTGGTTCGACCTGAAACGCACGAGCCCGGTCCGGCTCGAGGTGCTCGATCTTCGAGGAACGCGGATTCGTACAATCGTGCCGGCGCCGCAGCTGCC
The DNA here is from genome assembly GCA_038253885.1 of Gemmatimonadales bacterium. Lineage (GTDB taxonomy): Bacteria > Gemmatimonadota > Gemmatimonadetes > Gemmatimonadales > Gemmatimonadaceae > JALZAQ01. The sequence goes on along the minus strand of JBBSGP010000005.1, from coordinate 62,671 downwards.
GGCACGCCTGCCCGCCGGGCGCTATGGCCGGTCCAGCGAGGCCGATGGCGGCTCGGGCTGTGACGCTCGCTTCGCCTGGGACGGCTTGGCCGACAACGGCCAGGTCGCGCCGGCGGGAGTCTATCTCCTGCGCCTCGAAGCCGACGGCACGACGTCGATGCGAAAGATGCTTTTCCGCGGACGCTGATGCGCCTCACGACCATCGGTACGGGGACGGTCGCTCCATCGCGCGCGCGCGTCTGTGCCGGCCACCTGGTGGAGGCCGGCGCAACGAGAATCCTGCTGGATTGCGGAAGCGGCGTGCATCACCGACTCGCATCACTGCCCCTGGACTGGGTGGATCTCACGCACCTGGCGATCACCCACTTCCACGCCGATCACATCTCCGACGTCGCGCTGCTCCTGCAGGCATTCCGCTACGGCACGCTACCGCCGCGCTCGGCTCCCTTCGTGGTGATCGGTCCGCCCGGGATCACGTCGCTGCTGGATCGCATGGCGTCGCTCTACGGCTCGTGGGTGAGCGATCCGGGATTCCCGTTGGAGATCCGGGAGGTCTCGCTCGACATCGCCCTGAGCCTCCCGGACGGCGTGACGCTGTCATCGCGCAAGGTCCCACACACTGAGGAGAGTGTGGCCTACTCCCTCTCGCGCGGATCGCGGCGCCTGGTGTACACGGGGGATATGGCCTACGACGAGGATCTCGCGCGGTGGGCGGCGGGTTGCGATGTTCTTCTGATGGAGTGCTCTCTCCCTTCGTCGATGGCCGTGGCGTCGCACCTGACACCGGAGCAGTGCGGACAGTTGGCGGCGATCGCCTCGCCCGGTGTACTTGTACTCACCCACTTCTACCCGCCCGTTGACGGCACCGACATTCGCGGCAGCGTCGCGCGCGCGTTTCGCGGACCCGTCGCTCTAGCGAGAGATGGGTGGCACATCGAGATCGGGGAATCGTCATGCTCGTCGTGATGAAGCACGGCGCCACTCAGGCGCAGGTAGATGGTGTCGTTCGCGCCATCGAGGAGATGGGATACCAGGCGCGCCCGATGCCGGGCGCGCAGCGCACTGCCGTGGGTCTGGTCGGCAATGATGGCCGCGTCGATGGCTCGCGCGTCGAAGGGTTGGCCGGCGTGGCCGAGGTCATCTACGTCACCCAACCGTACAAGCAGGTATCGCGGGAGTGGCGTCCGGAGAATACCGTCGTCGACATCGCGCCGGGCGTGGCCGTGGGCGGGCGCGATGTCGTGGTCATGGCCGGACCCTGCTCCGTGGAATCAGAGGAGCAGATCCTCTCCGCGGCTCGCAGCGTGAAGGCCGCCGGCGGTAGCTGTCTCCGAGGAGGGGCGTTCAAGCCCCGGAGCTCGCCGTATTCCTTTCAGGGTCTGGGCAAGCGCGGTCTCGAGCTGCTTGCCCTGGCACGACGGGAGACGGGGCTCGCCATCGTCACGGAGGCGATGGATGAGGAGGGCGCGGATCTGGTGGCCGAATACGGCGACTGCATCCAGATCGGCGCGCGAAATATGCAGAACTACTCACTGCTCAAGGTCGTCGGACGGCTTCGAAAACCGATTCTTCTCAAGCGCGGGCTGGCGGCCACGATCAACGAGCTCCTCCTCAGCGCCGAGTACATTCTCGCCGAGGGGAATTCGCAGGTCATTCTTTGCGAGCGCGGAGTGCGCAGCTTCGATCCCGCGGCTCGAAACATGTTCGATCTGACCGCCATTCCCATCGTTCACACCCTGTCGCACCTCCCGATCGTGGCCGACCCCAGTCACGGAACGGGAGCGCGCGACAAGGTGTTGCCGATGGCCCGCGCCGCCGTTGCCGCCGGCGCCGATGGGGTACTCGTCGAGATGCATCCGAACCCGGAGCGCGCGCTCTCCGATGGGGCGCAGTCTCTGTATCCCGAGCAGTTGACCCAGCTGGTCCGCGAGCTCGGCGCCATCGCGTCCGCGATCGGACGCTCCGTCGCCGCCGCCCCGAACCCGGTGCCGAGGATCGTGCCGGGCCGGATCGGGTAGAACTCCCGGAGCCGGCAGCCCGTCGGCTCCCTCAATCGCCACAAGGAATACCGATGATGCGGAACGCGATCATCGCGCTCATGCTGACAGGAGGGGCGCTCGGGACGACGACGCCGTCACCGGCGCAATCGCCCGAGACGACTCTGGCGCGAGCATCGAAAGCCTACACCGCGATCCGGAGCGTGAGAGCATCGTTCACGCAGACGATCACCAATCCGCTCACTGGCAGCTCGGCGTCCTCGGCGGGCGAGGTCGTGCAGCGACCCCCGCGACGGATCTCCGTGACCTTCACGCGCCCCGCTGGCGACCGGATCGTTGCCGATGGAAAGACGCTCTGGATCTACCTGCCCAGCACGAATCCGGGCCAGGTCATCCGCATGAGCGCGGGCGAAGGCGCGGCCGGGGCGTTCGACATGATCGCCGAGCTCATACGCCATCCGAAGGACCGATACACGCTCACGTCCGCCGGAACGGCGGACGTCGAGGGGCACGCCACGCACGCCGTCAGGCTGACCCCCCGGCAGACCGGAGGCTCGATCGCCAGAGCGACCGTCTGGGTGGACGACGACGATGCGCTCGCGCGCCAATTCGAGACCACTGATGCGAATGGAGTCACGCGGCACATTCTCATCACCCGACTCGCGACGAACGTCGCGGTTCCGAGGGATGCCTTCCGCTTCACCCCTCCTCCGGGCGTCCGCGTGGTCGAGCCCGGTACAACGCCGTGACGGGTTTCTGGCCGCCGCCCGTCGCTGGTCAGTCGAGAGCGCGATCGATGTCGGCGAGAGCGCGCGGGTCGGTTCCGGTCTCCCGCGCCAGCGGAAGCGCCGCACGCGAGAGCGCACGGTAAATCGCCAGAGCGTCGGCGTCGCCGGCGAGTGCTGTCAGGTGCGCACGGACCGTCGCTGCGTCACCGCGCACGATCGGGCCGGTGAGGGAGGCCGCACCGCTTTGATGGCGGAGGTTGTCCGCTGCCGCCATGAAGAGCGGGCGAATGGCGGCTGCCGCCGCGTCCGGCCTGATCCCAGCTGCGACGAGAACTCGCTCCGCCGCGCTGAGCATCACGGCCGGAAAATTGGACGCGATCACAGCGGCGGCGTGGTACCGCGCCTTCTCTCCCGCCGGAATCTCGAGCGTGTGTGCGCCGAGCAGCGCCGCCAGTCGCCGGGCAGCGGCGCACGCGGCCTCGTCACCATCCACGCCGATCCAGGCTCCCCGCAGCAAGGCGGGCGCTCGCGCCGGATCGGAGAGCGGCACCAGCGGATGAAAGGTCCCCGACGGATGCCCGAGCCGGCGGAGGGCACCGAGAGCCGAAGGCTCGGCGCTCCCGCTGGCGTGCAGGATCACCGCGCCACCAGCGAGGCGAGCGGACGCCAGCTCACGCAGCGCATCATCGATCTGGGCATCGCGAACCGTGACGAGAATCACGCCGGCCTCGCCGAGGGTGACGGGGAGCGCGCCCCACGTCACCCCTTCGATCCCCTGCCGTCGGCCGTGCACTCCAGTGATGTCCAGTCCGACAGCGCGAAGCGCCCGCGCCAACCCGAGTCCGGCGCGGCCCGCTCCGACGATGAAGACGCGGTCACTCACCGGCGCGCCGACGAAGAGTCGCGGCGCGTGCCGCGCTCCGATGCTCGCCGAAGAAGCTCGGCCGGGCTGGATGACCCGGAAGCGAGCTGCGTCGCCGAAGCGATGACGTTGTCGTCGCTGATGCGGCGCCTGATCTCCGCCTCGGGTCCGATCGCATAGCGAGCGATCTCGTAGCCGAGCTGGCGCGAGATAGCCATATCCGCGGAGTCGAACGCCGGGCGGGAGAGCAAGGCATGGCGCCTCTCCAGGCTCTGCCACAGCGCCTCCCGCATCGCTCGCGAGACGGTGAAGTCGGATCGCAACGCGCTTCCCCTCGCGTGCGCTCCCTTGTATGCGATGCCCACTTCGGTGAGAGCATCCCGAAAACGCGGGACGTCCGCGCCGAGCCGATGCTGCAACGCCCGCGGGTCGCGCGATGAATCCTCGCTCACGATCGCGTCGGGTCCGATTCCGCCGCCCCCGAAAACCGTTCTGCCGGCGTCCGTCCGATAGGTGGGACGCGCCCGAAGGGCGGCGCCGGCGTCCGGCGCAGGACCGTCGGCGTCGTCCTCGTCGGGGCGGCGCTCCCGGATGATCGAGATGGACCGTCCCGACGGAGTGAACCATCGCGCTGTGGTGAGCTTCACCGCTCCTCCGCCCGCGAGCTCGATTCCCCGCTCGTCACGCTCAAAGAGCGTCTGCGCGCTTCCCTTGCCGTACGTCGGTGTCCCCAGGATCACACCCCGGTCGTGGTCCTGAAGCGCCCCGGCGACGATCTCGCTCGCGCTCGCCGTCATGCCGTTCACCAGGGCGATGATCCCCAGATCGGGCCAGCGCTGCCTGGCCTCGTCAATGTACCGATGAGTCGCCGCGGTATCCCGGCCCCGCATCGTCACGATGGACTGTGGCGGGTCGAGAAAGAGGTCGCTCACCTGCACACCCTGCTCGAGAACCCCTCCGGGATTGTTTCGAAGGTCGAGCAGCAGCGTATGCATTCCCGGTGCGTCACGGCGCAGCTGCTCGATGGCCGCCGCCAGCTCGTCCGCTGTCGAATCGCTGAAGATCGCAACGTCCACGTATCCGACATCCGGCGCGACCATGCTCGCGAAGCGCACCGAGTGAACGTGGATATCCGCGCGCGCCACTGACATCGCGAGAGGGGCCGCCACGCCGACGCGCACAACCAGGACCGACACCACGCTCCCGGGGCGACCCCGCATGGCCCGTCGGGCCTCCTCTGGCGTCCATCCCGATGTCGCGTGGGCACCGATTCGCACGATCCGGTCACCCGATTGCAGTCCGGCATGCTCGGCCGGCGATCCTGGCATGGTCTCGACGACCACGATCCCCTCCCCAGTCACGTCGATCTGAACACCGAGTCCCACATATCCGCCGGTGGTGCGCTCGGTGAGCCGGGCCAGCCGGTCCGCCCCCAGATATGCGGAGTGGGGATCGCGCAGCTCGGCGATCAGCCCGACGGCGGCGCGGGCGTACAGCGAGTCCGGCGGGATCGAGTCCACGAACTGCTGCGCGACGTGAGCCAACACGGCGTCGAACAGGCGGGCAGTGCCCGCGCTTCGCCGCGTGCCGAGTCCGCGCTCGAGCAGCCATCCGCCAGACACCAACGTCGCCGCGAGCACAGCCATCACGACGATCGCTCTCGATCTTCTCACCGTCCTCCCCTTTCAGCGTGTACCGGAAGACCGCGCCGCCGCGAATCGATCCGGCCACCGGCTTCGCAGCACCGTCACGATTCGTTCCTGCACTTCTCCCGCAGATCCCGCGGCATCGATCCGCGCCACCGGTCCGCACTCGGCATGCGCCCTCAGCCAGATGGGGTCGAGAAAAGAGTCGAAAGCCGTGGCCACCATCTCGTGAAAGGCGTCGCCGGCGCGCTCGATCCTGTCCGGCGTGCCACGCCGCGCCGCCCGAGAGCGCCGCTCGGCGTCGGGTAGCGAGAGCAGCAAGGTCAGGTCCGGGCGCCGATGGCCAGTGGCGAGCGCGTTGGCGGCCTTCACCTCGGCGAGCGGGAGCCCGCGCGCTTCCACTTGGTATGCGTAGGTCGAAAGAAAGAAGCGGTCCGCCAATACGATCCGCCCTTCTGCCAGAGCCGGCTCGATCACCCTCGCCATGAGATCCGCTCGCGACGCCATGAAGAGCAGCGCCTCGGCTGCGGGTGGCATGTCGCCGACAGAATCGAGCAGGAGTGCCCGAATGTGCTCCCCGAGCGGCGAGCCACCGGGCTCCCGCACCACCACCGCAGCCACCTCCCGTTGCTCCAGCCACTCGGCCAGTCGGCGGATCTGAGTGCTCTTGCCTACACCCTCCGCACCCTCGAGGACGACCAGCAGCCCCCCCCCGTCAGCCACGTTCAGCCGAGAGTGATGATCGGGCTGGCTGCGCCCTTCCGGATCCCGTCGAGAATCCAATCGTTCACGCGCATCATGATCTTGTCGAAATTTTCCTGTGCCACCGCGACACCTTGGTAGAGCGAGTTCGTCTGGACCTGCGAGAGGTACTGGTCCAGCTGCTGCTCCATCTCCGCGGTAGGCTGCTCGCCGCGCTCGATCATGCGCTGAGCGTCCAGCCGGAGCTGCTCCATCTGCCTGAGCAGAGCCACCGCGCTGCGGTCGGCGTTCATCGCGTCGTTGGCGCGCTTCACGGCGCCGTACTCCGGGCTCTGACCGATCATGCGGCCGAGCTCCTTGGCCTTCTCTTCCAGAGCGCTCATGACTCCTTCCGTGTGGCGAGCAATATCCGCTCGCGTCCCGCGAGGTCCAGGCGGATCCCCACATCGCGATACCGTCCATCCCGTAACGCCAACTCGGCCGCGATTCCGGCGCGCCGGGCGTCCACCTCCACGGCGAGCAATCCCCCTGGCTCGAGCAGCGATCCCGCATCGGCTATGAGGCGGGTCGTGAACGCCATCCCTTCCCCCCCGCTGAAGAGCGCGATCGCCGGCTCCCAGTCACGCACGTCGGAAGGCAGAGCGGCCGCCTCGTCGTACGCTATGTATGGAGGATTCGAGACGATCACTCTCGCTCGCAGTTCGCTCACCGGGGCAAGCAGCGAGCCGTGCCTCAGCTCCACGGGCGCCGACCCCCTCTCGGCCGCTCGCCGGGCATTCGCGCCCGCGACCAGAAGCGCCCCCGCGCTCACATCGGTTGCCACCACCCGGCTGAACTCCCCCTCGTGGGCGAGCGAGATCGCGATCGCGCCCGACCCCGTGCCGATGTCGACCGCCACCCCCCCGGGGCGGACGGACCACTCCAGCACCGCCGCTACCAGCTCCTCGGTCTCCTGCCTGGGAATCAGCACCCGCTCGTCCACGTCGAGCGTCAAGTGGCGGAAGGCGGCGCGGCCGACAGCGTAGGCAAAAGGAGCGCCCGCGACACGTTTCCGTCCGGCGCTCCTCACGATCGCGCACAGCTCTTCCGCGACGCCGTCCTCTCGATGAGCCCACGGCCAGAGCCGCGGCCGATCGAGCAGAGCCGCGACGAGATCGCGCGCCTCCAGACGGAACTCCGGTATTCCACCCGCCTCCAGCGTCGAGGCAACCTCCGCGATCAGCGACCCGACCGTCGGCAACAGGGACGGAGCACGCGCGCCGCGGCGCGCCTCGGCGCCTTCATGCACCCGCGAGCCGCTCCTGGACGTCCGCCATCGAAAGCTCGTCCATCAATTTGTCGAGCTCGCCATCGAGGACGCGCTCGAGCTCATGGGTGGTGTAGCCGATGCGATGATCCGTGATCCGACTCTGGGGAAAATTGTACGTGCGGATCTTGGCCGAGCGATCTCCGGTGCCGACCTGCGTCTTCCGCATGCGCGATCGCTCAGCCTCCTGCTCCGCCACGCGCATGTCCAGCAGGCGGGCGCGCAGCACCTCCATCGCCTTGAGCTTGTTCTGAAGCTGGGATTTCTGGTCCTGCTGGCTTACCACCAACCCGGTCGGTAGATGGGTGATGCGCACCGCCGAGTCGGTGGTGTTCACGCTCTGACCCCCGGGGCCCGACGAGCGAAACACGTCGATTCGCAGATCCTTCTCCTCGATCTTCACGTCGACCGGGTCGGCTTCCGGCAGCACCGCGACGGTAGCGGCCGAGGTGTGGATGCGCCCCTGGCTCTCGGTCGCGGGGACGCGCTGCACGCGGTGCACTCCGGATTCCCACCGCATCCGTCCATAGGGCCGGTCACCAGTGATCTTGAAGGCGACGTCCTTCACTCCCCCCAGAGATCCTTCCGAGTACGAGATCATCTCGATCTTCCACCGCTTTCGCTCCAGGTAGCGACGGTACATGCGGTAGAGGTCGGCGGCGAAGAGAGCGGCCTCGTCGCCGCCGGTTCCTGCCCGGATCTCGACGATGGCGTTCTTCTCGTCGAGCGGGTCGTGTGGGATGAGCTGGGGCATGAGCTCCCGCTCCAGCTGAGCGATCCCGGTGGTCAATCGTTCGACTTCGGCCCGCGCCTCTGCATCCATCTCCGGGTCATCAACGCCGACGAGCTCGCGCGCCTGCGCGAGCTCGTCATCGGATCTCCGGAGTCGGGACGCCATGTCGCGTACCGGCCCTAGGCGCCGGAGTTCCCGGCCCAGCTCCGCAAGCCGCGCCGGATCACGCACGGCCGACCCGCTCGACAGCTCCCGCTCGATCTGTTCCGCGCTCTCGAGCGCCTCAGTCAGTCGGTCTCTGAGGCTCAGCTCTTCTTCTCGTACTTCTGCTTGAAGCGCTCGACACGACCCGCCGTGTCCACCAGCCGCTGCTTGCCGGTGAAGAAGGGGTGGCAGACGGAGCAGATATCGGTGTGGATCTCGTGCTGCGTGGAGCGGGTCAGGAATGAATTTCCGCACGCGCACCGGACGTTGGCGTTCGCGTACTGCGGATGAATATCCTTTTTCACTGTTGCCTCGGGGTCGTCGGTCACGTCTTGAGTAAGCCAGGAAATATACCACGAACTGGTTCTATCTGACAACCTGACAACGTGTTGGCAAATTGAAATGTGATCTCGGTCGTCCCTAGCTCGCTCCACGTCCTCCCCACCCGCCCTCGATGAGCACTACCTCCCGACTCGGCGCAGCACTCCTGATGTCCCTCAATGCCGCGGGATGCGCTCCCCACCCCGGCGCCGGAGAAGCCCTGTCGCCAGAAAACGCTCATGCCACACTCGCCAGGGCTGAGGCCGATTCAGCGGCCCGGCTAGCGGTCGCCAACGAGCGCGCGTTGGCGCCCGGTCCGCTGGCCGCCGCATCCGTGGGCGTCGCTCCGCTGGCGGTCGACCTGGCCGACTCGACGCTTGCGCCACTCGGTTACGGTCTCGCCGACTTGCTGATCACCGACCTGGCCCGGAGCGCACGGCTCCAGGTCGTGGACCGCGTTCGCGTGGACGCCCTCATGCGCGAGCTCGGACTCGCCGCGAGTGGGCGCGTGGATAGCGCGACAGCCCCTCGCGTCGGCCGCCTCATCGCGGCGCGCCGCCTGCTCAACGGGCGTGTGTTCAGCACGGGCTCGGTGCTCCGGATCGAGGAAAGGATCGTCGACGTCGAGCGCGCCACCATCGAGAGCTCACCCTCCGTCAGCAGCAACGGGCTCGATGGCGTGCTCGAGGCCGAGAAGCAGATCGCCCTCGCTCTCTTCGATGCCCTGGGTGTGAGCCTCACGCCGGCCGAACGCTCGGCGGTGGAGCAGCGCCCGACGAAGAATCTCACGGCCTTTCTGGCCTTCAGTCGCGGCGTGCGAGAGGAAGCGCTTGGCCACTTCGATCAGGCGGCGGTGGAGTATGGAAGCGCAGTCGCGGCGGATCCTTCCTTCGCGCTGGGCGCTCGGCACCGGGCCAGTCTGCGCTCCGTCGCTCCTCGGGGCTCGTTCGCCGCGGCCGGCATGTCACGTGCGAGCCGGTCGGGCGGGCGCGAGCTGCGCGGGGTGATCGACGCCCTCAACCCCAGCCCCGCCGGCCGCCTCCGGCACATAGGAAATCGGGGCGGGGATGCCGTGCAGAGCGCGACGCAGGGAGCGGTCGGAGGAACGGTGATCATCGTCATATTCATCCCACCGTCGGCATGAGCGTGCGATATCTTCGGCGAGCCGCCGGGATTGTTCTGGCGATGCCGGCGGCCGCCGCTCCGCTCCGCGCTCAGATGACACTCGGCGGACCGCACCGACTGGAGATGGCCCCCGTGTTCGAGTCCTGGCGTTTCGCCAGCCCGACCCCTGATAGCGTCAAGAGTGCGCGGCAGATATCGCTGCCGCTGATAGGCTCGCTGGCGCTCGGCTCGACGTGGCGGCTCGATGGCTACACCGCCTACAGCTGGGGCCAGGTCGTGCTGGAGGAAGGCGGACGAAAGCAGATGGTCGAGCTGCGCGGTCTGGCCGACGCGAAGCTCCGGGCCAGCGCGCGCCTCCATGGGGACGACCTCCTCGCGACCTTCGGGCTGAATGTCCCAATCGGGAAGACAGGACTGACGCCGGGCGAGTTGCGTGCCGCGCGAGTGCTCGGCGCGCCCGCGCTTCGTTTCCAGACCCCAGGTCTCGGGCACGGTCCGGGTGGCACGGCCGGACTGGTGGGAGCCCGACAGCTCGGTGAGACCACCGTCGGAGCCGGCGTCTCGCTGGAGTATCGGGGAAGCTACGCTCCGGTCGACGCGGCCACGCTCGGCGTCTCGACACTGGACCCGGGACAAGCGATTCGATTCTCGGTGGGGGCCGATCGCCTGGTGGGACAGAGCCGGCTGGAGATCAGCCTCTCCTCCACCGTGTACGGGGCGGAGCGTCTGACGCGGACGCAGAGCGGCGGCACGAGCGCGCTGCGCCCAGGGGCCACCTGGATCAGCGAGCTGCACTACGAGCTGGCCAGCGCGTGGCTGGACGAGGGCAGCCTGTTCGCCTACGACCACTATCGCAGCAGCTACCGGACCGAATCGGGCCGGGTCGTGGCCGGCACAACCGGTAACGAGCTCGATGTCGGCGGCATGGGGCTTCACCGGATCGGCGGCGGGACGGCGCTCCTCGCGGGCGTGACGGGACGGTGGCACACCGGCCTCAAGGTCGACGAGACTCTCGCGACCGCTGCGGTGTTGAGCGCGGGAGCGCAGCTGGGGCTCGCGGTTGGCGCCGGCACAATGCAAGTTCGTCCGATGATCGGCGGCGAGTACGGCACCTTCGATTCCGGTGGTCGGCGGGTGAATGGCCGGCGGCTCGAGCTCTCGCTCGTCGTCGGCGCTCGTTGACCGTGCTCTCGACGGTCGATTTTCTGGCGACGGTCCCCCTGCTCAGTGGAGTGGACCGGGTCGAGCTGGGAAAATTCGCCGAGCTGACCCGGGAGCGGATCTATCCGCGCAGCAACGTCATCCTCTTCGAGGACGATCCTGGCGACTCGCTGTTCATCGTTCGCCAGGGCCGGGTGAAGGTCGTGCTGATCGGCGAGGACGGGCGCGAAGTCATTCTCGGCATCCTCGGAGTGGGATCACATTTCGGGGAGCTCTCGCTGATCGATGGCGAGCCGCGCTCGGCGCACGTGATCGCGATGGACGAGTCCCTTCTGATCGTGCTGCGCCGCGAGGATTTTCGCAAACGAGTGCAGGAGTCGCCCTCGGTCGCATGGGCGCTGCTGGGAGAGCTCTCGCGTCGGCTGCGCCGGGCTGATGCGAAGATCGGGAGCCTCGTGCTCCTCGACGTCGACGGACGTATCGCGAGACTGCTGCTCGATGCCGCCGACGAGAGCGCCGCGGATGGCGGCGTGATCGAGAAACGTCTCACCCACCAGACCATCGCGCAGATCATCGGTGCGAGCCGGGAGACAGTCTCCCGAGCAATGCGCACGTTCCAGACGCGCGGCCTCATTGCCGTGCAGCGGCGCCAGGTGATCATCACCGACCGTGGAGGACTGGAGAAGCTCGCGCACGTTCGGCTGTGATGATCATCACGGGCAGGGAGTGACGGGATTCCTTCTTCGCCACGCGCCATCGACCCTATCTTCCAGGTGTGCACAGCAGCGACATGTCGATGACAATCCGGTTCTGGGGGACCAGGGGCTCGATCCCGACCCCCGGTCCCGGGACCGTGCGCTACGGCGGAAATACGCCGTGCGTCGAGCTCCGCACCGAGCGGGGTGAGCTGCTCATCCTGGACGCGGGCACGGGAGCGCGGGAGCTCGGCCGCGCTCTCATGGCGGCCTCCGGCGGGGCGCCGGTCGAGGGGGATTTCTTCCTCACGCACGCCCACTGGGATCACATCCAGGGCCTCCCGTTCTTCGAGCCCCTCTTTCGCTCGGGAAACACGTTCCGGATCTGGGGCGCGCCCTCGCTCGAGCAGACCGTCGATCGCGGAGTGCGGGACCAGATGGCGCGCGGCGCCTTTCCGGTGACATTCGATGACGTCGGGGCGGCAGTCGAATTCCGACTCCTGGACGGTGACTCACACCGGGGAGCGGGGTACAAAGTGGACGTCATTCCGGTACGTCATCCGGGGGGCGCTCTCGGCTACCGCTTCCGGGGACGTAACGCGGAGACGGGGGGCCTCGTCTACATCTCGGACAACGAGCTCGGCAGCCATGCCGGGTACGGCTCGCGTCCGGGGTGGTGGGGTGAGCTGGTGGCCTTCATTCGAGGCTCCCGGGTGCTGGTGCACGACGCGATGTACACGGTCGAGGAATACGCAGTCCATCACGGCTGGGGGCATTCAGCCGATCGGGACGTCGTGGAGCTGGCGCTCGAGTCAGCGGTGGAGACACTCGTGCTCTTCCATCACAAGCCTGAGCGCACGGATGACGAGATGGACGGCCGGGTGGCTGTTTGCCGGGAAGTCGTGGCGGAACGAGGGAGCACGTTGAGGGTGCTCGCGGCCGCCGAAGGGTTGACGTTGACGGTCTGAGGTCCGGGAGGACACATGGCGCGCACCATCGCACTCTGGTCGGCCGCCCTGGTGGCGCTGGCCGTCGCCGGCGGAAGCGCCGGCGCGCAAGGTGATACGCGGCCGACAGTGGCGGTCATGTACTTCGCCAACGGCGTTGTCGGACCGACAAGCCGCGATTACGACGCATTGGGAAAGGGTGTGGCCGATATCCTCGTGACCGAGATGGCCGCCAATCCCAATATCCGCGTCCTCGAGCGCGACCAGATCGAAAAAGTGATGGCCGAGCACAGGCTCGTCGCCGACGGCCAGGTGGACGCGGGCACGGCGATCCGCGTCGGCAAGCTTCTCGGTGTTCATCACATGATCTTCGGTGCCTTCGTCGGCATCGGCGACAGCTGGCGACTCGATGCCCGAGCCGTCAACGTCGAGACGTCGGCCGTCGAGCACGTGGAGAGCGTCAGTGGGAAGCAGGCCACTCTGATGTCGATGATCGACCAGATGGCCACTCGGTTGAACACGGGCATGAAGCTGCCGCCACTCCCCGCGGGCGCGAGAGAGATGCGCGGCGAAGCGGCGAAGAAGATTCCCTTCCAGGTGGCACTCCAGTATTCGCGCGCTCTCGCCCTCAAGGATGCCGGCAAGCCGGACTCCGCCGCGGTTCTGCTCACCAGATCCCTTCATGACTTCCCGGACTATGAGCCCGCGAAGCGCGAGCTCGCGAAGCTCCAGGCAAAGCGCGGCACGAACTAGATCAGTGCGGCCGCTTCTGATCGTCGCCGCCGGGCGGCAGTTCGCTGGAATCACGGCCGATGGGGGTGACGCCAACCTCGAGGTGCGCTCCGTCACCGACGTTCCGGCGCGAGACACGCTCGACATCACCCAGCCGACGGTCCTTCTTGTCGATCGTTCCCTGCTGCGGGTCATCGATGGTGACCTCCGGCGACTCGCGCGTCTGGCCGAGGTCGCGGCCCTGCTCGGCGTCGGGGATCCTGACGATCGAGAGCTGCCGGCGAGCTTCCCGGCAGAGCTGCTCTGTGGCTTCGTGTCGGGAGGAGCCGCTCCCCGCACCATGTTGGTTCAGCTCCGGGGCGCCTTTCGCCACGCCGCCTCCCTCGTCTCGATGCGCTCGGCGAAAGCGGAGGAGCGGAAACGCCAACACGAGTTGGCTGAGCTCGCGCAGGTCGGGGTCGCGCTTTCCACCGAGCGCAACCTTCTTACCCTTCTCGAGATGATCCTCTCGCAGGCCCGTCGACTCACGAACAGCGACGCGGGATCGATCTATCTGTGCGAGCGAGAGGAGACCGACGAGCCACGGACGCTGCGCTTCAAGCTGACCCAGAATGAATCCCTTCCCGACGTCGAGTTCGGTGAATTCACCGTGCCGGTGGATCATTCGAGTCTGGCCGGGCACGTCGCTCTGACAGGCGAGCCCCTTGTCATCGCCGATGTCTATGGTCTGCCCGCCGACGTCGAGTACAAGCAGAATCGGACCTTCGACGAGCGCAACAACTATCGCACAAGGTCCATGCTGGTGATCCCGCTCATCACGCAGCGCGACGAGACGGTGGGGGTGCTGCAGCTTCTGAACCGAAAACGGAGCGTCGGCACGCGACTCACCACGCCAGAGATCGTCGAGCACGAGGTGATCTGCTACGATGCCCGCGCCGTCGAGCTGGTCAGCGCGCTGGCATCCCAGGCGGCCGTGTCGATCGAAAACTCCCTTCTGCATCAGGACATCGAGCGGCTCTTCGAGGGCTTTGTGACCGCGGCGATCACGGCGATCGAGTCGCGGGATCCCACCACGTTTGGCCATTCCGGTCGCGTCGCCGGCCTCTCGGTGGGGCTCGCCGAAGCGCTGGTGCGCGTCCCGACAGGACCCTGGCGCGGCGTCCGGTTCTCGCGCGAGCAGCTCAAGGAGCTGCGCTACGCCAGCCTGCTGCACGACTTCGGAAAGGTCGCCGTCCGCGAGCAGGTGCTCGTCAAGGCCAAGAAGCTCTATCCGGCGGAGCTGGACGCGATTCGAGCGCGCTTCGCGTTTCTCCGGCAGGAGGCGCAACTGGATTTCGAGCGCCGGCGCGCCGGGCATCTCCACGACATCGGCAGGAGCGGCTACGACGAGCTGGTGGCGTCCCTCACCGGACAGCTCGAGGACAGGCAGCACGAGCTCGACCATCTGCTCGCTCTCGTCCTCGCCGCGAACGAGCCTTCGATCGTCGTGGGAGCGGTGGAAGAGCTCGAGCACCTGCCGGAGCGCCTGTTCGTCAACTACGACGGTATCAGGAGGCCGCTGTTGAGCGAGGACGAGGTCCGGGTGCTGTCGATCCCGCAGGGTACGCTCGATGTCAGTGAGCGCCAGGAGATCGAGTCCCACGTCACACACACCTTTCGCTTCCTGCGCGAGATCCCATGGACGCGAGAGCTCAGGGGAATACCCAGCCTGGCGTACGGGCACCACGAGAAGCTGAACGGCAAGGGCTACCCGCGCGGTGTCACCGCGGATGAGATCCCCGTGCAGACGCGGATCATGACGATCAGCGACATATACGATGCCCTCACCGCGTCGGATCGCCCCTACAAGAAGGCGGTTCCCGTGGAGCGTGCCCTCGATATCCTTCACAGCGAGGCGAAGGCCGGGCTCCTCGACCAGGACCTCCTTGGGGTGTTCGTGGACGCGCGAATCTTCGAGGCGCCGCGCCGCGCCGACACCCCGCCTCCGCTCTAGCGCATCACTCCGCCCGCATCGCGATCACCGGATCCACTCGCGCCGCACGCCGCGCCGGCAGCCACGTGGCCAGCACCGCCACTCCCAGTAGAACGACCGTCACGGCGCTGAAGGTCACGGGATCCGAAGCCGAGACGCCGAACAGCAGACTGGCAATGAGCCGCGTGAGCCAGAACGCCGCGCCGGCACCGACGATGACTCCGAGCACGGTCAGGGCCAGCCCCTGGCCAACCACGAGCCTCACGACGCGCTGGCGAGTGGCACCCAGCGCGATCCGGATGCCAAGCTCACGGGTCCGCTGACTGACAGCGTACGAGATCACGCCGTAGATGCCCAGGGCCGCCAGCAACAGCGCGATGCCGGCGAATGCCCCCAGCAGAAGAGTGTAGAAGCGAGGTTGCGCCAGAGACTCGGATACGACGTCCGTCATCTTCTGGAGGCCGAAGATCGGCAGATCGGCATCCACCGCCCGAACCACCGTCCGAGCGGACGATTCGACGAACGCCGGATCCGCCGTCGAGCGGATGACCACACTCAGCCCGCCGATTGTCGCCTGGCTGAACGGCAGATAGGTCATCGGGTACAGATCGGCCGCGAGACCGAACTGCTTCACATCGGCGATGACGCCGATGATCTCTCCGCCCATTGTCACGTTCTTGACGGTGGCGCTCGCTTCGGCCGTGTCCTGCCCCCACCCCAGCGTGATCCGCTTGCCGAGCGGATCCTCGGTCGGAAAATATCGGCGCACGAACTCCTGATTGACCATCGCCACCTGCGGCCCACCGCCGCGATCGTGCTCATCGAAGCTCCGGCCGCGCACGATGCGGATGCCCATGGCGCGGAAGAAGTCCGGTGACGCGACCCGCACCTCGGTCGGAGTGCCGTGGCCAGGCGGCTGCTTGGGCCGACCGGCAACGTCGAACACCGTCCGGAAGTTGACGTCGGACAACGGGCGGCCGAACACCACCGCAGCGTCCTGTGTCCCCGGAAGCCGCTTGAGCCGAGCCACGACATCGTCGACGAAGGCGTGCTTCTGGCGATCGTAGGGGTACTTGTTATCCGGCAGAGAGATGTTGAAGGTGACGACGTGCTCGCTGCGGAAGCCGGGGTCCACGCGAAGCAGTCCCACGAAGCTGCGGATCATGAGCCCCGCCCCCACGAGCAGAACCACCGCCAGCGCCATCTCGGCGACGACGAGGCTGCTGCGTACTCGGCCGCTTCCTCGCCGTCCGCTCGAGCCCCGCGCGTTCTCCTTGAGCATCTGCCCCAGGTCGGGCCTCGAACCGTGGATCGCGGGAATCAGCCCGAACAGAACTCCGGTCACGAGGGCGACCAGTGCCGTGAACACGAGCACCGTCCCATCCACCGTCACATCCTGTAGCCGTGGCAGTCCAGCGGGACCGAACGCCACCACCAGCTCGACCGCCCACGATGCCAGCGCCGCTCCCGCCGCCGCACCAGTCACGGACAGCAGCACGCTCTCGGTGATGAGCTGTCGGACGAGACGTCCCCGCCCAGCACCGAGCGCCGTCCGGACCGCGATCTCCGTCTCGCGCGAGGCCGCGCGCACGAGCAGCAGATTCGCCACGTTGGCGCAAGCGATGAGCAGCACGAAGACGACGGCTCCCATCATCGCGAGGAGCGCCGGCCGCACGTTGCCGACCATGCGCTCCTGGAGCGAGATCGCGCCGGCGCTGAACGAGGCGTTGGTGCGCGGGAACTGCTTGCTCAGGCGATCCGCGATCGATGCCAGCTCACGCGAAGCGCTCTCGGTGGTGGCCGCGGGTGCCAGTCGCGCCAGTGACGCGATGTAGTGCGCCCCCCGGTTCTCCGGATCGATGTCGTCCTTGCCGAATACCAGCGGTGTCCAGATCTCGGCCCGTTGCGGGAATGAAAAGTGGGGAGGCGCGACGCCGACAACCGTGTAGCTCTTGCCATCGAGAGTGAGGGTCTGCCCTACCACGCGCCGATCCGACCCGAAACGACCACGCCAGAGCTCGTCCGAGAGGATGGCGACGCCCGTTGCACCCTGGGTATCCTCGCCGGCGGTGAACGCACGACCGAGCTGTGGTTGAACACCGAGCAGCGAGAACAAGTTGGCGCCGACGGTGGCGCGATTGAGCCGCACCGGCTGAAGGCTGGTGCCGGTCAGATTCACCGTGCCATTATCGAACGCTGCGACCCCCGCAAAGCTTCTGCTCTGATCGCGCAGGTCGATGTAGTCGAGCGGCGAGAGGGGACCCAGCTTCCCCTCGTGGAGGGACATCACCCGCACCAACCGGTCGGGCTCCTTGAACGGAAGCGGCTTGAGGAGCACTCCGTTCACCACGCTGAAGATCGCGGTGGTCGCCCCGATCGCCAGCGCCAGGGTGAGCACGGCGACGATCGTGAAGCCGGGAGTCCTCAGCAGCTTGCGGACGGCATAGCGAACGTCCTGCACCAGCGTGTCCATGCGCGCGCTCCGGGTGGCGTGACTGGCGAAACTCTGGTAACGGTTCCAATCGTTCTCCTAAGGCCAGTCGCGTGCCGCTTCGGGAGCATCCGGAACCGGTTGGAACATATCGGGTTGCGATTCATCGCCAGGCATCGTGCTGTTCGCAATTGGGACGATCCGTGCCGGAAGCGAACGCCGATCAGGATCCGCGCAGCAGCCATCGCGCCGTTGCGGCTTGCATCCACTCATCCCCGGTCCAACCGCATACCACGTTGGCACAGTCCTCGAGTCCATCCAGACGGTCCGGAGGACCAAACTGGATCACGACCGATTCGCGTCCGGCCGTCCGCGCGGCGGCGCAGGCGCGTCGAGCCTCCTCGCACGCGCCAACCGGGTACGGCGGCGAGCTCTCACCCTCGACAATGCTCGAGAAGAGCAGGACGAGCGTCACGCCGCCCGCGGGCGCCGAGGCCCCATCGGGCTTCACCGTCACTCCGCCCTGCTCGAGTGCCGCAACGAACGGCGCACCGGCGCCCGGCTGTTCGATCGCGGCGCCGGCGAGAGCCGTCACGACATCGGCCGCGCCCGTTAACGGAGCGACCTGCCCGCGAACCAGTCGCACGACCCGCTCTCCGAGCTGGCTCGCCCAGGCTACATCCGATCCCGTGACCCGTCGATAGTCGGTCGGCGGAGCAGCCCACTGGGCCCATTTCAACCGCCGGCGTCGGGACTGAGTGACCCGGTCGTCATCCAGGGGCCCGTCGCGCACGGCGACATCGAGAGCGGCGATGATACTCTCGAGGTCCTGGGGAAAGAGCAGCAGGTCGGTTCCCGCATCGAGTGACCGGATCGCCGTGGCGACCTCTCCCTCCGCGCTCACCATCGCCGGCGTGGCCAGTGCGTCGCTCACGATCAACCCGTCGAAGCCGAGCTTTTCTCGCAGGAGATAACGCTGCATCTGCGTGGACAACGACGCCGGAAGTCGCGTCGCGTCGAGCGCCGGATAGCTCACATGCGCCGTCATGATCGAGGCCACCCGCGATGTGATGGCAGCACGGAACGGCACGAGGTCACTCTCGAACAGGACACTGCGCGCCACACCCACACTCGGCGGGGCATCCCGTGACGGGGGCCCCGCCCTGCCATTCCCGGGGAAGCGCTTCGCGCAAGCGAGCACTCCTTCCCGCTGGCATTCCTCGATCCATCCCGCTGCCAGATCACCCACGCGCTGGGGATTCG
Organism: Gemmatimonadales bacterium; assembly: GCA_038253885.1. Lineage (GTDB taxonomy): Bacteria > Gemmatimonadota > Gemmatimonadetes > Gemmatimonadales > Gemmatimonadaceae > JALZAQ01. The sequence continues at coordinate 43,846 of JBBSGP010000005.1, read as the reverse complement.
CGCCCAGCTCGCGCGTGCCGGGATGACCGCTCGGAAGGTGGTGCGCCAGATCGCAGACCGGCGCGAGGTTCCAGTTGACGCCGATCGTCCGTGCTTCTCGCGCCGTCATCTTTGCGGCCCGCGCGACGATGTTGCGATCGTCGAGCGCGGCCAAGGCGGCGAGCGGCGGCATGCCGGTGGTTCCCGGAAATTGCTGGGCGGCGCCTCGCTCGAGCTCGGCGCCGATCAGGAGCGGCACCCTGGAGCGCTGCCGCAGATCCTTGGTCAAAGCGCGCACCTCGCCGTCCGGCCCCCCGAACAGCACGAATCCGCCGACTCCGAGAGCGAGAGCGCGCGCGATGCCTTCCTGCTCGCCGTCGAAGCCCGTCGCGTGTTCCCAGCGAATGACCGGTATCAACAGCTCGGCGATGGTGCTCATTCCACCCCCGCCCTTATCCGGAAGGCGCGATCACATCCCGACGCGGCGCGGCACGACCGATCGTCAGACGTGGTCGACGATCTGGCGCGCACCCTCGGCGTGCGCACAGTGGGCGCAGCAATAGAACGTGTTGTTTGCCTCGACACCGTGGCCGATGATCTTGCATCCGCAATGGGCACAGACCGGGGCCAGGCGATGGATCGCGCACTCGAAGCTGTCGAAGACATGGGTCACACCGGCGGTCACAACCTGAAAGGCCAGATAGTACTCGTTACCGCAGACCTCGCACTTCCCCATTGCTCACCTCGGTGATTGATCGGTCAATGCTGCCGCCGTGGCCGCGGCGGAGCAAGGGACGTGGACTCGTCCTCGCATCTTCCGCTTTGTTCCGGTGCTGCATACGTTGGCGCCGTTCGGCCCATCCCCGGGCTGCATCCACTCCACACTGACGCCACGCGACCGGAGACATCGTGATGCCACGCCGGCAGGAGCGGCCAACATGAGCACTCGCGCCAAGCTGTCAGCGATGATGTTCCTCCAGTATTTCGTGTGGGGATCGTGGGTGGTGACGATGGCGACCTGGCTCGGGACCACGCTCAAGTTCAGCGGAACCGAGATCGGCCTGGCCTACGGGAGCACGGCGATAGCGGCCATGATCTCTCCGTTCTTTGTCGGCATGGTCGCAGATCGCTTTTTCTCGACGGAGCGCATCCTCGCCCTGCTCCATCTGTTGGGGGCGGCGCTGCTCTATTTCGCGTCGACGCGCACGACCTTCAGCGCGTTCTATCCCGCTCTGATCGTCTATGCGCTCTGCTACATGCCCACTCTCGCCCTCTCGAACTCGATCTGCTTCGACAACATGGAGGAGCCGGCCAAGGAGTTTCCGCGCATCCGGGTGCTCGGAACTATCGGCTGGATCGTCGCCGGACTGCTCATCGGGCGGATGGGTATCGAGCCCACCGCCGTCCCACTGAAGATCGCTGCCGGGGCGTCGGTGCTGCTGGGTCTGTTCTGCCTCGCCCTGCCGCACACGCCGCCCCACGCGGCGGGCAAGCCGCTCAACGTGCGGGACGTGGTGGGCCTCGACGCCCTGTCGCTGCTCCGCGATCGCTCCTTCGCCATGTTCGTGCTCGGATCTTTCCTTCTGTGCATACCTCTTCAGTTCTACTATGCCTTCACGAACCTCTTCCTGAACGAGATCGGCCTCGCCGCTCCGGCCAGCAAGATGACGCTCGGCCAGATGTCCGAGATCGGCTTCATGATCCTGCTTCCGTGGTTTCTCGTCCGGCTCGGAGTGAAGCGCATTCTCCTCGTCGGCATGGCCGCGTGGACGGTGCGCTATCTCGGGTTCGCCTTCGGAAATGCCGGGTCGCTCGTGTGGCTCCTGTACCTGGGCATCGTACTGCACGGAATCTGCTACGACTTCTTCTTCGTGACCGGGCAGATCTACGTGGACCAGCAGGCGGATGTGAGGATCCGCGCCGCGGCACAGGGACTCCTCGCCTTCATCACCCTCGGCGTTGGCAACTTCATTGGCTCGTGGGTGTCGGGACGCGTCGTCGAGGCTCATCAGATCGGCGGCGTTGCGACCGGGCTCACGCACGATTGGCGTGGAATCTGGCTCGTTCCGGCCACTGGCGCCTTCGTCGTTCTGTTGCTCTTCCTGGTTCTTTTCCGTCCAGCCCCCAAATCAGCTGCCGTCCGGTCTGGCTCCGGAGCGGTGCCCGTCATGTGAACGGGTCCACCGTCGGCACAGGTCTTCCGGTCGACTCGTGACCGGGACCTCTTCCCTTTTTCATCCCCTCCATTCCCCGCGAGCCACGGCCGGGACGAAAGAGTCCAGACCGCGCGGCGGAAACGTCACCGTCTTGCCGCTCTCGGCGCTCATGTAAGCTGCCATCAGCAGCTTGACCACCTCGACGCCGTCATCCCAGGTCAACGAAGGGGTTTCACCGCGCAGAAAGCACCGCGCGAAATGGCGGTCCTCGGCCTCGTATCCGTACGCCGCGGGCTCCCCAGCCACCACCGGCATGAGCCCCATCTCGGCGTTCTGCTTCTCGACCAGATCCTCGCCGGCGCGACCCTTCACCTCGCGGCTGAAAAAGAGCTTGAGGCCGGAGTCCAGAGTGTTCCACGCCATCGAGTATTCGGGCCCGAGCAGCTCTGCGGATAGTCTGAGCCCGGCTCCCACGAAACTCCATGACGTGGTCGCCTCGCCGAGAACCTTCCGCCCGTCGGACGCCTCGAACTCGATCATCGTGCTCGCGAAATCCTCCGATGGGGCCTTCGTGTAATCCACGTCACGCCCCATCGTTTTCGACAGCCGCTTCGCGTATTCCGGCCGCGACCACTTGAGACTCGCGATGTGGCCCGTGACTCGGCGCGGTACGAGCGTGGAGCGCGGCGCTCCTGGCGGCGTGAGCAGATGGCGGACGACCTCTACCGAATGGCACATCATGTCGTTGAGCACTCCGCCGCCCTGGAGCCGGCCTTGCCAGAACCACGGCATGTGCGGTCCGCTGTGCTCTTCGGCCGCGCGCGCCAGATAGGGTGGCCCGGTAGTGGCTGCCCCGCGTGCCCAGATGAGAGCGTGCCCGTGCACCACCTGGGGCGCGAACAGCTGATTCTCCAGGTAGCCGGTGCTCAGACTCGCGGACCGAGCGAGCTGCGCCAACTTCTTGGCCTCGGCAACGTTGCGTCCCAACGGTTTCTCGCACGCCACGCCCTTGAGCTCGGCTCCTCCGTGCCGGACGGCGTGCACGATCTCCTCGACGTTGTCCACCCGCGAATGATTCGGACCACAGATCCAGATGGCATCGACATCCGGATCCTGAGCCATCGAGGTGATCGAGCCATAGGCTTGGGCGTCGCCGACTTCGAGGCTTCGTGACAGCGCAGCCGCGGATTGTGAATTCTTGGCGTTCGGGCTCCAGATGCCGCGAACATCCACGTCGCGCACTCCCACGAGTCCCTGGAGGTGGAAGCGCGTGTTGAAGCCGCTCCCGACGAATCCGATCCCGAGGCGCCTCTTCACGCTCATCTCCGCTCCGGCCCGTAGCTCACACCGAGCTTGCGCAGCGCCGCCTCCGGGCACCCCTTCCATTCCATCACCGTCACGTTGCCCATGTACTGCAGGTCCTTCACCCCCATCCGACTCGACCAGAATCCCGAGGCTGCGAGATCGCGGAAGCTGTTGAAGAAGGCCACGCCGTCCTTCATCTCGACGGGCGCTTTCTTCGGCCAGGCAATGTCATCCAGGATCGACGTGCGCTGAGAGGGCGCCGCACCCACGAAGCTCTTTCCGAAACGGCGGCCGCTCTCGGCGTCGAGCCACTCGAGCCCGGCACGAAACCGCTTCTGCAGCCTCGTTCGGTCCATCATCATGAAGTCCATGAACTCGGGAACACCGGCATCGGTGGCGCTCCCGGAACGCTCGTCTCGCGGAATAACCAGATCCGCCAGCAAGCGCACCGTGCGCCATTCCTGAGGCGTGAAGAACCGCGGGGCGAACTCCGTGCCGGATGTACGCGTCGCCTCGAGCGCGTCACGCGCGAGAAGCGCGGCCTGCTCCACTTCGGCGCCGCTCCAGGCGAGCGCCGCGAGCGGGACCAGCGCGAGCAGTCCCACCGCCTCCCGCCGACTCATCTCCGTCATAGCGCCCCCGAGTGCCGGAGCTTCATGATGTGATCGCTCGTCCGCAGCGACAGGGCGAGGATGGTCCAAGTCGGATTCTTGTCCGCCTGCGAAACGAACGGCCCCCCGTCGACGATGAAAAGATTCTTGACCTCGTGGACCTGGCAATCGCCATTGACCACCGATGTCGCATCATCACTCCCCATCCGCGTGGTTCCGAGCTCATGGATGATGCTGCCCCCCGAGGCGATGCCGTATCCATCCTCCGCTTTTGGCATGTCCGAGAACACCTGCCCCCCCATCTCGGCGATCAGGGAGCGAAAGGTTTCCTGCATGTGCTTCACCTGCTTCGTCTCGTGATCACTCCACTTCCAGTGAAAGCGAAGAACCGGGATCCCCCACTTGTCCTTCGCCTGCGGATCGATGTCGCAGTAGCTGTCGGCGTTGGGAATCATCTCGCCGCGTCCCGAGAAGCCGATGGTAGCACCATAGAATCGCCGGTAGTCATTCTTGAGCTGCGCGCCGTAGCCGCCGCCCGGTGGGTATTCCTGGACCCCACCCATGAATCCATAGGCCGGCACTCCCAGACCGCCCCAGATCTCGATGTGGTACCCGCGCGGGAAGTCGAGCTTGGCATTGTCCAGCCACCACGGCATGTAGAGATGCATCCCTCCCACGCCGTCCTCGTTGTGCGGCACGTGATCCATCATCCGCGGGATGAAGCCGGCGACATCGGTTCCCGTCGTGTCGGTGAGATACTTGCCGACGGCGCCACTGGAGTTGCCGAGCCCGTGAGGACTCCGCGAGGACGTGGAGTTGAGGAGCAACCGAGCTGTTTCGCAGGCGCTTGCCGCCAGCACGACCACCCGCGCTCGTACGTGCCGATCCGTGCCGGTGCGCTTGTCCACGTAAGCCACACCGGTAGCCAACCCGCGCTCGTCGGTGGTCACCTCGCGCGCCATCGCGTTGGTCAACAGGGTGAGCCTCCCGGTCGCCCTCGCCGGCGCGATCAACACGTTGGTCGAGGAGAAATTCGAATTGGTGCGGCAGCCGCGACCGCACTGGCCGCAGTAGTGACAGGGTGCCCGGTTGTTGTGAGGCCGGGTGATGACCGAGAGGCGCGCCGGAATGCACGTGACCCCGAGCTTGTCCGCCGCCTTCTTCGCGTACAGCTCATAGCAGCGCGGCCTGGGCGGCGGGAGGAAGACGCCGTCCGGATGGTTGTGCAGACCTTCTCGGCTTCCGAAGATTCCGATCAGGCGGTCGATTCGGTCGTAGTACGGGGCCAGATCCGCATAAGTGATGGGCCAGTCATCGCCCAGTCCGTCGATGCTCTTCCGTTTGAAGTCATCGGGACCGAAGCGCAGCGAGATCCGCCCCCAGTGATTCGTGCGCCCGCCTACCATCCGGGCGCGCCACCAGTCGAACTTCGTTCCCTCGGCTCGCGTGTACGGCTCGCCGGGGATGTCCCAGCCGCCGATGCACCCGTCGAACTCTCCGAACGGGTGATCGGGGATGCTAGCGCCCCGGCGCGGAGACTCGTACGGCCACTTGAGCATGGCTGCATCGGTCGCGTTGTCCCACGGGACGCCGGCTTCGAGAACCACGACGCTGGCTCCCGCCCGAGTCAACGCGTAGGCAGCCATGCCGCCCCCGGCGCCGGATCCCACAATGCACACATCGTATGACTTGGCGGGTCGCGCCCGCTGGAGCGGGATGATCACGTGAATCCTCGTGGGGGGCTCAGAAATTCAGCGTGCGAAGGTAGTCGTAGCTCGCGCGAATCGATGCAAGGGGGTTTGTGGGGTCATCGTGCTCGACGAAATAATGCTCGATCCCCGCTTCTCTGCTCTTCGCGAAAATGCGACGGAAGTCGATCCTTCCCTTCCCGACGTCGCGCATGGCGTGCGCGGGAGCCCCGGCGGAATCCTTCACGTGCACCATCGGAAACCGTCCCGGCCAGCGGGAGAAATACGCGAGCGGATCCTGACCGCCCTTGGTGATCCAGTACAGGTCCAGCTCGATCTTCACGAGCTCCCGGTTGCTGTGCTCGAGAAGCACGTCGAAGGGAATTCGCGACTCGAGCGGCTCGAACTCGAAATCATGGTTGTGATACGCGAAGCCGATTCCGGCGCGATGCGCTTCCTCCGCGGCGGCGTCGAACGTCTCCCCGACACGACGCCAGTCGTCGAGCGTGCGGCGTTCCTTCGCGTCGACCCACGCCACCACGACGTATCGGTGCCCGATGACGTGGGCCGCGTCGAGCGTTTCCCGCCAGCGATCCCGCACCTCTGCCAGGCCGACATGCGTCGACGGCGAGCGAAGACCGCTGCGGTCCAGCTCCGCACGAATCTGCTGCGGCGTGCGCCCGAAGTATCCGGCGAACTCGACTTCTCGGTAGCCGATGGACGCGACCCGGGCGAGCGTGCGCTCGACGTTCTGCTTCATCAGGTCGCGAACCGTGTACAGCTGCAGTCCGATACGGCGGATGCGCCGGCTCTCGGCGGTCGGCGTCGTTGTCTCTTCGCCCAGCAGCCCGCGCGCCAGCGACGGCGCGAGCGCCGCTGCTCCGAGGGAGCGCAGAAAGTCGCGGCGGCGCGTCATCGCGGTGCGCTCGGAAGGTCGCTCAGGTCGCGCATCCAGATGTTGCGGAACCGCACCGGGTTCTTGTGATCCTGGAGCGAGAGGGGAAGACGCTCGGCATGCGGCGCATAGGGCGGCCTGACGTCATGACCTGTTGGACCAGTCAGCTCGACGTCATCCTGAACGAGAATTCCATTGTGGAGCACAGTCACTCGCGCCGGGCGCAGTAGGCCGCCCTTTGCGTCGAAGCGAGGGCCCCTAAAAAAGATGTCGTAGCTCTGCCACTGACCAGGAGGGCGACTCGCGTTTACCAGCGGCGGGTATTGTCCGTAGATCGCCGCCGCTTGGCCATCGGGGTAGGTCACATTGTCGTAGGAGTCCAGCACCTGAACCTCGTACAAGCCCATGAGAAAGACACCGCTGTTCCCGCGCTCCTGGCCGCTCCCGCGCGGCGGTGTCGGGGTCATCCACTCGATGTGGAGCTGGCAGTCACCGAAGCTGTGCCGGCTCCTGATGCTTCCACTCCCCGGCGCTGCCTCGAGGTACCCGTCCTGCACACGCCATCGGGTGGGGGCACCGTCGCCATCCACCCATTCGGAGGTCGCCCCTCCGTCGAATAGGATCACCGCGTCCGACGGTGGGCGCACGAGCTCTGACGGGGCCGGCCCCGGATCGACTCTGGGTGGTTGCGGTCGCGCGAGGTCGTGGATGGGCCAGCTCATGAGGGCGCTCGAGGAGGACATCCCGTGAGGGCTGCAGGCTGACAGTAGCACCGGCAGGAAAGCGCTGGCGGCAGCACGAGTCAGAAACCATGACACACCGTGGATCAAGTCTTCTCCTTCGCCACACGGCGGGAGGTCGACAGCGATCGCGCGAGCGAAATACAGCTCGGCGATGATGTATCCCCACGGCGTTGCCCGACGCAAGGCGCCATCTCCGCTGATCGGGACGCGCACGATCATCTCGATGGCTGACCGCGCGCCGGCCCGCCGAGTACGCCGCCGTCGCGCAGGAAGGGCGCCGATCGTGAGCCGGCCACAATGTCGATGACGTTGTCCCCGATCACCGCGATGCGATACACGTGAACAGTGTCGCTCTCGCGCAGCGGAAGATCTCGTCGAAAGAGGTCCAGTGTCAGACGTACGTTGGGAGGCTCGGCGGTCACGGCGGACACCCGCCCCACCGTGATGCCGGCGTAGGTCACTGTCGCGTCCGTTCGAGCGCCGGTGCCGGAAGGCACGATGGCGTAGATGCGTTTCTCCGTGCGCGGCCGGCGGGCCCCCACTACGCCCGCGACGATGATCGCCAGAGCGATCATCCCCATCATCACGCTTGCGCGCGGACGGATCAGCACTGCGCCGCCGAGCGGCTCACGCTGTGATCGCGCTTACCAGCTTCCGCCCGTGATGTCGGGTGTGGACGGTCATCAGGCGAAGCGCGTCGTCGAGGCTGAGAGTTCCGAAATAGGCATGGCTGAGACGCTGCCGCGGCCGCTCTCGACGCGCCAGGCGCCACGAGCGCTCGCACGCGTCGACGGCGGCCCGGAGACGCTCGAGCTGCACCTCCTTCACCACCGTCGCACCGGTCGGCCTCACCTCGCGCGGAGCGCGCGGTCGCCCTGGGAACTTGCCGGTGAAGAGGATGCCCGGAAGCACGAACCAGCGGAGCAAATGCTGTCGCGCCGCCGGGACCATCGGCTTCATCCCCACTCCGCCCGCGACCTCGGTGCCGAAGATCTCGTATGCCAGTGCGACGTGCTCCACTTCCTGGGCCGGAGACCACTTGCCCAGTTGGAGCGGCACCGCCCACTGCACCGGGGGAACCCTCTCCGCCAGCGAGAGAAACTCCCCAATGCTTTCCCGGTGCGCGAGGACTGCTCGCGGGAGCCGTGCGCCTTCGCGATCGGCGCTCGACCCCACAATCGGCTCGCCTTCCACCATCATGAGTGCCTCCGGATACATCGTCGGCTCGGTCGTCGGTCGAATGCCGGCCCGCTCAATATGTGCCGGAACGGCCGGTCGCGAACAGGTTGCCCCCGACCACACGGCGTCATGAGGTGTCCGACCCGGATGGAGAGCTAGACCTCCGCCATCGCTTCTCGAAAGGCGCCGCGCGTCGCGTCGAGCGTCTCCAGGTCGTGGGCCAGGCACACGAACGCGGCCTCGAATTGGGATGGCGCCAGATACACTCCTCGCTCGAGCAGCCCGTGGAAGAGCCTGGCGTAGCGTCGAGCATCAGCGCGCTTCGCGTCGTCGTAATTGCGGATCGGCGCACCGGAGAAGAAGAAACCCCACATGCCCCCGACGCTGCTCGACTGCAGGGCAACACCGGCGGCGGCCGCTGTGGCGCGCGCCGCCGCCGCCAGCTCTGCCGCCATGCGCGTCAGCTGCGCGTAGATGCCCGTCTGTCCCAACACCTCCAGCGTCGCGATGCCGGCCGCCATCGCGAGCGGGTTGCCGGAAAGGGTACCGGCCTGATACATCGGTCCGGCCGGAGCAACGTGCATCATCAGATCGCGGCGACCGCCAAACGCCGCGACTGGCAGTCCGCCGCCGATCACTTTCCCGAGACAGGTGAGATCTGGCGAAACACCGAAGTGGCCCTGCGCGCCCCCGAACGCCACTCGGAATCCCGTCATCACTTCGTCGAAGATGAGGACGGCAGCGTGCTTGGTCGCCATCGCACGCAGGCCCGGAAGAAAATCTGGCTCGGGGAGAACGAGTCCCATGTTGCCGGCAACCGGCTCGACCGCGATCGCCGCTACGTCATCGCGGTGCGAATCGCACAGGAGCTCGACCGAGCCCAGGTCGTTGTAGCGCGCCGTCAGCGTGTCCGCGGTCGCTCCCGGAGTGACGCCCGGGCCATCGGGCAACCCGAGCGTGGCGACGCCGGATCCGGCCTGCGCCAGCAGAGCGTCCGCGTGCCCGTGATAGTTGCCGCTGAACTTGATGACCTTTCGGCGGCCGGTCGCCGCGCGGGCCAGCCGGACCGCGCTCATCATCGCCTCGGTGCCCGATGAGACGAATCGCACCATCTCCATCGACGGGACGGCCCGGCAGACACGCTCCGCCATCTCCGTCTCGAGCTCGGTCGGAGCGCCGAACGATGTCCCCCGCGCGGCTTGCCGGCACACCGCCTCGACCACCGCGGGATGGGCGTGACCCAGAATGAGAGGTCCCCACGACAACACGTAGTCGATGTAGCGCTGCCCGTCCTCATCCGTCAGCCAAGCGCCCTTCCCCTCGGCAATGAATCGCGGGGTTCCGCCAACGCTGCCAAATGCCCGCACCGGACTGTTCACACCGCCGGGAATGACTTGTTGAGCGGCGGCGAACAGCTTCTCCGATCGCGTCGTGATTGACCGGATGGCGCTCGATCCCTGCCTGCGGCTCACGCGTCGCGAAGCCAGGTGGCCGCGCTCTTGGCGTAGTACGACACGATGATGTCCGCGCCGGCCCGCTTGATCGCGATGAGGCTCTCGAGCACGGCCCGTCTTTCATCGAGCCATCCCCGCTCCGCCGCCGCTTTCAGCATGGCGTACTCACCGCTCACCTGGTATGCCGCGACCGGCAGATCCACGCGATCACGCACCTGCCGGATGATGTCCAGATAGGCACCCGCCGGCTTGATCATCACCGCATCGGCGCCTTCCTCCACGTCCAGCTGCACCTCGCGCATTGCTTCACGAGCGTTCGCCGGATCCATCTGGTACTCGCGGCGATCGCCGAAGCGCGGAGTCGATCCCGCTGCCACGCGAAACGGGCCGTAGAAGGCAGACGCGAACTTCGCCGCGTACGACAGGATCGGAAGGTGCCCATGACCAGCGGTGTCGAGGGCGTCGCGAAGGGCCCCCACCTGGTGGTCCATCATCGCGCTCGGGGCCACCATGTCGGCACCCGCATCGGCGTACGCCACTGCCGCTCGGGCCAGGAGCGGCAGCGTCTCATCGTTCAGAATGCGCCCCTGTCCTTCCGGACCACCATCGCCGCTACCCACCAGCCCGCAGTGTCCGTGATCCGTATACTCGCAGAGACAGACGTCCGCCACCACCATCAGCCCAGGCGCGCGTCGCTTGATGTGCGCGATGGCGCGTGGCACAGGCCCATCGGCGCTCCAGGCGCGGCTGCCCTGGAAATCCTTTCGATCGGGAATCCCGAACAGGATCACTGCGGGAACGCCGAGTGATCCTACGTCGTCAATCTCCCCGTCCAGACGATCCACCGACCGTTGGCTGTGCCCGGGCATCGGCGGAATCTCGCGCACCGCACCCCGACCTTCGATGACAAAGAGTGGGAGGACCAGATCTGCCACCGCCAGTCGCGTCTCGCGCGCCATGCCGGATGCGGAGGCAAATCGGCGCAGCCGCCGGGGCCGCATGCGCGATGTCGCCGCATCGGCCGTGTCGCTTTCGTTTCGCCACATCGTCACCTCTCCGCGGGGTGGCTCGATAACCACCTCGACATCGCCAGGATCAACCCATCGCTGTCGTGCTCCGCTGCCACTTCATCCACGGTCAGCCCCTGCTCGCGCGCCTCGGCGGCCGTGACCGGGCCGATGGAGATGATCCCCGGCCGCGGCTGGCGCGTCAGCCTCGTGCGTGGCGTTCCCGCATCGGCCAGACCCTGGAGGCACGCGCGCACCGCAGAGGGGCTGGCGAAGCAGATCGCGTCCACGCTGTCGTGGCGCAGCAGCTCCGCCAACCGCTGGGCAGACGGATGAGGCACGGTTCGATAGGCAACGACCTCATCGACCACGGCACCGCCCGCGCGAAGCGCGGCCGGTAGCTCGGCGCGCGCGATGTCGGCACGCGGGAGGAGCACCTTCATGCCGCCAACATCGCCGAGCTCCGCTATCAGTCCCCTTGTGGAGAAACGCTGCGGCACGCGGGTCGGTGACAGATCACAGCGTGATAGGGCCGCGGCCGTGGCCGGCCCCACCGCCGCGATGCGCGTCCTGGCAAGTGCCGTCGGGCGATCCAGGACAGCCAGTCGGGTGAGCACGGCCGTCACTGCATTCGCGCTGGTGAAGACGGCCCAGTCGTAGCTGTCGAGTGCCAGCAGCGCGCGATCCAGCAGCTCTGTGCGCTCGGGTGCGATGATCGCGATCGCGGGACAGGAGATCGCGTGCGCTCCCAGCGATTCCAGGCGCCTCACGAGCTCCTCACCCTGCTCCAGGGGCCGGGTGATCACGATGCGGCGGCCCGCGAGTGCCGACGTGCGATTTCCGGCGTCGGTCGTCAACGGTCGACCGCCGCGAGATCGCGGTGGCGAAGCAGCTCGGCTCCGCCGCGCTGCAGCAGCTCCGCGGCGAGGGATCTCGCCAGTGCCACCCCGTCTTCGAGGGATCCACGGCGCTCGCCCCGCACCAGACGGCCATCGGCGGCGCCGATCATGGCAAGGAGTACCAGGCCCTCTTTCGTCGCCCGCGCGAATGCGGCCGAGGCCGTGCTGCAGCCCCCGGCAATGGCCTCCAGAAAGGCGCGCTCGGCAACGACCGCGACCTCCGTGAGCTCATCGTTGAGCGGAGCGAGCAACGCGCCAACATCGGCGGCGACCGCGGTGATCTCGACGGCGAGGGCGCCCTGCCCGGGAGCGGGGAGCATGGTGTCCAGAGGAAAGCGCCACGCCCGTCCGTCCAGGCATCCCAGTCTGTCCAGGCCAGCCACAGCCAGCACGAGCGCGTCGTATTCCCTCGCCTCGAGCTTGCGGAGTCGCGTGTCGACGTTGCCCCTCACGTCGAGAAGGCGGAGATCCTCACGCAGTGCACGCAGCTGACAGCTTCGCCGAGGACTGCTGGTGCCGACGCGGGAACCGGAAGGAAGCGACCAGACATCACTTCCGTTCAACGTCACCAGCGCGTCTCCCGGATCCGAGCGTGTGAGCCACGCGCCGACCCGCATGTCGTCCGGCAGACACGAAGGCAGGTCCTTGGCGCTGTGCACCGCCAGATCGACGCGGCGATTCCGCAAGGCCTCCTCGATCTCGGACACGAACAATCCCTTCTCACCCAGCAACGCCAGCGGTTGGTCGATGAGGATGTCGCCGCGCGTCGTGATCCTCGTGACATCCACCTCCAATCCGGGGTGATGGCGTCGCAGCTCCGCGCTCACGATCTCGGTCTGCCGCAGCGCGAGCGTGCTCCCGCGTGTTCCGATGGTCAGCCGGGAGGGCGTCACGAGCACGGCCGTGATTCAGATGCGCGCACGACCGCAGCCAGCACCCGGACGAAATCGGGACGCGCGTTCGGAAGCTCGGTTCGCTCGAGCCGCATGCCGAGATCGGCCGCCTTCTCCTTCGCCTCGATATCAATGTCCCAGTAGATTTCCAGATGCTCGGACACGAAGCCGATCGGCACCTGGAGCACGCTGCGCACGCCCTCGGCGTGCAGGGTGTCGAGATAGTCCACGATGTCGGGTCCGATCCACGACTCGCCCGTCTCGCCGGCGCTCTGCCACGCGAAACGCCATTCGGAGAGCCCGACGCGCCCGGCGACCTGCGCGCTGCTCTCGAGCAGCTCGCGCTCGTACGGGTCGTCCCAGCTGCGAATACGCTCCGGCAAGCTGTGGGCGCTGAAGACTGTCATCACCTGTCCTCGCTCGCTCGCCGGAAAGCGCGACAGCCCTTCCTGCACCAGCGTGGCCATCATGTCGAGGAACGACGGTTCGGCGTGCCAGCGCTCCACCAGGGCGACGCACAGCGGCGTCGGAAGATCTCGCTGTGCCTCCTCGATCGCGCGGCGATAGCCCCCGATGCTGATTCTCGAGTAGTGCGGGGCGAGCGCGATCGCCGTCAGTTGCTGGACACCCGAATCGGAGATCTCGCGCACCACGTCGCCGATGAACGGATGCCAGTGCTTCATCCCGACGTAAACGGGCCGCTCGGACCCCGCGCGGCTCAGATCATCCTGTAAGGCGCTCGCGACCTGGCGTGTGATGTCGAGCAGCCGTGTGCGGCCGCCCACGCGCCGGTAGCGCTCACGGAGCCGGGCCACGGACTCCGGTGTCGGAGCTCGGCCGCCACGGATGTGCGTGAAGTACGGCTCCACCTGGTCCGCCGTCTCCGGGGTGCCGTAGGCCATGAGCAGGACGGCGTGGCGGTCGGCCACGCTATTTCGCTGCCGCGAATTGTGCCGTCTCGCTCAGCTCCCGCACCCACTCGACAGCGCGCTGTACGTTTGAGAGAGGAGTGCCCGGAAGCAGACCGTGGCCGAGGTTGAAGATGTGGCCGGGACGGCCGCCCGCGCGTGCGAGTACATCGGCCACTCGGCGCCTCACGTACGGAGGAGGAGCAAACAGTGCGACCGGATCCAGATTCCCCTGGATTCCATGGTCGGCGCCGACGCGCGTCCACGCCTCATCGAGCGCGACCCGCCAGTCCACGCCGATCACGTCCGCACCATCGGTTCGCATCTCGTCGAGCAGCGACGCGGTGTTGGTCCCGAAATGGATGAGCGGCGCTCCCTCCGCGCGAAGGGCGGCGAAGATGCGTCGCGAGTACGGCTGGACGAACTCGGCGTAGTCAGCCGGCGAGAGCGCTCCCAGCCAACTGTCGAAGAGCTGGATCACGGCCGCGCCGGCGCCGATCTGGGCGCGCAGATACGCGACGATGATGGTGGTGAGCCGCTCCATCAGCATGTGCCACAGATCCGGCGACGAAAACATCAGCGCCTTCGTGTTGACGAAGTCGCGGGACGCCCGTCCTTCGATGAGATATGCAGCCAGGGTGAATGGCGCGCCCGAGAATCCGATCACCGGAATTCGTCCGCCGAGCGCCCGATCCAGCAGTCTGATCGTCTCCAACACGAACGGAACGTCCGCCTCGGGCTCGATCGGACGGAGTGCCTCCACTCCGGCTCTCGATCGGATGGGCGATGCCACGACGGGTCCGACCTCATCGACGATGTCGATGTCGATCCCCACGCCGATCAGCGGTAGCATGATGTCCGCGAACATCACCGCGCCGTCCACACCCAACCGTTCGACTGGCTGGAGCGTCACCTCGGCGCACAGCTCGGGCTGCCGGCAGATCTCGAGCAACGTCCACCGCTCTCTCACCGCGCGATACTCGGGGAGAACCCGCCCAGCCTGGCGCATGAACCACACTGGCGTGCGCTCGGCCGGCTCGCGCCGGGCGGTGCGGAGGAAAAGACTGTCGTCCACGTTCACATGCTGCTCCGGAGAAGGGTCACCCGAGCAACGCGAGCGCTGCGTCGAGAGGCCTGTGTATGGCGGTGAAGATCGGAGTGTCGCGTACCGTGTAGCGCCTGCCTTCGGTGGCGCGAAGACTCATCACGAGCTGCTGGTGGCGGGATAGATCGTCTGTCTCGTAGGCGACGACGAACTCCTGATCGTCGAGTCCGGTAGCGTAGAGGAGGAGCTGTCGCACGTCCGCAAACTCGTGGCCGATGCGCATGTGCTCGTTCATCATCCCCTGCCGCGCATCGCGACTCATCAGGTACCAGCTGTCCGACTTCACGAAGGGGTACACGACGAGGTACTTGAGGCGCGTCGGCTCGTCGATCGCCTGCTCCTGGAGCGTTCGCCGCTTCGTGTAGACCGACGGTCGCGTCAGGCCGAAGAGACTGTAGCTGATATCCAGATACTGGCCGAGGCCGCTCTGCAGCGCCGCGCATACGAGCTCCTGCAGAGGCTCGAGGCTGCTGGCCTTCTGCCAGAGCAGAAGCTCGGCACCCGCCTTGAGCCCGAGCGTGCTGTACGCGTGGATGACGATCCCCTCGCCCGCGGACGCGATCACGTCACGAAGCTCGCGACGACCGCGGGCGCGAGCCTCGTGTGACAGGCGGCGCCACTGCGGATCGGTCTTGAAGAAGAGATACTGAACGAATTGCGGCGCCGAAGCGAGGAGCTCGTCGGCGGGCGCATCGGTACGCGCGGCAGAATCGGACGGTGTCACGTCTCTCCCGCTTCGGATCGCGGACAGGCGAGCGCTTCGGTCCCGAAATCGCTCGACGGCGGACGGGCCGGCGCGTCGGCCGGCAGTTCGAACAGGAGCTGAAGAACGGACGCCATGTTCGCCGCTTCGGAATGGGTCTTGAGCACCGTCATCGGCCGATGCATCAGCTTGTTGATCAGCCGGGCGCCGAGTGTCCGCACCAGCATCTGCTCGCGCACCGAGAGGTTGGGCAGACGCGCGAGCGCACGATCGACTTCCGCATCCCGGATCGCCGCCGCCCGCGCGACCAGCGCGGTGATCGTCGGCGCGACCTGGCGTGCCGACCACCATCCCATGAAGCGCTCCACGTGCAGCTCGATGATCTGCTCCGCATGCTCGATCTCCGCGACCCGACGCTGCCGGTTCTCCCGACAGATCGCCTCGAGATGATCGATATCCGTCAGCGTCACTCCGGAAACCCGGCCTGCCTCGGGATCGATGTCACGTGGCATCGCGAGATCCACCAGCGATAGAGGGGCCGAGTCCCTCGCGCGCTGAACCCGCTCGACCATCCCCCTCTCGAGCACGAAACCGGGCGCGCTGGTGCAGCTGAGCACCAGATCGGCTTCCACCATCGCGCTCTCGAGCATGTCCCACGGCACGACGTCGACGCCGTGTCGCCGCGCCAGCGCTCTCGCCCGACCATCGCCGCGGTTCACGAGTGTGCACCGGGCGGGCTCGGCGACGAGCGAATGCTTGACCGCCAACTCCGCCGTGTGTCCCGCGCCGACGACCAGAACATGCCGTCCGGCGAGCGACCCGAGAGCAGCGACCGCCTCCCGAAGCGCCACCGAGACGATGGAGAGAGAGTGCCGGCCGATGGCGGTGTCGCTTCGCACTCTCTTCCCCACCCCGAGGGCTGCGTGGGCAAGGCGATGGGTGGCCGGGCCGAGCGTTCCCGCGGTCTGGGCGCGCTCGATCGCTTCCTTCAGTTGTGCGAGGATCTGGTCCTCGCCAGTGACCATCGACAGGATGCCGCCGGCCACACCGAAGACGTGGCGCACCGCGGCGTCATGCGCTCGAGTCTGCAGAAACGGCGTGATGTCATCCGTCGGCACGCTGCCGCACTCGGCCAGTAGATCGGCCAGAGCCCGTGCGCCGCTGTCGGCGTGCCCCACCAGCGCGTAAACCTCGGTGCGGTTGCAGGTCGAGAGAATGAACCCTTCCTGCACCCGCGTCGCGAGGCGCGACAGGGCGCGGTCGAGCGGCTGGCCGGCGAGCAGCAGGCGCTCGCGGATCGGGAGCGGCGCGCTGGTATGATTCACTCCCGTCGCCAGCAGTTGCATGGCGCACGATACGGACGCCCCGGAGAGCGCGGAATTCGGGAATCTACGGAGCCGGCGGACCGTAGGATTACGGAGGCAGAGCGCGCTGAACGGCTGCCGCAGTGATCACTCCCCGGTCATCCCCTCCTCCACGGCGAACCGCGTCAGTCCGGCGACACTCCGGATCCCGACCTTGCGCATCAGGCTCTCGCGATGGGACTCGACGGTGCGGGGGCTGATTCCGAGACGCGCCGCCATCTCTTTGTTCGTCTCGCCGGCGGCGACGCCGGCGAGGACATCCCGCTCCCGCGGAGACAGGAGTGCGAGCCGGCTGGCCCGGGCCTCGCGGCCGGCCTCGCCTCTCAGAGCGGCGCTGAGCTGGCGGGCGACCGGCGCGCTGAAAAAGCTGTCCCCCCGATGCACCGCGCGGATGGC
This sequence comes from Gemmatimonadales bacterium, assembly GCA_038253885.1. Lineage (GTDB taxonomy): Bacteria > Gemmatimonadota > Gemmatimonadetes > Gemmatimonadales > Gemmatimonadaceae > JALZAQ01. Next base: position 26,561 of record JBBSGP010000005.1, on the reverse strand, counting down.
ATCGCGCAATTCCGTTGGCGACGAGTCCTTTCGCAGGTAGCCGTGCGCCCCCGCGCGCACGCTCTCGAGCACGTACGCCTCGTGGTCGTGGATGCTCAGGATCAGCACGCGCGCCTGCGGCGCGCTCACGCGCAGGGCGGCCGCGGCCTCGAGACCGGTGCCCTGTGGCATCGAGATATCCAGGAGCACCACGTCCGGCGACAGCTCTCGAGCCAGCGCGACCGCCTCGGTTCCGCTCCCTGCCTCACCCACGACGTCGAAGCCCGGGACGTTCGTCAGGACGTGGCGGATTCCCTCGCGCACCAGCGCGTGATCGTCCGCGACCAGCACCCGGATGCGGTCGGCTGTCATCGTTCGGCAGGAACGACGGGCAGCGTGATACGAAGCTCCGTGCCGCCCGCTTCTCCGGAGCGCACGAGCAGATTCCCGCCGAGCGCACCGATCCGCTCTCGCATGCCGGCCAGGCCCATGTGGCCGTTTCCCGCGCCATCCCCGGCATCTCCGCCCGGAAGGCCGCGACCGTCATCCGTGACATGCAGCGCGATCGCGCGCGCGTCATCCACCGTCAGTGTCACCCGCACCGCGCGGGCAGCAGCATGGCGTGCAATGTTGGAGAGCGCTTCCTGGAGGGCGCGGAACAGCGCCAGCTCTGCCTCCTCAGAGAGCGACGGGAGAGCGGGCGGAGCATCGAAGCTCACGGTCAGACCGCTCCGTTCCCCGAACTCCGCTACCAGCGCGCGAAGCGCCGGTAGCGCGCCGAGATCGTCGAGAAGCGGCGGACGCAGACCGCTGGATACGCTCCGGATGCTGCGGATCCCCGCGTCCACAAGCGCGAGAGTCCGGTCGAATCTCTCCGTCATCTCCGCCGGCGATGCCTCCCTCAACAATCCGAGCTGCAGCTTCACCGCCGAGAACACTTGCGCCGTCTCATCATGCAGCTCGAGCGAGATCTGGCGGCGCTCTTCCTCGTGCTGCTGCACCATGCGAGATGACAGATGCTCGAGCTGTCTGTTGCGGGCCTCGATACGGCGATACAGGTCGGCATTTTCCAGCGCCGCTCCGACCTGCTGGCCCAGGGCGATCAGAAAGTCCTCGCCGAGCGCCGTGAAGGGATCACGCTCCTCGCCCGCGATCAGGAGCGCTCCGGCTGCCATTCTCCCACGAAAGATCGGAAGCACCGCGACGTAGGCATGCGCTCGGATCCGCGTCGACACGGCGTGCCACGCTGGGGACACTTCAGGACGACCCAGCTCGAGCGCTCGCCCGATCAGGGCGCGCGCGTGGGGGTCGGGCGGCGCCTGTGGCCATTCCGAGCACGCCGCGATTCCACGCACGAAGCGCCCTTCCTGCGCGGTGCCGACGTACATCGCGCTTCCCCGTACTCCTGCCAGCGCGAGAGGCCGCGCCAGCAACGTGTCGAGGGCATCGGCATCCGACGACGGGGCACCCGGCTGGAGATCCCCCGACAGAACCGACAACGTGCTCAGTCCACGCCGCAAGTCCTCCAGCACCAGGAGCATGATCCCCACACCCATGATGAGGACGAAGGTGATATCGAGGTAGTAGCCCCACGGACTCCAGGCCCCTCGCGCCCGGAGAACGGGGTAGTCGAGATGGTGGACACCCCACAGCACCAGGGCGGCGCCCAAGAGCCCGGCGCCCGGAGATTCCACGCGCCGGCGGTATCGCAGAAACACCCACCCCGTCCAGAGAGTCGCCGCGCTGAGAAAGAGAACAGCCGGGCCGGCCGCGAGGAGAAAATTCTGCAGCCGATAGATCGCGATGTACGACCACACGAGGGGGAATCCCGCGAGCGCCGCGTACCACCAGCGCCAGGGCGGCGCCTGCGAGAACACCAGGGCCGCCCAGAGCAGAGCGAGCGCCGTGCACCCGGTGAGCACCTGGTGCAGGTAGAGCCAGCCGCCACGGCTCGTGGCGAGAAAACCGATGATGCAGCCGATCCGCAACACGTACAGCGTCCACGCGATCGACCACCAGAGGAAATAGCGCTTGCGGTACGATGCGTAGAAGGCTGCGCACAGCGCCGCCAGTCCCAGGGTGATGGCCGCTTGGAGCAGCGCGGCATCGAGCTCGGCGACGACGGACGGAGGCAGCACCCCAACAACCTAGCCGGCAGCGGGGTCGCAGCAAGGATTTTCGGCGGTCGAATCAATCGCGCGGGGCACTCGGTGGCGGAAGGGCCCCGCCCTCTCCGGCGCGACCGGCCTGCAGGCGCGCCGTGAAGCGCTGGGCCTCCGAGATGCGCTCCACCTCGATCGCGATCGAGTCCACTGCGTGCTCGATGCGCTCCAACCGGCTCGTCATCTCGGGCGACCCGATGACCGACGGCCGCTTCGGCTCCAGCCTCTTCGCGACGAGCCGTACGATCGGATAACCCAGCACGATCATGACAATGCCGGGAACGATATAGTTCAACATGTCGTGAACGACGAACGGATCCATCATCGGTGCGATCCTCCGAATACGGGACCATCGGGCTGCACTCGCTACGCCCCGCCCTTCACCTCGGTTTCAGCCCGGCCGAACCCGCCGCCGCCCGGTGTCTCGATCGTGAGCACGTCGCCCGGCTCCATCTCCACGCGGCACTTGGCTGGAAGCTCCTGGTCGTTGAGGAGGTTGCGTCCGGTAGCGCCATCCCCGCCGCCCGCCGCTCCGCGCGGCGCGCGGCGACGGCGCTCCGTCAGGAGTGTCACGCTGCACCGCTCGAGCACCCGATACCGCCTCACCACCCCGTCTCCGCCGCGGTACCGACCGCTGCCCCCGGTTCCACGGCGGACCGCGTACTCCTGTATCCGGATCGGGTAGGACCACTCGAGCGATTCCACCGGCGTGTTTCGGGTATTGCTCATGCCAACGTGAACCGCGCTCGGACCGTCACCGCGCGCCGACGCGCCCTGTCCTCCTCCCAGCGTCTCGTAGAAGGTCCATCCCTGTCCACCGAATGTCACATTGTTCATCGTGCCCTGTCCCTGCGCCGGCACGGCGACGCCGGCGTCGGCCAGCGCGGCGAACATCGTGTCGGCGAGACGCTGTGACATCTCCACGTTGCCCGCCGCCACCGCGGCCGGCCACCGTGCGTGCACCGCGCTTCCCTCTTCCGCCACGATCTCGATCGCGCGCGAGATCCCATCATTGGTCGGCACATCCTCATCGAGTAGCGTGCGCAGCACGAACACCGCCGCCGCACGCGTCACCGCGATCGGACAGTTGACGTTGCCACGCACCTGCGGCGCGGTCCCCGTCAAGTCGAATCGCAGGCGGCCCCCGTTCACGGTGACGGAGGTCACCACCCTCACGTCATCATCGCTCACCCCATCGCCCTCGAGGCAGTCCTCCGCGTATCCCGCCAGGTCACCCAGGCTCGCGATCGCCGCGCGCGCACGCCGCTCGGTGTACTCGATGAGCGCGGTCCCAGCTGAGAAGACATGGGCGCGTCCTTCCCGCTGCACGAGTTGGAGGACGCCCGCGCTTCCGGTTGAGCATGCGGCCAGCTGCGCCCGCAGATCACCGCGACGCTCATCTGGCGTCCGCACATTGGCGAGGATGAGGGCAAGCAACGCTTCATCCAGCTGGCCGCCATGCACGAGCCGAATGGGTGGAAGGATGAGTCCCTCCTGCACCAGCTCGGTCGCGCCCTGCGGCATACTCCCGGGGCTCATTCCGCCGACATCGGCGTGGTGCGCGCGCACAGCGGCAAAGCCCCCCACCTGACCGTCGAGCGAGATCGCCTCCACCAGCGTCAGATCCGGGAGGTGCGAGCCTCCGCGAAAGGGATCGTTCAGGATGAAAACGTCGCCGGCGTGGGGGGTACGCTCCATCACGGCGCGCACGGATTCCGGCATCGCACCCAGATGCACCGGGATGTGAGCGGCCTGCGCGATCATGTTGCCTTCGGGATCGAAAAGGGCGGCCGACGAATCACGCCGCTCACGGATGTTCGGCGAGAGCGCCCCGCGCACCAGCACCACGCCCATCTCCTCGGCAATGGCGGACCAGGCGTGCGCCATCACTTCCAGCTCGAGCGGATCGAGCGCTGGTGTGCTCATGGGTCACGCTCCAGCAACCAGCCCCCGAGCGGAAGCGCCCGTCCGAGCCATCCCGACGCGATCAACATTGTCGCGTCGGGCAGAGTGACAACCGAGGGGCCCCGCACGGTGACATCCAGCGGAGCGCCCCGGTCGACCATGTCCTCACCCCACGATGCCACTCCCCGCCGCTCGAGACGCGCCGGATGCGCCGCGCCGAGAGCGGCGTGGCGAGCGCCGATCACCTCCACCGGCCGCTCCAGCACATATCCGTAGCGCGCCCGATGGGCGTCGGTGAAGCGCGACACGATCGCTGAACCATCATCATCGGGCGTCACGACCACGTCCAGCTCATGCCCTTGTCCTTCGTACCGCGTACGCATCCACCACTGCCGGGTCCAGCCGTTGCCGCGCGCCCCGCCCCCCGTGCGCTGGGAAAGGTCGTCGCACAGCGCCCGCACGTCAGTTCCCCGCAGCTCCGATGCGCGACGCATCACCCCTCCCAATGCCTCACGTCGCTCGGGAGCGATGGCCAGCCCCAACGCACTCAGCACGCCCGCGAACGGCGGCACGAGCACTCTGTCCATGCCAAGCTGCTCCGCGAGAGCACAGCCATGGAGCGGGCCCCCGCCCCCGAACGCGACGAGCGCGCATCGGCGCGGATCTATCCCTCGCTCCACGCTCACACGCCGGAGAGCGCGCGACATGGCGGCGTTCGCCGATGCAACAATCCCTCGGGCCGTTCTCTCGACCGTCGCGCCGAGCTCCGACGCGAGAGCCCTGACCGCGGACTCCGCCGCTCCGCGGTCGAGCGTCACTCCCCCACTCATCGGCGCCGGAGAGATGTGGCCGAGGACCACATGCGCGTCGGTGACGGTGGCGGCCGTCCCTCCGCGACCGAACGCCGCAGGTCCCGGTCTCGCGCCGGCGCTGCGCGGGCCGACGCGAAGGGCGCCCCCATCGTCGATCCAGCCAATGCTCCCGCCGCCGGCGGAGACCGTCTCCACCAGAACGCGTGGCAACGCGATCGGCACACCGGCCACAGCGCCGCCCGCCTCGGTGAGCGGCGCGCCGCCCAGGATGACGCCTGCGTCGGCACTCGTTCCTCCGATGTCGATCGTCAGGGCATCGGTGAAGCCGGCGAGGGTGGCGACGAAGGCTGCCCCGACCACACCGCCTGCCGGGCCCGAGAGAGCCAGGGTCGCGGCGGCGAGCGCGGCCTCGGCGCCGCTCCGCATTCCGCCACTGGACGTCATCACCGCCAGCGCGGGATAGCCACTATCGGTCAACTGCTGATCGAGCGATCGCAGGTAACGCGCGACACCAGGGCGCAGATAGGCTTCGGCAACCGCGGTCGTCGTACGCTCGTACTCCCTGATCTCCGGCAGCACCTCCGACGACAGAACAACATCCCGACCGGGGCTCTCACGGCGCAATGCGTCGGCCAGCAGACGCTCGTGCGACGGGTCGAGATAGCTGTGCAGCAGGGAGACGGCCACGATGTCCGGCGCCAGCTCTTCCACGCGTCGCGCCACCACCTCCGCGGCCGTCATTGTGAGTGAGCGCCCACGTTGCCCCGGCTCGATCCGCTCGGGCACTCCGACGCATCTCTCTTGCGGGACGAGGGACGCGGGGTGCTGGCGAGAGAGATCGTAGAGCGATGCGCGCTCCTGTCGTCGGAGCTCGAGGACGTCGGTTATCCCCTCGGTCGCGCACAGAACAACGCGTGCTCCGGAGCGCTCCAGCAGAGTATTGGTGGCGACCGTGGTGCCGTGAACGATGCGACCGATCCCGGACGCAGGTGCATTGAGGGCGAGGAGCGCTGTCGCGACGCCTTCGCTCTGATCGCCCGGAGTGCTCAGAACCTTCCGAGCCTCGACGCGACCGGACGGATCGATGGAGACGAGGTCGGTGAAAGTGCCGCCGACGTCTATTCCGACAGATTGGCCTACAGGTCGCGCGCGGGCCACGGAGCCGACCGGCGACGCCGGAAATACTGGACGCTCATCGCCACCGTCATGGCGAGGCAGAGGAGCCCCAGCCAGTCTCCGACACGCACGTAGAGCGTCCGGACGCTCGTCGTCTGGGCAGGGTAGACTCGCGCGTCCTCCACATAGAGCGCCGTCGCGCCCTGCAGACGTCCCAGGGGATCGATGTAGCCCGAGATCCCGGTGTTGGCGGCGCGGACGATGCCCACCCGGTTCTCGATCGCCCGCAAGCTCAGGTGCGCCTCGTGCTGATAGGGAGCGAGCGTCCGGCCGAACCACGCGTCGTTTGTGATGTTCACCAGAAAATCCGCACCTTCCCGGCGGTACAATCGCGAGCGCTGCGGGAAGATGGACTCGTAGCAGATGAGCACGCCGAACCGCCCGGCCGATACCTCGTAGAGCGACGTGTTGCGGCCGACGCCGTACCCTCCGAAAAATTTCAGATCGCCGAACCACTTCGGGTTGAGAAACGGAACGCGCTCGACGATCGGCACGAGATAGCTCTTGTGATACGCCGGCTGCGCGTCCACCCGCCCGGTGCTGTCCACGAGCATGGCAGCGTTGAAATAGTCGAAGTCCTTTCGCGAGTGATACACGAGGTCCAGAACCCCGATCAGAATCGGTGTCCGCGTCGGTCGCGCGAGTGCGGCAAGGGTATCGCGCCATTCGGGGTGCTCCGGCATGAAGCCCGGGAGAGCCGCTTCGGGCCAGAGAACCAGCCGGACCTGCCGGCCGTCCAGCTGCCGGCGTGTGAGCCGAGCCATGATCTCGACGATCCGATTCCGGTTCTCGTCCTGCCACTTCTCATCTTGAGGCACATTCGGCTGGATGATCCCGACCGGTGCCACCTCGCGCACAGCGATCGTGTGAATACGCCAGGCACCGAATCCGCCCACGATCACCACCGCGATGAGCACGGAACCGACCCGGCGAAGCACCGCCCCGCGATCGGAGCGCGATAGCCACGCGTCGGCAAGAAGGCCGCTGGTCATCGCGATCCAGAAGCTGACGCCGCGCACCCCGCTCAGCTCGGCGATCTGCACCATCATCGGTGATGGCGTCATCCCGAGAGCGAGGGGCAGCCAGGGAAACGAGAGGTCGGACAGATAGTTGAGCACCAGCTCGTGCGCGACCCAGGTCACCGGCAGCAGCAGCCCCAGCGGAAGCCCGGTCGCGCGCCGCGACCAGAACAACGTCGCCCCCATGAGTGCCACCCACGGCGTCAGCCAGACCAACGCGGCGACGTACCCCAGGATGGCGAGCTTGGTGTAGATCGCGAGCGCCACCGCGATCCAGTACAGATTGCAGCCGTAGCCGAGAAAGCCGAACCATGCCCCCAAACGGGCGGCCGAGCGGACGGAGCCCTCGCCGTCCGCCCGCCGCGCGATCGCTACGGCGAGCGGAACCAGGCAGAGAAAAACGGGAAGGATGAGACGGAACGGCGGAAACGATACGGCAAACAATGCCGACGATGACAGGATCACCCACCCTTCACCCTCCCGTGGGAACCAGGCGGGGCGCCTCACAATCGCACTTCTTTCCCTTCGTCCGCTGCCTTGTAGATCGCCTCGGTGATTCGGTGAACGATGAGCTGATCTGCCGGCGCCTCATACGAGGCCTCTTCACGAAGCACTGCCAGGAAGTGAGCCAGCTCGGCCCGGTATGATTGGATGAACACGCTCTCGCGCGCCGACGCCCCCGTTGGCGTGACATCCGTTGGGCGCCCGTTGAGGTCCTTCACCACCTGCAGCGGACCGAGCTGGGCGCTGCCGCGCGTCGCCATCACGTTGAACCACCAGCGCTCGTCGGTGCCGACGTAATTCCAGGCGCAGTCGATGGCGAAGCTCTTCCCCTGGGCACATTCCAGAGTCACCAGCATGGCATCCTCCACTGCTGACAGCGCCTTGCCGCGCTCCATATGGGCACTGACCCGCACCGGCTCCGGAAAGTCCGCGAGCCAGAGCGCGAGATCGAGCAGAGGAAAACCCTGCTCGAGGAAGACTCCGCCTCCGGCCTCGGCCCGGCGATGTCGCCATCCTTCGGTCGGCCGGCGCGGCTGATACGCGCCAGCGCGGATCCCGGTCAGCTTGCCCAGCTCTCCCCCGCGAAGAAACGCGCTGAGAGCTTGCACATCCGAGCGAAACCGATGGTTGTTCGCCACCGCCACCTTGCGGTCGGCCCGGGCGGCCGCCGCCAGAATGCGTTCCACGCCACGGCTCGTCAGAGAGAGAGGCCGCTCGCACATCACGTGCACCTTGGACTGCAGCGCGCTCAGGACGTGCGGCTCGTGAAGATGATTCGGCGTGGAGATCACTACGACGTCCAGATCGTCTATCGCCAGCAGATCCTCGATATCTTCGTAGACGTCCGGGACGTCGAACCGCTCTGCCAGAGCGCGAGCTTTCGGAACGTCGTTGTCGCAGAGCGCCACGAGCTGGGCGCCGCGCATCTTCGAGAGCACGGGCAGGTGCGCCAGCTGCGAGATCGCACCGACTCCGACGACACCGATGCGGATGGGGGGCTTCATGAGCGCGGCACGTTGGGGATCGGCGTGCAACCGCCGCCGAATGCAGTCACCATCAGACGCGGTCCATTAGTCCACCGTCTCAATCGTCGTCCCGGGATAGTAGGTGCGCAGGATGGTGCGATAGTCCTGCCCCGCGCGCGCTCGGCCGATCGCGCCCCACTGGCACATCCCGATCCCGTGACCGTTTCCGGTGCCCCGGAAGATGACCCGCGCGAGGACGCCGTCGCCATCGGGCTCGCTCTCCACGGAAAAATACGTGCTGTTCAGTATCTCGCCACCCGCGCTCCGCATGGTCAAGCGAATCTCGTTTCCCCTGAGAAGGTAGCGACCCCTGTCCGTGTCTACCGCCAACGCGCGGACTCTCCCGGACGGCGTGCGTCCGTCGATGGTGATGGCCCGGATCGCGCCTCCGGCGGGAAGCGGTGTGCCCGCGGCGGCAACGCTGCGCGCGTACCGGGACAGCGCCGAGCTCAGAGCGTCTCCCTCCAGCGTACGCGACCATCTGAACCGCGGACCGATGTCGCAGTAGTAGCGGTCGCTGCCGGGAATGCGATCGGACACGGGCTGCAGGTATTGCTGGTCCGTCGCCCCCTGCCAGACCTCCGACGGCGCCGCCGTGCTCCCGCCGCAGTTCGCGCTGTACGGCGCACTCACGAGCCGGCCGGCGAAGCGCAACACCAGCTTACCGGTCGAGCCCACAGCAATGTCGGTGAGCGGCGTCTCGACATCGGCGCCGCCGTACACCTGGTCCAGGACGGTGCCCACCAGGTCGTACGACCGGTAGCCGCTCTCCGCCATTCGCGCGTAGCTGTAGCTTCGTGCCGCCACCGCCTGCGCCTCCACGGCGGCCACTTCGCCGGCGCTCCGCGTGCCGATCTCGAGGGGCACGACCCCGCGCAGATAGTCTTCGACCAGGAGCCGGTTCACGATCAGCAACCCCGTGTCCTGCGCGGCGATCGACAGCTCACCTCGATAGTGGCGGCCGTTGAGAGTCATCAACGCCGCTCCCGTCGAATCGGTTGGCCGCGCCAGCAGCGGTCCGTCCCGCCATGAGGTGCCCGTGCCATCGAGCCGCACGGCGCGCAAGCGGCCGCCGCTCTTCTCGATGCTCCATGTGTCACCGCTGTGGGCGGCGAGCAGGTCGGTCGCTCCGTCGCGATCGGACAATCGCCAATCACCGGTCGCTGTGAGTGCAACGCGTCCGTCGGTCGACGCGAGGGCGATCCGCACCACTCCATTGCTCCATCGGCCGCGAGCAGGACGATGCGACCTGACAGTGGGCGAACCACCGCGAGCTGGAGCCGGGCGCGCGGGACTGGCCGGTACGGGCGGCGTCGCCGCGGCGCATGCGAGCGCGGCGAACGCAGCCATCAGACGAAGGCCGCTATGCATGTCCTCGCTCCGGAGCTCCCGATGCGCTCATCGGCCGTAGCTGCCGGCCGCGCTCGACACCATCAGCGGCAGCGCGCGCGCCACTCTCTGAGCCCTTCGCGGTACCGCGCGTACACCGTCGAGCATCCGCCGACATGTGGCATCGAAGTCGAAGTCATCCACGACGTCGTTCACCTCCACCTCGACGATGTCTCCCGGCGCCAGGGTTTCCGCGCCGGTGAGATGGGTGATGCCATCGACGTCGTCGGCCTGGCATATGAGCCGAGCCTGAACACTGGTCCCGTCGTCGTCCCGCATGCGGTCGACGATCGCCGGCACGCGCCGGCCGATCAGCCGCTCGTAACGCTCCGCCGTCACCCCGCGCTGGAGCTCCGAGAGCCGCGCCAGGCGATCGAGCTTTAGCTCCATCGGCACGTCGTCCGCCAGCGCCGCCGCACGCGTGCCCTCCTGCGGCGAATAGGTAAAGGCTCCGACGCGCTCGAAGCGCACATCCTCGAGGAACTCGAGTAGCAGCTGGAAGTCCTCCTCCGTCTCACCCGGAAAACCGACGATGCATGTGGTGCGGATGGCCAGCTCGGGCACCACCTCGCGCACCAACGCCACTCGCTCGCGGATCGTGCGCGCTCGCTCGGGCCGGCGCATCCGCTCGAGCACCGCGTCGGATGCATGCTGGATGGGCATGTCGAGGTATGGCACGACACGCGGCTCGCGGGCCATCAGCTCCAGCACGCGAGGCGTGAGTCCGGTGGCGTAGAGATACAACATGCGGAGCCACGGAATGCCGGTTTCGCGGACAAGCGCGCCGAGAAGCTCGGCCAGTCCCACTCCGTCGCGGCGATCCCGCCCGTAGTGCGCCAGGTCCTGGGCAACCAGGTTCACTTCGCGGGCGCCCTGACTCTCGAGAAGCTGCGCGTCAGACACCACCTCGTCGAGCGAGAAGGATCGGTGTCGCCCCCGCATGAGGGGAATGGCGCAGAACGCGCACCCGTGGTCGCAGCCTTCGCTGATCTTGAGGTAGCGCACATGCGGCAGATCGCCCGCGTAGTGGCGGATGCCCGGGTGCTCCGTCACCGAATCGCCCACGAGCCCCCGCTTCTCCAGCTCGGGGATGAGCTGCTGGACCTCCGACGATCCGAGAAAGAGGTCCACCTCGGGAAGCTCGGCCGATAGCTCGCTCTTGTGTCGCTCCACCAGGCACCCCACCGCCACGACCGCCCGGCAAACCCCGCCCACCTTGAGCCGGCCGGCCGCGACCAGCGTGTCGATGGACTCCTGCTTGGCCGCATCGATGAAGCCGCAGGTGTTCACGATGATCACCTCGGCCTCGTCCAGGCGCGCGGTATGCTCCGCCCCGTGCCCGATCAGGTCGGCGAGATACCGTTCGCTGTCGACGGTGTTCTTGTCGCAGCCCAGAGTGATGAGACCGATCTTCACGGAGAGGGGAGGCGGGGGCGCGGAGCGGCGGGACAGCCCTTCAAGTTAGCGGCGGAGGCGGCCCCCCTCAACGGCGAGGTGGCTCCGAGTCCGAGGTCCCCGGAGCGTCTACCGATAATTCCCGAACTTCAGCTCGACACCAAAATCCTTGGTGCGGAGGAGTGCCATCACACTCTGGAGCTCATCCTTGGACGCGGAGCTCACGCGCACCTGCTCCCCCTGAATCGCCGCCTGCACCTTCTTCATCTTGGCCTCCTTGATCGCGGCCGCGACCTTCTTCGCGGTATCCCCATCCAGTGACATCTTGAGGCCGATCTCCCGGCGCACCGTGTCACCGCCCGCATCCACCAGCTCGCCGATCTCCAGATTCTTCACCGGAACGGCGCGCTTGATGAGCTTGGACTGGAGGACGTCGAAGAGCGCGCGCATCTTGTAGTCGTCATCGGCGATCAGCACCAACTTCCCCTCTCCGCGCTGGAACTCGATGCTCGCCCGCGAGCCTTTGAAGTCGTAGCGCTGGGCGATTTCTTTCTGGGCCTGGTTCACGGCGTTGTCCACCTCCTGGAGGTCGACACCCGTCGTCACGTCGAACGAGGATTGCTGGGCCATACGTAGTCCGGATGGGGACGCCGGCGCGCGACGTCGTGAGGGAGGAGAACAACGATGACGGAATGGGCGAGAGGGCGGAAGTGGCAGTGTCGATGGCGCCGCCGACACGCGTTGATGCTGTGGATCGTGGCTGCCTGCGGCGGAGCCGCGCCGGCCGGCGAGCGCAACGGGGTGGTGGTGGGCGGACACGCCGGGTGGGTGCTCGCGGAATCCATCGGCATCGAGTCGCTGGGCGGAGTGACAACGATCTTTCCGCGAGGCACCGAGCTCCCGGCGAGCTACGTGAACATCTTCTCCACCCAGAAGGATCGGCAGGACGCGGTGGAGCTGCGACTCCGTGGAGAGGAGAGCGATGCCGGAGGTCGAGCGCTGGGCCGATTCACGGTCCGCGACATCCCTCCTGTCGCCCACGGCACGGCCAACATCAAAGTGCGCTTCGTCATCGACAGTGCCGGTGTTCTGACAATCACCGCGAGCGTGCTCGAGAGGGCGCATGCGGACTCCGTGATCATCCACGGGCTTCGGGTCACCCGCCGCGCCTCCTGACAGGGCCTGTACTCCCCCGCCGCTTCCGCGCCCGCGCGTTGGATTCTATCTTCCGGCTCCCCGACGCCATCGGCACTGGCGGCGGTCTCTCCCCTGAATCCCGAGGACTGGATGCATCGGCTCACCTCCACGGTCGTCGCTGGCGCGCTCCTGGCGCTGCCGCCCGCGATCGCGGCACAGCAGCCCCGCCCGATCCCATACGAGATGTACACGCTCGAGAATGGTCTGCGCGTGATCCTGTCGGAAGACCATTCGTCCCAGGTCGTCGAGATCGATCTCTGGTACGGCGTGGGCTCGCGCAATGAGAGACCGGGGCGAACCGGCTTTGCACATCTCTTCGAGCACATGATGTTCCAGGGCTCGGCTCACGTAAAAAAGGCGGAGCACTTCCAGCTCGTCGAGCGCGCCGGTGGAACCGAGAATGGAAGCACCCACGACGATTATACAAACTATTTCGAGACGCTCCCTTCCAACCGGCTCAACCTCGGGCTGTGGCTGGAGGCGGACCGGATGCGCTCGCTCGCGGTCACCGACTCCACCTTTCATAACCAGCGTCAGGCCGTGAAGGAGGAACGGCGGCTGCGTATCGAGAACCAGCCGTACGCGAGTGCGATCGTCGAGGAGCTCCCGAAAGTGAACGACTCCGCCAACTGCTTCGGCTACTCGCATCCCGGCATCGGCTCGATGGCCGACCTCGATGCGGCCACCACCGTCGACGTCAAGGCGTTTTTCACTCAGTACTACGTCCCCAACAACGCCACGCTGGCTATCGTCGGCGATTTCGAGCCGGCCGAGGCGAAGCGTCTCGTCGCCTCGTACTTTGGCGACATCCCCAAGGGTACAACGCCACAGCCTGTGTCCTGCCAGAAGACGTACAACTCCGGCGAGCGGGTGAAACATCTGCGCGATCCCAAGGCCACTCTTCCCGCGAGCGTGCGCGTGTATCGCGCTCCGGAATACGAGAGCCCTGACACCCCCGCTCTCGAGCTGCTGGCCGCGATCCTCGGTCAGGGTGAGAGCTCCCGTCTCAACGTGAAGCTCGCGCGAGAGGCCAAAGCCGCGATCACCGTGCAGGCACTGCATAACCCCTTCGGGGCCCGGCAAGGACCGGGAGCTTTCATCACGCTGGCGATCGCGAATCAGGGCGTGAAGATCGACTCGCTCGACGCTCTCGTCCGAGGACAGGTGGCCGACATCGTTCGCGACGGGGTGACCGCGATGGAGCTCGCGAAAGCCAAGAACAGCTACCGCGCCGGCGTGATCGTAGAGCGCCAGCGCGTCCACAACCTCGCGGAGGCGCTCCAGCTCGCCAATCGCTTTCTGGGATCCCCCGCGGCGGTGAACACCGACTTCGAGCGGTATTCCCGCGTCACCGTCGACGATATCAAGCGCGTCGCGCAAACCTATCTGCGTCCCGACAACTCGCTCGTGCTGCTCGTCAGCTCGGAAGGCCAGTGATCATGCTTCTCCGCACCCGCGTGCTCCTCGCCGTCGGCAGCCTGTCGCTCGCCGCCCCACTCGTCGGCGCGCAGCAGTTTCCGACCGCCCCTCCTCCGCCATCGCCAGTCAGACCGTCGCGCTTCCCGCCCCTCCAGGAGGCGACGTTGCCGAACGGTCTGCGGCTCGTGCTCGTGGAGCAGCACAAGCAGCCTGTCGTCTCGATCGCGCTCTCCATGCCCGCTGGGGCGGTGTACGATCCGCCGAGCAAGGAAGGCACGGCCGAGATGACGGCCGGCCTTCTCACGAAGGGAGCCGGCGGTCGCACCGCTGACCAGATCGCCGCGACGATCGAAGGCGTCGGGGGCTCCATCAGCGCAAGTGCGGGCCCGGACTTCCTCACCGTCCGGACGTCATCGCTCACTCCCGATGCGGCGCTTGCCTTCGAGCTCCTGGCTGACGCGGTCCAGCGACCGACCTTTGGCGAGAAGGAGGTCGAGCTGGCGCGAACGCAGACCCTCTCCGGCCTGCAGTTTGCCCTCTCTCAGCCGGCGCAGCTCGCGTCGCGCTTCTTCGTCCAGGGTATCTATGGCCCGCAGGGCTACGGGCGACTCGAAACGCCGGGGTCGGTGCGCGCCATCACACGCGACGATCTCATCGCCTTCCAGCGCGACCATCTGCGGCCGGCCGGTGCTCTGCTCGTCATCGCCGGCGACATGACGATGGCGCAGTCGCGAGAGCTTGCCACGAAGTTTCTGGCAGGCTGGTCCGGAGCCCCGACACCGTTCGCCGCCACTCCCGTTCCTGCGGCGAGAGGCTCGACCGAGATTCTCCTCGTGAATCGCCCTGGCTCGGTTCAGGCCAACGTGGTGGCGGGGAGCTCCAGCTTCCTACCGACTGATCCGCGGTGGTACGCGACCGTGGTCGCCAACCAGCTGCTCGGCGGCGGTGCCGACGCCAGGCTTTTCCAGATTCTGCGCGAGCAGAAGAGCTGGACCTATGGCGCGTACTCCCGCCTGGATCGGAACAGGGGCATCGGTACATTTCAGGCCACCGTCGAGGTGCGAACCGAGGCGGCGGATTCGGCGTTGATCGAGATGCTGGCGCAGCTCCGGCGTATCGGCGTCGAAGCGGTAACGACGACCGAGCTGGACAACGCCAAGGGATCGCTGGTCGGGAGCTTCCCCCTGTCGATCGAGACGGCGGACCAGGTCGCGACGACAGTCACCCGCGCCAGGCTGCTGGGGCTTCCTGATGACTATGTCGCGACGTATCGCGCCCGGCTCGCCAACGTGACGCCTGCCGAGGTGGGCGCGGCGGCCCAGGCCGTCATCCGTCCAGGCGCGAGCCTGATCGTCATGGTCGGGGATGCCGCCCAGCTCTATCCGAAGCTCAAGGGAATCGCGCCCGTGCGCCTGGTCACCGTCGAGGGTGTCCCGCTCACTCCGGCCGACCTCGAGCAGAAGGCAGCCAAGCTCGACATCGATGCCTCGCGTCTGGTTGCGCGCCGGGACAGCTTCTCGGTTCTCGTCCAGGGCAAGGCGCTGGGCTGGCAGCGGGATGCGCTGGAGAAGACCCCTCAGGGCTTCCGCTACACCGAGGACGCGCAGATCGGCGGGTTCGTCCAGCAGAGCACCGATCTGTCCTTCAGCTCGGCGATCCAGATGATCCGCGTTCAACAGACGGGACTGACTCAGGGGCAACCAACGAAGATCGACGTGAGCTATTCGGGCGGGAGGGCCAAGGGCTCAGCGACGACCCCGACTCCTCAGGGGGCGCGGAGCATCACGCTGGACACAGCGCTCGCCGCCGGCGTGCTCGATGACAACGCTCTGACCGCAGTGCTTCCCGCCCTCAATTGGGCGCCCGGCGCCAAGTGGACAATTCCGGTCTTCCAGGCCGGTAAGGGCAAGGTGGCTCAGCTGACCCTGAGCGTCGTGGGTGAGGAGTCGATCACGGTCCCCGCGGGGACGTTTGCCAGCTATCGCGCCGAGATGGCCGGCGGCGAACAGCCGATCACACTGTGGGTCACCAAGAGCCAACCGCACCGGCTGGCGAAGCTCGCCTTCGTCGGCGCGCCGATCGAGGTGGTGCTGGTGAAATAGCTCAGCCGAGGTACGACTCGAGGGCGCGGGCCCTCGAGACGTGCCGCAATCGCGACAACGCCTTCTCCTTGATCTGCCGGACGCGCTCGCGGGTGATGCCGAGAAGAGAGCCGATCTGCTCGAGGGTCATCGGCTCTTCTCCATCCAGCCCGAAATAGAGCCTCAGGATGCGGGCCTCTCTCTCCTTGAGCGAGGAGAGGGCCTCCTCGATCGACTCGGTGAGCGCCTTCTCGAACGTCTGTTCATCCGGCGTCGGATTCAACGTGTCGGGGAGATAGTCGAGAAGCTTGTTGTCTTCGCCGGGCGTGAGCGGCGCATCCAGGGAGAGGTGTGTCTGCGAGATCGAGATCGTCTTCGCGACCTCTTCCTCGGTGATGTCCATCTCCTCCGCGATCTCCTCGTGGGTCGGCTCGCGACCGAGCTCCTGCAGTAAGGCGCTGGCTCGCTTCCCGATGCGGTGTAGCGTCCCGGCCCGGTTGAGCGGTACGCGCACGATCCGGGACTGCTCGGCCAGCGCCTGCAGGATGGCTTGGCGGATCCACCAGACGGCGTACGAGATGAACTTGATGCCTTTTGTCTCGTCGAACTTGTGGGCCGCGCGGATCAATCCGAGGTTGCCCTCGTTGATCAGATCGGCCAGCGCGACACCCTGGTTCTGGTATTTCTTCGCGACCGAGACGACGAAGCGCAGATTCGACCGCACCAGCTTGTCCAGCGCCTCGGCATCTTTCACACGGATGAGCCGGGCGAGCCGTGCTTCCTCCTCGCGATCGATCAGCGGATAGGCGCTGATGTCGCGAAGGTACTGATCGAGGGAACCTTCATCGTACGACGTCTTCTTGTGCGTGGGGACGGCCATAGCTGGGGCTGCTCCTGCGTGCGGCGTGCGGCGGCCTTCGCGGGCGGGACGAACTGCGACGGCAGAACCCGTGGAGCGACGGACCTTCGAACGAGTGACCGGCGATGGCGCGATGTCAGCGAATGCGCTCGCCCACACGCCCCCACCGGATGTTGGTGATCCAGGGCATGCGATGGAGCGCATCGCGGTCATAGCTGTAGTACACGATGAGTGGCCGGCCTTTCACCAGGGAGTCCGCGACGAACCCCCAGTAGCGGCTGTCGTAGGAATTGTCCCGATTGTCGCCGAGCACGAAGTAGCTCTTCTCGGGGACGAGCAAGGGGCCCCAGTTGTTACGGGATGGATGATAGCCCGTGCTCGCTTCCGCCCGCCTCACCAGTGCATCGCGTTGCCATCGGAACTCTTCGCCCGAGGGATCCGCGTTCGGCTCGGTATGAGTGACGTACGGCTCTGTGAGGCGCACCCCGTTCACGTACACCTGCCCTTCCCGCATCTCGACAGTGTCCCGTGGCAGGCCGATCAGGCGCTTCACGAAATTCTTGGTTCGATCTTCCGGCCACTCGAAGACGATCACGTCGCCGTGCTTGGGCCGTTGGAGAGCCGGAAGGTGCTTCCCGGTGAACGGGACCTCCGCGCCATAGACCGCTTTGTTGACGAGCAGGAAGTCCCCGACCATCAGAGTGCGCTCCATGCTCCCGGTAGGGATCTTGAACGCCTCGACGAGAAAGGTGCGGATGACGAGGAACAGGAAGACAGCGATGACGAACGACTTCGCCCACTCCCAGAAGAGACGGCCGCGATTCCGCGCGCGATTCATCGAGCGCAGAACCTGCGCGCGATGCTCGTCCGTGATCTCTCGGCTGGATCCGGGTGTCGTCATGTAGGGCTCGCGCCGCCGTCGGCGAGATCGAAGAAGGTCAGTGAGCATCGCGCCCGTTCGGCGACGCGCTCCAGTGCGGTACGGGCATCGGAGCTGACGCGGAGCGTCACGACGGTGTGTTGCCCGGCGGTGCCCAACCCCATCTCTTCGATGACTATACCGTCCCTTTCCAGGTCACGGCGCAGCCGTGAGGCGAGATCGGGGCTCGATCGCGCCGCGAGCGCCGCCAGTATTGTGGGGCTGGCGTCGACGGATCGCCCGCCGTGCGCTCGCGCACCCAGACCGGCGACCACCCGAGTCACCGCGTCCTCGATCAGCGCCGGCGTGATTCCTCGGCCGGCGAGTCGTCGCGTCACGCGCTCCACCAGGCTGCGGTGAACCTCTGACGTGACGTTCGTGGACATGTTCACAATTAAGAGGCGATTTCAGACGAATTCAAGGAGAGCCGCCGGAACGCGGACGCTCAGGCCGGCGTACCTGGATAGTTGTCGATCTGCGCCCGCTGAAGACTGCCGGAGAAGTCCACGTAGCCGACCTTTGTCTCCGAGTAGAAGTCGTACACCTCCCATCCTCCCTCTCGGTGGCCATTCCCGGTCTGCTTGACCCCACCAAAGGGCAGATGCGCCTCGGCTCCGATGGTGGGCGCGTTGATGTAAGTGATTCCCGTATCGAGATCGTTCAGAGCCTGGAAGGCGACGTTCACGTCGCGCGTGTACAGCGAGGACGACAGTCCGTACCGCACGTCGTTGTTCACCGCGAACGCCTCGGCGGCTGTCCTGACGCGAATCGCCGACAGGACCGGCCCGAAGATCTCCTCCTGCTCCAGCCGGCTGCCCGGGACGACGCGTCCGAAGATCGTCGGCTCGTAGAAATATCCCTTCGCCAGCACGTCCGCAGGCGGCCGCCGGCCGCCACACAACAGATCCGCCCCCTCCGCCTGCCCGATGTCCACGTAGCGCTCCACCTTCGCGAGCGAGTCGCCGTTGATCAGAGGACCGACGTCCGTGCCCGCCGCGCGACCATCCCCCAGCTTCATTGCGCGCGCCCGATCCACCAGCATCGAGAGAAGCCGGTCGTGAATCCCGCTCTGGAGGATGAGACGGCTCGTCGCGGTGCACCGTTGCCCCGTCGTCCCGAAGGCGCCCCAGAGCACTCCCTCCAGAGCGAGATCGATATCACCGTCGTCGAGCACGATCATCGCGTTCTTTCCTCCCATCTCCAGCGACAAGCGCTTGTGCATCCGGCCGCAGGTCTCGCCGACCAGGCGTCCCGTCTCGGTCGAGCCGGTGAACGAGACCAGCGCGACGTCCGGATGCTCGACGATGGCCGCTCCGACCGTCTCACCCGTGCCGTGTACGAGCTGGATCACCTGGGGCGGTAGCCCGGCCTCGAGGAGGATCTCCACGAAGACGGTTCCGGTATGCGGCACATCCTCGGCCGGCTTGAAGATCACCGAGTTCCCGCAGAGGAGCGCCGGGAAGATCTTCCACGTCGGGATCGCGAGGGGAAAGTTGAATGGCGTGATGATCCCGGCCACGCCGATCGGGCGACGAAAGCTCATCGCCCACTTCTGCCGCAGCTCGCTCGGCACCGTGTTTCCGTACAGGCGGCGCCCCTCGGTGGCGGCGAAATAGGCCGTGTCGATCCCTTCCTGCACATCGCCGCGCGTCTCGGCCAGCGGCTTCCCCATCTCGCGCGTCATCAGGTCCGCGATCTCTTCCTTCCTGTCGGTGAGGATGTCGCCGGCCCGGCGGAGGATGTCACCCCGTGCGGGCGCTGGCATCCGCCGCCAGAGCTCGAAGCCACGGACGGCCGACGCGACGGCCCGGTCCACGTCTTCCCGCGCCGACTTGGGGAAGCGACCGATGAGATCGTTCCGGTCCGCCGGGTTCCTGTTGTCGAAGTAGTCGGCCGTCGACGGCTCGACCCACGCGCCCGCGATGAAGTTCTTGAAGATCTTCATGTCGTCACAGAGAAAAGAAGGAGTGAGGCGCGGATCCGCGACCGTGCTATTTCTCGCACACCCAGGCCGCCGGATGCGCTGCGTCCGCTTTCGCGTAACCCACGCGCGGCAGCACCTCGATCGCGCCGAGCACGAGGCCCCACACGATGAGCAAGGTGGAGAGCACGTGTCCCTGTCCCGACCGGTGGCGCCAGGTCCACACCGAAGCCCATACACCCGCCGTCACCACCACCGCGGTAGCTCCCAGATAGGCGAACAGCCCGACGCCGCAGCGCGCCGAGTACGGCCAGAACAGCATCGCCACACCGAGTGCCACCGCCAGGACGAGACGAAGAAAGACGCCGATGGTCGATGTCGCGCGGCGCTTCTCCTCTGCCTGAACCTTCGCGGCCGGCGTGGCGCCCTTCTTTGTCGGGAAGAGCTGCTCGTCCGAGATCGACTCGAGCTGCTTGTCGATCTTCGCCATCTCCTTGTTCCAGTCCGCGCTCACCGGGCCTCCGTATGCTCTCTGGCCAACCCATAGCGCTCGATCTTCTTGTAGAGATTGGAGCGCGGCATCTCGAGGAGACGGGCCGTCTCCGAGACGTTCCACTCGGACTCGCGCAGCTTGGTGAGCAGGAACGCGCGCTCGGCGGCGTCCTTGAACTCCTCGAACGTACGGCAGTCGGCGAGCGAGCCCAGACTCGTCTGCTCGGCGGCGCGTCGCCCGACCAGCCGGTCGACGTCGGCCGCCACGATGCGCGAGCCGCTCGACAGAATGAGAAGACGCTCGATGGTGTTCCGGAGCTCGCGCACGTTGCCCGGCCAGTCGAGCGACACCAACCGCTCCACCGCGTCGGGCGCAAAGGCCTTCGGAGCAATCCCATCGTGCGCCGACAGCATGTGGCAGAAATGCTGCACCAGAAGGGGAATGTCCTCGCGCCGGTCGCGGAGTGGGGGGACCGTCATCGGAACGACGTTGAGCCGGTAGTAGAGGTCCTCGCGAAAGCGCCCGGCGGCGATCTCCGCATCCAGCTCCTTGTTCGTCGCCGCGAGCACGCGCACATCCACGGCCATCGTCTTCGACCCGCCGATCCGGGTGACCACGCCATCCTCGAGCACCCGCAGCACCTTTGCCTGCGCCGCCAGGCTCATGTCCCCTATCTCGTCGAGGAAGAGCGTGCCGCCGCTCGCCTGCTCGAACTTGCCGGGTCGGTCTTGGATGGCGCCAGTGAACGAACCCTTCATGTGACCGAACAGCTCGCTCTCGATCAGCTCTCCCGGGATCGCCGCACAATTCACCTCGACGAACGGTCCTTTCGCCCGGGATGACAGCCGGTGGAGCGCGCGGGCCACCAGTTCCTTGCCGGTGCCGTTCTCTCCGGCGATCAGCACCCGCGCCGGCGTCGGACCGACCTTCTCGACCTTCTCGATCAGGGCGCGAATGGGATACGACCTTCCCACCATCTCGTGACGCGACTGGATAGTCTCGCGCAGCGCCTGATTCTCCTGTTCCAGCTGCACGTGCTGGAGAGCGTTGCGCAGCGTGACCAGGATCCGGTCGGTATCGAGTGGCTTTTCCAGGAAATCGTAGGCGCCCAGCTGGGTGGACTCCACGGCCGTCTGGATTGTGCCGTGACCGCTGATCATGACAACGATCGCGGCGGGATCGATCTGTCGCAGGCGCTTGAGCGTCTCCATCCCGTCGATGCCAGCCATCTTCACATCGAGAAAAGCGAGATGCGGGCGCCAACGCTCGTACTCCGCGATCGCATCCACCGCGTTCTCGACGCTGCGCACCTCGTATCCCTCGAACTCGAGGAGCTGACCGAGGGCGGCCCTCACCCCCTTCTCGTCATCGACCACGAGGATGCGTCTGTTCACCGGGGACCGCTCTTGTACAGCGTGATCCGTCCCGGCTGCGCGCGAATGTCGCCGATGTAGCGCGGCACGACCAGCGGCAGCCCCGCATCTGCAATCCCCTCGGGTCGTGATCCTCGCTCGATGCTGCGAATCAATCGGGGTATCATGAGCGAGGGGAGCGACAAGTCGTGGATGCGAAGATTCGTCACCCGATACTGCGCCAGGCCGGGTCTGACGAGCTCGAGCACGCCTCCGAATTGCACCGACTCCCGATCGCTGAACATGCTTCCGAAAGGACCGAGCGCCGACGGGCCGCCAAAATCGCGGAGCTCCACCGAGGCGCGCACGTTGAGAGCCCCGTCGATCACCGCCGCCTCGAGGCGCTGGGCCGAGGGAGGTAGCTGCTTCGAGAGCTCCTGGAAGATGTACGCCGAGATGTCCCCCGGCTTGACGCTCTCGAAGACCGGACCGCCGGCGTTGCTCAGGCGACGCACGGCCTCGCGCGCCCGCGTTGCTCCCTCGGGCGTGAGGGGCTCCCACACGACGCCCTCCGACACGGCTGGGACCGCCGTCTTCGCCGCCCCGAAGTGAAAATAACCCTTCTGGTACGCGAGCCATCCCGCCGCGGCGGCGATGACCACCAGAGCCAAGCAGCCGAGTCGTTGCAGGCATCCGAACATATCATGCCCCTCCCAGGGGAATCTCAGCGACCACGGTGTACTGTCGTCCGCGCTCCCCGAGCGTGCTCGCCATCAGGTCCACCGACCGCACCGCGACACTACGCGACAGACCCACCGTTCGTGCCGCCACCGCGAGAGCTCGTGCGGTCGAGCGGTCGAGGGCGCGCTTCACGCGACCAAGCGTGAGATGCGGTCGAAAGGGACGCCCTTCCACTTCATGACCCAGTTCGGCGCACGACGACTCCAGGTCGTGATGAAGCAATTCGAAGGACCCGTCCGCCGCGACCCCCAGCCAGATGATCTTTGGCGAGCGAAGGTTGGGGAAGGCCCCCAGTCCGCCCAGACGTATGGTTTGCGGGCGCTGTCGAGAGGCGACCTGCGCGGCGGCATCACGCAGCCCCGGGACACGGCTCTCCTCCACGTCGCCGAGGAACTTGATAGTCAGGTGCAGCCGGTCGCCCGCAGTCCACGCCACTGCCGGCGCCGCCGCGCGCATCGGCGCGATCGCATCGACGATGACCTGCCGCTCGTCGGCCGGTAGCCTAATGGCGAAGAAGAGACGCGTCGTAGGGCAGCGCCATGCTGCGCGCGAGCGACTCGAACCGCGGATCGTTGCGCACGACGCCGAAGATCGGGTTCACCCTGAGGTACGCCATCCAGCCGCGGCGCTCCTGGCGCGCCTGCTCGGCCCAGTCGAGCGCGCGTCGTTTGTTGCCGAGACCGAGGTGCACGGTCGCGAGCGCGACCGGCGAGACGTAGCCCCGTTCGCGTCTGGCCTCGAGCTCGGCGAGGATCTCCTCCGCTTCCGCGCGTCGGCCCGCGCGCCCTAGTGCATAGCCAAGCGTCGCCGTGGTAAACAGCCCCGCCTCAGGCATCGCCGCCGCCTCACGGAGAACGCGCTCCGCATCGTCGAGTCGTCCTTCCACCGCCAGAACGAGTCCGAGCGTACCGTACGTCTCCTCGGCCATGGGATTCATCGCGATGGCCCGGTCGAGATGATAGGTGGCCTGTTCGTACCTCCGCGCATAGTAATAAACCCAGCCGAGCGTGCGTCGCACCGAGACCGACGCCGGATCGAGCTCCTGTGCGGTGTGTCCCTCCACCAACGCCTCCTGAGCGTGGCCCTTGGACGTGAGCAGCATCGAGTACCACTGATGCGCCGTGGCGTAGGCCGGATCCAGCTCGAGCGCCCGGCGAAATTCTCGCTCGGCGTCGGCCCACGCCCAATCGTAGATGAAAAGGCTCCACGCGAGAGAGGCGTGGGCCTCGGCCAGCGCCTCGTCCAGATCGAGCGCTTTCCGCGCGTACGCCTTCGCTCGCTCGAACCCCTCGGACACCGGGACGCTGCGATAGTCGACGTGCAGGGCATACGCATCGGCCAGCCCCGTGTACGCCAGCGCGTACCGGGGATCCTCGCGGATTGCCTGCTCGAAGTACTCGATCCCCTCGGCCACTCCCTCCTGCGTCCGCTTGTTCCAGGCGTAGCGCCCGCGCAGATACAGCCCGTACGCCTTGACGCTCGCCGTGTGGCGCTTGGCCACCGGCTCGCCGAGATCGGCGAACGAGGTCGCACGGAGCGTCGTCACGATCGTCCGCGCGATCTCGTCTTGAATCGTGAACATGTCGCTGAGCTCCCGGTCGTAGCGCTGCGACCAGATGAGCCGGCCGTCGGAGATGGAAGTGAGCTGCGCCGTGATGCGTAACCGTTGGCCGTCCTTCCGGACCGTGCCTTCCAGGACGACCGACGCCCCGAGCAACGTCCCGATCACCCGAACATCCTGGGGCTTACCCTTCAACGCGAACACCGACGTCCGAGACGCGACGCGCAGCGTCTTCAGCTTGCTGAGCCCGTCGATCAGCTCGTCGGTGATCCCATCGCTCAGGTACTCGTTCCCGGGATCCGCGCTGACGTTGACGAACGGCAACACGGCGATGCTGAGCGTCGCTGCCCGGAAGGGCAGGCCCCGCTCCGGTGTGCTGGCCTGGATCGCCTCGGCGAACTCGGCCACGCTCGCGAAGCGACGGTCTGGATCTTTGGCAAGCGCCGTCGCGATCGCCGCCCCGATCGCACTCGAGGTCTCCGGCCGCAGAGCGCGAATCGAGCGAGGTTCCTCTGTCACGTGCTTCGCCATCACAGCCCGCGCGCCGTCGCCGCGGAAGGGCGGCTCTCCCGCCAACATCTCGAAGACGACGCAGGCGAGACTGTAGACATCGCTGCGACTCTCCAGATCCGGCTCACCGCTCGCCTGCTCCGGACTCATGTACTCCGGGGTTCCGAGCACGATGCCGGCATCCGTGACCGATGCTCCATCCGCGGCGCAACGGGCACGAGCGACGCCGAAATCGGCGAGCAGGGCGTGTCCGTCGGCGAACAGGATGTTCTCCGGCTTCACATCGCGGTGCACGAAGCCGGCGCGGTGGGCATAGTCGAGCCCCATGCCGACCTCGTGCACAATGCGCAACACGTCCCGTATCGGGAGTCGTCCGTTGCGCTGGAGGAGGTCACGCAACGATCCACCCGGAACGAATGGCGACACGTAATACAGGAGTCCGTCGGCATCACCGGAGTCGATCAGGGGCACGATGTGCGGGTGGGAGAGCCGCGCCGCGATACCGATCTCACGAAGAAAGCGCGCGGCTCCCACCGAGGCCGCGAGCTCCGGCCTCATCACCTTGATCGCAACCTTCCGTCCGTGCTTCTTCTCTTCCGCGAGGTACACCGTCGCCATGCCGCCCCGACCGAGCTCGCGCTCGATCGTATAGCGGTCAGCGAGCGGGGCCATCGTGAAGGCAGGCGCGTCGAGCATACGACAGCAAGATGGCACCTGCCGACACTGACTGGTAGGCTTGAGGCGGCGGCCACGTTGCGATCCGCTCCATTTACGGCGCTCTTTTCGCTGACAGGCGTCTCCCGTTATCACCCGACGCGGCGTTCTCGTTCCGTTTCCGGCGGGGGCCGGTAGCGCAGGGCCTCTGCCACGTGCACTTCCGCCACTCCGGTCCGTCCGTCCAGGTCGGCAATCGTTCGCGCGACACGCAACACCCGGTGGTACCCGCGCGCGGTCAACGCCAGCCGTTCCGCCGCTCGGGCGACCAGATCCCTCGCGGACTGCTCGATCGCCCCTCGCGCATCCAGCCAACGACCACTCGCGTGCGCGTTGCAGCTCACGCCGGGGCAGTGAACATATCGTTCCTCCTGCGCGGCGCGCGCCGCGGCAACACGCCGCCGGATGGTTGCCGAACTCTCGCCGCCACGCTGCTCGCTCAGGGAGCGGACGGCCACCGCTCCCACGTGCACGTGCATGTCGAGCCGATCCGACAGCGGGCCCGAGAGACGCGAGCGGTAGCGCACGATGTCGGCGGCGGGGCAGCTGCAGGAGCGGGCAGCATCGCCGGCGTGCCCGCAGGGACAGGGGTTCATCGCGCCGACCAGAGTGAACCGAGCCGGGAAGCGCACCGATGCGGCCACGCGCGCGATCACCACCTCGCCGTCCTCCATCGGCTGTCGGAGCGCCTCGACGACGTGCCGGCGGAACTCCAGCAGCTCGTCCAGAAAGAGCACGCCGTGATGAGCAAGGCTCACCTCTCCGGGACGCGGCGGGTTGCCGCCGCCGATCAGTCCGGCGTCGGAGATCGAATGATGCGGGGCCCGGAAGGGTCGTACCGTGAGCAGGGGCCTCGCCGACGGCACCAACCCGGCAACCGAGTGGACCGACGTCACCTCGAGCGCTTCCGACTCGGAGAGGGGCGGCAGAATTCCGGGGAGGCGGCGCGCCAACATGGTTTTCCCTGCCCCGGGCGGGCCCACCAGGACGACATTGTGACCGCCGGCCGCGGCGACTTCCATCGCCCGCTTGGCACTCTCCTGTCCGATGACGTCCGAGAAGTCGTCTCGGCCGTCCGGCAGGGGCTCCGATGCCCGTGTCACCCGGCCGCGCTCGAGCCGTCCGGCGCGAAGCTGCATTACCAACTGCTCGAGCGACGGCGGCGCCCCGATGGCCAGCTCGCTCACCAGAGACGCTTCGGCCGCGTTCCCAGGCGGCACGACCAGCATGGCGTCGCGTCGTGCCGCCGCGAGGCGCGCGATCGGCAGTGCACCACGCACCCCTCGAAGGGCACCGTCCAGTCCCAGCTCACCGGCGAACAGGCACGACTCCAGCAGCGCGGACCGCAGCTGACCCGTCGCGACCAGAATGCCGATCGCCAGCGGCAGATCGAACGCCGTTCCCTCCTTGCGAACGTCCGCCGGGGCG
>JBBSGP010000004.1:0-106154 GCA_038253885.1 Gemmatimonadales bacterium | reverse complement strand
TGCCGCAATCGCCGCGCGGAACGGCACGAGCTCGACACTGTCCAGCCGGGACCGGCTCGATCTCACGACCGGTAGCGCGAGGTGAGAGTCGGTATCCGTGTCCCCATGGCCGGGAAAGTGCTTGGCCGTCGCGGCAATGCCTTCGGTCTGCACCCCTCGGATAAATTCTGCCGAGAACCGCGCCACGTCCGTCGGGCTCTCTCCGAACGACCGCGTGTTGATGACTGGGTTCGCCGGATTGTTGTTGACGTCCACAACGGGGGCGAAGGCAATCTGGATGCCGACCGCCCTCGCCTCCTTCCCGACGATGCGTCCTGCCTCGTATGCCTCCTCTGGCCGACCAGTCGCTCCGATGGCCATGTTGCTCGGTAGGATGGTCGCGCTTCCGGCGCTCATCATGGACGGGAGAAAGGCGCCGCCGACCAGTCGTCCGAGATCAGGCTCCAGATCGGAGGAGATGAGCAGCGGTACAACGGCGGCACGCTGCAAGGCGTTTATCTTCGCTGCGACTTCGATCGGCGAGCCGAGCGACATGGTGAGGCCGCCCACCTGCGCGTCGGCGACGAGACGAAGATCCTCGGCGTACGTCGAGTCGGACGCGTTGGAGTAGTCACCCAGCACCCAGATCCAGACCATCTGGCCGACGCGCTGGCGGAGGGTCAGGCTGGCCAGGGTGCTATCGATCCAGCGCCGTTGCCGTGTCGAGAGTGGCTCACTCAGCGCGGTCGAACGGCTGCGAGTGGGAGTCGCGACGGAGGCAGGGGCTGGTATGGCGGTGTGGACGGAAGAGGACGCGTGGGGAGTGCACGAGCCGGAAGCCGCAGCGGTGAGACACGCAATCAACAAGGATGGTGGGCGACGATGCGACGACATCAGGTGGTGCTCGGAGGAGCGGCCGTGGTGGCCGTGCTCGCCTGCGCGTGCGCTCCTCCTCGAGCGGGGGAGGACGCCAGCGGGCCCGAGAGACGCCGCGGAGAGCGGGTCCGTCCCGGGATCACGATGCTCCTGCGCGACAGCTCCGCGCTGATCGTCGGGAAACGCATCGGGCTCCTGACCAACCAATCAGGGATAGATGAGCGTGGGACGAGCGACATCGATCTGCTCTTTCGCTCGAAGATAGCCGGGACGCGGCTCGTTGTGCTGTTCTCACCGGAGCATGGGATTCGAGGTGTCGAGGATCGCGCCAATATCGCGAGTGGACGCGATGAGCGCACCGGTCTGCCGATCGTCTCGCTGTACGGCGCGACCACCCTTCCGCCGCCGGATAGCGCACTGCGCGAGCTGGATGTGCTGCTGATCGATCTGCAGGACATCGGCGCGCGTCCCTGGACCTACCCCGCGTCCATGGTCTATGCGCTGCGCAGCGCGGGGCAGAATCATCTTCCGGTGGTGGTGCTCGACCGGCCGAACCCGATCACCGGCAGCCGGCCGGAGGGGCCCCTGCTCGACACCGCCCTGGCCTACGCAGGCAGTCACGGAGGCCCGCGCGCGCCGAAACCGGTGGCGCTCTTCCCGATTCCACTGCGACATGGGCTCACCATGGGGGAGCTGGCACGGCTCTACAACGAGGAGCTCGGGCTGCACGCGGAGCTGCACGTCATTCCCATCGCCGGTTGGCGGCGGGAGAGCTGGTTCGATGAAACCAGTCTGCCGTGGGTCAAGCCGTCGCCGAACATGCCGAATCTCGTCAGCGCGCTCATCTATCCGGGACTCGTCGCGTTCGAGGGCACGAACCTGTCCGTGGGACGAGGGACGGGCGAAGCGTTTCAGCGGGTGGGCGCGCCGTGGCTCGATGCGAAGAAGGTGGCCGGCGTGCTCAATGACCGCGCTCTCCCCGGCGTGCGCTTCGACGAGGAACGCTTCACCCCGGACCATCCAACCGATGGCAAGTACGCCGGAACAGCTCTTCCCGGGGTTCGGATCCTCGTCACGGATCGAACCCGTTACCAGTCCACTCGCGTCGGGGCAGCACTGCTGTGGGCGGTGGCCCGCGCGCATCCGGATTCCCTGCGCGTGAACGGGCGGGTGTTCGACGATCGCTTTGGCTCTCCGTCGGCGCGTGAGGCCCTGGTCCGCGGGGAGGATCCGGATGCGGTCATGGACCGGTCGCTCCCCGCCACGGTCGCCTTCCAGGAGCGGAGTCGGAAGTACTGGCTGTACAGATGACGCCGTCCGTCGGCCTTGCTCTTGCATCCCGCGGTACCGAACCGGTCGAACATTTCAGGAGGTTGATCGATGAAATCCCTGCTTTTCGCGTTCATGGTGGCCGCGACGGCGGCCTGTGGCAGTCGGAAGGTCGAAGTCTCGACGGGGCCCACGCCGACGAGCGACGTGGCTCTCCATGTGACAAACAACATCAGCCAGGCAGTCAACGTCTACGTCGTCAGCGGAGGCACAGACATGTTCGTGGCGCAGGTGCCAGCGAACAGCACGCAGCACCTGCCCGTTTCGGGGGTTGCGGCGGGCGCCACGGTGCAACTCAAGGCGCGCACGGCTGACGGCACGCGCACGTACACGAAGGACAACGTCGCGGTATCGTCCATGACCATGTGGACACTGCCGTAGCGAGCCGTTGGCGGGTTGCTCGGCGCTTTTCAAGCGGATAGCTTAACGGGCCAAAGCATCGATGCTTCGGCCCGTTTCGTTTGGTGCTCGAGCACGCCGTCCGGGCTGCGCGAGCGGCGCCGCGGGGCGGTCGTCCCGCGGCGGTTTGCTATCCATCGCAAAGGAGATCCACGTGCAGGGTTCGACCACCCCCGGGAACCGGTCGGCTCCGCGACCAGGCGGCGGCGCCATCGCCCCCGCCGGGCGCGTCGGCGTGCTGACCCCGGGACTCGGTGCCGTCGCCACGACCTTCATGGCCGGAGTCGAGAGCGTCCGCCGCGGGCTGTCCCTTCCCATCGGCTCACTCACCCAGATGGCGACCATTCGCCTCGGCAAGCGTACCGAGCATCGGTCTCCCCTCATCAAGGACTTCGCTCCGCTCGCCAAGCTCGAGGATCTCGTCTTCGGAGCCTGGGACCCCATCCCGGACAACGCTCTGACGGCCGCCCGCAAGGCCGGAGTGCTCGACGAGAAGCATATCGGGCCAGTCGCCGATTTCCTGGCGGCGATCAAGCCGATGCCCGCGGTGTTCGACCAGAAGTACGTGACCCGCATCAGCGGCACCAACGTCAAGAAAGGGAAGACCAAACGCGACCTCGCGGAGCAGTTGCGGCAGGACATTCGCGATTTCAAGTCGCGGAACAATCTCGACCGCGTGGTCATGGTGTGGTGTGCATCCACCGAGATCTTCATCCGGCCCGGGCCGCAACACGCGACGCTGGAGCAATTCGAGAAGGCCATGGAGCGCAATGACGAGGCGATTGCCCCGTCCATGCTGTACGCCTACGCCGCCATCATGGAGGGGGTACCGTTCGCCAATGGCGCTCCCAACCTCACAGTGGATTTTCCCGCCATCGCGCAGCTGGCGACGGAGCGGGGTGTTCCGATCGGTGGCAAGGATTTCAAGACCGGACAGACCTGGCTCAAGACCGTGATCGCCCCGGGACTGAAAGCGCGGATGCTCGGGCTGGCCGGTTGGTACTCCACGAACATCCTGGGCAATCGCGACGGCGAGGTCCTGGATGATCCCGCGTCCTTCAAGACGAAGGAAGAGTCCAAGCTCAGCGTCCTGCATAACATCCTTCAGCCCGAGATCTACCCAGCCTTGTACAAGGATTTCTCGCACGTTGTCCGCATCAACTATTATCCGCCGCGGGGCGACAACAAGGAGGGGTGGGACAACATCGACATCGTGGGGTGGATGGGCTACCCGATGCAGATCAAGGTCAACTTCCTCTGCCGCGACTCGATCCTCGCCGCACCGATCGTTCTCGATCTCGCCTTGTTCATGGATTTCGCGCAGCGGGCGGGCATGAAGGGAATCCAGGAATGGCTCAGCTTCTACTTCAAGAGCCCCATGGCAGCTCCGGGATTGCAGCCCGAGCACGACCTCTTCATCCAGCAGACCAAGCTCAAGAACACGTTGCGCTATCTCATGGGAGAGGATCAGATCACGCACCTCGGGCTGGAGTACTACGCGACGTGACTCCGCGCTACCGATTGGCAGTGCTGATTGCGCTGTGCGCGGCCGCCGCGGCCTGTACGCCTCCGGATCCCGGAACCGACTTCCGAGGAATGTCCGATCACTTCGCGTTCCGGATCAGCGCGAATCCCTTGCCTCCCCATGCGCGAGAGAAGACCCGGTACAAGATCGTCGTACGCGACAAGGATTCCGGACAGCCCATCCAGGTGGGCGAGGGACGCATCTTCGCCAGCGACAGCACCCATAGCCTCAACCCCTGGGATGTACTGACGCGGGGTCCCGAGCTGGGGACGTACTACTCCACTCTCGACTTCATCACACCGGGCAATTGGGCGCTCGCGGTGCAGTTTCGCCGAGACTCCACCCAGAAGCTCGAGCGCGTGGACTGGTTGCAGGAAGTCAAGAACGCGCGCGGTGAGCGCTGACGCGATGCGCCACTATTACCGAACTCACGTGACGGCCGACGGAGTGCTCGATGCAGCGGACAGCTTCTTCCCCGCGCTCGGCATGCAATCGTCAGCGCCAGCGGAGAATGTGCGCGCTTACCACGGTCGTCTCGGGAAGCTGAGACTGGAAGCGGTTTCCGAAGGCGGTCACTACACTCGGATCGAAGCGCTGACGGACCAGATGGGAGAGAGTCGCCTGGACCGCAACGTGAAGCGGTTCTTCGTCGTTGTGCACCGATCAGCGGACCCTTCTCATCGCCTCAAGGCCGCGTACTGATGGCATCGCGAGCCCCCGCGCGCCGCACGTCCCGAGCGCGCCCCACCGGTGAGCTCGCCGAGCGACCCTCATCGGCACTGGGACGCGACCAGCGACTCGAGCTCTACTATTACATGCGGCTCACTCGCTCGCTGGAAGAGCGGCTGGTGAATCTGTATCGGCAAACGAAGGTGGTGGGCGGCCTCTTTCGCTCCCTGGGGCAGGAGGCCGACGCGGTGGGAAGCGCGTACGCGCTCGATCGCGCCCGGGGAGATTTTCTCTCACCCCTCATCCGCAATCTGGGCTCGATGCTGGTTCAGGGCGCCCGGCCTGTCGAGATCCTGCGGCAATACATGGCGAAGGGTGACTCACCAACCCGGGGACGCGAGCTCAACATCCATTTCGGGGACCTCCAGCGCGGCTTCATTGGACAGATCTCCCACCTTGGCGACATGGTGCCGGTCATGGCTGGCGTCACCTTGTCGTTCAAGTTGCGTGGCGAGGGTCGCGTCGGGTTGGTCTACGTGGGCGATGGGGCAACGTCGACCGGCGCATTCCACGAAGGCATCAATCTCGCCGCCGTGCAGCGCTGTCCGCTGGTGGTCGTCGTTGAGAACAACGGCTACGCCTATTCCACGCCGAATTTCCGGCAGAGCGCGGTGAAGGAGTTCAGGGACAAGGCACTGGCCTACGGCATCCCGGGCGAGCGCGCCGATGGCAACGATGTGCTCGCCACCTACGACGTCACGAAGCGGGCGGTGGACCGCGCCCGCCGCGGGGAGGGCGTGACGCTGATCGAGCTGATGACCTTCCGCCGGAAAGGCCACGCCGAGCACGACAACCAGTCCTATGTTGCCGAGGGAGAGATCGAGCGGTGGGAACGGGAGAACGACCCGATCGACCGGTACGAGGCTCACCTCACGACCGTCGAAGGCGTCGCGCCGAGCGAGCTGCGCGCGATCGATGCCCGGATTCTGGCGGAGATCGATCAGGCGACCGATCTCGCCGAATCCTCGTCGATGCCAGAGCCGGCAGACGCTCTCTCCGGCGTCTATGCCGATCCGGCGTCGCTCGACCCTCTCTGGTATCGCCAGGGTGTCGGCTCGGCGGTGGCCGTGCACGAGCGTCCAGCCGGGTGGGGAAGCTTCAATGGCTGAAGTCACCTATCTCGAAGCGATCCGGCAGGGACTCTTCGAGGAGATGGAGCGCGACCCCTCGGTGTTCGTGCTGGGGGAGGACATCGGCCGCTACGGCGGCGCGTTCAAGGTCACGGAGGGACTGATCGATCGCTTCGGCGAGAACCGTGTGATCGACACTCCGATTTCGGAAGCGGCCATCGTCGGCGCGGCGGCCGGTGCGGCGCACATGGGGATGCGGCCGGTGTGCGAGATGCAGTTCATCGACTTCATCTCCTGCGCGTACGACATGCTCACAAATTATGTCGCGACCGCCCGCTACCGTGCCTTCCTCCCCTGTCCCATCGTGGTGCGGGGGCCGAGCGGCGGCTACGTGCGGGGCGGACCGTTCCACTCGCAGAATCCGGAGGCCGCGTTTCTCCACACGCCGGGACTCAAGATCGTGTATCCGGCAACGGCGAGTGACGCCAAGGGATTGCTGAAGGCGGCGATCCGCGATGACGATCCGGTGCTCTACTTCGAGCACAAATACCTGTATCGCCGCATCAAGGAAGAGATGCCGGCCGGAGACCACGTGGTACCGATCGGCAAGGCGCGCATCGCGCGAGAAGGAACGGACGTGTCCATCATCACGTACGCTGCCACGGTGTGGAAGTCGCTCGAAGCCGCGGAGCAGCTGCAGAAGGAGGACGGTCTGTCGGTCGAGGTGCTCGATCTGCGCTCTCTGCTGCCGATGGATGACGACGCGATCATCGCGACCGTGCGGAAGACGAATCGCGTGCTGATCGTGCACGAGGACACCCGGACGGGGGGCATCGCGGGCGAGATCACCGCCCGGATCAACGAGCGCGCATTCGAGTGGCTGGACGCGCCGATTCTCCGCGTGACGGCCGCCGACGTGCCGCTGCCGTACTCACCGCCGCTGGAAGATTATGTTCTCCCGCAGACCGCTGATATCGTGGCGGTGGCTCGGCGGCTGGCGGCGTATTGACTGATGGCTCCGGAGCGACCGGCGTCGGAGAGGGGGAGAGGGTTGGGGGCCGCTCGCGCTACGCCATCGGATGTCTGCTGGCGCTCCCCGGATTCTTTGGCGGCGGGATGGTAGCGGTGGCGGTGGGTCGTCTGGTAGGGTCGCTGCAGCGATGCGCTCCGCCAGTGGAAGGCATCCCGGCCTGCCACGGCGTAGCATATTTGTGGTCGGGTGCCCTGCTTGGGCTGGTGCTGCTTCCGGGCGGTGTGATGTGGCGGATGTGGCGGGGGGATAGGGCGGCGCGAAACTCAGACCGAGGTTGATCTCGTGGCACGCATCGATGTCATCATGCCCCAGATGGGGGAATCGATCGCCGAGGGCACACTGTCGCGCTGGCTGAAGAAGGTGGGCGACGACGTGAAGCGCGACGAGCCGATCTTCGAGATCTCGACCGACAAGGTGGACGCGGAGATTCCTGCGCCCTCGGCCGGTGTGCTGGCCGAGATCCTGGTGACGGAGGGGCAGACCGTTCCGGTACAGACGGTGGTCGCTCGTCTGGAGACGGAGAAGGGGGCGCTCATCGCCGTGGGCTCGGCGGCACCGGCCGCTTCCGGCGCCGTCGCGCCTCCGGGCGCAAAGCCGGCAGGGCCCCCCCCCCCGAAAACCGAAGGTAGCGCGGCCGCCCCCGTTGCCTCTCATCAGAGCGGGGCGAGTCCCATCCGCTCCGCGCCGGCCGGGAACGGCGACAGCTTCGAGGAGCGGATCCGCACCCGGTCGTCACCTCTGGTTCGGAAGATCGCTGCCGAGCACGGCATCGAGATCTCCACGCTCCAGGGCTCCGGGGTCGCCGGCCGCGTGACCAAGAAGGACATCCTGGGTGTGCTCGACTCGGGCGTCGCCCGCTCCGCGGCGGGGACCGGTCGCAGCGTTCCGCCTCCGTCGATGCACGCTCCCGCGGGAATGGCGCAGCCCGGCCCGCTCCCGGAGCCGTGGGACGGGGATGTCGTCGAGCCGATGTCCGTCATGCGGCAGCGGATCAGCGAGCATATGGTCGCCTCGAAGCACACCTCCGCGCACGTGACCTCGTTCATGGAGATCGATTTCACGAGGGTGGCGCGACTTCGCGCGAAGCATCGAACGGCGTTCGAGGCGTCGAGCGGCCAGAAGCTCACCTACATGCCCTTCATCATCAAGTCGGTGGTGGATGCGCTCAAGGCTTTTCCGGTAGTGAACTCTTCCGTCGCCGGCAGCAGCGTCATCTATCGCAAGCAGTACAACATCGGGGTGGCGGTGGCGCTCGACTGGGGATTGATCGTTCCCGTCATCAAGAACGCTGACCGGCTCTCGCTCACCGGAATCACGGTCGCCCTCAACGACCTGGCTGCACGCGCCCGCGCGAAGAAGCTGCAGCCCAGTGAGGTACAGGACGGAACCTTCACGATCACCAACCCGGGCGTCTTCGGATCGCTCATGGGCACGCCGATCATCAGCCAGCCGCAGGTGGCCATCCTCGGTGTCGGGACCATCGAGAAGCGCCCTCGCGTCATCGCGGGCGCCGACGGAGAGGATACGATCGCGATCCGCGTATGCGCCTTTTTCTCGATCTCCTTTGACCATCGGATCATCGATGGAGCGATCGCGGATCAGTTCCTGGCGGTGATCAAGAAGAGCATCGAAGGCTTTCCGGAGACCGGAATCTGACCGTGTCGCGCTCCCTCGTCCTGCAGCGTACTGTCGTGCCGATAGCCGAACGATCGAGGTTTCTCGAGCAGATCCGCGCGCGTCGCGTACACTACGAGACGGCACGCTGTCGCTTCTGGCTGTTCGAAGAGGCCGATCTGCCCGGAGCCTACATCGAGCTTGTCGAAGCGGCCGATTCGGCCACGCTGGCCGCCGCGCTCGAACGAGCGCCGCACGCGTACGCGGAGGCGGTTCGCATCTATCAGCAAGTGGAGCCGGAGTGATATGCCAGCGCGAACGGTGACCATGGACGGGCGGACATGGAGCGTCAGCCCCTCGGGACGCGTCACGCAATACGACCGCGATGAGTTCACACTTCTCTTCGTCCACGGCGATGGCCCATCACGTGAGGTGCGGGTCACGCGGTATTCGCCCCAGGGGGCGCGCTGGAGGGAGCCCTCTCTGGCCGAAATGACGGACGCCGAGCTCGTCCGCCTCTTCGAGATGTCGCAGCCGAGCTTCACCTCGCCGGACGCGGGGTACACCCGGTGACCTTCCCGGTCGTTCCCCCCCCGCTGTCGCCGCCACGACTCGTCGACCTGCACATGCATTCCACGGCATCCGACGGCGCCGTCTCACCAGGCGATGTGGTCGCGGCCGCTCGGCACGCGGGCATCGCAGCCATCGCTCTGACGGATCATGACACCGTCGCCGGCGTCACCGAGGCGCAGGACGCGGGGCGCCGGCTCGGCGTGCGCGTCATCGCCGGCGTCGAGCTGAGTGCGGTCGAGGGGGAGATCGAGACGCACGTCCTTGGACTCCACCTGACACGGCCCGAGGATCTGGAGCGCGAGCTGATGGTTCTACGCGGGTCCCGTCGTACGCGCGCGGAGCGCATCGTGGCGCTGCTCAATCAGCTCGGCGTTGCGGTGACGATCGAGGCAGTCCTCGGCCAGGCGGCCGGAGGTGCCATTGGCCGGCCACACGTCGCGAAAGCGCTCGTGACCGGCGGATGGGTGCGCGATCAGCGAGAGGCCTTCGATCGCTATCTTGGCAATGGACGCCCGGCCTTCGTCGGGAAGCAGCAGCTGGCTCTCGTTCGCGCCGTCCAGCTGATTCACGATGC
This sequence comes from Gemmatimonadales bacterium, assembly GCA_038253885.1. Taxonomy (GTDB): domain Bacteria; phylum Gemmatimonadota; class Gemmatimonadetes; order Gemmatimonadales; family Gemmatimonadaceae; genus JALZAQ01. The sequence continues at coordinate 96,453 of JBBSGP010000004.1, read as the reverse complement.
CGGCGGCCTCGCCATCCTCGCGCACCCTGGAGCCGATGGAACGCGGCAGCGTCTGGAGGAGATGGCCGCTATCGGACTCGATGGGGCCGAAGTGAGACACCCCGGCCATGGAATCGAGGATTCGCGCCGCATCGCGGCGCTCGTGGAGCACCTCGGGCTGCTTCCGAGCGGGGGCTCGGACTGGCACGGCGCCAGAGAGGGCTCCCGGGTCATCGGGTGCATGAGCGTGCCCGGCGAATGGCTCGATCGACAGGATGCCCGCCTACGAGAGCGTCACGACAGGGAGAAGGTCGCATGATGATGGGACTGCTGCCCGTGGGGACCGCCGCTCCCGACTTCACTCTGCCGGCGAGCGATGGCTACGACTACCATCTCGCCGAGCTGCTCCAGCGCGGATCGGCGGTGCTGATCTTCTATCCGGGCAACAACACCCCTGGCTGAAACCGCCAACTCTCCGCCGTGCGCGATGAGATGATGAGCTTCACCGAGGCTGGGACCCAGCCCTTCGGCGTCAATCCGGCCACGCCGGAGGCCCACGCCCGCTACGCCGAGAAGATGCAGTTCGACTTTCCCCTCCTGAGCGATCCTGATCGCGCCGTCGCGCGGCGCTATGGCGCGCTCAAGGAGGATGGCCAGGGAATTCAGCGGACAGTTTACGCAATCCGACGCGACGGGACGATCGCCTTCGCTGCCCGCGGAGCCCCCCCGCCAGCGGATATCCTCGCGGCGCTCGCCCCCTAGCGTGGAGCTCAGAGGACGCACCGCCCTGGTGACTGGCGCGGGACGCCGGGTGGGACAGGCGATCGCGGTTGCGCTCGGGGGCCGGGGCGCCAGGGTGGCGGTCCATTACCATGCCTCCGACGATGGGGCGCGCGACACGCTCTCCCGGATCGAGCGGGTCGGGGGTGAAGGCTGGCTGGTCCAGGCGGACCTGTCGCGAGCCGAAGCGCCGGACCGCCTCATCGAGGATGTCGTGAGCCGCGCTGGCACTCTCGATGTCCTCGTCAATTCCGCCGCCGTCATGCTCCGAACACCACTGGAGAGCGTGACGGTCGCGCAGTGGGACGAGATGTTCGCGTTGAACCTGCGCGCGCCGTTCTTCTGTGCCGTCGCCGCCGGCCGCGCGATGCGCGCCGGCGGTGCGCAAGGCGGCGTCATCATCAACATCGCCGATCTGGCGGGCCTCGAGGCCTGGCCGGCGTATGTCCCGCACGGAATCACCAAGGCCGGGGTGATCCACATGACCGAGTCGCTGGCGCGCGTTCTGGCGCCGTCGATCCGGGTCAACGCGATCGCGCCGGGCGCGGTTCTGCTTCCCGACAACTTCGCGCCGGCCGATGCCGAGCGCCTCGCCAGCACCACACCGCTTCGCCGTATCGGCTCTCCCGACGACGTCTCGCACGCTGTCGTCTTTCTCATCGAGGCCGATTACGTGACCGGCGAGACTCTCATCGTCGACGGCGGCCGCCATGTGCGCTGAAGCTCTCGACATTGCTCGGACCGCGGGGCCGCGCCGCGCGAGGATTGGGAGTTACGGGTCGATCGTTGTCGTGGGCGGAGGCTGCTACGGCGCGTACTACGTACGGCAGCTGGCTCGCGCCGATGCCGCTGGGGCGTTGAGCTGGAACCGTCTGCTTGTGGTGGATCGCGATCCGGCCTGCCGGGTTGCACGCGAGGCCCGAGCCGTACCCGTCGAGGCGAGCCATTCGCCGGCTCCGACGGTCGTTGCATCCGACTGGGCCGGCTTCTTTCGTGGCTACTTCGACCGGGCCGCCGCTGCGGCCAGCGGCACGGAGCGCGATGCGATCGTCCCGTCGCCCCTCATGCCACACCTCATGTACGAATGGTTGATCGATCGTGCGCGTGCGCGGTGGCCCCTCCGGCGCATCGTCACCGAGGCATTACAGCGCCCGCCCAATCTTCCCTGGCAGATGGCCGGCGCGGGCGGGGTGCATTTCGGCAGCTTTGCCGAATGGATCTGCCCTATCAACTGCATCGAGCCGCCATTGTGTCCGGAGATCCGGGGACCACGCACCTGGAGCATGCCGCCGGCGCTTCGCTCCTACGTGGCGTCGGAGCGCCAGCGTGGGCACGAGATTCACGGTCCGATCGTTCTTCATTGTGAGCACCGCGCGTACGGGGTCGGAATGTTCGACACCGCGGCGGTGCTCGAAGCGGATCGCCTTGTAGCGGAGGTCGCCGCCTCTTCGGCGGCCAAGGTACTGGTCGGCACGGTCTCCCATTGTCACGGAGCGCTGGCGCTGCTGGCCATCGGCGAGCCGAGCGATGCGCCGTTGCGATGACACTTTTCTCGGTTGGACATGCCTGAGACGTACTCGTTCGAGCTGGTGATCGTCGGTGCAGGACCGGCCGGTCTGACCGCCGCCATGTATGCCGGCCGGTCGATGCTGAAAACGGTGCTCCTCGAGCGGGGCGCACCGGGAGGCGAGCTGCTCAACACCGAGATCATCGAGGACTATCCCGGATTTGAGCACGTCGAGGGATGGGACCTCGCGCAGAAATTCGAGAGCCACGCGCGAAAGTTCGGCGCCGAGATCCGAACCGGAGTCGTGGTGGAGGCCATCCGCAAACGTCCCGACGGCGGCTTCGACACCGTCGCCGAAGGGGGCGACGTGTACCGATCTCCGGCGGTCATCATCACGGCTGGCGGCACGCCGATCAAGCTCGGCGTTCCCGGAGAGCTCGAATATGCGGGCAAGGGGGTCTCCTACTGCGCGATCTGCGACGGAGCGTTCTTCAAGGGACACACAATCGCGGTCGTCGGCGGCGGCGACGCCGCGGCCGAGGAGAGTGACTTTCTCACGCGCTATGCCGAGAAGGTCTATCTGATCCACCGGCGGGATGAGCTCCGCGCGTCAAAGATCGTGCAGAAACGGGTGTTCGAGAACCCGAAGATCGTCACCGTGTGGCACACCGTGGTCGAGAAGATCGAGGCCGACGACCAGGGACTCGTGACCCAGCTTCATCTCCGCAACGTGCTGACGGGCGAGCGGACCACGCTCCCGGCGACCGGCATCTTCATCTTCATCGGGTTCCGGCCGAACACCGGAGTCATCGATGGACATGTGGAGCACGACGCGGCCGGATACATCACCACCGATGTGAACATGGAGACGTCCATCCCCGGTCTCTTTGCCGCCGGCGACCTGAGGGCGCAGCTCACCAGACAGGTGACGACTGCCGCCGGGGATGGAACGACCGCCGCGATCGCGGCCGAGAAATATCTGACGGCGCTGAATCATCGCGAGATTCCGCACATCACGGGTACTGGCGGCTACGCGGTATGAAAGCGGCATCGTGAAGGTTCAGCGGATTGCCACCGGCCCCTTCCAGGAGAACGCGTACCTCGTCATCGATGAGACCGCGCGAATGGCGGCGCTGATCGATCCGGGAGAGGATGCGGAGCGGCTGCTCGATATGGCGGCGTCGGCCGGAGTGACGATCCAGGCCATCTGGCTCACGCACGGCCATGTGGACCACGTGGGCGCAGTGGCAGCGGTGAAGAAGGCGACGGGCGCCCCGGTGCATCTGCACCCGCTGGAGCGTCCGCTGTACGATGCGGCGGTGCAGCACGGGCTCCTTTTCGGTGTCCGGATCGAGCCGCCGCCACCCCCGGACCATGACTTCTCTTCCGGCCAGATTCTCGAGCTGTCTTCGCTCCGCTTCACCGTGATGCACGCACCAGGTCATGCGCCAGGCCATGTCGTGCTTCACGGGCATGGCGTGGCATTCGTTGGTGATTGCCTGTTCGCCGGCTCGATTGGTCGCACCGATCTTCCGTTGGCGAACCCCGCGAACCTTGCGCGCACGCTGGCCGCGCTCGCCGAGCTTCCCGACGCCATGATCGTCTACCCGGGTCACGGTCCGGAGACCACGATCGGAGAGGAGAAGCGGAGCAATCCTTTCCTCAATGGCTCGGCGCGCATCGCGGGGAGCCGGTGATGGCGGGCGCTGTGCACCGGCTTGCATCTCCGAGCGTGAGGGTCACGGTCGTGCTGATGCTCTCCGGATGGCTCGGCGCGTCGATGCTGTTTGGTGCCGTGCTCGCGCCGGCGGCCTTTCGAGTCCTTCCCTCGCGAATGCTCGCCGGCATGGTGGTCGGAGGGGTGTTGCCCTCCGTGCTGGTCGCCGGCGTCGTGTGTGGCGGGGGTCTCGCTGCCGCCGCGGTGGGTCACGCGTCCCGCCGACGGCGCTCGGTCTGTCTCGTGGCGGCGCTGTTGCTGGCTGGAGGATGCGCCACTGGCGAGGTGATCGCCGGGTGGGGAATTGACCGGGTGCGCGGTGCAATCGACGGCCCCATCGGAGCGCTGGCAGACAACGATCCGAGGAGGATCGCCTTCGGACGGCTGCATGGCCTGTCCGTGGCGGCGCTCGGTGTGGCGATGGCCGGTGCTGTTCTGGGCCTGGCCGCGCTGCTGCCGTCGATCCTTTCACAGGAGAAAGCCGATGCCGCATGACGAGGCGAGGGTGCCGCTGCTCGGCATCGAGGACGTGGCTGGATCGACGCGGGCGCTCCTCGAAGCGCTGCTGCGGGAGCGCGGAAACATCCCGAACCTGTTCCGGGCCGCGGCCCACCGTCCGGACATCGTCGAGACGCTCTTCGCTCATATGCGCGCCGTCATGGGGCCTGGCACCGTGCCGGCACTGCTCAAGGAGCTCCTGACGTTGCGCGTCTCGCATGTGAATGGATGTGAGTATTGACTCGCTTCGCACACCGCCTTGGCAAGGCGGCTGGGAGCAACGGAGCTGCAGCTCGGCGCGGCTCGATCCGGCGACGGCTCCGCATTCGAGCCGGCGTGGGGAAGCGCACTCGCCTACGCGAGCGCGATGACGCCCGTGGGCGCGTCGATCTCGGAGGACATCCAGTCGACCCTCGCGCGGCAGTGGACGCCCGAGCAGATTGTCGAGATCACCGCGGTCGTGGCCCTTTTCAACTATTTCAATCGTTTCGCGCTCGCGTTGCGAATTCCCGTCACGAGATAGGGAAGAGGTGAGAGGCAACTTGCCATCGTGGAGAGCGGTCGGTCCGGCGGCGCTCTCGCTCGTGCTGTCGGCGGCGTGTAGCAGTGTGACCGACAACCGCGCGACGCTGGATTACGGAGTGATCACCCTCGGCACCGCCGGCGACGGTCCGGCCTACAGCACCCGGCCGGTCGCCGTTTTCTATCGGACGTCCGGTGTCCAGCTCCCTACCAGCACCATCTCGCGCGATTCGTGCGCCATCCTTCCATTCAGCGCCTCGCCGGTCATCTCCCGCGACACGCTCGTCTACGTGAATGCAGGCGACAGCATAGCCGTCACTCTGGGGACGTCATCCGGACAGCTCAAGCCCGCCTCGCAGAACGGAGTACGGAGCTATGTTCTTCCGGGCATCGGCGGTCTCCCCTATTCGCCCGGCGACGTCGCGACCTTCACCCTCCCCGGCGTGGCGACGGGCTTCCCGGCAGCCAGCATCTCGGCGAAGACATCGGAGGCGTTCGTGCTCGGAAGCGTGACCACGGCGCCGGCCGTGGGGCAGGGTATTCCGATCACCTGGACGCCCGCCGGTGATGCGGCCTCGAAGCTCCAGCTGGCGCTCGAGTACGCCACTGTCGGCTCGACTGTGCTCGATCAGCAGATCGCGTGCGCACTGGTGGACGACGGTGCGGCGGTGATCCCGGCGGCGCTCGTTGGAGGCTGGCGCGACGCCGCCGGCGGTCTCCGTCACATCGACGCGTCGCGAATCCGAATCTCCCACCGGGACCTCGGATCAGCGCAGCTTCTCGTCATCTCGACTTTCAGCGTGGCGCGGTGACGTCACCGAGTCGCCACCGGTTCATTCCCGCGGAGAACGGACATGGCTGAGACACGCACTGAGCGAGATCCCCTCGGCCCGCTCCAGGTACCGGCCGACGCGCTCTACGGCGTCCAGACGATGCGCGCGCGTCAGAACTTTCCGATCAGCGGCCTCCGCCCCCTGCCGGCCTTTGTGACGGCGACGGTCTGGATCAAGAAAGCGGCTGCCCTGACGCATCGCGACACGGGCCGTCTCGATGCCGATCTGGCGGACGCGATTGTTCGGGCGGCGGACGAGGTGCTGGCGGGCCAGCATCGCGAGAACTTCGTCGTCGACGTGTACCAGGCCGGCGCGGGAACATCGCACAACATGAACGCGAACGAGGTGCTGGCGAACCGCGCCAACGAGTTGCTCGGAAGCGCCCGAGGCTCGTACGCGCCCGTGCACCCGAACGATCACGTCAACATGGCGCAGTCCACCAACGACGTCATTCCGACCGCCATCCGGCTCGGTTGCCTGGCGTTGCTGGACGGCGTGGGCGATGCGGTGGGGCCGGGGCGTGGACTCCTCGCCGCCTTTCGCGCGTTGCAGGACAGCTTGTTGGCCAAAGGCCGCGAGTTCGACAATGTTCTCAAGTCCGGCCGCACGCATCTGCAGGATGCCATGCCCATCCGTCTCGGTCAGGAGTTCACCGCGTACGGCGGGACCATCGCGCGCAACATCAAGCGCGTCGAGCAGGCCGCCGACTTCATGCGGGACCTCGGCATCGGCGGCACGGCGGTGGGTACCGGTGTCAATGCCGAGCCCGACTATCCGGCGAAGATGGTGGCGCACCTCCGCGCGATCACCGGTCTCGATCTGCGCGGCGGCATGGACCGCGTGCAGCTGATGCAGAGCATGGGTGACGCGGCCGGGCTCAGCTCCCAGCTGAGAACGCTGGCGGTGGACCTCAGCAAGATCGCCAGCGATCTGCGTCTGCTGGCCAGCGGGCCCCGCACCGGCCTCGACGAGATTCGCCTGCCCGCCGTCCAGCCGGGATCGTCCATCATGCCCGGCAAGGTGAATCCGTCCATTCCCGAGATGGTGAACCAGGTCTGCTACCAGGTGATGGGAAACGACAGTTGTGTGGCGATCTCGGCCGAGCACGGACAGCTCGAGCTCAACGTGATGATGCCGGTCATCGCGCACAACCTGATGCTCTCGCTGCAGATTCTCACTGGCGCGGCGACATCTCTCGACGAGCGCTGCGTCCGGGGCATCGAGGCGAATGAGGAGATGTGCGGTCACTGGCTGGAGCGATCGGCGGCCCTGGCGACGGCGCTCGCTCCGCAGATCGGCTACGCCCGGGCAGCCGAGATCAGCAAGCAATCGGTGAAGGAGAACGTGCTCATCCGCGACCTCGTCAAGCGCGAGCACGTCCTGTCCGACCAACAGGTCGACGAGGCCCTCGACTTGCGGAAGATGACCGAGATCGGTGTCCCCGGCGGAGCGCACGGGAGCGTGTCCGCCGGTTGAGAATCACGCGGTTCGGCTCTTGTCCATCCTCTCTCGGGTCAATAACCTCAACGGGTGCGCATCACCACGTGGGCCGAGTACGGGGTCATCTGCGCGCTGCCCCTGGCGCGTCGAGCGTCCGAAGGCGCGATCGCCGGACGCGACATCGCCGTCCGGGAACGGCTCCCCGCCGATTACGTCGAGCAGATCCTGCTCCGGTTGCGGCGAGCCGACATCGTGAAGAGCGTGCGCGGGTCGCGCGGCGGCTACCTGCTCTCCCGTCCGCCGCAGGAGATCTCGATCCGCGAGGTCATCAGCGCGTCGGAGCTCCAGACGTTCGATCTGCACTGCGTCACGCATCCGATAGACAGTGAGCGCTGCGCAGCCGAGCACGATTGCAGCATCCGTCCGGTGTGGATCATGCTCCAGCAGCGCATCGATCACGTGCTGGAAGGGGTGCATCTCTCCGATCTGCTTCACGGAGAACCGGCTGTGCGCCGCCAGGTAGGACTGCCCATACTCCAGGCCTGACGCCGTGTCGTCGTCTCCAGTCGCGCTGCGGCCGCTGCTCGGCTGGTGGGAAGCGTGGCGCGCGCGGCGCGCGCTCGAGGCGCGGGCGGCCGCTTACGTATCGACGCTTGGACGCGAGCCGTCGAGCGCTGACGTGGAGTGGCTGGCATCCCACGCCGCCGGAGATGACCTCGATCACGCTCGTTGGGAGCTGCGCTATGCGCGCTGGGCCTTGGGGTTGATCGGTGCCCAGAGGGATGCTCTCGACGACCGAACAGCATCGCTCGTCGCCCGCGCGTTGGCGGTCGCCCTGGCGCACGATCCATCGATCGCGGCCGGCAAGCTTCGAGTGGCGGAGCGCCAGCTCAACTTACGCCTGCGCGCGTACACCGATGCGCTGACGAACCGCGAAGGCGCCGGCTCGGGGTGGCATCTGGGACGAGCGCTGCTGCGCTTCGCCGGGCGCACCGATGCCGTTCCCGGCGAGGTGGTCGCCCGAGCCGGCGACATACTCTCGCGTGATCTCGCCGACGCGAACGCGGCGCTGCGGGATCAATTCGGAGAAGCGACTCTCCCCGACACGAACGCTGCCTCGGTCGCGCACGCAAGCTCTCGCTGACCGGTCTTCTCGCGAAGAAACGGACGACACCGCGAGTGTCGCCCGTTTCTCAGGAGTGCTCAGAGGGGGACTCGAACCCCCACGGCATTGCTGCCACATGGTCCTGAGCCATGCGCGTATACCAATTCCGCCATCTGAGCGAGGAGCATCCCGCCGCAGTCAACTCCCGCCGATCCGCCGCGATGCCACATCGCCGGCGCTGCCCGAAGGCCCGCCGGCGACTGGTCGGAAACTAGCCGGGCAGGGGCGCAAAGTCAACGCGCGACTGTAGTTGCTTGGCCTGAGCGCTCTGTCTAAGTTGCTCCTGGCGCGCGACATTCCCGCCTTCCGGTGAGACCCCCTCTCAACCTGTGATCGCCACCCCGCCGGACGAGCAGCGCCAGAGCGTCGCCAGGAACAAACGGGCGCGCCATGACTACCACATCCTGGAGACGTGGGAGGCCGGCCTCGTGCTGACCGGCACCGAAGTCAAGTCGCTTCGAGCCGCGAAGGTGACGATGGCCGACGCCTACGCAATCGTGCAGGCGGGAGAGGTTTTCCTGCTGAACCTGCACATCTCGCCCTACGATCAGGGGAATCAATTCAATCACGAGCCGACCCGCACCCGAAAGCTCCTGCTCCACAAGAAGGAGATCCGCAAGCTGATCGGGGCGGTCGAGCGGCAGGGGCTCACCCTCATACCTCTGGATCTGTACTTCACGCGAGGCAAAGCGAAGGTGACGGTGGCGCTCGCCCGGGGTAAGCAGCTCCACGACAAGCGCGCCGACCAGAAGCGTCGAGAGGACGAGCGCGACATGGCGCGCGCGGCGCGCACCAGATGATCGCGCTGGCGCTGCTGGCGATGCAGCTCGCTTCTCCCGCTGCGGCCGCGCTGGCCCTGCATGCGCCTGGAAGCCAGTCGAGCATCCCGATCACGATGACGCCGACTGGCTCGATGGTACCAATCGATCAGCTGGGCCCGGTGATTCCTCTGTCCGTCCGGCCCGCTGGAGTGGGCCACGTCCTTGTCGGCATAGCCGGCACCGAGCTCGAGCTGGTGGAGCTAGCGCCATACGCGCGCCAGGGCAACATGATATTTCCGTTGGCGCGGGCTCCGTTCTCGCGGGACGGCCACCTGTTCGTTCCGTTGCAGGTCGTCACCGACCTGCTTCCGCGTCTCGCGCCTGGCCACCTCGTGTACGACCGGCGGCGGGTCGAGCTACGGTGGGGGACGGAAAGCGCCTTGCCGGCGCGGAGCGTCACTCTCTCCTCCGGCAACCGCACTGGCGCGCGCGCGGCGCGGCGTACCGGCCGCGCCCGTCGCGTGGTCGTCGACGCCGGTCACGGCGGCCCGGATCATGGAATGAGCGGGCCGATCGGTGCGTGGCCCAAGATCGATGAGAAGGACATCACGCTCTCGGTCTCGCAGAAGCTGGCCGCGAACCTCCGAGGTCGCGGCGTCGATGTCCTGATGACCCGCACCACCGATACACTCATCGCGCTCTCGGACCGGGGTCGCCTCGCCAACGACTTTCACGGCGATGTGTTCGTGTCGATCCACGTGAACGCCGCCAACCTGCAGTGGGTGCGACCGGAGAGAGCGCGAGGCTTCGAGACATATTTTCTGGCGGAGGCCAAGACGGAAGATGACCGCCGGGTCGAGCGAATGGAGAACGAGGCGATCCGCTTCGAGACCGGCGCTGCCGCGTCTCAGGGCGACCCTCTCAATTTCATCATCAACGATATGGCGCAGAACGAGCATCTGCGCGAATCCGGGGAACTGGCCGCGCTGATCGAGCGGAGCCTGGGCCACATGCATCCCGGACCCGATCGGGGCGTGAAGCAAGCGGGCTTTCGCGTCTTGGTCACGGCGTACATGCCGGCCGTGCTGGTGGAGATCGGATTCGGTACCAACGCCGAGGAATCACGCTTTCTCGCCGATCCTCGTCGCCAGACCGAGATCGCTGGCGCGATCGCCGACGCGACGGTGGAGTATCTGGACCGGTACGACCGGCGGCTCGGCTCGGGTTCGCGATGAGACGTGGTGCGCAGCTCGCGTTGCTACTGGCGTGCTCGGGCTGCGCGTATTTCAACGGCATCTACAACGCCCGACAAGCGGAGAAGCGGGGCGACAAGGCGGCTCGGACGGGTCACGGCTCAGAGGCCCAGGGCTATTACGGTACCGCTGCACTCAAAGCGGAAACGGTGCTCGTGCGATACGGCAAAGGCCGCTGGCGCAGCGACGCCCTCTATCTCGCCGGGCGAGGGTGGGCTCTGGCGGGAGACTGCGCCAAAGGGGTGTCCCGTCTCGAGTCGTATCTCACTCTCGACGCGCAACCCCGCGACCGGCGCGACCGAGCCGCGCTCGCGCTCGGGGGGTGCCTGACACAGCAAGGACATTACAGCTCGGCCCGACAGGTGCTGGTTCCGCTGTTGGGCGCGCGAGATCACCGCGTGGCGAGTGAAGCCGCGCTCTGGGCGGCCCGCTCGGCGATCGCACTCGGCGAGACGGATACTGCTCTTGCCTACCTCCGCCGTGCGGACGCGAGCGCCGCCGAATGGGAGCTGGCAGCCGCCTATCTGTCGCAGCAGCGCTACGCACCGGCGGAATCGCTGCTCGCACGCCGCGCTCGCAGTGGCGACGACGCGGGCAATCCAGCGGAGCTGTTCGGGGAGTTCTGGCGCGCCGGACGGAGCAACAGCGTCGAGCGTCTCATGGGCCTGTACGATGCTTCGCGTCTCTCGGCCCTGAGCCGTGCTCGCCTTCACGTGCTGGTGGGGGATCTCTGGGTCGGCGAGCACGCCGACTCCCTGGCGCGCGGACATTATGCGCTCGCCCAGCGGCTCGCCCGCGACTCCACTATTGGCCGTGATGCCGGAGCGCGTCTTACCCTGACCTCCCTTGGTGCGCTCGAGTCGCTGGTGGACGTCGAGAACGCGATCAGGGCCAACCGGGAGCGGAACAGCCTGACGCCCGCGCAGCAGCATCTCGAGGACGAGCTGCTGCTGGTGAAGATGCTCGAGGACCGGACGGATTTCACCGGAGCGGCACTGTTCCTCGCCGGCGAGGTGGCGCGGGACAGCCTTCGCGCGTACGCCTTGGCGCACACGCTCTTCAAGCGCGTCGCCAGCAGCTATCCCCGTGGTATCATAGCCCCCAAGGCTCTGCTGGCGGCGGCCGCGGTGCGTCCGGAATCCGCCGAAACCTATCAGCGCCGGCTGATCGAGGTCTTTCCGACCTCTCCGTACGCGGCGCTGCTGACGCGTGGAGACAGTGCCTCGCTCGAGCGGTATGCGCAGGCGGACAACCTCCTGATGCAGATGTGGACCGTCACCACGCCCTGCTACGCGGACAGCCTTCGCAAGCTTCACCCGCCTCCGGCCAACGCGCAGGGCGCGCTCGCGACCGCCGCTTCGAATGGAACACGTGCCCAAGCGGGTGCGAGCGGTACACCCGGGTCACCAGGCGCGCCCACAACTCCGAATCTTCCTCCCGGGATTCCCGGAAGTGCTCCTCCCCCAGCGCCGCCGGCGCAGCGCGGGACGTTCGTCACGCCGGGCACCGGTCAGGCCGCTGGCGCTCAGACAAGCGGCGCCGATCTCGCCCTGCTTCCCGCCCTGTCGCGCTGCACCTTCAACTCGACGCAGAGCACACCGGCCCGGCCGCAATGAGCCGAGCGAGACGCGACGGGGCTGGGGACGGGAAGGTGGACGGGTTGCTCTCGAGCGAGGTGGTCGGTCTCCGTTTTCGCAATCCGGTGGTGCTGGCGGCCGGAACCGCAGCGTACGGAAGGGAGTTGGAAAAAGTGATGCCGCTCGACGCCCTCGGCGGCCTGGTCACCAAGGCGGTCAGCCCGAAACCGCGTCACGGAGCGCCCGCCCCCAGAGTGGCCGAGTTTTCCGGCGGCATGATCAACGCGGTTGGGCTGGCGAATCCCGGACTGGACTCCGTGCGCTCACACGACATCCCGTGGCTCGCCGACCATGCCGCGGGGACGCGGGTGATCGTGAATGTTGTGGGAGACACCATCGAGGATTATGCGGACGTGGTCGCCGGACTGGACGGTACTCGAGGGATCGACGCGTTCGAGCTGAACGTGAGCTGTCCGAACGTCAAGGCGGGCGGGCTCGAGTTCGGTGCTGACCCGACCGCACTCGCCGCCGTGGTCGCCGGCGCGCGCGACGCAACACGGCGGCCGCTGTTCGTGAAGCTCTCACCGATGCTGACCGATCTGGAAGGCGCGGCCCGCCGGGCCGTGGACGCGGGAGCGGATGGTATCACTCTCGTGAACACAATCCCAGGTCTGGTGATCGATGTCGAAGAGCGACGGCCGGCTCTCGGCTTCGGGAGCGGCGGCGTGAGCGGCGCCGGTCTGCTTCCCGTCGGCGTGCTCGCGACCTGGAAGGTCAGCCGTGCGGTGTCGGTTCCGCTGATCGGGGTCGGGGGCGTCTCGCGCGGGGAGGATGTTGTGCAATACCTGATGGCCGGAGCCTCGCTGGTGGGCGTTGGCACGGCGGCGCTACGCGATCCTCGTGCGCCGGCGCGGATCGTCCGCGAGCTCGAGAGGTGGTGTCGTGACCATGACGTGGCGTCGATCGCGTCGCTCATCGGAGCCGTGCGAGGGCCGGCGTGATTCCTCCCGTCATCGTTGCTCTCGATGTGCCCTCCCTGTCGTTGGCGGAAGCGCTGGTGGACCGTCTCGATGAGCGTTGCGAATTCTACAAGGTCGGCCTCCAGCTCTTTTCGGCCGCCGGTCCTCAGGCAGTGGAGATGCTGCGGTACCGGAGCAAGAGGGTTTTTCTGGACCTGAAGCTCCACGACATCCCGAACACGGTACGGGGCGCGGCCCGGGCTGCAGCCGGGATGGGAGCGGCGCTGCTGTCTGTGCATGCGTCCGGTGGCCGAGCCATGCTCGAGGCCGCCGTCGACGGGGCGGGCGGCGATTGCCGCGTTCTGGCCGTCACGCTCCTGACCTCGCTCGACGGGAACGCTGTCTCGGAGGTCTGGGGCCGGCCGGTCGAGTCGCCGGAAGCGGAGGTGCTGCGACTGGCCGAGCTGGCGGTGTCAGCGGGTGTGAGCGGCATCGTGTGCGGGGGATCGGAGCTGCGCGCCGTGCGTTCCCGCCATGGTGAGCGACTGGAGCTTCTGGTGCCGGGCATCCGCGCCGTTGGGGCCGCGTTGAACGATCAAGCGAGAACGGTGACGGCCGACGCCGCGGCGCGCGATGGAGCGAGCTATCTGGTGGTCGGGCGGCCGGTGACGGAGGCGGCCGATCCGGCGGCGGCGCTGGAGGCGATCCAGTCGTCGATCGCGCCACTCTGAGCACGCGCGGCCCACGAGGCTTGCGTGTGCTCTCTAAGTCAATTATTTTAAATGTCTTGGCCCAAAATTATCACGTTTAGGATCGTGGAGCGCGTGTGAAAGTCCGCAGCAGCGTGAAGCCGATCTGCGAGCACTGCAAAGTCGTCAAGCGCAACGGCGTGACTCGCATCATCTGCAAGCGCAACCCCAAGCACAAGCAGCGTCAGGGCTGATTTCATATGGCACGCATCGCAGGCGTCGATCTCCCGAGAGAGAAGAAGGTCGAGATCGGATTGACGTACATCTTCGGCATCGGCCGCGCGATCGCACGCAAGATCGTCGCCGAGGCCGGTGTGAACGCGGAGCTGCGTGTTCGCGATCTCACGGACGCCGATGTGAACCGGTTGCGCCAGGCCATCGAGCGTGATCATCGCGTCGAGGGTGCGCTCCGCACGGAAGTCGCGATGAACATCAAGCGGCTGATGGATATCGGATCGTACCGCGGCATTCGACACCGGCGCGGTCTGCCGGTTCGCGGGCAGAGGACGCACACGAATGCGCGCACCAAGAAAGGTCCACGCCGCGCCATCGCCGGCAAGAAGAAAGTCACGAAATAGCACCCGGGTCATTCATGGCAACTGCGAAAGCTGGCTCGTCGAAGAAATCGAAGCGTGTTGTGGAATCCGAAGGGATTGCCCACGTCAACGCGACGTTCAACAACATGATCGTGACAATCACCGACATGCACGGCAACACGGTGTCCTGGTCGTCCGCGGGCAAGGCGGGATTCAAGGGATCCAAGAAGTCCACTCCGTTCGCCGCGACGGTGGCCGCCGAAGGCTGCGCGCGCGAAGCGTTGGGGCTGGGAGTCAAGCGAGTGCACGTGCGCGTCCAGGGTCCCGGATCGGGTCGCGAGTCGGCCATCCAGGCGCTGGCGGCGGCTGGTCTCCAGATCCGCTCGATCAAGGATGTCACGCCGATTCCGCACAACGGCTGCCGCCCCCCCAAGCGACGGAGGGTCTGAGCCATGTCGCGTTACACGGGTCCGAGCTGCCGGCAGTGCCGTCGCGAAGGGACCAAGCTCTTTCTCAAGGGCACGAAATGCTTCACCGAGAAGTGCCCGGTCGAGCGCCGGCCGTACGCTCCCGGCCAGCACGGGCAGACCACGGCGAGGCGCCGGAAGTCGTCGGAATACTCCAAGCAGCTTCGTGAGAAGCAGAAGGTCAAACGCATCTACGCGGTCAGCGAGCGTCAGTTCCGCAATACATTCGAGCGCGTGACCACTCTGCCCGGCGTCACGGGGCACAATCTGCTCGCCGCGCTGGAGAGCCGCCTGGACAACATCGTCTATCGCATGGGATTCGCGCCCAGTCGCAAGGCGGCTCGCCAGGTGATTCGTCACCGGCACATCGAGGTGAACGGCCGGCAGGTGGACATCCCGAGCTTCCTCGTGCAGCCGGGGCAGGAAATCCGTGTGCGCCCGAAATCGCGCGAGCAGGCCGCGATTCTGACATCGATGGATCAATCGTCGCGCGGAGCGCCGCTCTCCTGGATCGCGATCGACCGGGACACCTTCAGCGGCCGGATGCTCGAGCGGCCGAGTCGCACCGACATTCCGATCGCGGCCCAGGAACAGCTCATCGTGGAGCTGTACAGCAAGTAGCGAGAGGGGTGCTGGGTAGTCGGTACGGGCGCGCTCGTTCGCCGGCACTCCACCCCTTTTTTCAGGTCGGGACCTTGACTCCCGTACGAGCTCACCGCGCGTCAAGGGCGGGGTGAGGCGTCGCCGGCGGAAGCCGGTGCGACCCTTTTGAGGAACTCATGGCACAGGCAATCGATCTCTCCGGACTCGTCCGGCCGCAGCTCGTCGAGGCGACGAAGCGCGAAGACAATCCCAACGTCGCGGAATTCCGGCTCCAGCCGCTCGAGCGTGGCTTCGGCCACACGCTCGGCAACGCGATGCGCCGTATGCTGCTGTCGTCGCTCCGCGGCTCCGCCGTGTGGGCGTTCCGCATCGACGGCGTGCTCCACGAGCACCAGACGATCCCCGGCGTGGTCGAGGACGTTCACCAGATCATCGGGAACCTGAAGTCGTTGACGCTCTCGCTGGCCGAGGAGGTGGATGAGACCGTCATCCGCATCACCAAGAGCGAGGCGGGGCCGGTGACGGCGGGCGACATCGAGGAGACCGGTAACGTCAGCGTCAACGACCGCACACATCACCTGTTCACGCTGCAGGACCAACGGGAGATCAACGTCGAGCTGTACGTGAACAAGGGGCGCGGTTACGTCGAGGCCGATCAGCATCCCGTCGATCGTGGACTGCCCGTGGATCTTGTGCGGATCGATTCCATCTACAATCCGGTGCGTCGCGTCAACTTCTCGGTCGCCGAGACGCGCGTTGGCCAGCGCACCGACTACGACAGGCTCGTGCTCACGGTCGAGACCAACGGCACGCTCACACCCGAAGAAGCGGTCAGCTACGCCGCGGCTCTCTCCCAGACGCATTTTCAGTATTTCGCGAGCTTCGGCTCGCACGCTCAGGGCAGCGTGCTCACCGGCGGCGATCCGTCGGGCGATGGGAACAGGCTGCTCCAGCTGTTCAAGAGCAACATCGACGATCTGGAGCTCTCCGTCCGGTCGGTGAACTCGCTCAAGAACTCCGACATCCGCACCCTTGGCGACCTGGTGCGCCAGACCGAGGGGCAGATGCTGCAGGTCAAGAACTTCGGCAAGAAGTCGCTCCAGGAGATTGCCGACCTTCTCGAGCGCGAGGGCCTGAACTTCGGGATGCGCTACGAGGAGTCGCCGGAAGGCGTGCGAGTGACCGATTGGGGCACGGCACCGAGCCGCGCCGCTGCTGCCGCCCCCGACGACGAGGAGTAGGTCGATGCGCCACCGCAAGGCCGGCCGTCAGCTCCGGCGTACCAGCGAGCAGAAGCTCGCGCTGATGCGAAGCCTGGCCATGGCGCTCATCGAGCACGGCGCCATCGAGACGACCGAGGCGAAGGCCAAGGAGCTGCGACCATTCGTGGAGAAGCTCATCACCAAGGCCAAGAGCGGGACGCTGCACGCCCGGCGCCTCGCCGGCCGGCACGTTCAGAACCGTGACGCCGCGGACAAGCTCTTCCAGGAGATCGGACCGAAGTTCGCCACTCGCACCGGCGGCTACACCCGCATCCTCAAGATCGGTCACCGCCAGGGTGACGGCGCCGAGATGGCGCGCATCGAGCTGATCGAGAGCTGATCATGACCACCAAGAAGATCACGACCAAGCGCACCAGTCCGAACCGATGCTGTTACGTCTGCAGCAAGGGCGTGACGTTCGGCAATAACGTCTCCCACGCCAACAACAAGACGCGCCGCGTGTGGAAGCCGAATCTCCAGGTCGCGAGGATCCTCGTCGACGGCAAGGTGACGAAGATCAAGGTCTGCACACGGTGTCTCGCCGCCGGCAAGATCCAGCGGGCTCCGCGAGGCGCCCAGGTCGCGTGAGTGGCCCCCTGACCGCGCTGTCGAATGAGGGAGCCGGCGGTCTGCCGCTCCCTCTTTTCGTATCCATCGACTGACCCGTGCCGACGGCGCTCATCACCGGGATCACCGGCCAGGACGGCTCCTACCTCGCCGAGCTCCTGCTCACCAAGGGTTACGACGTCGTCGGGATCGTGCGTCGCAGCTCGACAACGCCGTACGAGCGAATCGCCCACCTGGTCGATCGGGTCGAGCTCATCTCCGCCGATCTCCTGGATCAGCACTCACTCGTGGATGCGATCGCGGCGTCCCGGCCGAGCGAGATCTACAACCTCGCCGCTCAGAGCTTCGTGCAAACGTCGTGGACCCAGCCCGTGCTGACTGGCGAGTTCACCGCCATGGGTGTGACCCGCATGCTCGAGGCGGTCCGGAAGGCCGCCCCCTCGGCCCGATTCTACCAGGCCAGCTCGAGCGAGATGTTCGGGAAGGTTGTCGAATCGCCTCAGCGGGAGAGCACACCGTTCTACCCCCGCAGTCCCTACGGCGTCGCCAAGGTCTACGGCCACTGGATCACCGTCAATTATCGCGAGAGTTACAGTCTGTACGCCGTTTCCGGCATTCTGTTCAACCACGAGAGCCCGCGCCGCGGACTGGAGTTCGTGACGCGCAAGGTCAGCGACGGCGTGGCGCGCATCAAGCTCGGGATGCAGAGCGAGCTGCGGCTCGGCAACCTCGAATCAAGGCGGGACTGGGGCTTCGCCGGGGACTACGTCGAGGCCATGTGGCGGATGCTCCAGCAGCCCGAGCCCCTGGATTTCGTCATCGGCACGGGAGAGACATGGTCCGTGCGGCAGCTGTGCGAGGTTGCGTTCAACCACGCCGGGCTCGATTACCGCGATCACGTCGTGCAGGATCCAAAGTATCTGCGGCCGGCCGAGGTCGAGCTGCTGGTCGCCGATGCGTCGCGGGCGCGCGCCGAGCTCGGCTGGGAGCCCGCCATCCGCTTTCGCCAGCTGGTCGAGATGATGGTGGACGCGGACCTGGTGCGGCATCAGGCGCGCCGCTAGCGGTGCGCGCCCTCGTGACCGGCGCCGCCGGCTTCGTCGGTCAATGGATGTGCCGAGAGCTACTGGAGCGCGGTTGGGAGGTCGCGGGCACGGTACTGGGCGACATCCCGCCCGGCGTTCTCGATCTGGATGAACGGCGGCGCGTCCGCTGGATGCCGGCCGATCTGCGTCGTCCCGAGCAGCTGCATCGCGCCCTCGAAGCCACGATGCCGGATGCGATCCTCCACCTGGCCGGCGTGTCGTTCGTCCCGGCCGCCACGGCTGATCCGGGATCGGCGTTCGAAGTGAACACGACCGTCGCCGTCCGTCTTCTCGGAGAGGTGCGGATGCGCATGGCGGCCGGGACGCTCGATCCGGTCGTTCTCGTGATCGGCACCGGCGAGCAATATGGCAATCACGACGCGAGCGAGATGCCGCTGCCCGAGAGCGCCGAGCAGCGTCCCCACTCGGTGTACGCGGCCAGCAAGGCCGCTCAGGAGATCGCGGCCCTGGAGGCGTGGCGGACGTCCGGCGTGCGCGTCGTCTGCACACGCAGCTTCAACCACAGCGGTCCTGGCCAGGCGAGCAGCTTCCTGCTCCCCTCGCTGGTGGAGCGAGCGGTGGCGGCGCGCACTGACTGCCATCCCGTTCTCGCCCTCGGCAACACGACCCCGGTGCGCGACTTTCTTCACGTGGCCGACGTGGTGCGCGCATACGCGCTCCTGGTCGACAAGCCCGCGCCCGGTGAGGTGTACAACGTGGCGAGCGGCCGAGGAACGGACGTGGAGGCGCTGGCGACGCGTGTGCTTGCCGCGGCCCGCGTCGACGCCAGATTGCAGATCGATCCGGCGCTCGTCCGGAGCGCCGACGTTCCCGTTCTGATCGGAGACCCGGGCAAGCTCGAGGCGGCGACGGGTTGGGCGCCGGAGTATTCGCTGGACTCCCTGATCGACGAGCTGATTCGTGCCGCGTCGTCCTGACCTCCACCGCATCCTCCTCATCGGCTCCGGACCGATAATCATCGGCCAGGCGGCGGAATTCGACTACTCGGGCACCCAGGCCACGAAGGCGCTGCGCGAGGAAGGCTACGAGGTCATCCTGGTGAACTCGAATCCGGCCACGATCATGACCGATCCCGAGTTCGCCGATCGCACCTACATCGAGCCGGTGACTCCCGAGGTCGTCGAGCTCGTGATCGAACGCGAGAGACCGGATGCCCTTCTGCCGACGATGGGCGGACAGACCGCCCTCAACGTCGCCATGGCGCTGGCCGAGCGAGGTGTCCTGGACAGGTATGGCGTCGAGCTGATCGGCGCCAAGGAGCGGGCGATCCGACTCGCCGAGGATCGCGAGCAGTTCTCCGACGCCATGCGACGGATCGGCCTGAAGGTCCCCACCGGCGAGATCGCGCGCTCCTGGGACGACGCGCTCGCCCTGCTCGATCTGGTCGGCTTCCCGGCGATCATCCGCCCGTCGTTCACGCTCGGGGGAACGGGCGGTGGAATCGCGTACAACCGCGGCGAGTACGAGGACATCGTGCGCCGCGGCCTCGACCTCTCACCGGTCACGCAGGTGCTCATCGAGCGCAGCGTGATCGGGTGGAAAGAGTTCGAGCTGGAGGTCATGCGCGACCACGCCGACAACGTCGTCATCGTCTGCTCGATCGAGAACCTCGATCCGATGGGGGTTCACACGGGCGACTCGATCACCGTCGCGCCCGTCATGACGCTCACCGATCGCGAGTACCAGCTCATGCGCGATGCCGCCGTCGCGATCATCCGCGAGGTGGGCGTCGAGGCGGGTGGATGCAACATCCAGTTCGCGATCAGCCCCGCCGACGGCGAGATGCTCGTGATCGAGATGAACCCCCGCGTCTCACGATCGTCAGCCCTCGCCTCGAAGGCGACCGGCTTTCCGATCGCTCGCATCGGCGCCAAGCTCGCTGTCGGCTACCGCCTGGACGAGATCGCGAACGACATCACGCGGACGACCCCGGCCTCGTTCGAGCCCGTTCTCGATTACGTGGTCGTGAAATGCCCCCGATTCGCTTTCGAGAAGTTCGCGAACGCCAACGCGAATCTGACGACGCAGATGAAATCGGTGGGCGAGTCGATGGCCATTGGCCGCACCTTCAAGGAGGCGTTCCAGAAGG
Source organism: Gemmatimonadales bacterium (assembly GCA_038253885.1). Lineage (GTDB taxonomy): Bacteria > Gemmatimonadota > Gemmatimonadetes > Gemmatimonadales > Gemmatimonadaceae > JALZAQ01. The sequence continues at coordinate 76,083 of JBBSGP010000004.1, read as the reverse complement.
GGCTTCGCGCGCTCGAGATCGGCCGGGCCGGATGGGAGGTGGGACGTACGCTCAAAGAAGACCGCCTGCCCGATGACACGCTCGAAGCCCTGCGTGCCGGCCTGAGGCAGCCCACTCCGGAGCGCATCTTCCAGGTGAAGCGTGCCCTGCTCCTGGGCATGTCGGTCGACGAGATCCACGAGCTGTCCGCCATCGACTCGTGGTTTCTCGCCCAGATGGAGGAGCTGGTGGCTGCCGAACGTTGGTACGCCGCGGCGGAGCGCGCCGACGGACCGCAGCTGCGGCGGATGAAGAGGCTCGGCTTCTCGGACCGCCAGCTCGCCGTCCTGCGCGGCGAAACCGAGAGTGTGGTACGGCAGCGCCGCTGGGCGTTCGGGGTGAGGCCGTCGTACAAGATGGTCGACACCTGCGCCGGTGAGTTTCCGTCAGCCACACCCTACCTGTATGGGAGCTACGATGAGGAGAGCGAAGCGCCGCGAACGGGCCGGCGCTCCGTGATCATTCTCGGGAGCGGGCCGAATCGCATCGGCCAGGGGGTCGAGTTCGACTATTGCTGCGTGCGGGCGGTGCTGGCCCTCCGCGAGCAGGGTTACGAGACCATCATGATCAACTCCAATCCCGAGACGGTCTCCACCGACTTCGACATCTCCGACAAGCTCTACTTCGAGCCGCTGACGCTGGAGGATGTGCTGGAGATCGTCGAGCGCGAGAATCCCATCGGCGTGATCGTGCAGCTCGGCGGCCAGACACCGCTCAAGCTGACGCGGCCGCTCGAAGCGGCGGGAGTGAGAATTCTCGGAACCTCGCCGGATGCGATCGATATCGCCGAGGATCGGCGCCGCTTCGAGGCGGTCGCGCGCGACGCCGGCGTGAACCAGCCGCCGAGCGGAACAGCGACCGGCATGCCGGAGGCACTCGCGATCGTCGAACGCATCGGTTATCCGGTCCTCGTCCGCCCATCGTACGTCCTCGGCGGACGCGCGATGGTGATCGTCTATGATGAAGCATCCCTGCGGGAGTACTTCGCCAACGCGGTGCTCGTGTCGGAGGATCGTCCGGTGTTGATCGACCGGTTCCTGGAGGATGCGTACGAGGTGGATGTGGACGCCATCGCCGATGGCACCCAGGTGGTCATCGGCGGCATCATGCAGCACATCGAGGACGCGGGCATCCACTCGGGGGATTCCGCGTCGGTGCTGCCGCCCTACATCATCGGGGAGCGCGATCTCGCCACCATGCGTGCTCACACGGTGGCGTTGGCGGTGGCGCTGGGAGTGGTCGGACTCATCAACGTCCAGTTCGCGATCAAGGATGGCGTCGTGTACGTGCTCGAAGTGAACCCGCGAGCCAGCCGGACCATCCCCTTCGTGTCCAAATGCATCGGGATCCCACTCGCGTCCATCGCCGCCCGCGTCATGCTCGGCGAGACGCTGGCCGACATCGGCTTCACGTCGGAGGTGGTCCCTCCCTACGTGGCCGTGAAGGAGGCGGTCTTTCCGTTCAACAAGTTCCGGGAGGCCGACCCGATCCTGGGGCCGGAGATGCGGTCGACGGGTGAGGTGATGGGAATCTCGGATTCCTTCGGCAGCGCGTTCGCGAAGGCCGAGCAGGCCGCCGACAACGGCCTCCCGCTCGCCGGGACGATCCTGCTCACGGTCAACGACTCCGACAAGCCCACCATCGCGCCGATTGCACGCCGTTTCCATGAGATGGGCTTCCGCATCCTGGCCACCGCGGGCACGGCTCGCTTTCTCCGCGCCCGAGGTATTCCGGCGGAGCGCGTGCTGAAAGTCCACGAGGGCCGGCCCCATTGCGTGGACCTGATGGTGAACGGCGATGTGCAGCTTCTGATAAACACTCCCCTCGGCAAGCGGTCCCAGACCGACGACTACACGATGCGCCAGGCGGCGGTGGCGCACCGCATTCCCTACACGACGACAATGTCCGCGGCCAGCGCGGCGTGCGATGCCATCCTATCGATGCGATTCCGCCCCCAACGCGTGTGCTCGCTCCAGGAATGGCACGAGCTCGTTCGGACGGCGCAGCCCGAGGAAGTCGCACCGGCCGCGGCCGGCTTCTCAGCAACGGGCTCCAGCACGTGATGCCCGCCGGCCCGCGACCACCCTCCCGCCCGGCTCGCCGGGCCGAATCCACTCTCTGACACGACGATCACACCATGCCGGTCCCGCTACTCGATCTCCGCGCGCAACACGCCCTCATCCGGGAGGAAGTGATCCGGGCCCTGATGCAGGTCGTCGAGGACCAGTCGTTCATCCTCGGTGCTCCGGTCGAGCGATTGGAGCGCGAGATCGCCGAGCTGTCCGGTACGCGATTCGCCATCGGCTGCGCCAACGGAACCGACGCTCTCCTGCTGGCCATGCGGGCGCTCGACATCGGGCGGGACGACGAGGTGGTCACGACGCCGTTCACCTTCTTCGCGACTGCGGGGACGATCCACAACGTGGGAGCCCGGCCAGTATTCGCCGACATCGAGCCGGACACCTTCTCGCTCGGCGTGGAGCAAGCGCTGGCCGCGGTGACCGGTCGAACGAAGGCGGTGATTCCGGTCGATCTCTTCGGGCAGATGGCACCGATCGAGTCATTCGCGAGGGCCATGCCCTCACTGCCGATCATCGAGGATGCGGCGCAGTCCATCGGTGCGCGGCGGCGGATCGCCGGCGAGTGGACGATGGCTGGCGAGCGCGCGACCATCGGGACCTTCAGCTTCTTCCCGTCCAAGAACCTCGGCGGCTACGGAGATGGGGGCATGATTGTCACCCAGGACGAGGGGATCGCGACACGGTTGCGACGCCTTCGGGTGCATGGCGGAGCGAAGCAATATTTCCATGACGAGGTGGGGTACAACAGCCGGCTGGATGCGCTCCAGGCGGCCGTGCTGTCGGCCAAGCTGCCTCACCTTCAGGACTGGAGCGACGCCCGCCGCGAGCACGCCCGGTACTACGATTCGGCGTTCGCCGATCTGGGTGGCGTGCGCACCCCGGTGATCGATCCGGACAACGAGTGCATCTTCAACCAGTACACCCTGCGAGCCGACCGCCGTGACTCGCTCCAGGAGCACCTCAAGGCGAAGGGCATCGGACACGCCATCTACTATCCTCTACCCCTGCACCTTCAGCCCTGCTTCGCCTATCTTGGCTACCGGACTGGCAGCTGCCCCGAAGCGGAGAAGGCGGCCCGCGAGGTTCTCTCCCTTCCGATCGCTCCGGAGCTGACGCGGCCGCAGCAAGACGAGACGATCGATGCCGTCCGGTCGTTCTATGGTGGCGGTGGCCGCTGACCACGTCTGTGACCGGCGCGAAAATTGCTAATCGCGGCTCGGCGGTACGTTGCCGCTGAAGCATCTAAACTCTTCTGCGGGTAAGACTTGGTAACGCTGCTCTTCCGATACCGCACGGTCCTCCTGATCCTGTTCCATCTCTCGCTCGTGGTCGCCAGCTACGCGCTGGCGTTCATGCTGCGATTCGAGTGGCTGATCCCGATCGGATACCGGCACGCGTTCATCGTCACGCTGCCCGTCATCGCCGGCCTGCGGCTCCTCGCGTTCGCGCACTACCGGCTGTACCGAGGTTGGTGGCGATACGTCGGGATGCGGGACATGTTCGACCTGCTTCAGGCCGTGGCGATCAGCAGTCTCTTCTTCGTCGCCAGCCTGCTGTTCATGGGCTTCGCCCACGGGTTTCCGCGCTCGGTGATCGTGATCGACGGGATCCTCACCGTGATGCTGATCGGTGGCGCGCGCTTCAGCCTGAGAGCGCTCCGCGAACGGCGGCGTCCGGCGGTCACCCCGATGATGCGTCGCGTGCTCATCATCGGCGCCGGCGACGCGGGCGAGATGCTGCTGCGGGAGATCCAGAAGAACCCGCGCCTGGGTTACGTCCCGGTCGGTTTCGTGGACGATGACGGCCGGAAGATCGGTTTCCACATTCACGGCGTCGAGGTCCTGGGAAGCACGCGGGACATGCTCGACCTCCTCAAGACGCACCCGGCCGACGAGCTGATCCTCGCCATCCCGTCGGCATCGCGTGAGCGCATCCAGGAGATCGTGGACCGCTGCATCGAATCGAAGCTGCAGTTCAAGATTCTTCCCGCGATCGCGGCGCTCAGCGGCCAGGTGCACATCAGCCACCTGCGACCGGTGCGCGTCGAAGATCTCCTCGGGCGAGAGCCGGTCAATCTCGACACGACGCAGATCCGCGCCGACATCGCCGGGCGACGGATCCTGATCACCGGCGCCGGAGGATCGATCGGCTCGGAGCTCGCGCGCCAGGTGGCCAGCTATGGACCGGCGGTCATCGCCCTGGTGGAGCGAAGCGAGAATAGCCTCTTTCTGATCCAGCAGGAGCTGAAGCGGAAGGCGAGCGACGTGGTGGCGCAAGCGCACTGCTGCGACATCCGCGATCGCGGTGACCTCGAGAGGCTCTTCCAGGACCTCCGTCCCGAGCTCGTGTACCACGCGGCCGCATTCAAGCACGTCCCGATGATGGAGTCGCATCTTCCGCACGCCGTCGAGAACAACGTCTTCGGGACGCTCAACATCGCGGATCTGGCGGGGCGACACGGAGCCAAGTTCGTTCTCATCTCCAGCGACAAGGCCGTCTCACCGTCCAACGTGATGGGCTGCACGAAGCGGCTGGCGGAAAAGCTCGTGCTCAATTCGAGCGCCAAGCACCACAGCCATTTCGTGGCGGTACGCTTCGGCAACGTGCTCGGCAGCAACGGGTCGGTCGTGCCCCTCTTCTCGGAGCAGATCGAGGATGGCGGTCCGGTGACCGTGACGCACCCCGACGCCAGCCGATACTTCATGACAATCCCGGAAGCGGTGCAGCTCGTGTTGCAGGCCTCGGTGCTCGAGGAGGCACGCGATCACATCGTCATGCTGGAGATGGGGCAGCCGGTGAAGATCGTCGATCTGGCCCGCAACCTCATCCGCCTCAAGGGCCTCGTGCCGGATGTGGACATCCCGATTGTCTTCACCGGATTGCGCCCAGGCGAGAAGCTCCACGAGCAGCTGACCTCCGAGGCCGAGGAGACGCTGCCCACGCGCTACGACAAGATCCGGGTCGTTCGAACCGAGGCGCATCCGTCGCTGGAGCGCGGCATGGAGCAGCTACGTGACGCCGTGACCCAGCGTGACGAGCGCGCCATCCTCCGACGGTTGCAGGAGCTGGTGCCGGAGTTCTCCCCCCAGGCCGCACTGCTCGCCAGCATTCGCGATCGGGCGGCCAGCGGAGAGTCCCGAGCCTTTACCCGCAGCGCGGGTTGATGCGGCGTCGCTCGCCCGCGGTCGCCGTCGCTCTGCTCTTCGCCACGGCGGGCCGCTCGAGCGCCCAGCATCCTCTGGTCGGCTTGCCCCTCGATGATCCCGCCTACCATCAGCTGAGCGGGCTCGAGCACCAGGGGTGCCGGTCCGCCCGCATCTCTCCCTTTCGTCCTTTTCTGATCGGGCGGTTGCGTCACTCGCTGGGCGAAGCGGTCCGGGATTCCGCCTGCTCCGGCTCCGTGCTCCAGGCGTTACTGTCCCGCTTCGGAACAGACTCCAGCTCGGCGCGACTGGATTCCTCCGGCACGCGGCCCGACAGCGCACCGGCATTCACCGTCGGCGCCGAAGGAACGCTGCGGGCTACCGGACTCGGCGCCGGTGAATTTCACCCTCTCTGGCGCGACGTGCGGCCGATTGCGGAGGGGGATCCGCCGGCCGTCGGCATCGTGCGCGGTCGAGTCAGCTGGTCCGGGGGACCCCGCGCCGTCGCCGTGGCGCAGATCTTCGCCCAGAGTGATCGCCGAAATGATCCCCACATCCGCGCCCGAGCTTTCCGGTCGACGTCCGGGGTCCTCGACTTCGACGATTCCTACCTGAGCGGCAGCGCCAGCCTCCTCACGGTGTCGGTCGGTCGCTCGTCCGAGGCATGGCTCGGTGAGGATCGCGAGTCGCTCATGCTCTCGGCGCATGGTCCGCCGCTGGACCGCATCCTGGCGAGTGCGCACTGGTCACGGTGGGAAGCTCGAGCTCTGGTGGGATCCATCAACGACGTGCTCCTGGACCAGACGCGCGATTCGCTCGCTCCGGACATCACCCCGCCCAGATATCACCGCTTCATCGCCGCTCACGCTCTCACGGTGCATGCCACCCCCGCGCTCGAGCTCACCGTCGGGGAAACCGCGCTCATCACCTCGCGCGGCGGCGGGTTCGATCTGGCGTTCGCCAATCCGGCCACGCTGTTCGTCATCGCCGAGCACGATACCAGCCGGAGCGGCGCGGGCGCGGACGACAACAATCTCACGGCGTTCGCGGGAATACATATCGCTTCCGGCCACGTCACCGTGAGCGGCGAACTCACGGTGGACGACATCCAGATCGACGCCGCGGATCGCCAGCGGCTACCCGATCAGCTCGCCTGGCGCGTCGAGACGACCTACGGCCTTCCGGTGACCGTTCCGGCGAGCGTCGGCCTGCGATATCAACGGATCGACAGCTACACCTATCTCCGCTCGCCCTATGCGCTCGCCTATCAGCAGTACGATCAGCCTCTCGGCTCGATGCTCGGGCCGGACGCCGACATCTTCCGCGCGTCGGCGGAGATCTATCCGAATGGCCGGCTGCGGCTGAGTGGCGGCCTCGCCCATTGGCGGCGTGGCTCCCTTCGCATCGATCAGCGGCCCGGTCCCTCGGCGCTGGGCCATGCCAACGAGCCGTATCCGGCGGTCGGCGGTGACCGGCCGGGCATGCAGAGCGCGTGGCTCGGCGATGCGGCAGTAGAGTGGCTCGATGGCGTCATGCCGCTGACCTTTCGCGCGGAAGCGGCCCATATTAGGAACGTGAACAATCAGCCGCTCGCCGCGGGAACCTATTTTCGGGTTCAATTTGTCGGCTCGTACCGCGTTCGTCTTTTCTGACGTCGTGCGCCCACCCCCGCTCCTGCTCGTCGGTCTGCTGGCGCTGGCAACCATCGCTGCGGCTCCGGCCAGGGCCCAGGATACCGTACTGGCCGCGATCGGCCGCAACGTCGGTGTGCTGCGCCCTGCCGATGCTCTCAAGATCATCGTCTTTCGCGACAAGGAGCTGAGCGGTGATTATCTGATCGACGCGCAGGGTTTCGTGCAGATGCCGGGGTTGGGTGATCTGCAAGTGGCGGGGCTGAGCCCGGTACAGATCAAGGAGCGGATCAAGCAGCAGCTTGTGAAAAGGGGGTTCAACGATCCCGATGTCTCGGTTCTGCCCCTCATCCGCGTGGCCGCGCTCGGCGAGGTCCGCTCTCCGGGACCTTATTCGGTGGAGCCGGGTGCCAATCTTCTGCAGCTGCTGACGGTTGCCGGAGGTCCGGGGGACCGCGCCAATCTTCGGCACGTCCGCGTCCTTCGCGAAGGGAAGGCGTTCCCGGTCGACCTCGAGGCGGCGCTCGCCGGAAGCGCGTCGGGTCGGATCGTACTGTACTCGAACGACGTGCTGTACGTGCCACGTCGCAGCGGGGCGTTCACCCGCGAGAACGTGGCGTTCGCTCTGAGCTTCGTCGGTGTCGTTCTCACGATCGCGAACCTGGCGATCAACATCCGTCGCTGAGCCATGGTCGAGATGAGCGGAAATGGTCGCCCGGATGGCATGACGGCGGGGGGCGACGGAGAATCCCGAACGCTGGCCTTACAGCAGACGTTGACCGCGATCCGGCAGCGTTGGTGGCTCGTGCTGTCGGTGTTTCTCGTCGTCGTCGGCGGCAGCACCTGGCGGACCTCGCGGCAGCCGCGGCTGTACAGCGCGACATCCACCGTCCGCATCCAGGATGCGCAGACGCCGATCGCAGGAATTCAGTCTCCGACCTACCGCGATTACCGCGTCGACCCGATCCAGTCGGAGCAACAGGTCATCAAGAGCGATCCAGTCGCCAAGAAGGTGGTCTCCGCTCTGGGATTGAACCTGGTGATCGTCAAGCCCCCGAAACTGCAGCGTAGCCAGCTCTTCGGTACGAAGCCACCCGTCATCGACTCGGCGCTCACGTTCGGCAATTTCACCGTCCACCTCCGGCAGGACGGATACGACCTCGTGCAGGGCGAGCGCCACCTGGCCGCTGCCGGGTATGGTACACCGGTCTCGGCCGAGGGACTGACGTTCACCGTCCCGGCTCGCCCGCCACCGGATGCGGCCGACGTCGCGCTCCAGATCATCCCTCTCCAAGCAGCCGCGGGACGCGTTCGTGGATCGATCGTCACCCGGTCCATCACGCAGACCAACATCGTCGAGATCACGTGGACGGGCACGGATCCGGTCACAGTGAGGGATGTGACAAATTCGCTGGCCCAGGCTTACATCGATTTCTCGAGCGAGGGGAGAAAGCAGCAGGCGAGAAGGCGGACGGAGTTCATCCGCGCCCAGTTGGACACCCAGGAAAAGCGGGTCGGCACGTTTCAACAGGGGTTGAGGGCGTTCAAGGAGCGCGAGCAACTCACGAACGTCGGCACGGAGTCGGGGGCCCTGAGCGCCGAGATCCACAAGTTCGAGTCCGATCGGCAAGGTCTTGTTGCCGAGCGAAATCAGTACGTCAAGCTGATCGGCAAGCTCTCCGCGGCGGACACGCTCACCGACGAGCTCCGGCGGCTGGCGGGCACGGAGGCGATCCAGAAGAACAGCTATATCGCCAAGTTGTACGAGCGCATGTTCGAGCTGTCCCGGCAGCGTGAGGAGCTGCTGATCAAGTACAACGCGGTCAATCCCGACGTGAAGGCCGTCGACCGCTTGATCACCAGCACCAAACAGGACCTCAAGTCCGCCAGCGGGTTGTATCTCGAGGGCCTGCAGTCGCGCATCGAGAGTCTGGATGCGACCGTCTCCACCCTGCGGCGGCAGACCGAGAAGTATCCGTCGCTCGAGGCGCAGGAGGCCAAGCTGGTCGCCGACGTGCGCTCCGCCCAAGCGGTGTACGACCAGCTCCAGACCGAGTACCAGCGCGCCCGCATCACCGAGCAGAGCGACGACCTCGGCGTGCGGACGATCGACCCGGCGGGACTTCCGAGCGCGCCGATCTCCCCGGACCGGAAGCGCAGCCTGATCACCGCCATTCTCTTCGGTCTGCTTCTCGGTCTCGGAGCGGCGATCGTGGTCGAGAATCTGGACGACTCCGTCAAGTCTCCCGACGAGATCCGCGACCGACTGGGGCTCACCGTCCTCGGCACAATTCCCCGCATCCGGGAGCCCGGCGCCCAGCGCACTCGTGGAGAGCGGGAGAACCGCCCGCTCGTGACCCACATCGACCCCCGCTCGCCAGTGGCCGAAGCGTATCGCTCGCTCCGGACCAACCTCGCTTTCGCGCGAGCGCACCAGGACCTTCAGGTCATCGTGTTGACGAGCCCGGGACCGGCGGATGGAAAATCCACCACCGTCGCGAATCTCGCCATCACCTTTGCCCAGCAGGGGCAGCGGACGCTGCTGATCGACGCCGATCTGCGACGCCCGGTGCTGGACAAGATGATGAACGTGCCTCGTACGCCCGGGCTGACGGATGTCCTGATCGGGGCGACAGCGCTGTCGAGCGCGTACCAGGCGACCGAGATACCGAACCTCTCGCTGCTCGGGAGCGGCGCGTTTCCTCCCAATCCGTCCGAGCTGCTGGGCTCGCCGGCGATGCAGCACGCGTTGTCCGATGCGAAGGCGGAGTTCGACATCATCCTGCTGGATTCGCCGCCGCTGCTCGCGGTAACTGATGCGGCGGTCCTGTCCACCCTGGCTGATGGAACAATCATCGTCGTACGCGTGGAATCGACGGCCCGCGCGGCGATCCGGCGCGCCGTCGGCCAGCTGCACACGGTGGGCGGACGAATTGCCGGCGTCGTGCTGAACGATGTCGATTTCCGCCGCGGCGCGTTCACCGGCAGCTACGGCTATTACTACTATTACTACTACGGTCACGAGGGATCCCGGCTTCCACAGAACGGCATCCTCGGTCGCGTGCGCCAATGGGCGAGATCGAGCGCCACCGAGCAGCGGCCGTGATGCCCGTGAGGGATGCCGCGACGCGAGCGGCTGCGGCCCGGGATGCGACCGACAGTCGCGTCGTGGAGTGGACGGCGGCGCTGGCACTCGGCATCGCGCCGGCCAGCGCACCACCGGAGTGGGAGCTGCTTTTCCACTTCGCCGTCCTGGAGCGCTGCGCGGCCGCCGCATGGCTGCGCAGCGCCGCGCTCATCCGTGCGCTGGCGCCGGCCATCGTCGCCGAACAGTGGCGTCGCTACACGCATTCCTCGTGCGTTGCCGGATGCGCGCAGCTCACGGATGCGGCCGAGATCGCTGCCCTCGCGCAAACGCTCGGGATCTTTCCGGTCGTCCTCAAGGGAGCGCCTCTCGCGCTCAAGCTGTACGGCGATGCGGGTGCGCGCTGCTCCGACGACGTCGATCTGTTCGTGCCGCGGGAGTACCGCGACGCTTTCGCGGACCTTCTCGGTGAATCGGGCTGGCGGTTGCTGTGGGGAAACCGTGACGGCGACGAGAATTTCGTGCGGGAGCGATCGGGAACCCACGCCTACGTCGAGGTTCACTCCAGCCTCCTGCAGGCCCGGCGCTCCCCGTGCTCGTTCGCGCCCGATTCGCGGACTTTGAGGCATGGAGACGGTGCTCTGCTCGCCCAGGACGGGCTGTCGGAGATTCCGTATCTGGCGTTCAATGCCGCCAAGCACCGCCATCCGCCGCTCGGACGGTTCCTCGATCTCCTGATGTATTGGGAGGGGCTCGGCGAGCCCGTCCGACACGCCACCATCGCGGCGGCACGCCAGCTCGGACTGTCGCGGTATCTCGAATGGGCACTGCACCGCTCGCACCTGCTGGAGCGGGCTGCTCGCGGAGACCGGACCGCCGTAGCGGCGATGGGCTATCGCGGAACGGGGCATCGCGATGCGCACCCCGCCTGGCGGCACATCGGTCTTTCGGGATCGTATCGCGACGCCGTGCGCTTCGTCGGTAGCTACGTCGTTCCCCCCTGGCAGCGCACCGCGTATGGTGCGGGACTCTCAGGATCCCTACGGCGCCTGTCGACACGCGCTCGCCGCGGAAGCTGGACCCGGGCCGCTCGGAGCTGGCGAGAGCTCTTCCCCAGGTGGCAGGAGCGCCGGCTGAGCGGAGACGCGAAGTGAGCCGGCGGCTGGCCGGCTCACCGCCAGCCGGCGGTGCCTCGTTTGCCCGCGAACGCGTGCTGCTCTCGTCGCGGGACTTGGTGGCGCGCGCCGCCGCGGTGACCGGAGCCGGGGGCGAGCTCTGGCTCGCGAGCACGGGATGGAGTATGCGGCCGGCGCTGCCCGATGGAGCTGGGGCGCTTCTGTCGCCGGTATCGGTCCCCCGAGTGGGGGATATCGTTCTGACCCGCGATCGCCCTGTCATGCTCCATCGGGTCCTCCGCGTGTCGCGCGACAGCGTTCAGACCGCCGGCGACTCCTGCGCCGCGCCAGACCTCCCCATTCCGCTGAGCGACGTCGTGGCGGTCGTGACGGCGATCGATATCGGGGAAGGGCCTTCTGGACGTGGAGTGCGGTCGCCTGTGGGGAGCCGGGCGAAGCTCCGGTTCACGCTGCGACGGATCGCGGCCGCCCTCTTCCGCGCGACCATGTCTCCGTCGTGAGCCCGGGTCAGCTGGGACGGGCTAACGGGGTGCGACGTGAGTCTATCACTCTGGGAATAGGGCCCATCGCGATCCACTTCGTCGCATCGAGCGAGGACCATCCGCTGTTGGTTCAGCCCGGCTATCTGGCCTTCGAGCGGGCGGGAGCGCGGCCCGATGTCGCCGTGGAGTGCTCGGTTGGAAGCGCCCAGCCCCTCGTCGCGCCCGTCGTATTCGAGTCGAACGGTGTGTGGGAGCTCCGGCGCGACGCCTGGGGACGAGAGCAAGTCTATTTTCCAGCAAAGGGGTGTGTCGGACAACATTTGTTTACGCTCACCCTCGAGCCGGGCGTGCAGCGGGCCCAATACGTCACCGTTGCCACGCGCTTGCGGGGCGGAGCGATTCCGCTCGGGCATCCGATCGATGAGTATCTGGTGTCCCGACTTCTCGGCCGCAGGCGTGGATTCATCCTCCATGCGTCAGCGATTGCGTCCGACGGACGTGCCCTGCTTTTTGTCGGCCATTCGGGAGCGGGCAAGTCGACGGTGGCCGAGATCGCCGATCGCGCCGGCGGAACCGTGCTCACCGATGAGCGCACGATCGTGACGATCGACGGATCCAACGTGACGGCGTGGGGAACTCCCTGGCACGGCACCTATGCTGCGTGTTCAGCCGACCACGCTCCCGTCGGGGCCGGTTTCTTGCTAGTGCAGGATGAACGCGATTATCTTGAGGTCGTCGATCCTGGCGTTGCCTTCAGCGAGTGCTTCGTCCGAACGGTCCAGCCTACCGCCGATCGCGATGAGGTGATCTGCACCATCGATCTGCTCCAGCAGATGGTCAGCCGGATTCCATTGTACTCCTTGCACTTTCAGCCGACCGCGGCGGCGTACTCACTGGCCCGCGAGCACGCGACGAGCGCGGTCGCCGGTTGCTGAGCGACAGTGGCGGTCGGGAGCGAATGGCCGGATCGGACGAGACCTTGTCACACGTGGAGAATGATCGTATCAGCGCACACCGAACGAGCGATGCGGCGTGAGCACATACGTTCGGATGCGTACGTATATCGCCACGTCGGCGAGGAGCACCTGCTCATCGCGCTGCGACGCGATCGTGTCGCGCCCCTTCTGCAATTGACGGCCACCGCGGCGGTGCTCTGGGAGAGACTCGGGGAATGGACACCGACGTCCGAGCTCACCGGGGCGTTGGTGGAAAGGTTCGACGTGTCGCCCGAAGTCGCCGAAGCGGATGTCGACGAGTTTCTGACCCAGCTCGCGAGCATCGACGCCATCCAGAGCCGAGAGATCACATCGTGACGGTTGCGGTTCGCTCCGAGCCCGTGTCCGCGCTGCGCGGGCGGATCACAGCGTACTCGCGTCCCCGGCGGATTCCGATATCCGCCGTCGTCGAGATCATCGCGACCTGCAATTTCTCCTGCCAGCACTGCTACATCGCGCCGAACGCCGCCCGCGAAGACGTGATGTCGTTGGAGCAGGCGGAGCTGATCTTCACCCGGCTCGCCGCCGCGGGAACGCTGTCGCTGCTGCTCACCGGCGGGGAGGTGTTCACCCACCGGCAATTTGCCGAGATCTACCTGGCGGCGAAGCGTCGCGGGCTCCTGCCCAACGTCAACACCAACGGCTACCTCATCGGCGAGCGGTGGGCCGATTTTCTGGCGGAGTGGCCACCGGAGATGGTGTCGATCAGCCTGTACGGGTTGAGCGAGGAGCGCTATCGCACCGTCACCGGCATTCCCAACGCGTTTGGTCGCGTGGTCCGAGCACTGGGACTGCTTCGCGAGCGGGGTGTGAAGTTCGAGCTCAAATGCCCGGCGATGACGCTGACGGTGGATGAGATTCCGGCAATGCGTGATTTTGCGGCGGCGCACGGCTCCTCCTTCCGGTTCGACACTGTGATCTCGCCGGAGGAGAAGGGCAGCGACGCGCCGCTGGCGCTGCAGCTCGCGCCGCGGCGAGTCGTGGCGCTCGAGGAGGAGATGGATCCCGGCTTCTCGAACGCGCGGCGCCTACTCGAGCGTCCCAAGGCGGGCGATCCCGGTCGGCTGTATCATTGTGGTGGCGGGATGACGAATATCTCTGTCAACGTCCACGGCGGGGTCTCGACCTGCGTCACGTCGAGGCAGACGGTGGGAAACCTGCTCGAGGAGTCGTTCGAGGCAGTATGGGAGGCGATGGCCGCCAAGGTGGAGCGTCGGTTGCCGGACCATCATCCGTGCAACGGATGCTCGCTCCGGCCGATGTGCTATTCCTGTCCGGCCGTCGTCGAGCAGGTGACGGGCTCTCCAATCGGTTATGTTCAGCAGTACTGCGCCATGACCCATCTGAAGGCGTTCAAGCTCGGTCTCCATCCAACTGGTATTCCGAGAACCGTGACCGAGGGCATCCCGGCGGGGATTCCGACGGCGCGCGCGAGTGCAGCGCGCGCGCTCCCCATTCTGTCATTCGGGTGATTACAGCTTACAGGAGAGCGACGATGCATCAGCAAAAGCAGGAATATGTGAAGCCCCTCGTGACTCGGCTCGAGTACACCGTCGACGTAAACGTGACGACTAGTGGGGGCTGCAAGTCCCAGACAGGCAGTGGCGCTGGGGGAGATCCGTGCTCGGACTTCGTGCCCCAGTGCTCCGGACTCGGCAGCTGATCACACGCGTGTTTGTGCACATTCGTTCCGCACTGGCTTCCGGGCCGAGGACGCGCCGCGCGCGCGGGCTCACCCGACTCACTCCACTGATGAGGTTCGACGTGGCAGGGAAACCTATTGGCGTCGGCGCTCGCGTTGTCTGCGCCGCGCTGTTCGCGTGGCTGGCGGTCGGCTGCGACCGCGATCCGAGCGGCCCGGTGATCCGGCCGCCGGTTCTGACGATCATGACGCCGGACACCATCGCGCGGCAAGGCGCAATCACCGTCGTCTTCGATCAACCCGTGTCACCGCAGACCGCGCTCGACCCGGCGAACTTCGTCGTCACGGACTCCTGTACCGGACTGCGCATCCCCGGGTCGCTGCGGCTCTCGGGCGACACCCTCATCTTCTCCCCGTCACAGTCGTTCGCGTTCCTGACGCGCATCAACGTGCGGGTGCAGAACATTCTGGGGACGAATGGGATCGCGCTCGCGGAGCCGGTCAGTTTCACCCGAACCACCGAGCGCCCGCCGGTGAGCGACATCAGCTGGGCACTGCTGGATTCGCCGACCAACGACAACGTGACAGCGGTCAGCTTCCCCAACTCGACCATCGGCTACATCGTGACGTCGGGCGGCGGAGTGTATCGGACGACCAACGGCGGCATCAACTTCCAGGCGCGATTCAAGAACGTCGATATCGCATCCACCCAGTCGCTCCGGGCCGCGTCGGTCGATTCGCTCTACATGGTGGGAGCGTTCCTCGCCGGCGGAGTCGTTCGGAACGCGCTCTTCCGGAGCATCAACGGCGGCCTCACCTTCGACACGGTGCTCACCACGCCGGAGTTCATGTCGGCCCTGAGCTTCGCGCGCACGGCCTCCAATGGCGGCGTGCTGCTCATGGCGGGACAGTTCGGCTCGTCCGCCGTCTACCGGTACGACCTCGTCACGAAAGTGCTCACCAAGGCGACGGGAATCCCCACCAATCCGGATTTCATTCCCGTCGATGCGAGCCTCTCGCCGGGTGCCACGAATGCTCTGGTCGCGGTCTTCGGCACGGGCTCGGTGGCCGGCCAGGGATTCGGCTATCGCTCCATCGATGGCGGTCGCACCTTCACCCAGCTAGTCCTTCCGAGCGGAGTCTTCTCGTTGCTCGGGTCCGGCTTCATCAACGCCACCGACGGCCTGCTGCTCGGCGATTCGTCGGTCGTGCTGCGGGTGAACACCGCCACCGGCGCGGTCACCAAGCTGGGTGCCGCCCAGGGAATTCCGCAGGCCGTGAACGACCCCACGACGAACACGACGACGACCTTCTCCTTCAAGCGGGCATCGTTCGCCCCCGGGGGACAGCTCGGGTTCATCATCGGGCGGTCAACGCGCCGCCGGACCGGTCAGTCCAACGTCGTCAACGGGGTGATCCTCATCTCCCGCGATGGCGGCCTCACCTGGCAGCGGCAAGCCGTCCAGGGCGCATCGAACAACGGACTGGACTTCGCCTCACTCAACGACGTTCAGGCCCTGTCCACGGAGTTCTCCGCGGTGAGCGGAACATCAGGCTTCCTCGCAGCCCGTCGCGGTAATCCGACCGTGGTCGGCGGTGCGTGCTCTTTCTCGCGGCCCTAAGGACCGTATCCATGACGAGCACAATCTCTCGAAGCGCCGAACGACGGGCTCGAGCCGTCCGGCGCGGATTCTCTCTCCTCGCCCTGATCTCGGGCCTGGCGGCTCTGGCTCTGCCAGTCCGCGCCCAGACTGTTCCCGGCGGGGATTTCGACATCTGCGATTTTTGCGGCAACCTGAACGGCAATGTGATGCACCTGGTCGGGCGATCGGGCTTCGGAACGGTGCGCGGCACCTTCGTCCTGGTGAATGGCGCCAATTCGGATCAGGACATCGACAAGGACGGATACACGGTCGGGGTGGATTTCAACAACCTCGTGATCCGTGACACGGCGGATTTCGTGAACGTGTCCAATCCAGCGCTGGTCATCCTGCGGACGAATCTCGTCATCGCGGATTTTCTCAACCCGCTCAAGAACGGTTTCTCGCGGGCCGTTCCGATGTATGTGAACATTCCCAATGGCACCCCGGCCGGGATCTATCGCGGGCGAATCGCGGTCGCC
This sequence comes from Gemmatimonadales bacterium, assembly GCA_038253885.1. Taxonomy (GTDB): domain Bacteria; phylum Gemmatimonadota; class Gemmatimonadetes; order Gemmatimonadales; family Gemmatimonadaceae; genus JALZAQ01. The sequence goes on along the minus strand of JBBSGP010000004.1, from coordinate 59,727 downwards.
GATACGGTGCTGCTGCAGGGCACCGGCATCAACGGCCGGAAGACACGCGTGGACGACTTCATCGTCGAGATCGAGGTGCTCGGCCAGGCGGGTATCGGGCTCGTCCAGGCGGACACCGCGGCCCGCGCCGACTCGGTGGTGCTCCGAGGTCGTCCCGGCCAGACGGTGAGCGGAGTGTTTCGCGTCGCCAATCTCGGCAACATCGCTCTGACAAACGTCCGGATCGACGCGACCGACCTCGTGGCGACGTCGGGCACCGGACTGCGCATTCGGCGTGAGGCGATTTCGTTCACCCCCGCTACTGTCACGAGCGTGGTGATCGGCGATTCGGACCGCGTGACCGTGACCGTTCGGATCCCGACTGGCATCCTCGCCGGGGCGTACCGAGGGGATCTGATCATCCAGGCCAACGACGTCGTCTCCATCCGCGTGCCGTTGACGGTCATCGTCACGACGCCAGGCGATATCGTGTTCGAGAATAATCCCGTGATCGGGCGCGCTGGCGACCTGGGCGTCATCATCTTCAACGCCGATCCCGGAACGACCTGGCAGATGGCCATCTTCGACATGATGGGCATCACCACCTTCCGGACGACCGGGACGGTGTTCGCCGGCGGCAGCGGCACCCAGAACCCGCCCGGAACTGTCGCGCCCGGCGCCAATGGCGATCAGGCCGTGCGCTTCACCTGGCCGCTCCTGAACGGCCGCGGCGAAGCGGTGGCGGGCGGCATGTATTACGTGATCGTCGAGGCGACGCAAAACGGCGCTCGCCGTCAGCTCCGTAACAAGCTCATGGTCATCCGGTGAGGAACGACGCAATGCACAGAAACTCGCAGATTCTCGCGCTGGTGTGCGTCGCGCTCTCCCCGGCGATCGCCGCCGCGCAGTTTGCCGGCGGCGACGCGGACGGCGGCGTCCACTCGGCAACCATGCTCGGTATCCCCATCTCGCCGCGGGCCGTCGGTCTCGGCCAGGCGATGGCCGGAATCGATCGTGATCCGGCTACCATCTGGTACAACGCCGCCGGCCTGGCCGGCCTCAAGACCAACGCGTTCACGGTCAACGCGGCTCAGCGCTTCGCGCAAACGCAACTCGTCGGCGCCGCGGTGGCTTTTCCCACCGAGCTCGCCACCTTCGGCGTCGCGGCGCGCGTGTTCAACGCCGGCCAGATCGACGGTCGGACGGCCGGCGAGCCCACGGGCTCGGCGCGCGCTTACCAATGGGCGCTCGAGGGCGGCGGGGCCATCTCGCTCGCTCGGTGGTGGCGCTGGGGTGGCACCCTGATCTTCTCTCAGGAAGCGCTCGGATCCCAGACCCAGGGTTCGGTCGGCGTGAGCTCCGGCATGCAGTTCGATGTCGGTGATCGCTTGACGCTGGGCGGGGGTGTTCGGAACATCGGCACCAAGGTCAACTTCGACGAATCCTTCCAGGGATTCGCACCCCCTCTGATCGGCTACTTCGGCGGAGCGTTCGACCTGCTGAGACAGCGCAACCTGCTGCAGACGCCGCTGCTGTTTCGCGGACAGCCCATCATCTTCGATGCGAAGGCGGTGGGCCAGCTCAACTTCCTGGACCGTGACGAGCCGACGGTGGGATTGGGCATCGAGTCGACGATGAATGGTGTCGCGATCGCCCGGATTGGCTACGAGACGGGCGACGACAACCGGAGCGGGCTCGCGCTCGGCGCCGGCGTCAACGTCGGCCAGTTCCGGCTCGAGTACTCGTTCCGCAATTACAAGAACGGCGGCGCCGGTTTCTTCCAGAACGACCCGGTGGGGGACGCTCACAACGTGAGCTTCACCTATTTCTGGGGCGAGCAGCGCACGAATACGCCGATCGTCCCGGTGGTCGTCACCCAGCCGATCGACACCGCCGCGATCAACCGCGCGGTGCGGTCCGCGATGGCCGAACAGCTGGCCGGGATTCGACCGCTCCTCGACAGTCTGCGCAACCAGAAGGTCGAGATCCAACAGTCGAGCGATCTCGTTGCCAAGTACGTCGTGCCGGTGTACTTCGGCTTCGACTCGTCGGAAGTGCGGGCCAGCGACATCACCGTGCTCTCGCAGGTCGCCGACGTGATCAAGCGCGTCTACCCGACGGCTCTCGTCACGATCGAAGGATTCGCGGATCCGGCTGGATCGCCGGAGTACAACGCCAAGCTCTCGCTGCGGCGGGCCGATGCGGTGAGGCGCGTCATGGTGGAGAAATTCGGTCTCCCCGAGCGTCAGCTACGGACCGTGTCGTACGGCAAGCAGATCAACCGCCAGGTCATCCCGGGCGCGCAGAAGGATCAGCCGGGCGCCGAGAGCAATCGGCGCGTGGTCTTCACAATCGACGCGACGCAGCACTACTAGGAGCCACTCCGGCCCGAGCGGTCTGGATGGGGCGCACGGCCGAACACGCGAGGCGGGATGTCTTCCGCCTCGCGTGTCCCGTTTCCGCTCTCCGCGGCAGCCCCTTTTCCGTTGCCCCGACCGCCAGCGCCGAATAACTTCACTGGCTCTATGCGAAACACACGGCACCCTGGGCGTCTCCCATCATGCACATAACGGTCGTCGGGGCGGGCTATGTGGGGCTGGTGGTGGGCGCCTGTCTCGCCGAGACCGGCAACGACGTCATTTGTGCCGATGTCGACGAGCCGCGCGTGGATGGGCTGCGCCGGGGAGTAATGCCCATCTACGAGCCCGGTCTCCACGAGATCATCGAGCGCAACGTCGCCCAGCAGCGACTCCATTTCACGATCGATGTGCCAGCCGCTGTTCAGGTGGCGGAAGTCATCTTCATCGCCGTCGGTACTCCCCCGGATGAGGACGGCTCGGCTGATCTGCGACACGTCCTCGACGTCGGGCGAACGATCGGAGAGAATCTGCGACGGGAGGCCGTGGTCGTCACCAAGTCCACGGTCCCCGTCGGGACGGCGCGCAGAGTCGCCGCCGAGATCGGTCGGTCCGCCGCGCAGTCGTTCCACATGTGCAGCAATCCCGAGTTCCTCAAGGAAGGAGCTGCCGTCGACGACTTCATGAAGCCCGACCGCGTGGTGCTGGGCGTCGACTCCGATTACGCGCGCACCGTCATGGCGGAGCTGTACGCGCCCTTCGTGCGTACCGGGAAACCGATCATCTTCATGGATATCCCCTCCGCGGAGATGACCAAGTACGCGGCCAACGCCATGCTGGCCACCCGCATCTCGTTCATGAACGAGATCGCGAACCTCTGCGAGCGGGTCGGGGCCGATGTGGACCTCGTGCGGCGAGGAATCGGAAGCGATTCGCGCATCGGTCCGGCCTTTCTCTTCCCCGGTCCAGGCTACGGCGGCTCATGCTTCCCCAAGGACGTCAAGGCGCTCGTCCGGACGGGCCGGGACTGCCATGCCGAGCTCACGGTACTGTCGGCGGTGGAGGCGGCGAACGAGCGGCAGAAAGGGCGAATCTTCGAGAAGATCTCCCACCAGCTCGGGAAGAGTCTTTCGGGAGCGCGCATCGCCGTGTGGGGGCTCGCTTTCAAGCCACAAACGGACGACATGCGTGAGGCCCCAGCGCTGACGCTCATCGAGAAGCTGCTGGAGGCGGGCGCCCACGTCATCGCCCATGACCCGGTCGCGATTGCGGAGGCGCGGCGTCGACTGGGCGATCGCATCGAGTACGCGGCCTTGAGCTACGACGCCCTCCCCGGAGCGCAGGCGCTCGCCATTCTCACCGATTGGAACGAGTACCGGCGTCCCGACTTCGAGCGGATGCTCGCGGCTCTGGCACGCCCGCTGATCGTCGATGGGCGGAACCTCTACGAGCCCGAGCGGATGGCACAGTACGGCTTCACCTACCTGTCGATTGGCCGACGGGGAGGATGATCCTCACGTGAGGGTCCTCATCACGGGCGCCGCCGGATTTCTGGGCTCCCACCTGACCGATCGCTTCCTCGAGGATGGGCACTCGGTCGTGGGGATGGACAACTTCCTCACTGGCTCGCCCTCCAACCTGGCGCACCTCGCGAGCCATCCCCGCTTCACCTTCGAGAGGCATGACGTCACGACTCCTCCGCGAGTGGATGGGTCGCTGGATGGTGTGTTGCATCTCGCGAGTCCGGCAAGTCCCGTGGACTACCTGCGCTACCCCATCGAGACACTCCGGGTCGGGTCGGTCGGCACGCTGAATTCGCTGGAGCTGGCCCGATCCAAGGGAGCGCGTTTCTTTCTCGCCTCCACCTCCGAGATCTACGGCGATCCTCTGGTTCACCCGCAACCCGAGCACTACTGGGGCAACGTCAACTCCGTCGGACCCCGCTCAGTCTACGACGAAGCCAAACGGTTCGCGGAGGCTGCGACCATGGCGTACCACCGGACCCACGGCGTCGATACCCGCATCGTGCGCATCTTCAACACGTACGGACCGCGGATGCGACCTCAGGACGGTCGCGTAGTCTCCAATTTCATCGTCCAGGCACTTCGTGAGGAGCCGCTGACTCTTTACGGCGAGGGCACCCAATCGCGTAGCTTCTGTTTCGTCGACGATGAGGTCGAGGGCCTCTACCGCCTCTTCCAGTCGGACGAGACCGAGCCGGTGAATATCGGAAATCCGGCCGAGTTCACCGTGCGGGAGCTGGCGGCGCTCGTTCTGGAGCTGACTGGAAGCCGGTCCGCGCTCGTGTATCGGCCACTTCCGGAGGACGACCCCAAGGTGCGGCAACCGGATCTCACGCGCGCGCGGTCTGCTCTGAAATGGGAGCCGTCCATTGGCCTGCGCGAAGGGCTTGCCCGGACGATCGAGTACTTCCGGTCGACGATGCCGGCCTTGTCACAGTGAACCGACCGCGCGCTCGCGGGTACCAGCTACGCACATGATCCTGAAGCGAAGCGCCCGTCTCGTCTACGCGTTGGCCGCCATCACTCTCACGGCGTGCCACGTCGAGCCGTGGCCGCCGGCGCATCTCACGAATCAGCAGCTGTTCACCGCAACGATGGCGGAGTACCGGAAGCATCACTGGGACAACGCCGTCACCGGCTTCGACAAGCTCACGCTCGAGCTTCCTTCCCGCGATCCACTCATGCCGCCGGCGCTCTACTTCCTCGGGAAGTCGCATGAGGCCCGCGACGAGCATCTGCTGGCTGCTCAGAGCTTCTCGCGTCTCACCGAAGGCTTTCCCGACGACAGTCTGGGCGACGACGCGCTGCTCGCGGCGGGTCAGGCCTACTCGAAGCTCTGGCACAAACCGACACTCGACGCCCAGTACGGAGAGACGGCGCTCAACACGTTTCGGACCCTGCTTCAACTCTATCCCAACTCGTCTCTCCGCGCGGCCGCCGACGTGGAGATCTTCCGTCTGAACTCCTGGATGGCGGCCAAGACGTACGACAACGGGATGCACTATTTCCGCCGGCACGCCTACGATTCCGCGATCATCTACTTCAAGGACGTGGTGAAGCTCTTTCCGGGTACCCCCCAGGTGAAGAGCGCCCAGCTGCGGCTCGCGGAATCGTATCGGAGCATTCGCTATCATCAGGATGAACGGGACGTCTGCACCGTCCTGTGGCAGGCGTATCCTCGCGACCGTGACGTGCGGCAGGCGTGCGGTGCCGGTCCACAGACGGCCGCCACCGCGACACCGTCTTCTGCCGCGGTGCCCTGACCCGCGCGCTGTGCGACTCGGCATCCTCGGGGGAACCTTCGACCCGCCGCACGTCGGTCACCTGCTCGCTGCCAGCGACGCGTTCGAGCTTCTCGCGCTTGACCGGCTGCTCTTTGTACCGGCGGGACGACAGCCGTTCAAGGTCGGTGTTGTGGAAGCCACCGGTGAGCAGCGCGTGGAGATGTTGCGCGCCATGATCTGCGACGACCCTCGCTTCGAGGTCGACCCCGTGGAAATCCGGCGGCCCGGGTTATCTTACACCGTCGACACACTGTCGGAGATCGCCGTCCGCTTTCCGGATGCCGAGCTGTACCTCCTGATCGGGGAGGATCTGGCCGAGCAGCTCCGGAGTTGGCGGGAGCCCGAGCGGATCGCAGGGCTGGCGCGTGTCGTGGTGCTGACCAGGGTCGGGGACGATCCCGCGCCATCCGCGGCGGACGGCGCGCTGCGGGAGCTCAGGCTGGAGCGACTCGCCACCCGTCGCGTGGACGTGTCATCGACCGAGATCAGGGCACGGACCCGCGCCGGCCGCTCGGTGCGAGGATTCGTGCCCGACGGCGTTGCCACGTACATCGAGACGTCGCGGCTGTATCGCTAGAGGAACACATGCTGAAGCCCATTCTGACACGCCTGTTCGGAACCCGACACGACCGCGAGTTGCGTCGGGTCGAGCCCGTGATCGCCGAGATCCTCCGGCACGACACGCGACTGCAGGGAGTCAGCGACGAGGAGCTGCGCAGCCAGACAGAGAAGTTCCGGGCGATGATGCGCGAACGTACGGCTCCGCTGGAGCAGCGGATCGCCGCTCTCAAGGAGGCCAAGCACGCCGCCGCAGACACGGCCGAGCGCGAGCGGCTCGACGCCGAGCTCGGGGGAGCTGATGGGCGGGGCGGCGTGGAAGGAGAGCTACGCCAGGTCATCGCCGAGATGCTCGACCGGCTGCTGCCGGAAGCGTTTGCGACAGTGCGCGAGGCATGCCGTCGTCTCGTTGGCACCCTCGTCTCCGTCACCGGGCGCGATGTCGAGTGGAATATGGTGCCGTACGAGGTGCAGCTGATCGGCGGCCTGCAGCTCCACGAGGGCAAGATCGCGGAGATGGCGACGGGCGAGGGGAAGACCCTCGTCGCGACACTCCCCCTGTATCTGAACGCCCTGGCGGGGAAGGGAACCCACCTCGTCACCGTCAACTCCTATCTGGCCCGCCGCGACTCGCAGTGGATGGGACACGTGTACCGATATCTGGGGCTGACGGTGGGCTGCCTGGACGATACCGAGCCCGGCACGGCGGAGCGACACAACGCGTATCTCTGCGATATCACATACGGAACGAACAACGAGTTCGGCTTCGACTATCTGCGCGACAACATGGTGGTATCGCTCGATCAGCGCGTTCAGCGCGGCCACTGGTACGCGATCGTGGACGAGGTGGACTCGGTCCTGATCGACGAGGCCCGCACCCCGCTCATCATCTCCGGGCCCGTGGGCAACGAGAGTGATGGGGAGTATCGCGAGCACAACGCCGCAGTCGCGCGGCTGGTGAGGGCCCAGAACGACATCGCCAACAGGCTCGTCGCCGAAGGTGAGGAGGCGCTCGCGAGCAAGGACACGCACACGGCTGGCTTGCGGCTGTATCAGGCCCAGCTCGGTTCTCCGAAGAACAAACGGCTGCTCAAGGTGCTGCAGGAGCAGGGCACGAAGCAGCTGGTCCAGAAGATGGAGCTGGAGCACCTCGCCGACCGAAAGCAGCCCGGATCGAAGCAACAGTTCGGTGATCTCGAGGAGCGGCTGCTGTTCGTCCTCGATGAGAAGGGTCACACGGTGCATCTCACCGATCAGGGCGTGGACTACATGTCGCCCGGCGACCACGACGCCTTCGTGCTGCCCGACATCTCGGAGGCCATCTACCGGCTCGATCACGACCATGAGATGCCGCCGCAGGACAAGCTCGAGCGGCGCGCCGCGATCGAGCGCGAATACGCGATGAAGAGCGAGAAGCTCAACATCGTCCATCAGCTGCTGCGCGCGCACGCCCTGTACGAGAAGGACGTCAACTACGTGGTGCAGGAGGCGCAGGTCCTGATCGTCGATGAGTTCACTGGCCGCACCATGCCGGGACGTCGCTGGTCCGAGGGACTGCACCAGGCGGTGGAGGCCAAGGAGGGGGTCCAGGTCAAGGGTGAGACCCAGACGATGGCCACGATCACCATCCAGAACTACTTCCGGATGTACGAGAAGCTGGCGGGGATGACCGGGACGGCAGAGACGGAAGAGACCGAATTCTTCCAGATCTACAAGCTGGAGGTTGCCGTCATCCCGACCAACATGCCGGTGATCCGCGACGATCGGCACGATCTCATCTACAAGACGCGACGCGAGAAGTACAACGCCATCGTCGAGGAGACGCGCCGGCTGCACGAGCTCGGCTATCCGGTGCTCGTCGGGACGGTGAGCGTCGAAGTGTCGGAGACGCTGGAGCGGCTCTTCAAGCAGCGCGGCCTCCGACCCGAGGTGCTGAACGCCAAGTACCACCAGCGGGAAGCGGAGATCATTGCCGGGGCGGGTCAGGCCGGCGGCGTCACGATCGCGACCAACATGGCGGGCCGCGGCACCGACATCAAGCTGGGACCGGGCGTCACGGTGGCGAAGCCGTCGATGGTGAAGGATGCGGACAACAAGGAGGTGTCGGTCGAGGAGATGGGAGGTCTCCACATCATCGGCTCAGAGCGCCACGAGTCGCGGCGGATCGATCGCCAGCTTCGCGGCCGCGCCGGACGGCAGGGCGACCCGGGCGCCTCCCAGTTCTTCCTCTCGCTCGAGGACGACCTGATGCGGCTCTTCGGATCGGAGCGCATCGCCAAGCTGATGGACCGGATGGGTGCGCAGGAGGGAGAGGTGCTCACGCACCCCCTCATCACGCGCTCGATCGAGCAGGCTCAGAAGCGCGTCGAGCTGCAGAACTTCCAGTCGCGGAAGCGGCTGCTCGAGTACGACGATGTCATGAACCAGCAGCGGGAAGTGATCTACTCGCTGCGCGCGTTCGCGCTCGAGGGAGGCGAGGAGCTCAAGGCGGAAGCGCTCGGCATGATCGAGGGGGCGCTGCAGCGCCGTGTGACAATGAACCTCATCGGCTACGACAGCGCCGAACAGTGGGACCTGCAGCTCCTTCGCCAGGAGCTGCTGATGCACTACCTCCTGACCGTGCCGGAATTCGAGGCTCGCGAGGACGGACTGGGCAACCGCCCTCAGTCGATGGCGGACGCGCAGGAGTATGCGCGCATCGCCGGAGGCGTCGCCCTCCAGAACAAGTTGGCGAGTCTGAACGAGTACGCGGGCCAACTGCTGGCTCTCGTCATGCTCAACGTGATCGATGAGAAGTGGAAGGATCACCTCTACGATCTGGACCAGCTTCGGGCGGCCATCCACTTCCGTTCGTGGGGCCAGAAGGATCCGCTGATCGAGTACAAGCAGGAGGCGTACTCGATGTTCGAGGATCTGATGCACGATATCCGTAACACCTTCACCGAGCGATTTCTTCGTGTGCAGCTGGTGTTCAACCACGAGCAATTCGAGGCACAGAGCGCCGGGGCCGCGCCCGGAGGCAATGGGCCCGCACGCGGCGGGACACCCGCGCGGCAGCGTCCGACCAAACGCTACAACGCGATGGGCATTCTGGAGGATATCCCCTCCGAGGACGCGGCGAGCGGCGCCGAGGGCAATGGCGACGGTGCGGGTGCGGCTGAGGTGATGGACATCGGTCCGGGCGAGTCACCGCGCAATCAGCCGGTGGCGCGGAAGGATCCGCTGGTGGTCGGCGCCGGTCGCATCCGCTCTCTCGACGCACGGGCGGTCAATGGCCCGGTCGATTGGTCGAGCGTCGGGCGGAACGACCCCTGTCCCTGCGGATCCGGAAAGAAGTTCAAGAAGTGTCACGGGGCGACGGTTCGCTAGACACGCCCGAGACAACGTTCTGACTCGTTGCACACCGCCGCGGCGGTGCCCCGATCCGGCGGCGGCGTCCGACGTTCTGATGTTTCTGATCGAGTCGAAGCGATGCGCTCGTCGCCCGTCTCCGGCCTCATGTTCGCTCCCGCGCCCGAACCGGGAGGACATGTGCCGGCTGGCACCGGGAACAGCAGAGCGTTAACTATACTGGAGATGCCCCGCTCGGACCGTCCGCGCGAACGGCTCCGCGATCTCGGCGCCCAGTCGCTCAGCACCGCCGAGTTGCTGGCGATCGTGCTCGGCTCCGGGGGTGCAGGGCGCTCGGCGCTCGGTCTCGGGCAGCTGGTCCTCTCCAGTGCGTCGGGGTCCCTCCGCCGAGTGGCCTCGCGTCCGGTGGCCGCGCTGACCGTCCTGGGTGGAATCGGAACGGCTCGTGCGGTGGCGATCCACGCCGCCCTCGAGTTGGGGCGCCGCATGGCGGGTGAAGTACGCGACGAGGGCGCCCCGATGCGCTCGCCGCGTGATGTTCATGCCGTCTACGCGTCGCGACTGGAAGATCTGCCGGTGGAGGAGTTTCACGTCGCGGTGCTCGATTCGCAGCATCGATTGGAACGGGATATCACCGTGACGCGAGGCATTCTGAATTCTTCGCTTGTCCATCCTCGCGAAGTGTTTCGCGAAGCGATCGCCGAGCGCGCGGCGGCGATCATCCTCGTGCACAACCATCCGAGCGGCGACCCCACGCCGTCGGCGGATGACCGGGCGGTGACGGAGCAGATGGCGGCGGCGGGGCGACTGCTGGATATCCCGGTGCACGACCACGTGATCGTGGGCCGGGGACGCTACTCGAGCTTTGCGGAGGCGGGACTGCTGTGACGGCGACGGCGCTTCGGGATGTGATACCGGGATGGAATCTCGCGGAGGGGCCGCTCGTCGAGCGCCTCGACGGCGACCTTCTCGCGCGCGCGTACCGCTTCAGCGAGAAGGCCCATCGCGGCCAGAAGCGATCGTCGGGAGAGAATTACGTCCTCCACTGCGTGGAGGTCGCCAAGATTCTCGCCGAGCTGCACCTCGACAGCGTGACGGTGGCGAGCGGATTGATCCACGATGTCGTCGAGGACACCGCGATCACCGTCCAGGACGTGGAGGCGGAGTTCGGCAAGGAGATCGCGCACATCGTCGATGGTGTCACCAAGATCGGAAACATCACCTTCCGCTCGACCCAGGAACGCCAGGTCGAGAACTACCGGAAGCTGCTGCTCTCGGTCGCCAAGGATGTTCGCGTCATCCTCATCAAGCTGGCGGACCGTCTCCACAACATGCGGACGCTCGACTACCTGCCCGAGGAGAAGAGACACCGGATCGCGCAGGAGACGATGGAGCTCTACGCTCCCATGGCGCATCGCTTCGGCATGGCGCAGATGCGATGGGAGCTCGAGGATCTCTCGTTCAAGCACCTCGAGTCGCCGGAGTACCGAAAGCTGGCGAAGCTGGTGGCGCAGAGACGTGTCGAGCGCGAGACCCTGATCGCGCGCCTGTCCGATCCGCTCCAGAGCGAGCTCGAGCGGGCCGGCATCCGCGATGTCGAGGTCACGGGCCGGCCCAAGCACCTCTGGTCCATCTACAAGAAGATGAAGCAGCGCGAGAAGCCCTACGAGGAGATCTATGATCTCATGGCGATCCGCGTGCTCGTGAACAACGTCGCCGACTGCTACCACGCCATGGGGATCATCCACGACGGCTGGACCCCGATCCAGGAGCGCATCAAGGACTACATCGCCCAGCCGAAATCCAACGGCTACCAGTCCCTTCACACGACCGTCTTCGGGCCGTCCAAGCAGTTGTTCGAGATCCAGATCCGCACGCGCGAGATGCATCGCACGGCCGAGTACGGGATCGCCGCTCACTGGCTGTACAAGGAAGACGCGAAGAGTGCCGACGAGCTCGACCGCGCACTCGCCTGGTTTCGCCAGGTACTCGAGCTCCAGATGGACGCGAGGACGCCAGAGGAGTTTCTGGAATTCCTCAAGCTCGACCTGTACCAGGACGAGATCTTCGTTTTCACTCCGGCCGGTGATGTCATCCAGCTCCCGAAGGGTGCCACGCCGATAGACTTTGCCTTCGCCGTGCACACCGAGATCGGGTCGCACTGCCAGGGCGCCAAGGTCAACGGGCGGATCGCGCCGCTCTCTCGGCAGCTCAAGAACTCGGACACCGTCGAGATCCTGACATCGGCCACCGCGCGCCCCAGCCGGGATTGGCTGTCGCATGTCCGCACCGGCCGGGCCCGTCACAAGATTCGCCAATGGATCAAGGTCGAGGAGCAGCAGACCTCGGCCAAGCTGGGACGCGAGATCCTGGATCGCGAGATGCGCCGGCGCGGGAGGCCCAAGGTGGACGACGAGCAGCTCCAGGTGGCGACCGAGGCGCTCAACCTCTCCGACCCCAGGCACCTCATCGCCTCGATAGGGCAGGGGGACGTCAACATCGCCCAGGTGCTGGCGATCCTCTATCCGGAAGCCGAGCCGTCTCCCGAGCAACCGGTCAAGTCCAGCGCGTTCGAGCGTCTCGTGCAGCGCATGCGAGGCTCGGCCAAAGGAGTGCGGATCCAGGGCGTGGATGGGCTGATGGTGCGCTACTCGCAATGTTGTCAGCCCGTGCCAGGGGATCCGGTCGCCGGGTACGTGACGCGGGGCCGGGGCGTGAGCATCCACCGATCGGACTGCCCCAACCTGCTACTCCTGGCGAACGAGCCCGAGCGACGACTCGACATCGACTGGCAGGAGGTCCAGGGAGAGCGCTTTCTGGTCCGGCTGGCCCTCGAGGCCTCGGACCGTCGCGGCCTCTACGCGGACGTGGCAGCGGCGGTGACGGGGAGCGGGACGAACATCAAGAGCATGGAGCTCGCGACCGGCGACGGCGGCGGCGTTTCCGGCTCCCTGCTGGTGGAGGTTGAGAACCTCTCCCACCTCCAGAAGATCATTCGCTCGGTGCGCAAGGTCAAAGGCGTGTCGGACGTGACGCGCCGGGAACGATTGGGGGAGCGCGGCTGAGCCAGACGGCGTCCACTTCCCGTCGGTCTGTCTGATACGGGGCTGCCCGAACAAATCCCGTCCCGGCGCGTTATATTCCAGCATGTCTCGCGCGTCGTTCGACCTCCAGGCACCCTTCGAGCCCGCCGGCGATCAGCCCCGCGCCATCGGAGAGCTCTCGGCCGGTCTGGACCGGGGAGATCGATTCCAGACGCTCCTCGGAGTGACCGGTTCGGGAAAGACGATGACCGTGGCCAATGTCATCCGCTCCTACGGTCGCCCCACGCTCGTCCTCTCCCACAATAAGACCCTCGCGGCACAGCTGTACGGAGAGCTCAAGGGATTCTTCCCCCACAATGCCGTCGAGTACTTCATCTCGTACTACGACTACTACCAGCCCGAGGCGTACGTGCCGACCACCGACACGTACATCGAGAAAGATGCGTCGATCAACGAGGACATCGACCGCCTCAGGCTGCGCGCCACCTCCAGTCTCATGGAGCGGGACGACGTGATCATCGTCGCGACCGTCTCGGCGATCTACGGCCTCGGCGATCCGGTGACCTACCGCGAGCGGATGGTGGAGGTGACGGTCGGAGAGCGGATCGCCCGCGACGATATCCTGCGCAAGCTCGTGAGCATCCAGTACTCCCGCAACGACGCGAGCTTCGAGCGCGGCAACTTCCGGGTGAGGGGAGACACGGTGGAGATCTTCCCCGCGTACGAGGAGCAGGGAGTGCGCATCGAGATGTGGGGCGACGAGGTGGAGAAGATCTCCAAGATCCACGTCCTCACTGGTGAGACGATCGCGAATCTCAAGCGGGCAGCCGTGTATCCGGCAAAGCACTTCGTGACAACACGTCCCACGCTCGAGCGCGCCGTCGCCCTGATTCGCGGCGAGCTCGTGGAGCGGCTGGCCGAGCTGCGCAGCGCCGGCAAGCTGCTCGAGGCGCAGCGTCTCGAGTCTCGAACGAACTTCGACGTCGAGATGATGCTCGAGATCGGCACCTGCGCGGGGATCGAGAACTATTCGCGGCATCTGTCGGGACGACAGGCCGGAGAACGGCCCGCCTGCCTCTTCGACTACTTCCCGGAGGATTATCTCGTCGTCGTGGACGAGTCCCACGTCAGCCTGCCGCAGATCGGAGGCATGTTCAACGGCGATCGCGCGCGCAAGCTGACGCTGGTTGACTACGGGTTCCGGCTGCCCAGCGCGCTGGACAACAGGCCGCTGATGTTCGACGAGTTCCTCTCGCTCACCCCGCGCGCGCTGTTCGTGTCCGCGACTCCTGGAGATCTGGAGCTCCAGCTCAGCGAGGGCGTCGTCGTCGAGCAGATCATCCGCCCCACCGGTCTCGTCGATCCGGAGATCGAGGTCCGTCCCGTTCGCGGCCAGGTGGATGATCTGCTGAGCGAGATCAGACTCAGGGAGCGCCGGGGCGAGCGCGTGCTGGTGACGACGCTCACCAAGAGAATGGCCGAGGATCTCACCGACTATCTGCAGCAGATGGGTGTTCGTGTCCGCTACATGCACTCGGACATCGATGCCATCGAGCGCATGGAGATCATTCGAGGACTGCGTCTCGGGGACTTCGACGTTCTGGTCGGGATCAACCTGCTGCGCGAGGGCCTGGACCTTCCTGAGGTGTCGCTGGTCGCGGTGCTCGATGCGGACCAGGAAGGCTTCCTGCGCAGCGAGCGGTCGTTGATCCAGACGGTGGGCCGCGCCGCGCGCCATGTCACCGGTCGCGCGATCTTCTATGCCGATCGCATCACGGGCTCAATGGACCGCGCCATGGGAGAGACAGGCCGTCGCCGCGAGATTCAGGTGGCCCACAATCTCCAGCACGGCATCACCCCCCGATCGGTCGTAAAGAGCACCGACCAGGTCCGCTTCAGCACCCGCGTGGCAGACGCGCGAATGGAGCGGGAGGACAAGGGTCGAAAGGTGGCGGAACAGGTCGCCACTTACGCGAGCGAGATGGACAGGGCGGCGCTCATCGACCTGCTCGAGACGCAGATGAAGCAGGCGGCAGCGGATCTCGATTTCGAGGTGGCGGCCCGCCTCCGTGACCAGCTCTTCGAGCTGCGCGCTGCCGCGAGCTCCGCATCGCGTGGCTCCGCCGGGCGGGGGGAGCCCGGTCTCGCCGGGATCAGGGCGGGACGGTAGGCATCTCGTGCTCGAGCCGCATCACCACATCGTTCCCTCGCTGGCGCGGCGCGGTCATCTCACGGTGACCGAAGCCGAGCTCGAGCGCTGGGGCGAGCAGTTCGGACGCGAAGTCTCGCCTCCGCTGGTCGTTGCCATCTCCGGCGAGCTGGGCGCCGGCAAGACAACGCTCGTCAAGGCCATCTGTCGCGGATGCGGAGTTCTGGCGACGGTCACGAGCCCCACCTTCGCGCTGGTGCACGAGTACCGGGGACGAGGCTTTCCCATCTATCACCTCGATCTCTACCGCCTCGGCTCTCCTGTGGAGCTCGCCAACCTGGGGTGGGACGAGATCGTGAATTCTCGGGCGCTGATCCTGATCGAGTGGCCAGAGCGAGCGGGGAAGAGTCTGCCGTCCGATGCCGTCACCATCGAGCTGGAAGGCGTGGCCGGATCGCCCGAGCAACGGGTGCTTCTCGCCGGATGAGGGACCTCGTGCTCGCTCTCGACGCGTCCACGTATCAGGGGAGCGCCGTCCTGATCGAGGACGGCCAGGTCCTGGCCGAGCGCGAGGTCGCGATGCGGGGGGAGCGAGAGGAGCGGCTCCTCCCCGCTGTCGACGATCTGCTCGACGCCACGGGGGCGACCATGAACGCTCTCGGCATGGTCTGCTGCGGCGGAGGGCCCGGGAGCTTCACGAGCCTCCGGATCGCTGCGGCGATCGCGAAGGGGATCGCCTTCGCTCGAGGGATTCCTCTGGCGACTCGATCATCGCTGACCCTCACTGTCGCCGGCACGCCGGGGCTGCGCCCGGGACTCTATCTGAGCGTGCTGGACGCCATGAGAGGGCAGTTCTTTGTCGCGCCGGTCGAGCTCCTCTCCCTCGGAGAAGTGAGGGAGCGCGGGCCCATCGAGATCCTCACGTCTGCCGAGCTGTCGAAGCGCCTTGAGGCGAGCGGAGCCCTGGCGATTGGAAGTGGACAGGCGATCGCTGGCCGGCCCCACGCCCGCGGCTTTGCCGGCGTGAGGTCGGCTCCACTGACTTTCGCCGCCTCCGAGGCTGGCCCGGCGGTGGTGGATGTGTCATCCTGGGAGCCGGATTACGGGCGCCAGGCGGAAGCGCAAGCGAGGTGGGAGGCCGATCACGGCCGGCCCCTCTCCTCGGCATGACAATGTCAGGAGCATGCACATGACCGTGCCGAAGGGAGGCGCCGTCGCCGGCGTCCGGGCTGTGGCCGAGGAGGATCTGAATCGCGTCTCCGAGATCGAGCGGGAGTCGTTTTCCGATGCATGGAGCCTCCAATCGTTTCGAGCCCTGCTCGGCGATCGCCGGGTATTCTTTCGAGTGGTGACGGGCGATGACGGGAGGGTGGCGGGCTACGTGGTCGCCTGGTTCGTGTTGGAAGATGGCGAGATCGCGAATCTCGCGGTGGCCAGGGAGGCGCGGGAACGGGGAGTGGGATCGCTCCTTCTCGAAACCGCGATTGCCGAGGGACGAGAGCGTGACGCCCACGCGATCTTTCTCGAAGTGCGGGAGTCGAATGAGCCGGCGCTGGCGTTGTATCGCGCTCACGGTTTCACCTTGATCGGCCGGCGCCGTGGCTATTACCGCCGTCCGGTAGAGGACGCGCTGGTCTTGCGCCTGAGTCTTTCCGTCGGCGTCCATGAGACAGTACCTTAGCAGGCGCAATAAAACTGATTGCAGCGCAATGGTTTGCTGATTGTCTCCAAACTCCCAGTTGGTATATTGCCGAGCGATGGGTTGTCGCTCAACAGCCAGGAGGAATCGTGAGTCGAAGCTTGAACAAGGTGACGCTGATCGGCAATCTCGGCGCCGATCCGGAAGTGCGCTCGACGTCGGGCGGCAATCGGGTGGCCACTTTCTCGCTTGCCACCAGCCGGTCGTGGACTGGGACGTCGGGTGAGAAGCAGGAAAAGACCGAGTGGCACCGCTGCGTCGTGTGGAACAGCAAGTCGTCACAGCTCGCGGACATCGTCGAGCGGTACCTGAAGAAGGGCGACAAGGCGTACGTGGAGGGGAGGATCGAGTATCGGCAATGGCAGGACAAGGAGAACCAGACGCGCTACACGACCGAGATCAATGTGCGCGAGCTGCTGATGCTGAGTGGTCGGAGCGGCGGCGGCGACGATGCCGAGCCGGGCAGCTCGCCGGCGCGCGGACGCGCCGGCGCGAGTGAGCGTCCGCGGGCGGGGAGTGCCGCGCCGACCGGCGGGGGCGGTGGTGCGACAGGGGACTTCGAGGATTTTCGGGGAACGCTGGAAGATGAGGATGACGACTTGCCATTCTAGAGCTCGACGAGCGCCGACGCGCTTCTTCCCGCGTCGCCCGCTATGGAGCGCAGGGTCAGGGGCCAGTCGGGTCGGCGCGCGTATCGCGGAGTCGACAGGGCGTACTTGGTGATGCACCAGAGGGCCTTCACTCCGTCCTTCCATCCGATCTTCTTCCCCTCCTCGTAGGTGCGCCCGGAATAGGAGATGCCAACCTCGTAGCCGCGACAGCGAAGCGACGCGACCTTGGCCGTGATCTCAGGCTCGAACCCGAAACGGTCCTCGACGACCGTGAGGCTATCGAGGACCTCGCGACGGAACGCCTTGTATCCGGTCTCCATGTCGCTGAGATTGAGATTGGTGAGGCAATTCGAGAAGAAGGTCAGCGCGCGGTTGCCCAGATAGTGCCAGAAATACAGGACGCGATGAGACTCGCCGCCGGCGAATCGGGAGCCGTACACGACATCGGCCTTTCCGCGGTTGCGTTCCTGTAGGATCAATCGTAGCTCCGGAAGCGGTCCGAGGGCGGCGAGGGACTCCCGGGTGCCGTCATTGGAGCCGTCATCGACGACAATGATCTCCTTTGGGGAAGGGGAGGTCACTGGCTCGAACGCGCGCGATGATCTCGCCGATGGTGCCGCGCTCGTTGTAGACGGGGATGACGACTGAGAGCAACACCGCTCCTCCACCGCTTCGTTTCTTTCCGGGGGTGCCCCTCGTCATCCGACTGGCGTCTCTGCGCCCGGGGACGGTCGAAGAGCCGTTTTCGAATGGGATGGCTGTCCAGGCGGGCGGGTAAAGCTACCAAACGGGGATATACACGATGAGGACGTCTTTGCGTAAGCTCAACTTCTCCCGGGGAGCCGCGCTCTTCGTGGCGTTGCTGTGCGCCAGTTCCGCCATGGCGCAGCAACCCGCGGAGACGGGACGCACCCACCAGGTCAAGCGCGGCGACACGCTCTGGGATCTGGCCCGCACCTACCTGAACGATCCCTTCCTCTGGCCCGAGATCTATCGGCTCAACACAGCGGTCGTCGAAGATCCCCATTGGATCTACCCCGGCGAAGTACTGCGGATTCCGGGAGGGCCGACGACCGTCGTGCGAGAGAACGAGCCGACGGCGGCGCCATCAGGAGCGGTGTCGGGCGAACGGCGACCCGGGAGCACGATCTTCGCCAAGCAGGTGGTTCGTCAGGGGACGGCCTCCCAGCGCGGACAGCTGGTGGTGCAGGAAGCGCGCACCGCGGTCCGCCCCGGTGAGTACTACGCGGCGCCCTGGGTGGAGCGATTTGGCGGACCTGTCGAGCACGGTCAGCTGGTCAGCCCCGCCGATCTCCCTGGTATCTCTCAGGCGTCGGAGCGGGTGCGTATGCAGAACGAGGATCGCGTCTACGTGACGCTCCCCCGAGGCACCACTGCTGCTCGCGGGGACCGGTTCCTTCTCCTGCGCCTCGGCGCCGAGCTCAGCTCCAACGCTCAGCTTGTTGTTCCGACTGGCATCATCGAGGTGGAACGGAGCGGCACGGACGAAGCCACCACGGCTCGCATCGTCAACCAGTACGAGGCCATCAAAGTCGGGGATCTCGTCGTGGCTCTGGAGCGATTCTCCATGGCGCTCGACTCGCGTCCCTCGTCAGTGCGGCTCGGCCCGACGGCCAAGATCGTCTGGGTACCCGAGATCTCCGTGCTTCCCACCGTGCAGCGCTATCTGGTGCTGGATGCCACGCAGAAGGACGGAGTGAAGATGGGCGATCAGTTCACCGTCTACCGGCCGCGCGTTCGCACGCCCGAAGGCATCGCCCTTCCCGATGAGCGGATCGCTCTCGCCCAGGTCGTCCGGGTCACCGAGCGCGGCTCGACGGTCATCATCGTGGACCAGGTTCAGCCGCCGATCAAGATGGGCTTTCCGGCGCGCATGACGGCCCGAATGCCCTGAGCCCGATCATCCGCGCGGCTCCCGCCGGGCCGTAAGCGGATTAGATTAGGCGACGCATGCGCTCTATCGTCGCCCGGAGAGACCTCGACCCGCCACACCGGCGCCGCGGCACCTGCCGCGGCGCCGTTCCTGCATCCGGTGCGGGTGGTGACATCGTCGCATTTCATCAGTGACTCCCGCTCGACTTCCGGAGCGGGAACAGGGAGGCGAGCTGGCGTGACACGTCGTGCACTGGTCACCGGAGGGGCAGGATTCATCGGGTCCCACGTCGCTGATCTTCTACTGGCGACAGGCTATGAGGTCTCGGTGGTCGACGACCTCTCGAGCGGAAAGCGAGAACAGGTTCCCGAGGGAGCCTCCTTCCACGAGCTGTCGATCTCGTCCGATGGCGCGGCGGCGCTCGTGCGTGAGTCCCGTTTCGACGTGCTCTACCACCTCGCCGCCCAGATCGATGTGCGCAAGAGCGTTGTCGATCCGCGCTACGACGCCCGCGTGAACATCGACGGCACGCTGAATCTTCTGGAAGCGATACGCTGTGCTGGGGCGGGCACACGGTTCGTCTTCTCGTCCACCGGTGGCGCGGTCTACGGTGATCTGGCCGAGCCCCCGACAGCGGAAGACGCGCCCAAGAACCCGCAATCTCCCTATGGTACCGCGAAGCTCTCGGTCGAGTATTATCTCGGGTACTACGCGCGGATTCATGGTGTGGAGGCGGTGACGCTGCGCTACGCGAACGTGTACGGGCCGCGCCAGGACCCTCACGGCGAAGCGGGTGTCGTCTCGATCTTCTGCAACAAGATCCTCGACGAGAAATCGCTGATCGTGTACGGGGACGGCCGTCAGACACGCGATTATGTGTACGTCGGCGACGTCGCGCGTGCGAACCTGCTTGCTGCGGACGTCGCTCTGCCCCCGCTCGACGGTCTGGATTCACGATCCTTCAACATCGGCACGTCCGTCGAGACGGATGTCCTCGAGCTGGCGCGGCTGATAGGCGATGTCGCTGGGCGGCGACCGGATGTGCAGCACGCGGCTGCCCGGCCTGGCGAGCAGCGGCGCTCGGCGGTTCAGATCGCCCGAGCGGAGCGGGGAATGGGCTGGAGACCGCAGACGACGCTGGTGGAGGGTCTGAGGCGGACGTTCGAGTGGTTTTCGGGTTTACGCGAAGGGCGCAACGCGTGACGCTGCTCGTCGCGCAGCTGGCGGGTGCGGTGCCCACCTCCGCGTGGGAGATGGTCTCTCACGCCAGCGCCGTCACCAAAGGCGTGCTCCTCTTCCTGGCGCTGCTCTCGGTGACGAGCTGGGGAATCATGCTCCTCAAGTGGCGCGAGTTCCGCTCGGTCGAGGCCGCCGGACGCGCGTTCGTGGCCGACTTCGAGCGCACGGCGGACCTGGAAGCCGTTCGGGAGCTGGTGGCCGGCGAGCACGGAGCCGCCAGCCCGTTCGGCCGCGTCCTCCGTCGAGCCCTCAACTTTTTCGCTGAGATGAAGCCGGGCGCCCTGCGCGATCCCCACGCCGCGCCGCTGACCGGCTCGCAGGTCGAAGCTCTTCGCCTCGTCCTGGACTCGGAATCGGCGGACGAGCGGGAACGCTTGGGCCGCTTCATCCCGTGGCTGGCGACCATCGGCTCGGTGAGCCCGCTCATTGGTCTGCTGGGCACGGTGCTCGGTGTGATCGACGCGTTCGTCGGCATCGCGGTGAGTGGATCGGGGAATCTCGGAGCGGTCGCTCCCGGTGTGGCCGAAGCGTTGACAGCCACGGCGGCCGCGCTCGCCGTCGCCATCCCGGCCGTGTTCGGGTATAACGCCTGCGCCAATCGACTCAATCGGCTCGACGGCGCTCTGGAGAGCTTCGGCGCCGAGATCATCGCCCTGATGGTGCGGGAGGGACGAATTTAGATGCCGCCCCGACGTAGGCGCCGCGGCCTGCCGCTCAACGCCGACATCAACGTCGTCAGCCTGATCGACGTGATGATGCTGCTGATGGTGATCTTCATGATCACGGCGCCGATGCTGCAGGGTGGAGTCGACGTGTCGCTTCCTCGCGCCCAGGCGCGGCCGCTGGAATCGCGCAATGGGATGGTCGTCACGGTCACGCGAGGCGGCGATATCTACGTGGACGAGACTCGGCTCTCCTATGAAGAGTTCCGGGCGAGCTTTGGCGCATTGGCATCTCGTCGCGGCAAGCAAGGCGTCTACTTGCGGGCCGATCAGAACGTGAATTACGGGTTGGTGGTGAAGGTGCTGGCCGTGATGCGAGGGAACGGCGTGTCCGACGTCGGCCTGGTCACCGAGCCCGAGGATGTGCGGCGATGATGAGAAGCGATGCAGAATGGCGATCGCAGCTTCCGGCGCCACTCGGCGCCTCCGTCGCCCTGCACGCCGTCGCGGGAGCGGTGCTGTTTCTGCTGTCTCGAGGATCTCCGAGCGTCGTGCGTCCGCCGCTGTATCGCGTGGATCTGGTCGCCGCTCCCGCGGGCCCGCGGGCCATGGGCGTCGTGCGTCCTGCTCCATCCGTACAGCCGCCCGCGCCCTCTCCGCGTCCCCCCCCTCAGCGCGTGGCCACGCCCGATCCTCTTCCGCCGGTGCCAGTTCGCGCGCCCGAAGCCCGACCCGTTCCGCCGGCGTCGACTCCATCACCGGCAGCCCCCACCACACCTCGCCCCGCCGCCGCGACCGCCGGCGGGGGACCGACGGGTGGCCGAGGCACCGATGTCGCGACCGTCCGCACCGAGGGGATCGAGTTTCCCTATGCTGGGTACAAGGACAACATCATTCGACAGATCGTGCTGCGCTTCCACGCGCCTCCCAACGTCGCGGCACGCGCCGAGATCATGTTTCTCATTCGGCGCGACGGCTCCGTCACCGGAATGCGCTTCGTGAGCCGGTCGGGGAATTACGCGTTCGATCTGGAGGCTCAAGGCGCGGTCGAGGACGCCGGCAACTCGAGGGCATTCGGTCCTCTTCCGGACGGCTTCTCCGATGATGTTCTGCCGGTGATCTTCAGCTTCGACCCCCGCGTGCTCCGATGATCGGAACCTCCTCCCGTCGTCTCGTTCTTACCGCTGTGTGCGCGATGTCACTCCCCGCTCATGGCATCGCGGCGCAGGACACGACGTCGCGTGGTATAAGGCTCGGTCTTACATACGAGCCGGGAACCAAACCTGGAGTCGTGATCCTGCCGGTGAGGGGCGACGCGGGGGGAGGGGGAGGGGGAGGGTCGAGCGACAGCATCCGGGCGATACTTCAGCGAGACCTGGATTACAGCGATCGCGTCGCTGTCATCGGCGGCGAAGGTACGAGCACCTCCGAGCCGGCGCGCTCGGCGACCGGGATGCTCGACTATCCGCTCTGGAAGGCCCTCGGTGCGGCAGCGATCGTGCAGGCCACGCTCACGCCCGGTTCCCTTCATCTCGCGCTGCACGACGTCACGGCGCAGCAGGTGGCGCGCATCAAGGACTTCCCGCTTGCCGCGACGGCCGGCTCGGCCGAATGGCGCCAACTCGTCCACGGGATATCTGACGAGATCGAGGCGTGGATCACCGGAGCGCGCGGCATCGCGCGGAGTCGCGTCCTGTACGTGCGCGACGGCCGCGTTTACGTTATAGACAGCGATGGCGCGGGGGACCGGCCCCTCAGTGAAGGCGGAGGCGCAATGTCCCCCGCATGGCACCCCAACGGCCGCACGTTTGCCTACAGTGCCTTCGGGGAACGCGGCACCCAGATCCTGATCAGGGACCTCGGGAGCCGGCAGAGCCGAGTGGTTCCCGGCACGACGCGTGGGCTCAACATCACGCCCGAATTCTCCCCCGATGGCTCGACGCTGCTGTACGCTCATGGCGAAGAAGCGGGAACCGACCTGATGGCCACCGATGGCGCGGGCAGCACAGGGGGTCGCCGCATCACCGTTTCTCGCGGGACGGACAACGTCTCTCCGTCGTTCAGCCAGGACGGCCGCCGGATCGCATTCACGTCGGGGCGTTCTGGACATCCGGAGATCTACACCGCGGATGTCGACGGCTCCAACGCGGAGCTCCTGACGGCCTTCAATTACGGTGAACAGAGCTATCGCTCCAATCCTGCGTGGTCGCCCGATGGGCGGTTGATCGCTTTTCAGTCGCAGTTGGGAGGACGATTTCAGATCATGACAATCTCCCTCCGCGACCGGAGCGTGAAGCAGCTCTCGAGCGACGGCGTCAACGAAGATCCGGCGTGGGCTCCCGATGGCCGCCACCTGGTGTTCACGTCGTCGCGCAGTGGAGTGAAGCAGCTCGTGGTGCTCGACATCGAGACCGGACGGACGCGTCAGCTGACCCACTCGCCCGGATCGCGTCTCGCGGCGTGGTCGCACCGATTCGCAGATTCTTCGCCGTGACGCCAACCATTTCCGGTCGGCGCGAGTCAATCGGCGTCGGACGTACGCTCGCACCATCCCGCACTCGGAGAAGAACCATGTTCCGCTACCGCCGGTCCCTCCACCTGCTGGCAATGATCGCCACCACGACGGTCGTCGCTGCCTGCCCCAAGAAGCCGGTGCCTGCCCCGGCGCCGGTGCCGGCGATCAATCAGGACAGCATCAACCGCGAGCGGGCTCGCCAGGATTCCATCGCCCGCGCCGAGCAGATGCGCCGCGATTCAGCGGCCCGAGCTCAGGCGGACGCCGACCGGACGACACAGCAGCGCGAAGCCGCCCTGGCACAGGCTCGCTCGTCACTGACGGCCAGCATCCTGTTCGAATACGACAGCGATGTCCTGAGCGACGCCGCGCGCGGGTCCCTCGACTCGAAGGTGGCCATTCTGGGGGCCAACGTGGGGGTGCATCTCCGTATCGCCGGCCACACCGATGAGCGCGGCTCGGACGAGTACAACCTCGCGCTCGGCCAGCGGCGAGCCGCCGCGGCGAAACGGTATCTCACCGATCACGGCGTGGACGGCTCCCGCATCGACATCATCAGTTACGGAGAGGAGCGACCGGCGGCACCGGGTCACGACGAGGGGGCGTGGTCACAGAACCGTCGGGATGAGTTCGAGATCACCGCCGGCGGCGACCAGATCAAGGCGGCTCGTCCATGAGACGCCTGGCGTCGGTTCTTCTGCCGGCCCTCGCGTTGTCTGCCGGAGCGTGCTTCGCGACGCGGGACGACGTGCGCCTGCTGCAGGGCGACATCGCAACGCTCCGGACCGAGCGGGCGCAGGCGGACTCCGCGCACCAGACCCAGCTCGCGCAGGTAATCCAGACGCTCGGAGGAATCGGCGACTCCCTCCGGACCTTCAACGCGCGGTTGGCCAAGATGCAGGGCGATGTGCGCGGCGATCTGTACGCGATGGGCCAGCAGCTGATCGCCGTGCAGGAGCTGACGGGCCAGAGCCAGCGCCGGCTCCAGGAGCTGCGCTCCGATCTGGAGCAGCGAACCCAGGCGCCGGCGGCCGCGCCCGTTGCCGCCCCCGTGACGACGAGCGTTCCCGATACCGGCGCGCGCGCGATGCCCTCGCCCCCGACCACGACGGCCACGGCGCCCGCCGTTACACCCGGATCCCCGGGACCCAACCAGCTTTTCCAGCTCTCGCTCGACCAGCTGCGGCGCGGAAGCTATGCCACCGCGCGCAGTGGGTTTCAGGAGCTGGTCCGGCTCTACCCGACCGCTGACGTCGCCGCCGATGCACAGTTCTACATCGGGGAAGCCTATCGCGCCGAGGGCAACGCCGCCGCCGCCGACTCGGCGTACCAGCTGGTGGTGAGCAGGTTTCCCACGTCACCGCGCGTCCCGACGGCGCTGTACAAGCGGGCTCAAGCGTTCGAGGCGAAGGGAAACCTCACCGCGGCCCGGGCGGCGCTGAACGAGATCATCCAGAAGTTTCCCCGATCCGATGAAGCGGCGCTGGCGCGCGAGCGACTTCGGACGATCCGGTAGCGGCGGGCCAGAGAGGAGTGTCGATGCCGAAGGACGCGACCACCGAGATGCCTTTCCTCGATCACCTCGAGGAGCTGCGCTGGCGCATCATCTGGTCCGTGCTCGCCGTGGCCGTAGGTGTCGGAATCGGCTTCTTCATCATGTTCAACGTCGATGTCATCAGGGTGCTCGAGAAGCCGATTCTTCCTTCGCTGCACGGCCACAAGCTGGTCTATACCCATCCGGGAGACCCATTCTCGATCGTGCTCAACGCGTCGCTCGGCTTCGGGCTCATGCTCGCCTTGCCGGTGATCGTGTATCAGCTGTGGGCGTTCGTCGCGCCGGCACTCTATCAGAACGAGAAGAAGCTCGTCATGCCGCTTCTCGCCGCGGCCACGCTGCTGTTCCTGAGCGGAGTGGCCCTCGCGTACTTCGTCGTGCTGCCTCTGGCGATCCCCTGGCTCATGGATTTCCAGACGGGCGGACTGGAGCCGATGATCACCGCCACCGACTACTTCGGGTTCGCCGTGAGCATGGCGCTGGCGTTCGGCGTCGCGTTCGAGCTGCCGATCGTCATCCTCGGCCTGGCCGCGCTCGGGATCGTGACTCCGGCGTTCCTGAATCGGTACCGCCGGCACGCGATCGTGGCGTGTGTCTTCATCGGGGCGTTCCTGACGCCTGGTGACCTGATCTACACGACCATCGCCATGGCGGTGCCGCTCTACATTCTGTTCGAGGCCAGTGTCGTCCTCTCGTACGTCGTCGAGCGCCGGCGCCGGCGACGCCTCGTGGCGATGGAGGCGGAGGCCGATAGCGCCGCCGGGGCCCTCGTGTGAGGAAAGGTCTGTTGGCGGTCGGAGCTTTGCTGATGGCTCCGATGGCGCTCGGAGCGCAGCACCAGGTGAAGGTCGGCCGTGGCAAAGGGGACACGACAGTGACGACGCGTCCCGTCGACGGCGCCGTCCGCACCGGCCGCGATTCCCTCAAGCGCGACTCGACGCATCAGAAGCGCGGCGAGATCGTGATCTGGGATGCGCCCGATTCCGTCCTGGATGCGTTGCTGGCGAGGCAGGGATACACCGCGACCCGCTATCAGGGATCGCGCGTGACGTTCGACGCCCGCAAGCACCGGCTGGATGTCGTGGGCACGGCCGCCATCCAGCGGGGACAGACGACGCTGGTGGCCGATACCGTGATCTACGACGATTCGACCAAGACGGTGCTGGCGGCGAGCGCCCAGGGAGACACGAGCATCCTGCGCGATCCATCGCAGGGAAGCGATGACGTTCTCTCGCGCCGCATCACCTACGACATTCGCCGCCAGCAGGGAACGATCTCGGAGTTGAGCACCTCGGTGGAAGAAGGGCAGCGCTGGTTCGTTCACGGCGATCGCGCCGGATTCGCGAGTGACACCGCCAACCAACAGCGCACAATCTACGCGCGCGATGGAAGCGTGACGAGCTGCGATCTCACGTATCCGCACTACCACTTCGAGGTGAAGGAGGTCAAGCTCATACAGGGCAGACTTCTCGTCGCGCGGCCAGCCGTTCTGTACATCGCCGACATCCCGGTGATGATCCTGCCCTTTCTCTTCCAGGACATGAGATCGGGGCGGCGCAGCGGCATCCTCCCACCGCGCGTCGGAGTGGGAGACATCGTCAGGAGCAGCACATCGTACCGGCGGCAGATCGAGAACATCGGCTACTACTTCGCGCTCAGCGATTACGCCGACGCCGAGGCGTCGATGGATTGGCGGAGCGGAGCGGCGGCGACGGACGGCGACCCCGGATGGACCCGCTATAACGGAGAGCTGCGCTACCACTGGCTCGATCGCTTCCTCACCGGTCGGCTGGGCGTGTCTCGATCGAGCTTCACCACCGGTAATACCAACACGGCGATCTCGTGGCAGCATCAGCAGGACCTCTCACAGCAGAGCCACCTCAACGCCAACTTCAACTACGTCACCAGCACGACTCTGCAACGCCAACAGTCATTCAACATCGCCCAGGCGCTGGCGGTCATCTCCTCGCTGCTGAACTTCCAGAACCAGCTCGGGCCGGCGAACTTCAGTGTCGGGGGCTCGCGCCGGCAGTATCCGGGTCGAGCTCAGGTCGACCAGGAATTTCCAAATTTCAGCGTGACGACGCGCCCGATCACGGCCGGGAGCTGGCTCGCCTGGTCGCCGCAACTGGCGGTCAACAATGCGCAGCAGTTCAATCTCGACGCCGCTGGGGCGGGCTTTGGCTTTCGCTACTTCACCAACGCGGCCGGTGTGCTGGACAGCTCGGCGATCAAGCGTGACGCCCGCAACAGCTCCCTCAGCTTCCAGACGCCGTTCCGGATCTTCGATTTCAACTGGCGCAACAGCATCACGGTGAACGACGTCGAGCACGACTATCCGGAAGAACGAACGATCACCACCGTGTCGGGCGTCGATACAACGCGGACCACTCGCGTGTACGAGCGCACTTTCCTGACGTCGGTGGATTACCAGACCGGAATCGATCTGCCCCGCATCGGGCAAGGTCGTTTCAACATCGTGCCGTCGGTACAGATCAGCAACGTCGACCCGCACGGGTATTGGGTGCGAAGTGAGCGGACGGGCGGCGAGTACGTGCATCAGTCCAAGCGGCTGCAGTACTCGTTGAATGCCACACCCACGCTTTTCGGTTTTCTCCCGGGTTTCGGTCCGTTCACACGCATCCGGCATTCGCTTACTCCGAGCGTGAGCTACGCCTTCGCTCCGGCGGCGAAGGTGAGCGAAGCGTTCCTGGCGGCACTGGGCAGCACCAGCGCGGGGTATCTCGGCAATCTGGCGCAGAATCAGGTCTCCTTCGGCCTGACCCAGAATTTCGAGGCCAAGCTGCGGAGCCGCGGCGATAGCAACCCGGACGCGGGCGAGAAGATCAGGCTCCTGGCGCTGAATTTCTCCTCGATCACGTACGACTTCGAGCGTGCGCGGAAGACCCGCGCCAGCGGGTTCACCACTCCCAGCTTCAGCTACAGCGCCCGCTCCGATCTCTTGCCCGGCTTCGACCTGAACGTCGGCTACTCGCTCTTTCAGGGAGACCCGCTCAGTGACACCGCGCGCTTCAAGCCCTACCGCGACAACATCAACGCGACGTTCTCGGTGTCGCGTGGCAACAACCCGTTCGCTGTTCTGACGCGGCTCTTCGGTCAGGCGGTGCCCCGGGATTCGGCCACCGTTCCAGCGGCGTCACAGGCTGGCGGAGGAATCCCCGGCGGTCTCGCGCAGTCTCCGCGCGTCGGCGGTGGCGCATCGAGTCGTTTTCCGATCGGTGTGTCGGAGGGACAGGGTTGGGAAGCGTCCCTCAGCTTCTCGTCCAACCGGCAAAGGCCGCCGGTCGGAACAGGCCCGGTGATCACCTTCGATCCGCGCACCAGGTGCCAGGGAATCTTCGATCCCATCGTGCTCGGCAACTGCATTCGACAGAATCAGCAGCCCAGCGATACCGTCGCTCAAACGACCGCCGGCGGACGATTCGTGCGCTTCCCCCCCACGAGCACGTTGCGCGGTAACTTCTCGTTCAACGTCACCCCGAAGTGGGCGGTGCAGTGGACGACCGGCTACGACTTCACCCGGAGCCAGTTCGCCGATCATCAGGTGACGCTTCAACGCTCGCTCCATGACTGGCGCGCGATCTGGGCGTTCACTCAGGCCCCGAACGGAAATTTCGCGTTCAATTTCTTCATCGCGCTGAACGCCGAGCCGGACCTCAAGTTCAACTACGATCGTCGCACGTACCGTCCCGGCTTCTGAGCCGCTGACCCGCCGGGAGAGCAGTTCGCCGTCCGCGGCAGGTGACAGGCGGTAGCGGCATCCGCGCGCAAGCGTGTGTCGCGCAACGACTTTCCTCAACGGCCACGAACGGTCCGGCGGGTGCGTTGAGGGAACGCGACATCCGACTGGAGACCGCATGCGCTCACGCCTGGTCAAGGCATCTTCGCTGCTCGCGTTCGCCGCTTGCTCGTACGATCGCTCGATCGTGGCGCCGGACGCCCTGCTGGCTTCGCCCGTCAACCTGAGCTATCAGCTCGTTCCGAGCGGGGAGCCGGATCGCCCGGAGGGACTGCGGCTGACGTGGGATCCGGTCAACGACAACCGTCTCGCGGGCTATGTCGTGTACTCGCGTGCCAGCGTCACCGATGCGTGGAGCCGGCGCGCCGAAACGAGCTCCGCTTCGTTCGACGATCGTGGATTGCCGCACCTGCAGTATCAGGTGACGGCCCAGAACCTGTCCGGCCGCGAGAGCGCGCCCTCCGCCTCGGTGACGGTGGATGAGCGCAACCGGCTGGGAGCGGCCGCGACCCTCACCTCGCTCTCCCTCAATCGCGGCGTGCAGCTCACCTGGTCGCCGAATGCCCGCCTGGCGGCCCCGACGCTGTTCGACTATTACCGCGTGTACTCGACCTCGTACGATCTGGATCGGGGGCTGTGCGACGCCGCGAGCTGGTCGCTCGAAGGTACAACGGTGTCGGAGGACTTTCTCGTCACCGGTCTCCCGAACGGCGTGCCGCGCTGCTTCGCGGTGAGCACGATCAGCCGCGACGGCCACGAGAGTGTGTGGACCCGGCCGCGCGCCGACACGCCCCGCCTCGATGCGCGCAACGTCATCGTCTATTCGAGGCAGACGCAGCCGACCCAGAGCGGCTTTGCCTTCTTCGTCCCGGCCACGGGCCAGTTCGGCTCCGTTCTGCCGTCCACGCGAGCCGACGCCGACTTCGTCGTGGATCGCGCCGCCGACGGGACGCTCTCCCTGCTTCCGGTGCGGGCAGGGACGCGCATCGCGTCCTACGGACCCGTGGCTGATCTGACGGGAATCGACGTGGCCCCGGCATCCGGATTTGGTCTCGCCGGCGTGCGCGTTTTTCCGGGAATGGGTTACGTGTTCGAGACGAGGCTCACCGATGGCCTGCACTATGGCGCGATCAGGGTGACGATGGTCGGAAGCGACTACGTCATCTTCGACTGGTCGTACCAGACCGATCCGGGGAATCCGGAGCTCCGCCGCGTACGTCCCGGAGGCAGCGGCTCCCCTTGAATTGCCCCGTCTGCGCTCCGACATTCGTCGGATGACGCAGACCATCACGATCGACGGCGAGTCTCTGACGTTGGATGCCGTCTTCGCCGTGTCCGCCGGGCGCGCCTCTGTCGAGGTCGCGCCCGGCGCGCGCGCGAGGGTGGGGCGCACCCGCGCGATCGTGGATGAGATCGTACGCCGGAACGACGTCGTCTATGGCGTCACGACAGGGTTTGGCAAGCTGTCCGATGTGTCGATTCCGCCGCAGCGCATTGCCGAGCTCCAGGAGAATCTCGTGCGCAGCCACGCCGCTGGCGTCGGGCCGCTGCTGCCCGAGCGCGAGGTGCGGGCGATGATGCTGCTCCGCGCGAATGTCGTGGCGAAGGGATATTCCGGTGCGCGCGTCGTGCTCGTCGATCTGCTCACCTCGATGCTCAATCAGGGGCTCTGGCCGGCGATCCCGGAGCAGGGAAGCGTGGGCGCAAGCGGTGACCTGGCGCCGCTCGCCCATCTCGCGCTGGCGATGATCGGCGAGGGAACTCTCCGCCGCGACGGCCGCGAGGGCTCTGCCGGAGAGATGTTGAAGTCGTGCGGGCTCGAGCCGCTGCGGCTCGGCGCCAAGGAGGGACTCACCCTGATCAATGGCACACAGGCGCACACCGCGGTTGCCGCGCTGGCGCTCGTGGACGCGATGCGGCTGTGGCGCAGCGCCCACGTCGCCGGGGCGATGTCGCTCGAAGGCCTGCTCGGCACACCGGTGGCATTCGACGAGCGCATCCACGAGGCTCGTGGACAGGTCGGTCAGGCGGAGTCGGCGGCTCTCATGCGCTCGCTGCTCGCCGGCAGCGAGATTCGGGAATCGCACCGGCGCGACGATCCGCGGGTCCAGGACGCATACGCGCTGCGCTGCATCCCGCAGGTGCACGGGCCAGTGCTCGATGCGCTACGCTTCGCCGAAGGGATGGTCAGCCGGGAGCTGAACGCCGCCACCGACAACCCGCTCGTGTTCGAGAATGGTGAGGTGCTGAGCGGAGGTAACTTTCACGGACAGGCCGTCGCACTGGCGCTGGACGTGATGGCGATCGCGCTGACCAACCTCGCGACGATGGCCGAGCGGCGGATCGACCGTCTGGTTCACCCCGACCTCAACCAGGGACTTCCGCCCTTTCTCACCAGCGACGCCGGGGTCAATTCCGGATTCATGATGGCCCAGGTGACGGCCGCCTCGCTGGCCAGCGAGTGCAAGCTGCTGTCGCATCCGGCGAGCGTCGACACCATACCCACCAGTGGCGGGAAGGAGGATGTGGTTCCCATGGCCATGGGTGCGGCGTGGAAGCTGAGGCGCGTCGTGCGGAACGTGCAGCACGTGATCGGTATCGAGCTGTTGTGCGGGGCGCAGGCGCTGGACCACCGCGCTCCGCTTCGGCCGGGGCGCGGTGCCGCCGAGGGACACCGGCGAGTTCGCGAGCAGGTGCCACGTCTCGACCGCGACCGTGTCCTGTCGCCCGACATCATCAAGCTCGCCGACGCGCTGGCCGAGGGCCGGTTCGTCTTTCCCGTGATCGGCGCTCCGGCGTGACGCATACCAGCGTCGCCAGCGCCGACGCGCCGGCCGCGATGGCGCGGCGGGTGACAGCGCCGCGCGGGAAGGAGATCTCCTGCAAGGGCTGGCAGCAGGAGGCAGCCCTGCGGATGCTCATGAACAACCTCGACCCTGACGTCGCCGAGCGTCCGGACGACCTGGTGGTGTATGGCGGCACGGGGAAGGCGGCACGCGACTGGCCTTCGTTCGATGCCATCGTGGCCTGTCTGCGGTCGCTCGAGAACCACGAGACGCTCCTCGTACAGAGCGGGAAGCCCGTCGGCATCTTCGCGACGCATCGCGGCGCGCCCCGCGTCCTCATCGCCAACAGCAATCTCGTCGGGCGATGGGCAACGTGGGACGTCTTTCGCGCTCTCGAGCGGCAGGGTCTGACAATGTATGGCCAGATGACCGCTGGATCGTGGATCTATATCGGATCACAGGGAATCCTGCAGGGCACGTACGAGACGTTCGGCGCGGTGGCGCGCCGACATTTTCAGGGCTCTCTCGCTGGCCGTCTCGTCGTGAGCGCGGGGCTCGGCGGGATGGGAGGTGCACAGCCACTGGCGGCGACGATGCAGGGCGCTGTGTTCCTGGGGATCGATGTCGACCGTGCGCGCATCGAGAAGCGTGTCGCGACCGGCTATTGCGACCGCGTGACAGCCGACCTCGACGAGGCGCTCCAGTGGACGGACGCCGCGCGGAATGACCGGTCGGCGCTCTCGGTCGGTGTCGTCGGGAACGCCGCCGACCTTCTTCCGGAGCTCGTTCGTCGCGGCGTGACTCCGGATGTGCTCACGGACCAGACGAGCGCGCATGACACTCTGAACGGATACGTCCCGAACGGTCTCCCGCTGGCCGAGGCGGAGCGACTGCGCCGGGACGAGCCCGCCGAATACCAGCGCCGTGCCATCGCGTCGATCGTCGAGCACGTCCGTGCTATGCTGGCGATGCGCCGCCGCGGCGCCGTCACCTTCGACTACGGCAACAACATTCGCACGGTGGCGCACGACGCCGGCGTGACTGACGCGTTCGACTTTCCGGGATTCGTCCCCGCCTACGTGAGGCCGCTCTTCTGCGAAGGGAAGGGCCCCTTTCGCTGGGTCGCCCTCTCCGGCGATCCGGCCGACCTGGACCGCACGGATGAGCTGGTGCTCGAGCTCTTTCCGCACGATGAGCATCTGCGCCGCTGGATCACCCTGGCGCGTGCGAAGGTCCACTCGCAGGGGCTTCCGGCGCGCATCTGCTGGCTCGGCCAGGGAGAGCGTGCTCGCTTCGGCATCGCGTTGAACGATCTTGTCGCCTCGGGCGAGCTGTCGGCGCCCATCGTCATCGGCCGCGACCACCTCGATACCGGCAGCGTCGCCTCCCCCTTCCGGGAGACCGAAGCGATGCGGGATGGGAGTGATGCCATCGCCGACTGGCCGATCCTCAACGCCCTGCTCAACGTGGCGAGCGGGGCGTCGTGGGTTTCGTTCCATCACGGCGGTGGGGTGGGTATCGGCAACTCGTTGCACGCCGGACAGGTCATCGTGGCCGACGGGACGAGCGAGATGCGGTTGCGATTGGAGCGAGTGCTGACCAACGACCCAGGGATCGGTGTGGCGCGCCACGCCGATGCCGGATACCCGGACGCGATCGCCACTGCTCGCGCGCACGGGATCCGGATCCCCATGGATCCGCTCACCGAGCGGCGCTGAGCGTGCTGTCGGAGCGCTTCAGTCCATGGCACGTCCCTCTGTTCGCGATGAAATACGCCTGGCTGCACATCAAGCGTTTTCCGGTGCTCGTGCACTTCGAGGTCACCATGCGCTGCAATGCGCGATGCGGCTTCTGCGATTACTGGAAGACGCCCGCCGAGGCAAAGGCGCACGAGCTCCAGAGCTTCGCCGATGCGGCACGGTTCTTCAACCCGATGCTCATCACGTTCACCGGCGGGGAGCCGACCCTCCGCCGGGATCTCGAGGAGATCGTGAGCGCGGTGAATCGCGCCGTGCGGCTCAAGTACATCACGATCATCACGCACGGCGGCATGCTCACCGCCGAGCGTGCTCGGTCGCTGTGGGCCGCCGGTATCAATCAGTTCAGCATCTCGCTCGACTATCTGGATGAGCGTCACGATCGGGCACGCGGCATCCCCGGCCTCGCGGCGAAGATCCTCAGGACCGTTCCCGAGATGGTCGACATCGGGATCGACAACATTCGCTTCAACACTGTCATCAAGAGCGGGAACCTCGACGACATCATGCCCATCGTGCGCCAGGCCCAGGCATTCGGCGTCGGTGTGAACTTCAGCACGTATACCGATCTCAAGAACGGCAATCCGGATCACACGCCGCGCACCGATCAGCTCCGGCAGGTGGATTCGCTGGTGGAGGAGCTGCTCGCTTTCAAGCGAGCGCATCGTGGCGTCATCACCAGCTCGGACCACTATCTCTCGCACATTCCCCGATACTTTCGCGGGGAGCTCGATCCTCGCTGCATGTCCGGGGTCCGCACGATCCACGTGAATCCGACCGGTCACGTGCGGCGATGCCCGGATTTCCCCAACGACTTTCACTGGACCGAATTTCGGAAGTACGAGCCGATCAACTGCTCGGCGTGCTTCTACGCATGCCGCGGCGAGGCCGAGGCACCGCTGAACCTCTCCCGGCTGCGCGATGTGACGGCATGACGACCGACTCGGATCCCGGTCCGGTCGCGGCCGCGCTCCGTTTCATCAATGCGTCGCAGGTTGCGACATGCGCGGGTCCGGCGGCGGCGCGACGAGGCATCGCGATGGCGGACGCGGCGGTGCGCCGCGATGTGTCGGTCGCGATTCGCGGGTCGGAGGTCGCGATGGTGGACGACGCGTCGGCGGTGGAGCGCGCCTATCCCGACGCGCTGGTCGTGGATTGCGGGGGCCGGCTGCTCACGCCGGGACTGATCGACTCCCACACGCACGCGATCTTCGGACGGTCTCGCGCCGACGAGCAGGAGATGCGGGCAGCTGGTGAGAGCTACATGGAGATCGCGCGGCGGGGCGGAGGCATCCACGCGTCGGTGCGCGACGTGCGTGCGAGGGACGAGGAGGATCTTCTCGGCGTCGCGCGTGATCGGCTCGTGCGTCTCGCGTCGTTCGGCACGACGACGGTGGAGATCAAGTCGGGGTACGGGCTGACGACCGCCGATGAGCTCAAGCTTCTGCGCGTGATCGCTCGGCTCGGTGACGAGCTGCCGTTGCGGCTCGTGCCGACCTGGCTCGGCGCGCACGAGGTCCCGGAGGAATATCGGGGCAACGCGGCACGACGGGCCAGTTATGTCAAGCTTCTAACCAACGAGATGCTTCCCGCCGTGAAGACCGCTGGTCTCGCTCGCTTCGCCGATATCTTTTGCGAGCCTGGCGTCTTCTCCCTCGACGAGACCAGAATCATCCTCGGTGCGGCGCGCGGCCACGGCCTCGCCCTCAAGATGCACGCGGACGAGCTGAGCCCAGGCGGAGGCGCCGAGCTCGCGGCTGAGCTGGGTGCCACATCAGCCGATCATCTCGGCGCCATCTCCGACGCCGGCATCCGCGCCCTCGCGGCGTCGGCCACCGTCGCAACGCTGCTCCCTGGTACCATGCTCTTTCTGGGCAAGAGCTCGTTCGCTCCTGCCCGGGCGCTCATCGACTCCGGCGCGGCAGTCGCGCTCGCCACCGATTTCAACCCCGGCACGTCACCCACCCCGAACTTTCCGCTCATCCTCACGCTCGGCGTCAGCCAGATGCACATGAGCGCCTCGGAGGTGTTGGTTGCGAGCACGATCAACGGCGCCGCAGCGCTCGATCTGGCGCGCGAGACCGGGCAGATCGCGGCCGGATTCTCGGCGGACCTCGCCCTCTGGGACGCCGAGGATGTCCGCGAGTTGCCATACTGGTATGGAGACCGTCGTTGTATCGGGAGCTGGGTGCGCGGCAAAGCTTGTCACCCGTGTGAGTTACCCCTAAGTTAAGCGATTGGGCGCTTCAGCCTCGGAGAAGCCCAACCCCCGACCCTGGAGCTCCATCCCGCGCTGATGGCCAACGTCGCAAAGCTCAAGAAGAAAGCGGTCGAGTTCGAGCAGAAGAAGCAGTTCGACAAGGCCCTCACGGTGTACGTGCAGATCCTTGGCGCGCTCGACAAGCACGTGGATGAAGCCGACGTCGCGCTCTATAATCGCGTCGGGGACCTCATGCTGCGCCAGGGCAACGTCAGCGAGGCCGTGGACTATTACGAGAAGGCCGCCGACCTGTACTCCGACGGCGGCTTCTTCAACAACGCCATCGCCCTCTGCAACAAGATCCTCCGCAACGCCCCCGGGCGAAGCTCCGTCTACTACAAGCTCGGCAAGATCAGCGCGAAGAAGGGCTTCGTGAACGACGCGAAGGCCAATTTCCTCGAGTACGCCGATCGGATGCAGAAGTCGGATCAGCTCGAGGAGGCATTTCGAGCCCTGAAGGAATTTGCGGACCTCTGTCCCGACCAGGATGACATCCGCCTCATGCTGGCGGACCAGCTCGTCCGAAAGGACAGACAGGGCGAAGCGGTAGAACAGCTGACGATGCTCTACGAGAAGTTCCAGGGCGAGGGGCGCACGCGCGAGGCGCAGGCGACGGTCGATCGCATTCGCGCCATCGACCCGCAGGCCAGCATCCCGGAGGTGACGACCGGAAGCGCCGCGGCCCAGAAGCCGCGCGACCTCGTCTTCCTGGAAGTGAGCTATGACGGACCGGGTGCAAATCCGGATGACTACCGTCACCCCTCGCGCGGAAAGGTCCCGTCACCGCCCCCATCGGTGCCCAGCCCCCCTGGCCTCGTGGTCTTCGATCCGGACGACCTCGACGCCGACGATGACGAATTCCGGCCGGGGACACGACGTACCACCGAGCCGCAGATGATTCCGCCTCTCGCGCTCGAGCCGATGATTCCGGATCTCGAACGGCCATCGGGCGAGGAGGATACTGACGACTTGCTCGAATCAGAGCCGTCAGCCGTGCTCCCCTTTCTGGAGGTGGAGAGCGACCCGGGCGGGCCGCGGCTCGAGGGGGTGATGACGTTCGCTGCCGAGACCGCCGAGGAGGAGCCGGTGGAATCGCCGGCCATGCTGCCCGGATTGGAGAGCAACGCGGTGGCGGGTGAAGCGGATGCGGAGGACCTCGACCTTGTCGGCGACGACTGGCTCGCCGAATCGCCCTCGCTGTCCGAGCTGGACGACGAGCTGGACATCGGAGCAGAGCTTCAGTTGCTCGAGCTCGAGCCCGATGGCGCCGAGTCGCCCTCGCTGCCGACGCTCGTCTTCTCCGAGCCGGAGATCGAGGACTCGTTGGTCACGGGTACAGGCACGATGGCGACGGACCCGCTCCTCGACACCGACGACCTCATAGACCTGGATGGGTTGGAGATCGAACCGGCGACACCGGCGGCGACGAGCGGCGACGACGCTCTGCCCTCGGCATCCAGTCTTTACCTGCTCTCCGATCAGATGCCGGGCGCCGATGTCGAGCAACCGGGCGGAGCCTCCGATCCCTTCTCTGGAGATCTGGACGCTCAGTCCGTGAATTGGCTCGATCCACTTCCGTCCGTTGCCGCTAGAGAGTTTACGACCGTCTCGTCTCCGCTGGACGCGGACCTCGACTTCGATGGCGCGGAACTCCCGGATCTGGCGGGCGATCTCGAGCTGATCGATCTCGAGGATGGGTCCGGCGAGCTGTCGGCGTCCGGGTCGACTGAGCTCACCGGAGATGCCAGCTGGGAGCCATTTGCCCCCGAGATGTCCGATCGTCGCCTCCCCGCGATTCCCGACGAAGGCAGCGAAGAGGACGTCGTCGAGAGCATCGCGTCAGCGGCGCCCGCGCCACTCACTCCGGTCGAGGGGCTTCGCCGGGACATCGAGCATGATGCCCAGAATTGGGATCTACACAAGGAGCTGGCCGAAGCGCTGCTCGAGGAGGGAGAGCGCGCGGCGGGACTGCACGAGCTCGAGCGGGCCATGGACGGTTTCGAGAGAACCGGCGATACCGACGCCGCGAGATCGGTCGTGGACGAGCTGCTGCGGATCGACCCCAACTCGATCCGGTACCACCAGAAGCGCGTGGAGCTTGCCGTCCGCTCGAACGAGCCCGCGCTCCTCGTGGACGCGTATCTCGCGCTGGCCGACTGCTTCTTCCGCGCCGGGCAGGTCGACAAGTCTCGCGCCGTCGCCGCCCGGGTGCTTGATCTGGCTCCCCAGGACGCCCGAGCCCAGGCCGCGCTTGCGAGCTTCGGGATAGCGGAGCGCCCGACACCCCCATCCACCGCAGCGCCTCCGACTCCGATTCGCGGCCAGGGGCCCACGCCCACGCCAAGGTCGGCGCCCACGCCTGCTCGTCCGTCAGCGCCTCCGAGCATCGCGGCGCGATCACCGACCCCCCCCCCCGCTCGGTCTGGTCCGGGCACACCGCCCGTCCCACCTCCTCCTTCCTCGCCCACGAGCGAGGATGAGTATGTGAACCTCGGGGAGTGGCTGCGTGAGCAGGATGTGCCCAAGTCCACGCGGATGACGGCCGACGTGGCGGAGCCGACGGACTCCAAGCAGGTGGAGTTCGACGAGATGCTGACGATGTTCAAGCAGGGTGTGGCTGCCAACCTGGACGATGCGGATACGGAGAGCCACTACGATCTGGGTGTCGCGTACAAGGAGATGGGACTGCTGGACGAGGCGATCGCGGAGTTCCAGAAGGCGCTTCGGGGTGCCGAGCGCCGGGTGCGCACCTACGAGGCACTGGGGCAATGCTTCGTCGAGAAGAAGCAGTTCCAGATCGCGATCACTATCCTGACGCGGGCCCTCAACGACCGCTCGGCCACCGATGATGTGCTCATCGGCGTGCTCTATCTCCTGGGTGCGGCATCCGAGACGCTGCAGCACTGGACGGATGCTCTCGGTTTCTACCGGCGCGTTCTCGGCGTCGATGTCAACTTCCGCGATACGCGCGCGCGGCTCGCCGCCGTGGAGCGCAAGCTCGGATGAGTGTCATCATCGATTCCAGCGCCCCTCGCCTGACGCCGGGATTGCGAGAGATTCAGGCGCCGGTCCGGGCCGGCCTCGATCGGGTGAGCGAGGAGCTGCGCCGTATCGTCACGGCTGACATCCCGCTCATCGAGGCTGTCAACGACCACCTGATGCTGATGAAGGGAAAGCTTTTCCGTCCGACGCTCGTTCTCCTCGCGAGCGAGGTGGAAGGCACGGGCGAGCCGCGGGCCACGACGCTGGCGGCGATCGTGGAGCTGGTGCACCTCGCGACGCTCGTCCACGATGATTCGGTGGATCATTCCGTGCTTCGTCGCGGCATGCCGACAATCAACTCGCTGTTCAGCCACCAGGTGTCGGTCATCATGGGCGACTACCTCTATTCGCGCGCCATGGTCGAGATCGTCCGGGTGGGCGAGCAGGACGTGCTGCATGTGCTGGCGAGCGCCACCAACGCCATGACGATGGGAGAGATTCGACAGCTCGCTGCCCTGGATGCTCTCGCCTTCTCCGAGGAAGACTACGAGGAGCTGATCCGGGCGAAGACGGCGTCGCTTCTGTCGGCCGCGTGTGAGATCGGCGCCATCGCCGGCGCTCCCGCCGCTCGACAGGCTCTGGCCCGCTATGGCGAGCGTCTGGGGATGGCCTTTCAGGTCGCCGACGATCTGCTGGACTACACCGCGGATGAAGCCGTCATCGGCAAGCCGAGCGGGCTCGATCTGCGCGAGCACAAGGTGACCCTTCCGCTCATCGCCGCCCTTCGCACGATGTCGGCCGCGGCCCGACGCGAGGTGGATCGACTGTTCGCGGCGTCGGAACCGGAGGACGAGGCGATCGCACGGGTGATCGAGATCGCGTCGGAGTACGGAGGTCTGGAGTACGCACGTAGACGAGGGGAGCAGTATGCGACGGACGCGCAGGCTGCTCTCGCGCATCTTCCCGACAACCCCGCGGTGGCCGCTCTCCGCGATGCCATCGTCTACGTGATGGATCGGAGCCAGTAGTGGCGATCGGATCCTCGAAGCACCGCCCGGGATTTCACGCCATCGTGCTGGTGATCGGTTTCATCATCGGCGGCTTCATGACCGTCTTCTCTCGCCGCTTCCTTCCCGCCGGTGCGGTCAAGGAGTTCCTGACAACCGGAGTCACTCCCTCGCTGGGACCCCTGAACATCGACCTGGTGATCATCAAGCTCGCGCTGGGACCGATCGCGATGGATGTGTCCCTCTTGAGCCTCCTCGGTGTGCTGGTCGCCTACCTGATCGCGCGCTCCCTGTTCTGACGACGCAATTCCGTGGTCAGCTGGTCGCCTGACGTCCCGCCTGCTCGATCTTTTTGCGATTGTCCACGATGCGGGCGCTCTCGCGCAGGCTCGCGATGAACTCCTGAACCCGCTGTTGGCGAAGCCGGTCGAGGAGAGCCTCGCGCTGCGCTTTCTTCTGAGCCTGCCAGACCGTGCGATCGGAGTTGATGCGCTTGTCCGACCGTATGACGAAGACGGCCCCCCGGGTCTTGATCGGTTGGCTCACTGCTCCGACCGGGAGACCGAACGCGGCGCCCACTGCCTCGTTGAGCTGCCCCAGCCCCGGGACCTGCGTCACGCGACTGAACGTCGCTGTTTTCTGCACCGGGACCCCCCCCCCCCCGCGGCAGCCTGGGCGGCTTGCTCGAGCGTCCGGCCGCCAGCCACCGCACTCGACACGGCCTGAGCCCGCCCGGCCAGCAGGTCGATCTTCTTGTCGCGAGCGAGGACGCGATGGATCTCGTCGTGCGCCGCCCTGAGGTCGAGCTTGCCTCCCGGAGCGAGCGAGTCCAGGCGAACCAGGTAATACGCGTCGTCGGCATCGATCAGCGTGCCGATCTCTCCCTGCTTCGCACCGCTGAATGCCCAGGCGCTGGCGCCCGGAACGGGGCGGCTCCTCAATATCACGGGTTGGCCTTCGATCACACGCGCCTGGGCGACCGCGAGGCCGAGAGTCTTGACGGCCTGATCGAACTTTCCTGGCGTATCCGAGCCGCCGGCCAGGCTCGAGAGAGAATCGGCTCTCTTGTCGGTGCGGGCGGCGGAGGAGTCGCTCTGGGCGACGCGCAGCAGGATGTGGCGAACTGTCGCCGTATCGCCCTTGCGAGCGTCGACCCTGATCAGATGGTAGCCGAACTGGCTCAGAACGGGCTGGGAGATCTCGCCGACCTTGAGCGCGAACGCCGCGTCCTTGAACTCCTTCACGAAGGACGACTGGGGAGTGATCTTGCCGAGCGACCCACCCATGACCGCTGAGCCGGAATCGGCGGATTCCCGTTTTGCGACGTCCTCGAACTTGGCCCCTCCCGCGATCTCCGCCCGAAGGCTCATCGCCCGCGCCCGCGCCGCGGCGGAGTCAGCCGGCGTGATGAGGCGGGGAATCGCGGTGACCGAGAGGACGGCCGTCCCTGGCTGGTCCTGGAAATCCTTGATGTGGGAATCGTAGTAGCGGCGGATCTCGTCGTCGGAGACTTTGACCAGTGAGTCCGGCACCAACTCGGGAGTCCAGGCGACAAAGGACACCTGGGCGGAATCGTGAGCATCCTCCCAGATCCGCCAGAGCTGCCCATCGGTGATGTAGACAGTGGAGGCGATCTGCTCGAACAGTTTCTGCTTCGGAATCTCGCTGCGGTAGAACGCCTCGAGGTACGCGTAGATGCCTTCCTGCTTCGCTTGCGGAGTCGAGAGATAGCGCCGGTACTTCTCGGGATC
This sequence comes from Gemmatimonadales bacterium, assembly GCA_038253885.1. Lineage (GTDB taxonomy): Bacteria > Gemmatimonadota > Gemmatimonadetes > Gemmatimonadales > Gemmatimonadaceae > JALZAQ01. Next base: position 18,504 of record JBBSGP010000004.1, on the reverse strand, counting down.
GAATCGCCCTTCAGTCTGGAAGAGCGGATTCGACTGGAATTGCGGGGGAGGATAGACCTGAGCGGCCTGTTTGACCTCGTCGTCGGACACCGTGATGCCGCGCCGCCTGTACTCTTGCTCGAGCAGGATGTCGCCGACCATGCTGTTGAACAGATCGTCCTTGAGTCGCTGCTCATCGTCGAGTGTCAGCGACCGGCCGCCCTGCTTCTGGGCATCGGCGAGCCGTGCCTGGACGTTGCGCAGCCAGTTATCAACAGAGATCTCCTGCCCGTTGATGCTGGCGACGGTAGATCCCCGTGTCGTCGGGCGACTGCTGAGCCCGGACGTCTGCGCGAAAACGAACCCGATCACGAAGACGAGAACGATCGCGATCCAGATGTATTTGGCGGCGCTGCGCATCGACTGCAACACGTCGCGAGACTCCGGCAGAGTTCGGTTGGAGGAGGGCGGTAAGCGAGGAAATGTACCGGCTTTGTGCGCCTAAAATCAAGCCAGCGTATGACTTCCGATTGACTTCGATCGTCAGAGATATGTATAATGTCGATCCCTCCCATCCCGACGTCCCGAGGGCTTTGCATGGCGAGTTCGTCCCTGGTAAAAGAGCTGGAAGACCAGTTCGCGCAGAACCCCCGTCGGGTTTTCGCGCGCCTCGCGAACGAGTATCGGAAGTCCGGGGAGATCGATCGGGCGATCGAGATCTGTCGCGCGCATGTTCCGCAGCAGCCGGGGTACATCAGCGGCTACATCGTGCTGGGGCAGGCGCTGTACGAGAGCAAGCAGCTCGAGGAATCGCGGCAGACATTCGAGACGGCGCTCACCCTCGATCCCGAGAACCTGATCGCCCTCCGTCAGCTCGGGGACATCGCTCGCGACCAGCGAGATCTGGATCAGGCGCGGGCATGGTACCGGCGCCTCCTCGAGGTGGATCCGCAGAACGAGGAGGTCGCGCAGCAGCTCGACGAGCTCTTCACGTCCAGCCCGCCCACCGCGGTGCCCGCCACCGCCGGAACGGGCGCCGAGGACGCTCTTCAGAACGCCGATACGGAGGAGTTCTTCTCCTTTGGCGAAGGCGCCGGCTCTGACGCGGCGGAATCGCCGCCCGCGGTCGTGCTGCCTTTTCGACCGGCCCCGGCATCAGCCGGTGAGCCCGCCGGCCGCATGGTGGAGCTTCCCCCCCCCCGGCGCCCGCACCTGTCCCCGAGGCTGCCGCGCCCTCGGCGCCGGCCGCTCCGAGCTTCGTCACCGAGACGATGGCGGAGCTGTACCTCAAGCAGGGATTTCGGGATCGGGCGCTGGACATCTACCGGCAGCTCCGGCAGCAAAGCCCCGAGAATGAGGCGCTGCAGGAGCGCATCCTCAGGCTGGAAGCTGAGAAGAGTGTCCCGAAAGCGAAGTCTGCCGAGAGCCGGTCCGCCGGCGATCCGGACTCGGCTCGCGACAACGGAAAGGAGACAATCCGGGATTTCTTCGCGGCGCTGACCACGCGCCGCCACACTCCGGCGACAAGAAAAGCCGTGGTGGAGGGGGAATCGCCACACGAGTGGGCGGTTCCGCAGGAGCGAGTGGATGCGGGCGCCGGCTCAGGAACCCGTGACGGCGCTCGGAGTGGGGGAGTTCTCCAGGCTGCCGCCGTGTCCCCGCACGACGAAGCGGCTGCCCGTGCGCTCGCGAATGCCTTCGTGGACGAGCCGGACCGGTCCGTCCCCTCCAGCGCCCCGCCGGCCGGTAGCGACCCAACGCCGGCGCAAGGTGAGCGCGAGCACATATCTTTCGACGACTTCTTCGCGCAACCTGCTTCGCCAGACACCGGCTCGGCGGATCGAGACTCGAGCGAAGCACCCGACGAGGGATCGGCGTCGGATCTCGCCTCCTTCCACGCGTGGCTCGCAGGCCTGAAGAAATAGTGCGGATCGTCGTGCTCAACGGTCCGAGCCTCAATCTCCTGGGTACACGCGAGCCGGCGGTCTACGGAACGGAGACGCTGGCGGACATCGAGCACCGCCTGCGCGGCCTGGCCGAGGAGCTGGGGGTGACCGTGGACTTCGAGCAGCGGAACGGCGAGGGCGAGTTGATCGACTGCATTCACGCGATGCGGGGACGCGCTGACGGGGCGATCGTGAACGCCGGGGCCTACAGTCACACCAGCCTGGCGCTGCGGGACGCGTTCGCGGCGGTGAATCTGCCGTTCGTCGAAGTCCACCTCACGAACATCTACGCGCGGGAGCCCGAGCGTCGGAGCTCCGTGCTCGCGTCGGGCGCCGTGGCTGTTGTCTGCGGCTTCGGGCCGGTCGGCTACGAGCTTGCCCTGCGCGGCCTGACCTCCCGGTTGGCGCGTGGCTGACGCGCGGCCTCGGCGCGCTCGGGCGCTCGCTGACTCACTGACCGCGAGCCACGTCGACGGCCTGCTGGTCACGAGCCTCCCCAACATCCGCTATCTGACCGGCTTCTCCGGGACGAGCGCGCTCCTGCTGGTGACGTCGCGAGAGCTGCTGTTGTTGACCGACTTCCGGTACGCGACGCAGGTGCGAGAGGAGGTTGGAGAGTTGGCGCAGGTCGCGATCGAGCCTCAGTCGCTCTGGAACGGGCTCTGGCGGCTGCTTCCCGGCATCGCCGGGCTCGAGGTCGTGGGCTTCGAGTCCGCGCATCTTCCCCACCGGGAATTCGAGCGGTTGCTCGGCGCCGGTGCGGGGTGGCAGTGGCGCCCGACCGTCGATCTGGTGGAGGCGCTGCGCGAGCGAAAGGATGCGGGTGAGATCGCGTTGATCACGGAGGCGGCCCTCATTGCCGAGGAGGCACTGGCGGTTGCGATCACCGGCGTACGGCCGGGGCTCACCGAGATGCAGGTCGCGGGTCTGGTGGAGCATGCGCTGCGCGACGCGGGCAGCGAGGCTTTTCCCTTTCCCACGATCGTCGCATCGGGGCCGCGCGCGGCGCTTCCACACGCGCGCTCGTCGCGCCGGCGCATCGCGGCAGGAGAGCTTCTGCTGATCGATTTCGGCGCGGTGGTGGGCGGGTATTGCGCCGACATCACGCGGACATTCGTGGTCGGGCGGGCGAGCGATGATCAGCGCGAGCTCTACGCGGTCGTGCGCGCGGCCAACGAGCGCGCCTCGGCGGGTGTCCGAGCGGGCATCCGCGGCCGGGATGCCGACGCGCTCGCGCGGCGCTACATTGAGGACCAGGGCTTCGGCGATGGCTTCGGTCACAGCTTGGGACATGGCATCGGATTGGAAGTGCACGAGTCTCCTCGCCTCGCCTCGACCGCCGAAGCAGTCCTTCTCGAGGGCGCCGTGGTGACGATCGAGCCGGGGATCTACCGCCCCGGGTGGGGCGGTGTGCGTATCGAAGATGATGTCGTGCTGGAGGGAGAACGGGCTCGCGTGCTGACGTCGTTCACCCGCGAGCTGATCGAGATCGCCTGAGTGCCGGGCCGCCCATCCTTTGACACGCCTATGATCGATCTACGCTACGTGAAGAAGCTCGTGGAGCTCCTCGATCAATCCACCGTGGACTCCATCGAGATCTCCACGGACAAGGGGCAGAAGATCCGCATCTCGAAGACACCGCAACAGCGCGGAACGATGCAGGTGACCCCCACCATGCCCATGCCCGCGTTACTGCCCGCTCTGGCCACGCCCGCCCGCCTGACTCCGGCGGAGGGAACTCCGGCTCTTCCGGATGGAGACGCGGCCGCGAAGAGCGAAGCGCTCAAGAAGGCACTGCTGGAGGTCAAGTCGCCGATGGTCGGGACGTTCTACGCGTCGCCGGAGCCCGGGGCCACACCATACATCACGCCAGGCACCCGCATCGCCAAGGGACAGATCCTCTGCATCATCGAGGCAATGAAGATCATGAATGAGATCGAGTCCGAATATGCCGGGATCGTGAAGGAAGTGCTCGCCGAGGACGCCCATCCGGTGGAGTACGGCCAGGTTCTCTTCCGGATCGATCCCAATGGCTGACGCCGACGGCATCGCTCAGACAGCCCCTGATTCTGCCGCCGCAGGCTCGCCCGCTCCCCCCCCCGCGGCCTCGTTCCATTTCAAGGCGGTGCTGCAGCGGATGATCCAGCAGAATGCGTCGGACCTGCACCTCAAGGTGGGCCGGCCGCCGGTTCTCCGTGTCAACGGCGATCTGATCACGCTCGACCTGCCGCCGCTCCGGCCGGAGGACCTCAAGTCGCTTGCCGAACAGATCATGACGCCGAAGCAGGTGCGCGAGTTCGCCGACTTCAAGGAGGCCGATTTCGCGATCGGGGTTCCGGGAATCGGCCGCTTCCGCGTCAACGTCTATCAGCAGCGCGGTACCGTGGCCTACGCGCTGCGCGCTGTGCCCTACCAGGTGAAGACGGTCACCGAGCTCAATCTGCCTCCCGTGGTTGCCGACATCTCATTGCGGCCTCGCGGTCTGGTGCTGGTCACCGGGATCACGGGCTCGGGGAAGTCCACCGCACTGGCGGCGATGGTGCAGCACATCAACGAGCGGCGGGCGGCCAACATCATCACGATCGAGGATCCGATCGAGTTCCTGCACCGCGACATCCATTGCAGCATCAACCAGCGCGAAGTGGGCGCCGACACGGGCAGCTTCGCCCAGGCGCTGCGCCGGGTGCTGCGACAGGATCCGGACGTCATCCTCATCGGCGAGATCCGCGATCTCGAGACGCTGGAGGTGGCGATCAAAGCCGCTGACACCGGACACCTCGTGTTCTCGACCCTGCACACGACGGATGCGACGCAGACGATCAACCGGGTGATCTCTTTCTATGCGCCGCACCAGCAAGCCGAAGTGCGCTTCATACTCGCCAGCGCTCTCGCCGGCATCATCTCGCTCCGGCTGGTTCCTCGCTCCGATCAGCCCGGGCGTGTCCCCGCGTGCGAGGTGCTCATCAATACGGCCGCCGTGCGAGAGCAGATCCGGGACATGAACAAGTCGTTGAACATTCCCGAGCTCATCCGCGAGGGCACGCTCCAGTATGGGATGCAGAGCTTCGACCAGTCGTTGATGCACTGGTACTCGCGCGGCATGATCTCGTACGAGAGCGCGATGTTCTACGCCACCAATCCGAGCGAGTTCGCGCTTCGGGTCCAGGGCGTCGAGGGGTCGAGCGACAAGTCGTGGGACGACTTCCAGCGTGACGCGTCCTGAACGGCCCCGCGCACGCGCTCTGAACGGCGGCCATGTTCAAGAAAGTCCTGATCGCCAACCGAGGCGAGATCGCGCTGCGCGTCATCCGGGCCTGTCGCGAGCTCGGCATCCAGACCGTCGCCGTGTACTCCGAGGCGGACCGCGAATCGCTGCACGTCCGCTTCGCCGACGATGACGTCTGCATCGGACCCGCGCCAGCGCGGGAGTCGTACCTCAAGATCCCGCGTATCATCGCCGCGGCCGAGATCACCGGCGCCGACGCGATCCATCCCGGGTACGGGTTTCTCGCCGAGAACGCCGAGTTCGCCGAGACCTGTGCGGCCTCCAACATTGCGTTCATCGGTCCCACCGCCGAGCAGATTCGCGTCATGGGCGACAAGGCCGCGGCGCGCAAGGCCATGTCAGCCGTCGGTGTGCCGATCGTGCCAGGCACTCCGGGACCGGTGGAGGACGTGGACGCCGCTCTCGGGCTGGCGGGCGAGATAGGCTTTCCGGTGATCATCAAGGCCGCCGCTGGCGGGGGCGGCAAGGGAATGAGAGTCGCCAACGATCCGGATGACTTCGCGCGGGCCTTCCAGCTCGCGCGATCGGAGGCGCTGTCCGCGTTCGGCTCAGGCGATGTGTACGTCGAGAAATATCTCGCCCGGCCGCGTCACATCGAGTTCCAGATCATGGGCGATAAGCACGGTCACGTGATCCACCTCGGAGAGCGCGACTGCTCCGTGCAGCGGCGGCATCAGAAGCTCATCGAGGAGGCGCCCAGCCCCGCCGTCGGCCCGGAGCTGCGGTTGGCCATGGGAGACGCCGCCGTACGAGGCGCGAAGGCGATCGACTACGTCGGTGCCGGAACAATCGAGATGCTGCTCGACACCGACGGGTCGTTCTATTTCATGGAGATGAACACCCGCATCCAGGTAGAGCACCCAGTGACCGAGATGCTCACCGGCGTGGATCTGGTGAAGGAGCAGATCCGCGTCGCCGCTGGTGAGCCTCTGAGCATCACCGAGATGCCGCCGCTGCGGGGACACGTGATCGAGTGCCGGGTCAATGCCGAGGATCCGGCCCGTAACTTCCAACCGTCGCCCGGGCGCATCGAGGTCTTCCATCCGCCGGGAGGGCCGGGAGTCCGGCTCGACACGCACGTCTACGCCGGCTACACGGTACCGCCCTACTACGACTCACTGCTCGCGAAGCTGATCTGTCAGGGCGGCACGCGCTCGGAAGCGCTGAAGCGGATGCAGATCGCGCTCGACAGCTTCATCGTCGAGGGCGTCACAACGACAATCCCTTTTCTCGCGCGCGTGATGCAGAATCCTCGCTTCCAGGCCGGCCAGGTGGATACCAAGTTTCTCGAGCGGGAGACGGACCTGATGCGGGAGCCATGAATGCGCATTGACGTTCTGTTCGGCCCGGCTCAGCTCCAGGCGCCCCTCATGGCCGGTCGCGTCGTGGCGGTGATCGATGTGCTGCGGGCGTCCACCACGATCGCCGTCGCGCTGGCGAACGACGCACGAAACGTGGTTCCGCTCGAAGGCACCGACGAGGTGATCGCGCGCGCGAAGCAGTTCGAGCGATCGGAGGTGCGGCTCGCCGGCGAGCGCCGGATGGTCGCCATCCCCGGCTTCGATCTGGGGAACTCGCCCCGCGAGTTCACCCGCGTGAATGTCGAGGGCAAGACGGTGCTGCTCACCACCACCAATGGCACCGCGGCTCTGGTGGCGATCCAGGGCGCTCGTGACATCGTGGTCGCTTCCTACGTCAACTTCTCGGTGGTCTCCGCGCTGCTGCGCTCGGCGCTGCGCGGCGGTGCCGACGTGTCGATCGTATGCGCGGGGCGCGACCGGCAGTTCTCCCTGGAGGACGCCGCCTGCGCGGGCCGGTTCGCGAGAAGCATCGCGAAGCAGATCGTCGAGCTCGAGATGAACGATGCGGCGCGGGCGTGCGAGCTCATCGACCGCAAGTATGGTGATAGGCTGGACCGGCTCTTCCAGGAGTCGGAGCATGGCCAGGCGCTCATCGAGGCCGGTTTTCGGGACGATCTGGCCGTGTGTGCTGCGATCGACTCGTATCCGGTCGTCCCCATCTATCAGGAACGTCACATCACCAAGCTCGGACCTGACCGCGAGCGGTAGGCGAGAGCTGGACGGGTAGTCCCCTGGGTCATCCCATCTCACCGACGTCGGCGCACCCCACCAACCGCGGAGATCACCTGCGGAGGGAGCTGACGGGCATCGCGCTCCTCCTGTTCGCGTGCTTCCTGGCCGGCGTGCTCGGCGTCCATGGACTGGCGCTCTGGCACGCCGGCGTGGACACGCGCCACGACTTCGGCTCCGTCGGCAACCTGCTCGCTCGTCCCCTCATCGCCTTCCTCGGCTGGCCGGCGGCGCTGCTCACTCCCCTCGCTCCCGCCGTGCACGGGCTCCGGCTTCTCGGCCGTCTGCGCTCCGAGACCGATCGGTCGTGGCTGCTCTTCCTCTGCGGATTCTGCGTTCTCCTGCCCATCGCCATCGCGATGCCATCGGCAGCGAGTCGCGACGCGACGGCGGTCGGCGGACTGTGGGGGAGCTTCGCGGCGTTCTACCTCGCCGAGCTCTTCGGCCACTCGGGCGCTTGGATCGTCCTCCTGCTCGCGGCGAGCGCGCTCACGGCCGCGACCCTCGCCTGGAACCCCGTTCGTCTCGTTCTGGGTACGCACCGCGTTCCGTCGCCCAGGACGAACGATGTCAGCGCCTTTCTGGAGCCGCCGCCGGAGGAGATGCCGGCCATCGACTCGCTCGCGTCGCCGATCGTGGGGGGGGGGGAGAACGGAGCATCACGGAAGAAACCGGAGAAGCGGAGCCGGGCCGATAGCGCGGCGTCGCGAGAGGATCGCGTTGCCGCTGAGCTGAGCGCGTCCGAGAAGTCGAACGCTGGCGAGGAGCTCCCGGGCGCGCATCTGCTCGCTCCCATCCCGCCGCGCAACATCGAGCTGGACCGACGCGAGCTGGATGCCATGGGTCTCAAGCTCAAGGAGGCTCTGCGGACCTTTCGGGTGGAGGCGGAGATCGTGGGGCGCACGACCGGCCCGGTGGTGACGCAGTTCGAGGTGGAGCCGGCGGCGGGAGTGAAGGTGAGGCAGATCGCGAATCTCGCCAACGACCTGGCTCTGGCAATGCGGGCCCAGAGCATCCGGATCGTCGCGCCGATTCCCGGTCGCGGGGCGGTTGGAGTGGAAGTGCCGAACCCGACCGCCGAGATGGTGGGATTCCGCGAGCTGGTGGAATCGCCGGAGTTCCGCGGCGCGCGGGCAGCGCTCCCGATCGCGCTCGGCAAGGATCTCGAGGGGCGGCCGGTGATCGAGGACCTAGCGAAGATGCCTCACCTGTTGATCGCCGGCGCCACCGGGTCGGGAAAATCGGTGTGCGTCAACACCCTCATCACCAGCCTCGTCTTCCGCCACACGCCGCGCACCCTGCGCTTTCTGATGGTCGATCCGAAGATGGTCGAGCTCTCCGTCTACAACTCGTTGCCGCATCTCCGGCACAAGGTCATCACCGACAACAAGGATGCCGCCACCGTGCTCAAGTGGGCGGTCGGGGAGATGCAGGACCGCTACGAGCTGTTCGCGGAGAACGGATGCCGGAACATCCAGGACTTCAACCGGCGCGTGAAGGACAAGGTGCCCCTCAAGTGGCCGAAGCAGCCGGACGTCGGGTTCGAGGAGAGGATCTACACCGGCGACGTCCTGCCCTACATCGTTGTCGTCATCGACGAGCTGGCGGACCTGATGATGACGGTGCAGGGGGAGGTCGAGACGCCTCTCGCCATGCTCGCGCAGAAGGCGCGTGCCATCGGCCTGCATCTCATCCTGGCCACGCAGCGGCCGAGCGTGAACGTGATCACCGGGCTCATCAAAGCGAACTTTCCGAGCCGCATCGCCTTCCGCGTCGCGTCGCAGGTGGACAGCCGGACGATCATCGACGGAATGGGCGCGGAGTCGCTCCTCGGGAACGGCGATATGCTGTTCATCCCGCCTGGCAAGTCCGAGCCATCGCGCCTGCAGGGTGCGTACATCTCGGGCGACGATACGGAAAAGCTGATGAAGTGGTACATCGAGCAGCGCGAGATCCGGCGACGCGCGTTCGAGAAGCAAGGGCTCATCCCTGAGGAGCCGCTGCGCAGCGAGCCGGACATCCTCGAGACGATGCGACGGAGAGAGAGGGAAGAGGCCGAGAGCGCCAGCTCGGGCGGCGACGACGGGGAGCCGGGCGACCGCGACAAGCTCTTTCGAGAGGCCGCCGAGGTCGTGATCCAGCACCAGCAGGGCTCGACGTCGCTGCTCCAGCGACGGCTCAAGGTCGGTTACGGACGTGCCGCGCGAATCATCGATCAGCTGCACGAGGCCGGCGTGCTCGGCCCTCCGGACGGCTCGAAGCCGCGCGACGTCCTGCTGGGGTTGGATTCGCTGGACCGCGTCTGCGGTCCGAGAGCGTGACGCCGATACGCAACGCGCTGGTGTGATGTCGGACTGCCTCTGTTGCACCGCATTTTGTTCCCATGTCCCACCGAACGCAGGTGCTGGGCGCGATCGGAGAGCGCATGGCCGAGCGCTGGCTGATGCGAGAGGGTTGGCGCATCGTGGCCCGCCGATTTCGCAGCGGTCACCGCGACATCGACCTGGTGGCGGAACGCGGAACGTCGGTCGCCTTCGTCGAGGTCAAGGCGCGAACAGGGCTTGAGTTTGGAGATCCGATCGAGGCGGTCAACTGGCGCAAACAGCGCGAGTTATGTCGTTCAGCTCACGTATGGCTTGAACGGTACGGACGGCCCGGGATGACCTATCGCTTCGATGTCGTCGGCGTCTGGCTGCGAGGTGACCGGGTGCGAATCCGCCACGTCGAGAACGCCTTTCTGCTACGCGGTGCGCGTTGACATTCGGGCTCGGGTTTCGTATTCTGTTCGGTACTGGGAGACGCGTCTCCGGGTGCGGTAGATTCGCAGGATTCTCGCGGGCTCACGATCACAGAGGCGGATGAGACGATGGCGCTTTCCACGGTCCAGGACGACAAGAAAAAGGCATTGAATCTGGCCATCGCGCAGATCGAGAAGACCTGCGGCAAAGGATCGATCATGAAGATGGGACCGGACGCGCCGCGGGCCCGAGTCGAGGCGATTTCAACCGGGGCGATCAATCTCGATGCGGCGATCGGCGTGGGCGGCATCCCTCGCGGTCGCGTCACCGAGATCTACGGCCCTGAGTCGAGCGGCAAAACAACGCTCTGCCTTCACGTCGTGGCGAACGCGCAGCGCGCCGGAGGCGTCGCGGCCTATATCGACGCCGAGCATGCGCTCGACACGGAGTATGCGGCCAAGCTCGGCGTGGACATCGAGAATCTGCTCGTGTCCCAGCCGGATACCGGCGAGCAGGCGCTCGAGATCTGCGAGATCCTCGTGCGCTCCGGGGCGGTGGACGTCGTGGTGATCGACTCGGTGGCCGCGCTCGTGCCCAAGGCGGAGATCGAGGGAGAGATGGGCGATTCGCACGTCGGCCTGCAGGCGCGACTGATGAGCCAGGCACTCAGGAAGCTCACGGGATCGATCGCGCGATCCAAGACATCGGTCGTTTTCATCAATCAGCTTCGGGAGAAGATCGGGGTGATGTTCGGCAACCCGGAAACCACCACCGGCGGCAAGGCGCTCAAGTTCTATGCGTCGGTCCGGCTGGACATTCGCCGGATCGGGCCCGTGAAGGAGAAGGAGGATGTCATTGGGTCGCATGTGCGGGTGAAGGTCGTGAAGAACAAGGTCGCCCCGCCGTTCAAGCAGGCCGAGTTCGATATCATGTACGCCGAAGGGATCAGCCATACCTCGCTGCTCGTGGACATCGGCGCCGAGTCCAACATCATCGAGAAGTCTGGCGCGTGGTACAGCTACAATGGCCAGCGCATCGGGCAGGGGAGAGAGAACGCGAAGATGTTCCTCAAGGACAATCCGGCGATGATGGCCGAGATCGAGGAGAAGGTGAAAGTGGTGCTCGGCATCCGTGGTCTCGGCGACGCGGAGTCGACGCCGGCGGAGGACTGAGCCGGCCCCGCCCCCCCGCGCAACCACGTCCGCCTCGCGAGCGTCGAGTGCCGGTCATCACCGACATCAGGCCGGCTGCGAGGCACGCTGGTCGAGTGGACGTGGACGTCGATGGAAAGCGGTGCGCGACCCTCACGTTGGACGCTGCCGACCGTCTGGCTCTGCGTCAGGGCCGCGATCTGGGGGAGCCCGACCTGTTGGCGCTGTCCGAGGAGTCGTCTGCTCTCCTGACGTATGATCGCGCCCAGAAGATGCTGGCATCGCGCGCCCGCTCGGCGCGCGATCTACGACGGCATCTACTGCGGAAGGGCGAGGCCGAGCGCTTCGTGGATCGTGCCATCGAGCGGCTCATCGCTCTCGGATACCTCGATGATGCGGAGTACGCCCGGCAATTCACACGGATCAAGAGCACGAGCTCAGGCTTCTCGATTCGCCGCGTACAGACGGAGCTCGCACGGCGGGGCGTCGCGCGCGAGGTCGCGGATGCCGCCATCCGGGAAGTCACCGCTGACGAATCGATCGATGAGAGCGCGGCTCTCGAGCGTATCGCGAGGAAGCAGCTTCACCTTCTGAGATCGGCTGACGAGCCGACGCGCCGGCGCCGCCTCTACTCGTTTCTCGCGCGTCGCGGCTACTCGCCTGACAATATCCGGCGCGTGATGGCCCAGCTTTTTTCCGCATCGGATTCGGAGGAGCACGAGAGCACGGTCTGATCGCCGACGAGAGCGCGCAGGTGATAGCCGCGACTTCGCGGCCGGCCTATATTATCGCCCATGCAGGCCTCAGAGATCCGCCGTCGCTTTCTCGATTACTTCGTGCGGCAGCGGCACGTCGAGCGCCCCAGTGCGTCGCTGGTTCCGGTGGACGACCCGACGCTTCTGTTCACGAACGCGGGGATGGTCCCCTTCAAGCGCGCGTTCCTCGGCCTCGAGCAGCCGGATTTCGGTCGCCGAGCGACGACGGCGCAGAAGTGCGTCCGGGCCGGGGGCAAACACAATGACCTCGAGCAGGTCGGTCATACGGCTCGCCATCAGACGTTCTTCGAGATGCTCGGCAATTTCTCCTTCGGCGACTACTTCAAGCGCGACGCCATCCGGTTCGCGTGGGAGTTCGTCACCACCGAGCTGGAGATGCCTCCCGAGCACCTGCGCGTCACGGTGTTTCGCGAGGACGAGGAGGCTCGTGCCCTGTGGAAGGAGCTGGCCGGGCTCCCGGATTCCCGGATCTACGGTCTCGGCGAGAAGGATAACTTCTGGCAGATGGCCGACACCGGACCATGCGGGCCGTGCTCCGAGATCTTCATCGATCTCGCGCACGTCGCGCGTGACTGGCGCTTTCCCGTGGACGCGAAGGGCGAATGGACCGACATGCAGCACCGCGAGTTCGCGCCGGACGCCTTCGTCGAGGGCACCGAGGCCGGGCGCTTTCTCGAGATATGGAACCTCGTGTTCATGCAGTATGATCGGCAGGCGGACGGCGCTCTCCGGCCCCTGCCGAAGCCGAGCGTCGACACCGGCGCGGGACTCGAGCGCCTGTCGGCCGCCATGCAGGGCGTCACGAGCAACTTCCACACGGATCTGTTCGCGCCGCTGATCGCCAAGGTCGAGCAGGTGGTGGGCCTCGAGTACCGTGGAAGCCAAAACCCGGCCTCCTTTCGTGTCATCGCCGACCACGCGCGCGCTGTCGCTTTCCTGCTCGCGGATGGTGTCTTTCCGTCCAACGAAGGGCGGGGCTATGTGCTTCGACGGATTCTCCGCCGCGCGGTGAGGCACGCCTGGCTGCTCGGCCGCACGGAGCCGACGCTCACCCACGTCGTGGAAACGGTGATCGACGGCATGAGCGGTGTGTACCCCGAGCTGCGGGCTCGTGCCCGTCATATCGTCGATGGCACCCGCGCGGAGGAGGAGCGCTTCCTGGCGACCATCGGCGGCGGGATGCAGCGCTTCGAGCAGATTGCCCCGCGGCACTCCACGCAGGGAGGCAGCGACATTCGCGGGACGGTCTCCGGAGAGGACGCGTTTCGTCTGTACGACACCTTCGGGTTCCCGATCGATCTGACCGAGCTCATGGCGCGCGAGCGCGGCTACACCGTCGACATCGCCGGCTTCGACCGAGCACTCGGGGAGCAGCGTCGTCAGTCGCGGGAAGAGCGAAAAGGGCGGCATGACCTGGGGATCGCTGGAGACGAGTTGGGAGATCTGGAGCAATGGGAGCGCCCGGTTCCCGCCGCCGGAAGCGCCGCTCCAACGTCGGCATCTGGCTTCGTCGGTTACGACCGGCTGGAGATCCAGACGGAAGCGGTCGCCGTCCGCCGGATGGCGAGCGGTCGTGTCGCCATCGCTCTTCGCGAGTCTCCCTTCTATGCCGAATCCGGTGGTCAGATCTCGGATCAGGGAGAGATCGTCGGGGAGGGCTGGCGTGTCGTCGTGGAGGAAGTGCGGAAGGTCGACGGCCGCACTGTCCCCGTGGGCGCGTTGGAGGGCGAATTTCGGTTCGGTGTCGTGGTCGCGCGCGTGCCGGCCGATCGCCGGCGTGACACCGAGCGCAACCACACGGCCACCCATCTGCTTCACGCAGCGCTCCGACAGGTCGTGGGCGAGCAGGTCCATCAGGCCGGCTCTCTGGTCGCCCCCGACCGCCTCCGCTTCGACTTCACCCATCATGGTCCGCTGCGGCCTGACCAGATCGCCGAGGTCGAGGCGTGGGTGAATCGAGCAATCTGGGCGGATCTCGATGTCGTCACCCAGGAGAAGCCGTATCGCGAGGCTGTCAGCGCCGGTGCGATGGCGCTCTTCGGTGAGAAGTACGGGGATGTCGTACGCGTCGTCACAATTCCGGGATTGTCCTCGGAGCTGTGTGGCGGTACCCACGCGCGCACCACCGGCCAGATCGCGCTGTTCCGGATTGTCGCCGAGAGTGGAGTTGCTGCTGGCCAGCGGAGGATCGAGGCGGTGACCGGGCCACGGGCCTACGAGATGATGAAGGAAGAGAAGCATCGGCTCCGCGTCCTCGCCGATCTGCTGAAGGTGCAGGAAGAAGGAGTGCCGCGGCGGGTCGAGGCGCTCATCGAGGAGCGTCGCACGCTTCAGCGTCGTCTCGATGAGGCGATTCGCACCTCGGGAGGGGGCGATGAGGTCCAACGGCTGGTCGCTGGGGCCGAGGCGATCAGCGGCGTCAAGTTGGTGAGGGGACGAGTGTCGGCTGCCGACGTGAAGGAGCTACAGTCTCTCGGCGATGCGTTGCGGGAGCGGCTCGGCAGCGGCGTGGCCGTGCTCGCGGCGACCTTCGCCGAGGGAAAGAATTCTCTCCTCGTGATCGTCACCGACGACCTGCGCGCGCGCGGAGTGCGCGCGGACGAGCTGATTCGCGAGATCGCGGCGGCCGGCGGAGGGCGGGGTGGTGGGAAGCCACACATGGCGCAGGCTGGCATTCCCGACGCGTCGAAGCTCGCGGACGTATTTGCCAAGGCGCCGGATGTCGTCCGCGCGGCGCTTGCTCGAGCGGCCGCGTGACGCTGGCGGAATGGCTGGATGCGCGCGAGCCTGCTCCGCCGCACGAGCTGTCTGCCCGCCTGCGCGACGCGCTTCGCGACGCAATGGATGATGATGCCCGTCTCGCTCCCGACGTTTGCATCGATGCCGCGGAGGAACTCCTGCGCGACGTGTTGGCGCGGGGATGCACAACGCGCGACAGCGCGCTCAGCCTGCTGACAGCCGACGCACTTCTCACTTACGCCTTCGAGGCGGGCGCCGACTCGCCCGACACACTCGACGCTCGCGCTGATGGCGCGATTCGCCGGATCGCTTCCGTCGGCGATCTGGGCGGGCGGTCGTCCGTTCTCGAACGATGACCGTTCGGGAACGTCTTCTCGAGCGCGGTGGACTCGCGGTTCTCGTCGATCCGGCGCGGTGCACCCCAGCCGCGGCTCGCGAGCTGGCCGCCCGCGCCGCCGACGAGGGCGTCGTCGCGCTGCTGCTCGGCGACAGCTTCGGTGCTGGCGACGGCGCCGTTGCCATTGCCCGCTCTCTCAAGGCCGGAGCGCCGCTCGTCCCCTTGCTGCACTTTCCCGCGACCGCGGCGCAGCTCGTGGCCGATGTGGACGCCGTGCTCCTGCTGTCACTCGTCTCCGGTCGCAACGCCCAGTACCT
Organism: Gemmatimonadales bacterium; assembly: GCA_038253885.1. GTDB lineage: Bacteria > Gemmatimonadota > Gemmatimonadetes > Gemmatimonadales > Gemmatimonadaceae > JALZAQ01. The sequence continues at coordinate 3,145 of JBBSGP010000004.1, read as the reverse complement.
GATCGAGGAGCATGTGCGGTCGGTGCCGTTCTTCGCACGCCACCCTCACATCGAGGTCATCAGCACCGCCTATTGCCTCGTGGATGGCGGCACTGTCACGTCGGTCGAGTCCGTGAGCCAGACCAGGCCGCTTCCGAGCAACAAACCAGAGCTCGTGGCCGCGCACATCAGAGCGGCATCGATGATCGGGATGCGCGCTGCCTACCTGGACGCGGGAAGTGGAGCGACGATGGCCGTCGCCCCGCCTCTGATCCGAGCGGCGCGCGAAGCGTGCAAAGGTCCGCTCTTCGTCGGAGGAGGAATACGGGATGCCGCCGGTGTGCGGTCGGCGCGCGAGGCGGGCGCCGACATCGTCGTCGTGGGAACGCTGCTCGAGCGTCAGGGTCCGCGAGTGGTGAGGGATCTCGCCATTGCCGCTCGCTCGTGATCGACATCCACTCGCATCTGCTTCCCGGTGTCGATGACGGATCGCCATCGGTGGAGATCTCCCTGCCAGTGCTTCAGCGCTTCGGGGACGAGGGGGTGGATCTGCTGGTCTGCACACCGCATCTCAGCGCCTCCGACGCGGCACGGGCGCCGGTCGAGCAATATCTCCGGATCCTGGACGACCTCGTTCGACTGGCGCCGCCTCGCCCGGCGCTCCGTCTCGGCTTCGAGATCATGCTCGACGTCCCGGGCGCCGATCTGCGCTCTCCGGATCTGCACCTCGCGGGCTCGTCTGCGGCGCTTGTTGAATTCCCCCGCATGAGCATTCCTCGGGAATCGACTCGGGAGCTCGCGCGGATTCGCTCGAGCGGTGTCGTCCCGGTGCTGGCCCACCCCGAGCGCTACTGGGGATGCACTCCAGAGAAGGTGGCCGAGTGGCGAGACGTCGGGGCCGTCGTCCAGATGGATGCCATCATGATCCTCGGCGGCGAGAGCAGCAGCAAGTTGTCGCGCGCGCTCCTCGAGCAGGGATTGGTCGACTGCATCGCCAGCGACAATCATGGCGACCGGCGCTCGCTGGCGGCGGCCGAGCGCTGGCTCCGGGAGATCGGAGCGGAGGAACAGGCGCGGGTTCTGACCCATGTGAACGCCGAGCGGCTCCTCTCCGGCCAGGCTGTTCTCCCGGTGCAGCCCATTCCGGAGGTCGCCCGCGGAATGCGCGCTCGCCTCAGAGAGCTTCTCTTCGGACCGCCGGCCCGATGAGTGGCGACCGGGGCACCGATCTGACGCGCGCCCTGCGCGAGCTCGCGGAGACGGCCACTCGCGTTGCCGACCATATGCAGGAGGAGATCGCCCGCGCCGCCGATCTCGTACGCTCGACGGTGCGCGCCGGTGGCACGCTCTTCTTCTGCGGGAATGGGGGCAGCGCCGCCGATGCTCAGCACCTCGCGACCGAGTACGTCGTGCGCTACATGCGACAGCGCCGCGCCTATCCCGCCGTGGCGTTGACCACCGACAGCTCTCTGCTCACCGCCGCCGGCAACGACCTCGGCTTCGACGAGATCTTCGCTCGCCAGGTCGAGGCGCTCGGCCGCGCCGGCGATCTGCTCATCATCCATTCCACCAGCGGCAACTCACCGAATGTGCTGAGGGCCGCCGAAGCGGCCAGGGCGATCGACATGCGCGTGCTGGCCTTCTCGGCTGGGGACGGCGGCGCGCTGCGCGCGATGGCGGACCACATCGTCATCGTGCCAACCGCCCGGACAGACCGCGCCCAGGAGATCCACCTCTGCATCGAGCACCTGATCTGCGAGCTCGTGGAGGGTGATCTGTGATCTCCCTCCGTGGAAGGCGCGCCATCGTCACTGGCGGCTCGCGCGGTATCGGCGCCGCCACGGCCCTGCTGCTGGCGGAGGCGGGGGCCGATGTCGGCATCGGCTATCGGAGCCGGGACCAGGATGCGGCCGACGTCGTGAGACAGCTGGCTGATCGCGGTGTGCGGGCGTTCAGCCAGGCGGCCGACATCTCGACCGCGGAGGGGGCGGAGATCCTGTTCGAGCGAGCCCACCGCGAGTTTGGCGGGCTCGACATCTTCGTCGGAAACGCTGGAATCTGGCTGCCCGAGGATGTGCCGCTGGCGGAGATGACCGACACGCAGTGGCGACACACAATTCTTCAGAATCTGGACGCCGTGTTCTTCACGACGCGGGCGGCAGCTCGGATCGTGGCGCCAGGCGGCCGCATCGTGCTGGTGGCCAGCACCGCCGGGCAGCGTGGCGAAGCCCAGCACGCCGACTATGCCGCATCCAAGGGGGCGCTGATCGCCCTGGTCAAGTCGCTCGCGGTGGAGTTGGCGCCACGCGACATCACCGTCAACTCGGTCGCGCCAGGCTGGGTGGAGACCGAGATGTGCGAGGTTCCGTTCTCGAGCGGCGGCAAGGAGAAGATTGCCGCCGCGATCCCGCTCGGCCGTATCGCATCGGCGCGCGACATCGCCGGTCCGATCGTGTTCCTCTGCTCGGACCTCGCCAGGCACGTCACGGGCGAGATCCTGAACGTGAACGGCGGCAGCGTTCTGTGCGGATAGAGAAAGCACGCCAACGCTGCCCGGTCCTGTGATTCCGCTCCTCTTCACGGGCGGAACGATCTCGATGCGTCATGACGCGGCGCTGGGCGGCGCGGTGCCGGCTCTCTCGGGGCGTGAGATCGTGGCCGCGACGCGGGGGATCGGAGATATTGCCGACGTCGAGCTGGAGGAGTGGGGCGCGTTCCCCGGTCCCCACATGACCATCGAGCGCATGTGGGCGCTCCGTTGTCGCATCGCCGAGCTCCTCGAGCGGCCCGACGTGGCCGGCGTGGTGGCCACTCACGGCACAGACTCGCTCGAGGAGACCGCCTACCTGGTGGCGCGCTCAGTCGAGTCGGAGAAGCCCGTGGTGTTCACCGGCGCCATGCGGACCGCCAGCGACCTCGGATGGGATGGCCCCGCCAACCTGTTGGACGCGGTGCGCGTGGCTGCCAGCCCGGAAGCGCGCGGCTATGGAGTGATGGTGGTGATGTCGGGGCGGATCTTCGCGGGCATCGATGTGACGAAAGCCCACACGCAGCTGCTCGACGCGTTCGAGAGTCCCGGCGTCGGGCCTGTCGGCGTGATCGACGATGGAGCGCTCATCTTCAGGCGTGCTCTCCCACCGCCGGCGCCGGTGCTCGCACCGGCCCG
>JBBSGP010000003.1:0-109794 GCA_038253885.1 Gemmatimonadales bacterium | reverse complement strand
TTCCCGATGGGTCGATCACCGACAAGCTGAGAGCGACGTCATTCCTGGCCTGCGAATCGGTCTTCGCGCCGAGCAGCTCATAGGACGCGTACACGTTGTCGCCGGCATGGTATGGCCCACTCGGTCTCTCGGCGCCGCCCTCGCGATCGACCCAGCGGAGGCGCTCCAGCCGGAGCGATCCGCCGGCGGCATCCGTCGTCGGCGCCTCGCCGGACGAGGCGTCGCGAACGCCGGCGCCAGTCGCGGCGCGGCGCACGGCGCTGGTGCCGAACCCCGCGACGACCGCGACCAGCAGAAGCATCGCGACCGCCACGAGCCGACCGGTCCGCGCGGCCGAGAGCGTCACGACGATGGTGTGCGCGAGGTGGTCCCCGAGGCGCTGCCGCCGCTTCGAGAAGCGGGCGATCAGAAAGCCGACGAGATAGACGCCAATGGCATCGATCAGCCTGGCGGCGTTCCGGACGAGTGAGGGACCGATGCCGATCCCTCCACTCGAGGTTCCGCGCACCCCGATACCGAGGGCAGCTTTCCCGATCGTCGCGCCGGTCGTGGCCTCGAGAATCCAGTAGTAGAGGAAGCCGGCGAGAGACGTGATGCCGATCGCGATCAGCGCGGGCTTGCCGTGGAGCTCGAATCCCTGCGCGGTCAGTCCACCCCAGCGCCCGGCAACCCAGCTGCCGACGACGACATACACCGCACCGATGACGACCATGTCGAGCACGGCCGCAAACGCTCGGTCCCGCAGCCGCGCGACCGGCACCTCCGCGGTCTCGACAAGAGAAACGGGTAGCGGAGAACCACAGCTCGTGCACGTGCGCGCGTCGTCTGGATTCTCAGCGTTGCAGCTTGGACAGCGCATGCGGACCTCCCCGGGGGATGAGCGATTCGTCGGTTCTCTAGGGTGCCCGATAGATGGGGAGTGTTACGGCAGGGGAGGCAGACGGCTTCTGCATGGCCTCGCATCCCCCCAAAACAAGAGCGGCGAGGCAATGTGCGCCCCGCCGCTCGCGGTAAGTGAAAAGTCGAACTTTTTTTTCTCTTACTGCACCGCGTTGATCATATCGAAGATCGGCAGATACATCGCCACCACCATCCCGCCCACCACCGCCCCCAGGAACACCATCATCATCGGCTCCATGAGACTCAACAGCGAGCTCACGGCCGCATCGACTTCGGTGTCATAGAAGTCCGCGATCTTGCTCAGCATCTCGTCGAGCCCGCCCGTCTGCTCACCCACGGCGATCATCGAGATCACCATCGGCGGGAAGACGGCCGATTTCGCGAGCGGCGCCGAGATTGTGTCTCCGCCGGCGATGCTCGCCCGGCTCTCCATGATGGCGTCATGGATCACCCGGTTGCCCGACGTCTTGGCGGTGATCTCCAGCCCGTCGAGAATGCTCACGCCGGAGCTGATCAGCGTCCCGAGCGTGCGGGTGAACCGCGACACAGCCGACTTGCGGAGCATGTCACCGAGCACCGGCAGCTTGAGCATGAAGCGATCGATGTTGAGCCGGCCTGCCGGGGTCACATAGTACCGCTTGAGCCCGAAGATCGCTCCGTAGATCACGATGCCGCACAGCCACCAGTACGACTTCAGGAACTTCGAGATCCCGATCACGATGCGCGTGGGCAACGGCAGCGCCAGGCTCACGCTCGCGAACATGGTCTCGAACACCGGGATCACGAAGATCAGCAGGGTCACGATGGCGATCAGCGCCACGCCCAGAATGACGGACGGATAGACCATCGCGCTTCGCACCTTCCCCATCAGCGCGTCGTTCTTCTCGAGGAAGGCCGCGAGGCGCATCAGGATGGTGTCCAGGATACCGCCGGCCTCGCCGGCGGCGACCATGTTCACGTACAGCTCGCTGAACGCCTTGGGGTGCTTCCGGAGGGCGTCGGCGACGGTGTTGCCCGACTCCACGTCGAACACAACCTGTTTGGTGACGTCCTGCAGGGCCTTGCTCTCGCTCTGCTTCGAGAGGATGTCGAGCGACTGCACGAGCGGCAGGCCAGCGTTGATCATTGTCGAGAATTGGCGGGTGAAGATGACGACATCGCGGGTCTTGATCCGCTTGCCGCGCTTCTTCCGCTGTTCCTCGTTCACCTTGACGACAATGAGCTTCTGGCGCCGCAGCTGCGCCACCACCTCATCGCGCGTCGCCGCATCCATCCGGTCGCTCTTGAGCTCTCCGCTCAGAGTGCGCGCAGTGTACGCATACGTCGGCATTGCAATGCTCCTCTAGTGGTCGGTGCTTCCCTGATTACTACAGTATCGGCAGGCCTGGGCGCTCAGCGCTTGCCCCCGCCCGCGGCCATCCTGCCCTGACTCTTCGCCGCTGCCTGGCGCAGCTGATCCTTGTCGGCGTTGTCGGCATCCGTCGGGCTCTCCCCGATCATGCGCAGGAACTCGTTCGGATCGCCGGACACGCGGAGACAGTCGTCCAGCGCCACCTCGCGCGACATGTAGAGCTGATAGAGCGCATCGTTGAGCGTCTGCATTCCGTACTTCTTGCCGGACTGCATCAGCGAGTAGATCTGATGAATCTTGTCGTCACGGATCAGAGCCCGGATGGCAGGCGTCACCACCAGGATCTCGGCCGCCAGAGAGCGCCCCTTCCCCTTGGCCCGCGGGAGAAGCGTCTGGGTCATGATCCCCTCGAGCACGAAAGCGAGCTGGGCGCGGACCTGCGACTGCTGGTGCGCCGGGAAGACGTCGATGATCCGGTTGATGGCTTCGGCGGCCGAATTGGTGTGCAGCGTGGCGAAGCACAGGTGCCCCGTCTCGGCGATCGTCAGCGCGGCCTGGATCGTCTCCAGGTCCCGCATCTCGCCGACGAGGATCGTGTCCGGATCCTCACGCAGCGCGTACTTGAGCGCGGTCGCGAACGACTTCGTGTCCGTGCCCACCTCGCGCTGATTGACGATGCAGCTCTGATGGCGGTGGATGAACTCGATCGGGTCTTCGACGGTGATGATGTGGCCTCTCCGCTCGCGATTGATCTTGTCGATCATCGCCGCCAGCGTCGTGGACTTGCCGGAGCCGGTCGGGCCGGTGACCAGCACCAGGCCGCGGGGCTTCTCGGCGAACTTGGCCACCGCGGCCTGGAGCCCCAGCTCCTCGAACGTCTTGATCGTGAACGGGATCTGACGCACCACGAGCGACACGCATCCACGCTGCTTGAAGCAGTTGCCGCGAAAGCGCGCCAGGTTCTGGATCCCGAAGGAGAAGTCGAGCTCGTCCTCGGTCTCGAACCGCTTCTTCTGACTCTCGGTGAGGATGGAGTAGGCGAGCTGGAGCGTGTCCTTTGGCGTCAGAACGTGCTGGACCTGGGAATCGGTGATCTCCCCGTCGATCCGAAGCTTCGGCCGGTCACCCGCCGTGATGTGCAGATCCGACGCATCGCGCTCGATCATCTCCTCGAGCAGATTGCGAAGGTTCACGGCTTGTGCGGCGACGGGCGTTGTCATGTGTGATGCCTCTCGGGGGTGAACGCGCTAGCGGGCGGGGTCTGGCTGCTCAACTTCCGGTCTCCCTGACCACCTGCTCCAGCGTCGTGATTCCCTTCATCGCCTTCAGCACGCCATCCATCCGCAGGGTGAGCATCCCTTCGGAGATCGCGGCCTGCTTCAGGTCTTCGGCGCCGACGCGCTGAAGAATCAGCCGGCGGAGCGATGGCGTCATCGCCATCACCTCGTACAGACCCTGCCGTCCTTTGAGCCCGGAGCCGCCGCACTGATCGCAGCCGCGCCCCCGGAAAAAGGGGATGTCGCCGATCGCGCTGTCGACAGTGATGTTGTCGAGCAGGGGCTTGGCTTCCTTGGTCGCCTTGAGCCGCGCGTAATCGAGCGCTTCCGGCGTGAACTTGAGATCGCGGAGAGTCATCTCGGGCGGCATCTTGGCCGCCCGCAGCTCCTCCGCCGACGGCTCGCGCTTGATACGGCAGTTGTTGCAGATCCGGCGCACCAGCCGCTGCGCCAGGATCAGGTTGAGCGCGGATGCGACGTTGAACGGCTCGAGTCCCATGTCCAACAGACGGGTGACCGTCTCCGGCGCCGAGTTGGTGTGCAGGGTGGAGAGGACGAGGTGGCCCGTGAGCGCGGCCTTGATGGCGATGCTCCCCGTCTCCAGATCGCGGATCTCTCCGATCATGATGATGTTCGGGTCCTGGCGCAGGAACGCGCGCAGAGCGGCCGCGAAGTCCAGCCCGATCTCGCTTCGCACCAGTACCTGATTGATCCCGTAGAGGTTGTACTCGACGGGGTCCTCGGCCGTCATGATGTTCGTATCGATGCTGTTGACCTTCGACAGCGCGGAGTAGAGGGTGGTCGTCTTGCCGGAGCCCGTGGGGCCAGTGACGAGCACCATCCCGTACGGGTTCACGACCGCATCCATCAGGTCGCGCTCGGCCTTGGGCTCGATGCCGAACTTCTCCAGCTCGAGCGTCAGGTTTCCCTTGTCGAGGATTCGGAGCACTACCTTCTCGCCGAAGAGGGTCGGCAGCGTCGAGACACGGAAGTCGATGACGCGCTTGCCCATCTTCAGCTTGATGCGGCCGTCCTGGGGAACGCGCCGCTCGGCGATATTCAGGCTGGCCATGATCTTGAAGCGGGAGATCAGCGCCGCGCGGAACTTGAGGGGCGGCTTCATGATCTCCTGCAACGCTCCGTCGATGCGGTAGCGAATCCGGATCTCGTGCTCGTAGCACTCGAAGTGCACGTCGGAGGCGCCCCGCTTCACCGCGTCGGTGAGGATTCCGTTGATCAGCTTGACCACCGGCGCCTCGTCGAGCTGCGCGAGGAGGGTCGCCGAGACGTCGTCATCCTTCTCCTCGAGGATCTCGATGTCGTCTTCGCCGATCTCCTGGAGTAGGCTCTCGAGGGCGCTCGCCTCGGCCGACTCGTAGTACCGCTCGATCGCCCCGCGCAGGGTGTACTCACCCGCGATGACGGGGAAGATGTCGTAGCGCGTGATGAACTTGAGGTCGTCCACCACACCCAGATCGGTGGGGTCGGCCATCGCCACCGTCAGCGTGCGCCCCTCGCGCTTCAGTGGGAGCACCAGATGGCGGGTGGCCAGCTCGGCCGGGATCAGCTTGGCGATCCTCGGGTCCACCTCGAAGTTGCTGAGATCCACCGCCGGCATGCGGAACTTGCGCGCCAGCATCCGGGTGAGCTCGACCTCGGGGATGAAGCCGAGCTTGACCAGGTTGTAGCCTATCCGCGTGCCGCTCTGCCGCTGCTCCTGGAGCGCCTTGTCCAGCTGGTCGCGCGTGATGAGCCCCTCGCGAAGGAGGAGCTCGCCAATGCGCTCACCAGCTGAGGCTACCGGTGCGGCCATAGAGGGAGGACGAGGATCCCGGTGGGATGGTGCATGCGGAGACGGGCGGCCGCCCGTCCCCGGAGTCGTCTGGCGCTGCTTTGCTGGAGCCGAAATCTACATCAGGCACGGCCGCTGGAGGGTCGCGAGCGCGTCACTCCGAGACGTGTCAACTCACCGGGAGGACGCGGGTGAAAGGGAAAACGTCACGTGAGGCTGGAGCCGCATCGCGAGCCGGGGACCGATGCCTTTCACCCTCCTTCGAAGGCCTTCCAGAGAGCCGAACGGACCTCCGGAATCGCGGGCGGCGACCACCCGCGCCGCCAGCACCGGACCGATGCCCGGAAGCCGCTCCAACTCGCTTTCCGACGCCCGGTCCATATCGAGCTCGATGGCCGCCGGCACCACCATCGAGACTGGGCGCAACGTCCGGGCCGGAAACGTCCGGAAGACGCGTCCTTCCGGCGGTTTTCTCTGAGCGGTCCCAGCCGCCTGGGCGGACTCGACCGCGGCGATCTGGGCCGCCAGCGCCGCGGAATCGGCCGGGCCAATTGACGGAGTGTTCCGGATTCCCCTTACCCCACGCACCCCGGCGCCCAGAAGGGCCACCGCCGAAAGGAACAGCAGCGCGCGGCGTTCGGCAGGGGTGCCCATCCGAGCATGCTACGCCGTCGTCAGCGGGTCCTGCCATCGAAAGCTTGCGGAGCAAGTAGCTCGCTCGCGCCGTCGTCACCCTATCCTGTTTCGTCACCTGGTGACGAGCGCGGCCGCCACGTCTCCCACGATCTGCAGGCTCCGCTGCGAGATCTTGTCGAAGGTGTCCTGGGGTGTGTGGTGGGGCGGGTAGTGGATGTCGATGACATCGATCACCCGGAACCCCGCGTCGAGGAGGGGCAGGTGGTCGTCGGTGATGGTCTCGACGTCGTTGCCGAAGAATCGACTGAACCCGAGGTCCGCGGCCACGCTCCAGACGCGTGCCACGACCTCCGGTGCCCGCTGCACCGAGTTCCCCTCCTGCTGAATCTGGAGGTCGGCATCTCCGATCATGTCCCAGAGAACGCCGTACAGCGGCTTGTAGTCCGCCTCCGGCGGATGGGTCGCGAACCACTGCGAGCCGATCAGCACGTCGGGTCCATACACCTTGCAGCTCTTTCCCGCGGGACAGGGCGGCGGGTCGAAGCTTCCGTAATCTTCGCCGTCGACGAAGAGCAGATCCACGCCGACAGTCGGCCGAGTCTTTTTCAGGAGGTCGCCGAGCGCGACGAAGAGGGCGACCCCCGACGCGCCGTCGTTGGCGCCGGGCACGGGTGTGTGCCGTTGGGAGGCCGGCATGCCCGGCGCATCGGAGACCGGCCTGGTGTCCCAGTGCGTGATGTAGAGAACACGCTCGGTAGCCGCTGGCTGGAACCGCGCCAGGATGTTCCGCAGCGGCAGCGTGTCGTGGGCGGCCGTGACGTGGGTGAAGGATTGAACGATCACCGTATCGGCTCGCCGCCGCATCTCGGCGATGATCCAGTCGCCAGCCCGCCGAGCGCCGAGCGATCCCGGGATGCGCGGGCCGAAGTCGAGCTGAGCCTTTGCGTATCGCATCGCGGCTGCCGCCGGGAAGTCGGTGCGCGGCCGGTCCGCTCTGTCACAGCCCGCACCCGCCATCAGCGCGGTGGTCAGACCGATGAGAGGGCCAACGCCGAAACGTGCGCGACCGGAGGCGATCATGTGGGGAGTGGGGGGAGAGTGACCAGAGGGGCGCTACTTGATCTCACCAGCGAAGAACTGCAGGTGCAGCACGGCCGACAGAACGGTCTGGGTGAACTTCCGGTCGTAGTTGTTGTCGTAGTTCAGCACGCGCGACAGGGTGAAGCTGAAGGACATGTTGTCGTTGATGTCCGCGTCGGCGTTCCCGTTGATCGCGAAGCGCCCATTGTCGGTGACGCGCTTGGAGGCCGTGCTGTCGCTGGTGAGAAAGAAGCCCTGGCTGTGCGACTGGTTCATGCCGATGCGCGCACGCAGGACGTCGCTCTTGAGGTTCCAGCTCTTGGGGAGGTGGAAAGGCTTTCCGATGTCCATGGTGGCGTCGGCGCGCTTGGTGAGCGTGACGCCCCCGCTGCGCAGCTCGCTCGTGTTCACCTTGTTCAGGCCGCCGCTGGTGGAGAAGCCGCCCAGAATGAGCCACGCGATCGAGCCATTGATCGGGAGCTGCCGCGTGGTCTGGGACGTGCGGATCCCTTCGCCGAGGCTGCTGCCAGACGTATTGGTGCCGCTCCCGATCGTCGGCTGGAAGCTCGTCTCGTTGATGGTGCGGCTGCCCACCTGGGCTCCGAGGCTGGAGATGGCCCGCGACAGGAAGCGCGGCCGGAACGTCCAACGAAGGCTCAGGTCGGGAAAGATGCGCCGATCGCTCTGGAGCAGCGATTGGCTGTCGGTGATGCGCGTCCAGGAGGTACTCGCCGCCTTCTCGTAACGATTGGTGACGGAGAAGCCGAGCGGGAGCGAGACGGCATGGCTGAAGCTGAGCAATCGAGAGATGCCGGCACCCGTGGCCAGGACGCCGTTCACCTCCCGAAAGCGGTTCACGCCGCCAAAGGGAAGCTGGTAGCTGAGTCCCGGGGTGAAGGGGACACCGTCGAACGTGGACCTCAGATCGCGCCGCCAGGTGACCTCGAGCGGTTGCAGCGAGTTCGACATCCGGCGCAGGATGCTGGAGTCGCCGGAATGAGCCACCAGCCCTCGTCCGAGATCGAAAGTCGCGTTCGCTCCGACGCCCTGCGAATTGCTGAGCCGTCGTGGCAGCCGATAGGCGGAATCCGCCGTCCGCAACAGTGCCTGGGCATTGGGGTCGCGCAGCATCGAGTAGCTCGTGCTGAAATCGAAGCGTGGCCGGATCCAGGTGGAGATGACGGGTGCGACGCTCGCCGACACGTTCATCTGTCGCTCGCGCTCCAGTCCGGCATCGAAGCGGCCGAAGAGCTTGTCCCGCTCCTGGCGCGCGAGCACCCCAGTGGCCGTCGAATCGGAGTACGTGCGCAGATCGCGCAGCGACGCGATGTCCCAGTGCACGCTGGTGGAGGAGAAGGGACGCAGCTCGAGCTGGCTGGCGTTGCGCCAGAGCCGGCTCAGCCCCGTCACCTGCTGCGGCCTGTCGCCTGAATCGATCGCGATCGGCAGGCCGAAGGATGTGCGGTGATCGGTGTTCTGCGCGAACGCGCTGGTGAAGCGGAACTGCGTGGGATTCCAGCGGAACGCCGAGGTGCGGAGCTGCCGCACCGGATCGGTCTCGAGAAGAAATCCCGGGAGGTGCATGATGAGTCCGTCGAGCCACGCCGGGAGACGCCGCGTGCGCGCCGCCGACACGAGGTTGTAGTCGAGGTTGCCGGTGAAGCTCTTCGAGTTTCCGATCGAGTACTCACTCCGCCCGGTGGATGTCGAATACGTTGTGTTGACCGACAGGTTGTTGAAGAGGAGTCCGGCGAGCGGATTGTCCAGTGGCGAGGCGCGCCGCACCGAGAGCGCATACGATGTCGCGGTGGAGCGAGGCGTGCGCAATCCCTGGATGCCGCCCGCCTGGATGTCGGTGCGCGAGAGAAAGAAGGGATCCGAGCCGCTCGACGAATAGCTCACCGACATCGGGAGGGCGAGGCCGAGTGATTGGGGGAGGAACTTCTCCAGCCGGAGCGAGCTCGAGATGCCGAGCTGGTCGTCGGTGAGGTAGCTCGGCTGCTCGGCGAGCTGGCGGAAGCTCGCATCACGGCGGCTCATGTTGACAGCGATGCTGCCGACGTCGCCGGCAGCGATGTTGAGGCCGACCTGACCGGCGTAGCCGGGGTTGTCCACGACACCGGTCAGGCGGATGTCGTCCACCCACACTTCGAGGCTGTCGTTGGGGGAGATCCGGCCGCTGCCCCCCTGCCCCAGTGTGTCAGCGCGGAGGATCCCGACGGCCAGCTCCTGCACGGCGGCGAGATTCGGCGCCGAGACCCCGGGGTTGGAGGTGTAGACGATGTAGCCGCCATCGCAGGCGGCGTAGCGCTTCACGCCGGATTCGGTGGAGACCTCGGAGCGGGCAACCAGCATGGAGTCGAGGCCGGTGCACGCGATCTGGGTGCCGTTTCGCAGGTAGTTGTTCTGGAGCTGCGCACGGAGGGTGAAGAACCGGTGAAAGTCCACAACGACCTCGGGCAGCCACGCGTCACGTGACGGGCCCTCGTTGGCGGCGACGCGGTAGAGATAGAAGTTGTCCTGGTCGCGACCGACCTTGATGTAGAATTGCAGATCCCCGTTGGGACCCCACCCCTTGCCACGCCCGCGGGCCCACACCCGCAGCTCCTGGTAGCCGAGAAAATTCTTGTCCCCTTCCGGGAAGCGGTAGAAGGCCTCGGCGCGGTGAAAGAGGGGGAGGTCGCCGGCAACGAGACGGAGCGACCTCTCGTTGATCTGCTGGGTGCCGGCGGCGAACTGGCTCTGCTTCGTGTCCGCCTGATCGGTGACTCCCGGCGGTGACTCGTAGAAGATCCCGCTGAGGCTGTCGCGATCCTGCGTGCCGATGATGCCCGCGATCACGTACCCGTTCCCGCCGGGCTTGGTGCCACCCACGCCGGCGATCGCGCGATCGGATCTCTTGACCCACGGGCTTCCGGTGAGCTTGAGCCGCGCCACGCCGACGCGGGCGAAATCGGTGTCGCTCGCAAAGGGAGACGAGACGAGGGTGAGACGCATGGCCTTGATCCGGCGGCGGAGCGGCTGATTGATCGAGTCGGTCGGCGCGCCGAAGGGGACGCGCACACGCACCCAGCAAACGGGCCTGGAGGGGTCGGTGGTCGTTGTCGTATCGCCGGCCCGCCGATAGCAGCGCCCCACTCGATTGAAGGCTTGAGCGTTGCTGAGGTCGATCTGGTAGCGGAGCAGCCGCTCATCGTTGCGCTGGGCGGCCGTGAGGTTGAGCGCGCGGTCGAGATCGAGGTCGTTCTCGTCGAGCCGGCGATTGAGAACGGTGCAATTATTCTTGGTGTCGCCCAGGATCTGGAGCTGCGTCAGGCCGCCGCGACAGATGGGAGCGTTGGCGAGCGTGGCGTCCGTCCCCTTGATGACGTTGCGGACCTCGAGCTGATCCACCACGTCGCCGGGCAGCCCCTTGTCGTTGGTGGCGGCGTCGAAAGAATTCGTGAGCGAGTCGCGCTCACTGACGATCCGATCCGCGCCGAGCTGCTTGCGGCCGGTGAAGACACTGTCCTCGTAGTTGACAGTCGCGCCCCCCTTGCTCGGGTCTGTGGTCACGCCCTGCTGCACCGTGAGGTTGGTCGGCCCGAAATAGACGCTGCTCTCCGAGATGTCGCCGAAATCGAACAGCAACGTGGGATTCGCGCGCCGTCCGGCCAGGGTGGTGTCGAGAAGAACGTAGAACTCGAGCTGCTCGACCCGGCTGAGGTCGATGCCGGAGGGGCTCAGCGCCTGCGTGATGGACCTCCAGTGCCGGCCGGAGCCGGCGGGAGTTCTCCACTGGAAGTGAGTGGGATACGGGTTGTAGAGCAGCCCGCCCACGGTGCGCGGGTAGAGAGTGAGCCACAGGATCGACTCCGGCAGCTGGATCCCGTTGCCGCCCGTGAAGACGAACGCGCTATCGATCTGCTGCGGCAGAAAGGCCGCCGGCTGGCACGTGTTGGTGAGCGGGTCGCACGTCTCACCCGTGTTCTGCCAGGCCAGAGTGCTGGCGCTGTCCAGCGGAAAGTCGTAGGCGAGCCGGTTGAACAGAAAGTTGGGCGTGGCGGGTCGGCTGCCGTAGCGCCAGTTGCTCTCCTGAAGAGGGAGACTGAGCCCTCCCTCCCCCTCGAACGATTCCACATACGCTGCTCCGGCGGCGTTGGGCTGCGGCCGGCTGGTGGCGAACTCACCCTGCACGGTGATCGAGGACGGGATGCTCGTCTGCACGAACGGGAGACGGTTGATCGCCGACGTCAGCAGACTGCTCTCGAAGTTGAACACTCCATTGACGCCGGCGATGAGCGATGATGCCGGCTCGAAGCCGAGCGGCGGCCGGTTGAAGGTCGTCTTCTGCGACTGGGAGATCGCGGTGAAATTCAGCTGCCCGTTCTGGAACGGAAACGAGGTGGCGATCCCGAAGATGGATGTGGGCGCGGCCGCGAAGAGTGGATTCTCCTCGTATTGCACGTTCACCGGTCGCGGGCGCTGGAAGAGCGTGTCGGGATGGAGGAAGGTCACACGCCCGAGCTCGTAGTCCACCCGGTAGTCCACGTCCCGTGCGAGCGGCCGTCCGTCCACGAGGATGCGCTCCGAGTTCGGGCGCACCTGGACGGTACCGAGGCTGAGCGAGCCGGTTTCGCCGCCCCCTTCGGCCGAGTAGCGCGCACGGATGCGGTACTGCGTCGGCGGCCGGCGCTGTGATACCAGATCCTCGTCCGGCGTGCGGTAGAGAGAGTCGTTCACCGGATTGGGTAGATGCACGAGCCCGGAGTCGGCGAACGGTCTCACCGACGGAAAGATGATGAAATAGTCCTTGATCAGCTTCGAGTTGCTGCCACCGGCGCCGGCGGCCTGATTGGGATCACCGAGCCGGGGCCAGAGGCGGTTCTCGACATCGAAGGTCGACGAGTTGGTCCGCTGCGAGAGACCGAAGAGCTGCAGGAACGTGTCGAACAGCCGGCCATTGTTGGGACCGGCTGGCTTCTCCTGATCGCTTCCGGTGCCGATGACGATCTTGGCGGTGATCGTATTGCGCTGGATGTCGTCGCCGCCGAGCCGATAGACGCCGCGTATCTCGCGGTTGAACGCGCTGTCGCCCGGCAACACCTCGTTGTCCCACAGAAGGTTGATGAGATCGGTCGCGCTCGGATTGCGCTGCTGGGGAAAAGTGCCGCCGATATCCGGCCGGGTGACCTCCTGCCCGTTGATCGTGACCGTGTACGAGACTGCCAGCCGCTCTCCCCGGTTGATCGGGCTGACGAGCGCGATCCACAGATTGGACGGATCCAGATAGTAGTCCACACCCTGCTGCAGGATCTCGTAGGGGCCGATCTCATTACGATTGCGGGCATACCGAGCGATAGCGTGCGGGCCGTTGATGTTGCTCGACGCGCTCCCGGTGAAGCTCGGGGGCCGGTAGCGATAGACGAGCACGCGCCGCGGACGCAGGGAATCGGCGAGCGTGGCCAGCCCGCGCAGATTGGGGTCCAGCAGATCGATGTTCGGGTAGGTCGGAAACGCTCTTGCGGGGTCGACGACGAAGAAGAATCGGCGGCGCTCGAAGCGGTTGTCTTCGATCTCGGCGTCGACAGCCTGCACGGTGCGATCGCCGACGGTATAGATGCGGTCCTTGACGACATTGCCCTTCTGCTGGGCGACGATTGTACGAAAGGACATGGGCCCGAGCTGGCCGATCGCCTGCAATCCGTAGTTGCCGCTGGGAATTCCGTTCGTGATGAAGCGTGAGGACGGTGGCGCGAAGCTGACGTTGCCGACCTCGAGCCGCTGGAGGATCTCGTCGGAGCGGCCCTGGTAGAAGACGGAGATGTTGTTGGACGCATCGAACTCGCGCTGCGAGTCGTAGTCCACGTTCACATGAACGCGGTCGGCGACGATGCCACCGGTGCGGACGCCGAACTGGAAGTCGAACTGCGGCTGAAAGCTGCCCCGACAGTTGTTGATGGGGTTGAGGGCGTCGGAGGCGACGCAGCGCTCGTTCTTGTCACGTTCGGCCTTGAGCTCGAGTCGCGACGCGAGCTGCAGGCCGAGGTCCGCGTACTGGCCAAAGATGTCGGTCGGCGCGCCGGGCTTCCTGCGAGGAAAGGTGTCGCGCGGAGTCTGTGCGATGATTCCGGGGCGCCGGGTGCTGTCCGGTGGAAGGAGCGCGCCGGGGCTCACACCGGCAAACGCGCCCGCGGTTGTCTGTCCCCAGAGTGCGGAACGCTGTGCCGAGATGAGGCGTTGTAGAAGCTCGGCCTGCTGGCGCGCGACATACTCCGGCCGCTCCTGCACCGGGGCGAGTCGGCCGAAGGGGAGCATGGCGGCGGGCGCACCGAGCGTGAGGGAGTCCCGATGCAGACGGAACGGCAGCGGAAAGTCCAGCGGTCGCGGTGGCCGGGCCGTGTCGCCGGGGGTCACCTGTGCGAGTGTGATCGTCGGCGCCAGACAGCCAGCGATGACGGCGGCGAGTCGAGAGAGACGCACTCGAGCCCTAGGCGGGTGGATCGTGGGTCGCCGGATGGCACCCGCGAACGTACATTGATGGGACCCGTAGAATATAGTGTGAGTGCACGACGCTACAACCCTGACGACGGCTTCGCACGGACGCCGCGAACGGCGGCCGAAGGCATATCGAATTGAAGATCCTCACCCGCTACGTGCTCCGTGAGCACGTCGGCCCCCTGCTCTTCTCGCTTTCCGCACTGACGGCGCTGCTCCTGCTCAATCAGGTTGCGAAGAACTTTGGCAACCTGGTGGGCAAGGGGCTGCCGTGGAGCGTCATCGGCCAATTCTTTCTGCTGACGATTCCCTTCATCGTCGCGATGACGCTGCCGATGGCGGTGCTGGTGGCGGTGCTGTACGCGTTCAGCCGGCTCGCGGCAGAGAACGAGATCACCGCGCTCAAGGCGAGTGGCGTGAGCATCCTCCGCCTGATCGGACCCCCGCTGTGGGGGGCGACGTCACTGGCCCTGCTGATGCTCGCGTTCAATGACCAGATCCTTCCTCGCGCCAACCACACGCTGCGCACCCTGGAATCGGACATCGCGCGAAAGAAGCCGACCTTCGCGTTGCGGGAGCAAGTGATCAACGAGCTGTCCCCGGGCAAGCTCTACCTTCGCGCCGGCCGGGTGGACAACGCCACCGCCCTCCTCAAGGAAGTGACGATCTGGGATCTGTCCGATGCGCTGCGCCGCCGGACGGTGTACGCGGACAGCGGCCGGATGGGGATGTCGAAGGACCGTCGCGACCTGGCGATGATGCTCTTCACCGGCTACTCGCAGGAGATCACCCGCGACCATCCCGAGGAGATGCAGCGCCTCTTCTTCACGATCGATGACATCCGGGTGCGGGGCGTCGGCAATCAGCTCGAGCTCACCGGATCGAAGGACCAGTACAAGAGCGATCGGGAGATGTCGATCTGCGAGATGCAGCAGGTGTTCGAGCAGCGGGCGGTGGAGTATGCGTCGGCGCGTACGGATCTCGAGCGCGCCGAGGCGGCCTCACGAGCGCCCGCGGCGAC
This sequence comes from Gemmatimonadales bacterium, assembly GCA_038253885.1. Taxonomy (GTDB): domain Bacteria; phylum Gemmatimonadota; class Gemmatimonadetes; order Gemmatimonadales; family Gemmatimonadaceae; genus JALZAQ01. Next base: position 95,260 of record JBBSGP010000003.1, on the reverse strand, counting down.
CCCCACTCCCACCCCGCGCAGCGCGACAACCGTCCCCGCGGCGCGGCCGCCGAGGCTCCTCCTCGGCAGCGGGTACTGCCAGGCAGTCGAGCGTCTCTTCCACGTGAAAGAGGCGGAAGCGGCCGAGGTCCCGGCGCAGGCGCCCCGCGGCACAGGTGCCCCCGTTCGCGCCCCGGCGGTTCAGGATCCCTCCCTCCCCGGGCCGCGACGGCGGCGTCCGGTACCGGTGACCACGCCGTCCGCTCCGCCACTGCCCACGTCTTCCGCGATGGGGATCGCATCTCAGCTCAGCGTGCTCCGCGCGCGCCTCACCGACACGCAGCAGGGGATGGCCCGCTACCAGATCGAGATCCAGAAGAAGTTCGCCCTCGCCGCGGCGTGCATGGTGTTCGTCCTCTTCGGTGCGCCGATCGCGTTGCGCTTTCCGCGGGGAGGGGTCGGACTCACGATCGGTGTCAGCCTGGGCGCGTTCTCGATCTACTATGTGGCGCTGATCGCGGGCGAAGCGCTGGCGAACAAGGTCATCCTCTCTCCCTTCTGGGCGATGTGGATGGCGAACATCTTCTTCACGATCGTGGGCCTGATCATGCTCTGGCGCGTGAGGACGAGCGGCGCCACGGCTCGGGGCGGAGACGCGGGCGAGCTGCTCGAGAGCATCCGCGGCTGGGCGCGCCGACTCATCTCCCGTGCGCCCAACGCGGCTCCGAGCGTCGAGTCCGGGAGCGCCGGCTGATGCCACGACTCTACAAGCCGCTGGACCGGTATGTCCTGACGGAGTTCACGAAGATCTTCGTCATGACGGCGCTCGGGTTCCCGGTGCTGGTCATCGTGATCGATCTCACCGAGAAGCTGGAGAAGTATCTCAATCGCAACCTGCCGTGGTCCGCGATCGCGCTCAGCTATCTCTACTGGATTCCGGACTCGATGTTCATGGTCCTGCCGGCAGCGGTGCTGTTCGCGACGATCTTCTCCATCGGCGGGTTCACGCGCCACTCCGAGATCACGGCCGCCAAAGCATCCGGAATCAGCTTCCACCGGATGGTGGCGCCGATCTTCGTGGGGTCGGTGATGGTGACCGCGCTGGCGATGGGCATCGGCGAGCTGGTGCCGATCACCAACGGCAAGCGCAGCGAGCTGCTGGAGGAGAGGAAGTTCACCGCCGGCAGCGACCGATTCAACTTCGCGTACGCCGGCGATCATGGGCGCGTGTACAAGATCTCCACCCTGAACGTGGAGCAGCGACTCGCGAATGGGCTCGAGATCGAGCGCAAGGGAAAGGGCGTGGATTACCCGAGCTATCTCGTCTCGGCGCAGATCGCCGCCTGGGATTCGACAGCCGGCTGGCGGCTGCGCCGGGGCGAGATGCACGTGCTTCCGGACTCGTTGACCGATTTCGCGATCGGGTTCGACAGTCTGCGCGACAACCAGTTCACCGAGTCTCCCGCCGAGCTGATGGCGTCGCCGCGAGCGCCGCAGGAGATGCGCTTCCACGAGCTGGGGCGCTTCATCCGCTCCCTCGAGCGCTCCGGCGGCGACGCCAACGAGCTCAAGGTGGAGCAGTCACTCAAGATCGCGATCCCGGTGACGTGCATCATCATCGCGATCTTCGGCGCCTCGCTAGCGACGAGCACGCAGCGCGGCGGCACGGCATACGGCATCGGCGTGAGCCTGGCGACCACGGTTCTCTTTCTGATGTTGATCCAGATCACCAAGGCCGTGGGCGGAGGGGGACTCGTACCGCCGTACCTTGCGGCCTGGATCCCGAACATGCTCTTCGGCATCCTGGGCGCGATCCTGCTGGCACGCACTCGTACGTGACCGGCTGACGTGTCCCATTTCACGGTTCCCAACTACCCCGATTCCCTCGAGCGGGCGACCCAGACTTTTCCGATCCCGCAACGGGCCGGGATCGTCATCTTCCGGCAGGTCGCGCGCTCTTTCCGAAGCCTGTTCGGTGGGATCGGCGATCGGGTGTACTTCCTCCGCGACGTGGTGCGTGCGTTCGCCGAAGCCCGCACGTATCTCCCGCTGACGATGGCTCAGATGCGGCGAATCGGTGTGGACTCGCTGCCGCTCATCGGCACGGTCATGCTGTTCCTCGGCGCCGTCTCGGCCTATCAGACCAGCTACCAGCTCTTTCCGGGGGCGCAGAAGTCGGCGGTGAGCTGGATTCTGCGACAGAGCATCATGCTCGAGCTCGGACCGCTGCTCACCGCGCTCGTTCTCGCGGGCCGCGTGGGCGCCCGCATGACGGCCGAGATCGGCACGATGCGGGTGACGGAGCAGATCGACGCGCTCGAGACGCTCTCCTACGACCCGCTGGCGTACCTCGTGGTGCCGCGGTTGCTGGCGGCGGTGGCGATGGTGCCGATCCTCACGATGGTGGGCAACACCTTCGCGATCGTGGCCGGCTACTTCACGGCGGTGCTCGCCGCCGGAATTCCTTCGCAGGATTTCACCGGCGGCCTCCACCTCTCGTTCGCGATCTTCCAGGTGGTATACGGGCTTATCAAGGCGACCCTCTTCGGAGGCGCGATCGCGCTCGTGTCCTCGTACGAAGGGTACGTGACCGGCGCCGGCGCTGAAGGTGTGGGAGCCTCGACTGCCCGGGCCGTCGTCATCAGCTCGGTGGTGATTCTGATGCTCGACGCTCTCACCGCATTCTATCTCGCAGTCCAACTCCAGCCATGAAGCGACGAGACGAAGTTCTGGTGGGCGTGTTCGTGACCATCGCTGTCATCATCGGAATAACGGGGACGCTCTGGCTCGCGCGACGGGGCCTCGGCGGCGGGTATCCCCTGTACTCGCGCTTCGAGTGGGGAGCGAACCTCAAGACCGGGCAGCCGGTGCTCCTCGCCGGGGTCCAGATCGGCAACGTGGACAACGTGGCTCTGAAGCGCGACGGCCACCTGCTCGTGACGATGAAGATCGAGAAGGCGCAGACGGTCCCCGAGGGCACGCGGGCGAAGGTGATCTCGGTGGGCCTGTTCGGCGACGCGGCGCTCGCGCTCACGCCACCGCATCAATTCACCAACCAGAGCCTACCGCCGGGGGATACCATCCCGGCCGAGAAGCCAGCGCCGACCATCGACGACATGTTGGCGCGGGTCGACACGGTTGGCCGCCGCGTGTCCGACATGTCGCAGGCTCTGGATCTGCAGATGGTTCAGGGTGGCGGTATCGCCGACCTCCGCGCGACCATCGGCTCGACGAACCGCCTCATCAGCCAGCTCAACACCATCGCCGCCGAGCAGAGCCGCGGTATCAGCGCGACGCTGGCGAGCTTGCGGCGGACCACCAGCGCCATCGACTCGGCGACAGTGGACTCGACAGTGCGCAACGTGAAGGCGATCACGCGCAGTCTGGCCATGCTCAGCGACAGCCTGCAGCAGACGTCCACCCGCCTGAACGGAGTGCTGACCAAGCTTGAGAGCGGTCACGGATCCGCGGCGATGCTGCTGAACGACACGGCCCTCTACAGCAACACCCGCAACCTGCTCGCCCGCATCGACTCGCTGACCGCGGATTTCAAGAAGAACCCGAAGAAGTACATCAACCTCAAGATCTTCTAGCCCGCGAGGGCGGGAGCCGCGAATGGGCTCCCGGGCGCTACGGCGTTAATGGGACCGCGATGTCCTGCGTCACGACCGACGCGCTGTTCGGCACGATCACGACGTAGGTCTTCGTGCCCGGCTTGAGCGGGAAGGTGTCGCCGAACCGGCTCGACGGAAGGTCGATCACGAGCTGGTACTTCCCTCCCTGGATGCTCTTCAACGTGTACCGCGGAGCAGCGCGGGTCGCGGTCACGGTCGTGATCACGCGTGTCCCGGTCGAGTCCCGCAACTGGACGCGGATCGTATCGCCCACCGCCAGTGTGTCGCCGGCGTCACGTACGCCATTGTTGTTGTAGTCGCGGAAGACGATGCCGGTGAGTGACGACTTGAAGGTGTAGGTGAACGCGCTGGTCAGGCTCACGCTCGCGTCCGGCGCGATCGCGCCGGTGGTCCCGATCGTGAGTCCGCGCGGCGTCGGGATGGTTCCCGCTCCTCCGAGGAGCAGCGAGTCGTTCGAGAACAGGGCGCTGGCGTCATAGGTCGCCCTGACGCGAGCCGGTCCGGGCGCCACCGGGATGGAGAAGGCGCCGGTCACATCCGTGGTAGCGGTGGCGAAAGGCGTGGACGAGAACACCCCGGTCGGCACTCCGTTGGCGTCCACCAGCTCGCGGAAGAAGCTGACGACCACGCCCTGGAAGCGCTGCGAGACGAAGCGGCTCTGATTGAGGAATTCCGCCGCGATGGTGCCGGAGACGGACGACCCGAGTCGGACGACGAAGGGCCGCGAGCTCGTCGTGCCGTTCGCGGACACCGTGACCGTGTCCGAGCTGAAGGTCTGGAAGGCAGAGCCGGCGCGGACCTGCGGGGTCACGATGTACTTTCCCGGAGCCAGCCCGGTGAACGACGCGATCCCGCGGCTGTCGGTGGTGGCGTTCCTCAGCAGCAGGGTCGGGCTCGTGAGCGGAAACAGGCTCACCGTCACTCCGGCCGCGGGGAGCAGCTTCTGGGCGAGCGTGTTGGCGGTATCGCGGGAGAGCTGAACGTTGAGCACGCCCGTGCTCTGGAACGTCAGATCAGTGTACGGACCGGCCGGCTGCTTGTCGCAGGCGGTGAGCGCGAGCGCTCCGGCAGCCCCGATGAGAATCGCGCGCATCGACATGGGAGTCCCGGTCAGAAGTTGTAGCGCAGCCCGAGCTGCATCTGGAATTGCGTGGACGAGAAGTTATTCGACGGCGTGATCTGCGCGAAGTTCGGGTTCACCTGATAGATGAAGCGATTCGTCGTCGGGTTGAAGCCGCGAACGTTCAGCAACTGGTCGTTGTTGCCGCCCACCTCGAGCCTCTTTCCCCAATTCTTGTTCAGGCCGTTGAGCACATTGAAGAAGTCGGCCACCAGCTCGACGTTCTGCCCGCTCAGGGTGGTGAACTTCTTCGAGAGACGGGCGTCGACCACGCTCTGCCACGGGTTGCGGCAAGCATTGCGGTCGATGGTGCTGCCGCGCGCGTTGCGCAGGCAGTCCGTTCCTTCGATCAGCTGCTCGAACTGGCTACGCTGGGTCGATTGCTCCAGCGCCGTCGTGCCGAAGAACTGGTAGCCGAGCACCTCGCTCGTCGTCGGCACGTAGAGGCGGTCGTTGATCACACCGTCGCCGTTGACGTCGTTGCCGTAGCGCGGCGTCCAGGCGAGACCGGAGAACAGGCGCACGATGCCGCTCACCGTGAAGCCAAACGGGGCGATGACGGTCGGGGAGAAAACGATCGAATGGACGCGGTTGAAGTCCGCCGGTCCCCACTGATTGTTGAAGTCGTTGGGATTTCCGGCGACGCGGTTGGCGGTGAACATCGAGTTGGTGATGCAGCAAGGAGTGCTCTGGTTATCCCAAGTATGATCGTAGGTGTACGACATCAACATCGAGCCCCAGCTGGTATTGCCTCGAAGCTGGAGAATTCCGAGCCAGGTGAGCGTCGAGCCGAGCGAGCGGTGCACGTAGACGTTGTCGAAGGAGTTGTCCAGGCGCGTGAACGCGCGGGAAATCGCGCCGCTACTGGTCGAGACCCGCGCCGGATCGACGTACACTGGCAGCCCGCCCTCGATGAAGAAGCGCGGAATGGTGTTCAGGTTGTCGTCCTGCACGACGTAGTTGTTGCGCACCGTGGAATACACGCCCTCGGCGGTGATGCGCCAGCTGTCGGCCAGCAGGCGATCGTAGGCCAGATTGGTGCGCCAGCTGTAGGATTGCTTGAAGTCCTGGTCGAAGACGTTGACGGACGGCGCGGGCGAGGGCGCCCCCGCTCCGATGCACGCGCTCGGGATGCTGCCCGGATCCTTGGCGTATCCCTGAAAGTCGGGGATCGGCGTCGCCGCGCCCGAGCAGTTGAGGCCGAGCTGGGTCTGGCCGGTGTTGAGCAGCGCATTGGACCAGAGCACGTAGGGCGCGCGGCCGTAGAAGATGTTGGAGCTCCCGCGGAATACCTGCCGGCCGTCGGCCGCCGGATCGAAGGTGAAGCCGATCCGGGGAGAGATGTCCTTGGGATCGCGCGGCTCGACCGTCACGTCGAGATAGGGGAAGCTCCGCTGCAACGCCCGATTGGGCGGCGGCTTGGTGGGGTACCAGCTGTAGTCGTAGCGCAGGCCGTACTGCAGGAAGAGCTTCGGGGTGACCTGATACTCGTCCTGAGCGTACAGCGCGACCTCGTTCACGTAGTAGTCCTGGACGGGGATTTCCGCCAGCCCGGTGAACGGGAGCGCACGGGTGAAGCTGGCAGGGTTCCTGGCCTCGAAATCCTGCATCGAGTTGAACGTGAACGAGCCGAGGCTGTTGTTCCGGAACTTGTTGTAGGGGTGAACCCGCGTGAAGTCGGTGCCGATCTTGAAGCTGTGATCGCCCTTCGTCAGCCGGAGGTTGTCGATCAGCTCGTAGGTGGTCTCCTCGAGCTTGTTGGAGTGCAGCACCGGGTCTGCACCGAAGAAGATCGTGGTGGCGAACGCCGAGCCGTCGGAGAGAGTGGAGCGAACGTTGTTGATGCGCACCTGCGGGAGCGGCACACCGAACGTGCCCGACGGATTCGAGGGACGGGGCTTCTTCTCGGTCGCGTACTGGCCCCGGAGCTCGTTCGAGATGCCGTGCGAGAAGGTCGAGAAAAGGGACGCGACGAGGCTGTTGGACTTGTCCACGTTGTCGCCCGAGTTCGACAGCAGATCTTGCGACGTGGGCGAGACGAAGAGCCGGTCCTTGGTCAGGTCCACCTTCGTGAAGTTGTCACGGATGCTGACCTTGTGGTTGGCGCTGATCTGCCAATCCACCCGCCCGAAGAACGCGTCTTCGTTCGTGTTTGCATCGAAGTTGCCGACCTCGCGCGTCAGGTCGTAACCGTACACGCGCTGGGCGATGCCGAGAAAATTTGCCAGAGTATCGGGATGGATTCCGGACGCCCTTATCCCGGCGTCGGTGGGGCCCCCGACGAAGACCGGGCGCGGCTCGGTGCGGATGCTCTTGTCCAGCGCGAAGAAGAAGTGCGCGTGATCCTTGATGATCGGGCCACCGAGGCTGACGCCGTACTGCTGGCTCTTGAAGTCGATCGGGGCGCGGCCGAGGTAGTCGTTAGCTGTCAGCTTGAGACTGCCCAGCTTGTCCTGGCGCAGGTAGCCGAACAGGGCGCCATCAAACCGGTTGGTCCCCTGCTTGGTGACGGCGTTCACCGTGCCGCCAGTGAACTGGCCCCGCTCGACGTCGGTGCCGGAAGTGATGACCTGGATCTCCTTCACCGCTTCGATCGAGTACGAGAACGGGGCGCGGTCGCCGCCGCGGGCGTCGCCGCCGAAGAAGCTCTCGTTGTTGTTGACGCCGTCCATCAGGATGTTCGTGGCTCCGGTGCGGCCGCCGCCGATGGACTGGCCCCCGCCCGAGCCTGTCGATCCGACGTCGCTGACCCCGGGAGTGAGCACCACGAGATCCTTGAAGTTCCGGCCGTTCACCGGGAGGTTGGCGATCTGCTGCTGGTCGATGCGCGTGTTCGTTCCGGTCTTCTGCCTCTCGATCAGTGGGGTGAGATCGGCGGTGACGCGCTGCGTCTGGAGCTGGATCGGAGCCAGCTCCAGGGCGAAGTCGACCGTCTGCACCTGCCCGATGGCGATCCGGATTCCCGGCTTCTCGGTAGCGCGGTACCCGATCGTTTGGCCCCGCACGGTATAGAGGCCGGGGTCGAGAAAGGGAACGGAGTAGCGGCCCCGCTCGTCTGTCTGGGTGCCACGGCGCACGCCGTTCTCCGCGTTGGTGACGATTACCGTCGCTCCGGCGAGCGGAACGGCGCCGTCCCGGCTCGTCACAGCGCCGCGAATGGTCCCGGTGGTCGTGGCCGTCTGAGCGCGGAGTGGCGTGGCAAAGGCCGTGAGCGCCGCTGTCGTGAATAGGGCAACGACGACGCGGTGGGCTCCTCGGAAGGTCTTCGGAGTCATGCCTGCTCCCTGGGGAAATGCGTGGAGGGACGCCCGCACGATCGAATCGCGGGTGACGCGCTAAAACTACGGGGCGCCGCGGATGCCCGTCAAGGAATTTCTACAGCTGCCGCGGCCCGGCGAGAGCTCGCCGTGAGATAATAGACCGGCACACCTGCCAGGACCGTGGCCAGAACGGCCACCGTGGCCCAGCGACTGGAGGGATCGATCACGGCGTTGGCGAGCAACGCGATCGTGGCGACGATGAAGAGCGCGGGCACCACCGGATACCCAGGGACCCGGAAGGGCGGGTCGTACTCCTTGCGGCGTCTCAGCATGAAGACGCTCCCGACCCCGAGGGCATAGAACGGAACGATGCCGATGACGAAGGCGTCGGCCAGCTGCTCGAAGGTGCGAAGCAGCACGAAGGCGACGCCGAGCCCAGCCGTGAGCAGGATCGAGATGTACGGAGTCTGGAAGCGTGGATGCACCAACGCGACCTTGCGAAAGAAGAGACCGTCGTCCGCCATCGCGAAGAAGATCCGTGGCCCGGTGAGCAGAGTTCCGTTGAGAGTGCCGAAGGTCGACAACATCACGGTGATCGCGACGAACGCGACTCCCCACGCGCCCACGACCCGCTGCGCGACGTCGGCGGCGACGAGGCGGGAGTGGCGGATTTCCTCCACCGGCATCACTGCGAGATAGGCCAGGTTCGCGGCCAGGTAGATGAAGATCACCGCCAGCGTCCCGATGATGAGAGCTCGTGGGATCGTGCGGCGGGGATCTTTCACCTCGCCGGCCACGAAGCTCAGGTCGGCCCATCCGTCAAAAGCCCACAGCACCGACACGAGCGCAAGCCCGAAGGGAGCAATCGAGAAGCTGCCCGGCGGCAGAGCCGGGGCGTAATGCCCCCCGCCGTGAGGGAGCCCGATCGCGAGCGCGGCCACGATGATGAAGAGGAGGCCGCCATACTTGGCAACGGTCGTGAGGTTCTGAACCAGCGCGCCCCAGCGCACGCCGACATAGTTGAAGAACGCCGTCAGGATGAGCGCGATCGCGGCCACGTAGTGCACCCAGTCGGAGTAGGGCGCTACCGCCGGGTCGTGACCGAGCACCCGCAAGAAATACTCGGCGAAAGTGGTGGAGACCGCTCCGAGCGATGCCGCGCGTATGATCACCAGCTCCGACCAGCCGAAGAGAAACGCCGGGAGCCGGCCCCATGCCTCGCGCACGAACACGTAGATCCCGCCGGTGCGGGGAAGCGCACCAGCCACCTCCGCCAGTGTCAGCGCCCCACAGAGAGCGAACAGACCACCCACGGCCCAGACCGAGAGAAGAGGAAGCGGGCCCGGCAACTTGTTCGCAATACCGGCTGGCGAGCGAAAGATGCCGGATCCGATTGTCGATCCGATCAGGACGGCCACCGCCGTCCAGAGGCCCAGTTTCCGAGGCAGCGTCTCGTGCGGTGTCGTCATGAGCGGATGGTATTGTGCGGCGGCGCAGGCTGCCAGGTGGTGACATCGACGTGACGGTTGACCGGTCCGTGGGTCCCGATCAGCTTTACCGCACTCCTTCAGTCACCGGACGAAACAACCTGTCAACCGCTGTGCGGGAAGTGGTGTTCTGGATCGCCGTCACGTCGTGCGCCGTCGCACAGGTGGCCATCGTCCGCCTTGCTGTCAGGGCCACGCCGCGAGGCGAGGTGCCCGAGACGGGCGCGCTCTCGCGCTCCGGTCGCGGGATGGAGATCGCGTGGGCGCTTATTCCGGCGGGCGCTCTGATCGTGGTCCTGCTACTGACATGGCGCGCGTGGCACCCGTGACGTCGCTCCGGCGCCTGTCCTATCTCGCGCTCGCTGTGGCGTACGCCCAGATCGTGTTCGGTGCGCTCGTGCGAATCACCGGATCGGGGCTGGGTTGCGGCGATCACTGGCCAAAGTGCAACGGCGTGTGGTTCCCTTCACTGGACCAGCCGCATCTCGTCATCGAGGTTGCCCACCGATACATCGCCGCCGCGCTCATCCTTGTGATCCTGGCACTGCTGGTGTCGGCGATCCGGCGCCGCGCCGAGCCCGGGGTGAGCGGTCGCGGCGGCATCCTGGTTCGGGCGGAAATCGCGGCGGCGCTGGTGGCCGCCGCCGCCCTCTTCGGCGCGGCGACGGTGAAGATGGGATTGACCCCGTGGGTCATCGTCGGCCATCTCACCATCGCCATGTCGCTGCTCGGCACGCTCGCGTCGGCGGCGGTTCGGGCCGGCGGACTTGGAGCGTCCTCTCTGGTGGTGGGGAGCCTGGGCGCCAAGACCTTTCGCGCCGCTCGGGCGGGAGCGGCCGGGGCGCTGGCGGTGGTCGTCCTGGGCGCGCTCACGGCCAATCTGCCGGGGGCCAACGTCGCCTGCCTCGGTTTTCCTCTCTGCAGCAAAGGGATGGCTGCCGGCGGGCTGGGCCACCTTCAGCTCACTCACCGGATTCTCGGGCTCCTGCTGGCGCTCCATGTGCTCGGCCTCGCCGTCGCCTCTGGCAAGCGACACGAGCCACGAGCCGTGGTGCAGGTGGCCCGAGCCGCGCTCGTGCTGGTCGTGACGCAGATCCTGATCGCCGGCGCGATGATCGGCATGCATCTCCCCCCAACGCTCCGCTCGATGCATGAGGCCATCGGCGCGCTGCTCTGGGTCACGCTGGTCGCGCTCGCCGTGTTGGCGGGTGTGGCCAGCGGAGAGGTCGGCTCCCCGGCCGTTGCGGCGGGCGATCGGGACGCGGCCCGCCCGGTTCACGCCGGAGGCGTCGCCACCAGAGCCAGAGCATGACGGGGTTCGCCGTCGCCGGAGAGAGAACCGGCTCACTGGCGCGAGATCTGGTGGCGCTCACCAAGCCCCGCATCATCTCGCTGCTCCTCGTCACGACGATCGTTCCGATGTTCGTCGCCGGGCGTCCGAGCGCGCTGCTGGTGCTGGCCGTGATCGTGGGCGGCTATCTCATGGCCGGTGGCGCGAACGCGGTGAACATGTACCTGGACCGCGACATCGACGACCGGATGGCGCGCACACGCACACGTCCCTTGCCGAGCGGGCGCATGGAGCCGCCGGCGGTGCTGGCGTACGGGCTCGCGCTCGCGACCGCGGCGACCATGCTGCTGGCGGTGGCGGTGAACATTCTGAGCGCCGCTCTCGCCCTGGGCGGATTCTACTTCTACGTGTTCGTCTACACCCGCTGGCTCAAGCGGCGCACGCCGCAGAACATCGTCATCGGCGGCGCCGCGGGCGCCTTCCCTCCTCTGGTCGGCTGGGCGGCCGTTACGGGACGCATCGACCTGGCCGCGATCTACCTGTTTCTGATCGTCTTCTACTGGACACCGCCGCACTTCTGGGCGCTCGCGCTGCTCAAGCAGACGGATTACAGTCGGGCGGGCGTACCGATGGCGCCTCTCATTTGGGGCGAGCGCGAAACGATGCGGCAGATGCTCTGGTACACGCTGATCCTCATCCCGGTCACGATTCTGCCGGTGGCATTCGGCGCGTTCGGGACGATCTACCTGGTCAGCGCGGTCGTGCTCGGAGGCATCTTTCTCGCTGACGTGATCCGGATGATGCTCGCGACGCCGTGGACGGGGCCCGCGTGGCGACTCTACAAGTTCTCTCTTCTGTATCTCGCTCTGCTCTTCGTCGCGATGGTGGTGGACCGGGTGGCCCGATGACGGTTCGGCGGGAGTCCGCCGATCCGCCGGCGCCGGACTGGCTGACGGTGAAGATCGACGGGGATCAGGACGCCCCGGACCGCGTGATCATGATCTCGAGGCCGACCGCGGGGCGAGTGCAGCTCGTCGAATGGACGAGCGCCGATTGGACCGCAGCCGCGGATCGCCGCGAGCGCGCGTCGAGCGAGGTGTATGCCGAGTTCGAGCGGGCGCAGAGGGCCCGACACCGGATGAGCGAGGAGCTCCTGCGGATCCGGAGGTGGCTCGACGGCGATGGAGGAGAGCGCTAGAAGATGAAGTCGGCAGTCGCTTTGCCATTCGCCGTCACAGTCACCCGCTGCTCGCGCGTGCCAAGGCGGGGCTGCCAGGCCATGAGGCGGTAGCTACCGGGGGGAATCGAGTCCAGAGCGAAGCGTCCCTGCTCGTCGGTGGATCCGAAATACGGGTGGTCGAACACCTGAAGCCACGCGCGCGTCCACGGGTGGTTGTCACATCGCACCTCGACACGTCCCGGCTCGAGTAGCACTTTCTCCACCGGTACGGTCTGGCCGGCATCCGTCTCGTGGACGACGGCAATTGTCGCTCCGGTGCCAGCCCGCAGGAAGCGCGTGCCGTGCGCGGTGCGGTCGGCGTTGTTGACGTTGAGCGTGCCGGCAACGACCATCGCCTGCACCGGGGGATCGAGCTGACAGCGCTCCTGCGTCAACGTGTACCGCCGCGTGAAGGGCAGCGGCTTTCCGGTGCGCGCGTCCTCCAACCAGACGATCACATTTTCCAGCGCGCTCCCGTTGCGGTCCACCGCCGCCACCACGCTCCGGTCGCCACAGACGACCTGGTCGAGCGTCGCCACCACGACGCTGTCAGCGGGGGCAGCGCCCTGGATCACGACGCGGCCGGCAACCGACCCGGAGCCAGTCACGGAGACGACGCGGTACGGAGCGTGCGTTTGCGACGGGGGTGCTCCGATCACATCGGTGCGGGGCGTATCGATGGGCGTGGCCGGGGAGCGCGCAGCGGCTCGGGTACCGGTGCGATCGCCGCGACCGCACGCGCCCGCGACCAGAGCGAGAAGGAGGATCGCGGTGCGAACGAGCGGTGCTCGAGAGAGCGCGGGATCGACGAGCGTTTCCACTTTCAATCAGATACCGGTGAGCGAGAGCGGACGGAGTCGTGATGTCGCGGGAACGCTCGCAAGGCGCGCGCCGCTGCTGGTGCTCGTCGCCAGCGTGTGCGCTTGCGCGTCGCTACCGATCATTGGCCGCCGGGCGCCCGAGTTCTGGGGGTTCGTTGCGCCCTGGGACGCGGCGAGCCCACGGAGCGCGGTCGCGCATGCGCAGTCGCTGCGGGTGGTCGTCACGGGATGGGTGGCACTCGACACGCTCACCGGGATGCCCGTTCCCATCTATACCGACACGTTGGCGCGGGCGCTGCCGGCGGGTACGCGCCGCTTCGCGCTGGTGACATCTTTTCTCGTGGACAGCTTTCGCACGGAGACGATCCGGCGACTCGCCGCCGACTCGGGTGCGCTGGCCCGCAGCGCCGGCGCGGTTGCATCACAGTCCGCGCAGCTCGGGTATCGTGGAGTGATCCTCGACTTCGAGGGGATGAGCCCGCGTGATCTTCCGGCTCTCCTGGGCGTCGCCCGCGCCATCCACGACTCGGCGCACGCGCACGGAGTCGACGACGTGGTGATGGCTGTGCCCGCGAGTGACACCGCGGCGTATCCCGGCCGTCCTCTTCTCAGCAGCGTTGATGCGCTCCTCGTCATGCTGTACGACGAGCACTGGGCGGGATCGCCACCGGGCGCGATCTCCTCGCCGAGCTGGGCGCGGCGGGCGCTGAACCTCCGCGTGTCGGAAGTGGGCGCGGGAAACATCGTCGCGTCTCTCCCTCTGTACGGCTACTTCTGGAAGACGGGGGCACCCGGTCAGGTGATCGGATTTCCGGAGGCGCAACGGATGGCGGCCACAGCCTCGGCCCCGCTCGAGCGCGAACCCTCCACCGCGACGCTGCGCTCGTCGAACCCGAACAACTGGCAGCTGTGGGTGAGCGATGCCGTCCTCGTCGATTCGCTGGTCAGCGACGCATCCCGCATCGGCGTCCGTCGGTTCGCCCTCTGGCGCCTGGGGCTCGAAGACCCGGATCTCTGGACGAGAGTCGTGGGGCGGTAGCGCCGCGGCGCTGTCCGCCCGGGCGGCGCCCGCGTCAGGACATCTAGCTCGACCGTGATACCCGCGCGCCGCGCAACGCAACGGCGTAGACGGCGGCGCCAACCACCAGCAGCGCCGAGCCCAGGGCCGAGGTGCGCGGCGCGGACGCGACCGCGCTGGCGACGGCAGCGACGGCGGCGAGCACGAAGAAGCCGGGCACGACGGGATAGCCCCACGTGCGGTACGGGCGCGGCGCATCGGGCCGGCGGCGACGAAGAACGAAGATGCTCGCCGCCGCGAGGCCGAAGAAGATCCAGTCGGCGAACACCACTCCGTCCACCAGACTGTTCACCTGCCCCCTGGCGATGAAGAGCAATGCCACCGCCCATCCACCCATGAGAAGAATCGACAGGTGCGGTGTGCCAAATCGCGGGTGGACCCGCCCAGCAAAGGAGAGAAAGAGCCCATCCTTCGCCATCGCATAGAAGACACGCGGCGTCGCGAGCAGGATGACGTTCACGATTCCGAGGATGGAGAGCATGATGGCGACGGTGATGGCCGTACGGCCGGCGGGACCGATGATCCGCATCGCGGTATCGCTCGCTACCGCTGTGCTGGCTGCCAGACCATCGCGTCCGAGCGCGTGGAGATAGACCGCATTGGCGCCCAGGTAGCAGACGATCACGATACCCAAGCCCAACCCGAGGGCTCTCGGCAGGAGACGTCCGGGATCCCGAACCTCACCCGCCACCATGTTCACGTTCTCCCAGCCGCCGACGGTGAACAACACCGGGATGAAGGCCGCGGCGAGACCGGCGAGCAGTCCCATCGCTGGCGCGGCGGGGGCCGCTGGAGGAGGAGCTCCGCCGATGCGCCCCCAGGTGACGAGACCCGCTCCGATGAGCAGCGCCAGAGCCACGATCTTGCTCAGCGTCACGGCGTTCTGCAGCGCCGTGCCGGGTTTGAGCCCGATGTAGTTGACGATGGTCAGCAGCACCACGGTGCCGACGGCCAGCGGAAAGGTTCCTCCGATGGCAGCGACGTTCACGATCCTCCCGGCGTACTCGGCGAAGACGAGCGCCACCGCGGCCTCGGACGCTGTCGCGATGGAGGCGAGCTGCATCCATCCGTAGAGAAAGGCGGGGAGGCGGCCGAACGCGTCACGGATGTAGACGTACTGTCCACCGGCATCGGGGAGCAACGCTCCCAGCTCGGCGAAGGTCAGTGCGCCGGCCAGACCCACGACACCGCCGATGGCCCAGATCGCCAGCACCCAGCCACCGCCAGGCAGCGTCTGAGCCACGCGAGCCGGCGTGAAGAAGATGCCGCCGCCGATGATCCCGCCGACGACGATCATCGTCGCCGACAGCAGGCCGAGCTCGCGTCGGAGCTCTCGCCGCTCGGGCCTAGACGACGATGAGCTCCCGCTCATAGTCCGAGGGAGTGACGATGGCTCCGCCGCCACTCATGAAGACGTTGACCTCGCTGCGCACGCCTATCTCGCCTTCGATATAGATGCCGGGCTCGATCGAGAACCCGACGCCCGGAACGAGCGCCCGCTCCTCGCGCGTCTCGAAGTTGTCGATGTGCGGCCCGGAGCCG
The DNA here is from genome assembly GCA_038253885.1 of Gemmatimonadales bacterium. Classification (GTDB taxonomy): domain Bacteria; phylum Gemmatimonadota; class Gemmatimonadetes; order Gemmatimonadales; family Gemmatimonadaceae; genus JALZAQ01. Next base: position 79,828 of record JBBSGP010000003.1, on the reverse strand, counting down.
TGGAGCTCGCGCGAATCGATCGAGTGACCGGTCCGGTGGGTGAAGTACTGCCCGAAACCGCGCCCCTCGATCACGGCGCGAGCCGCATCATCCACCTGTGCCCCGAGGATCCGACCCGATTCCCCAGCGGGCGTTCGGAGGAGGTCGATGGCGGCGTCGCGGCCGGCTCGAACCGCGTCCCATACGGTCGCGGCCCGTGTCGACGGCGATCCGAGGCTGGCCATCCACGTCTGATCGGCGTAGACGCCGCCAGGCTCCCGAGCCCAGAGGTCAACCAGGACCAGGGCACCACGCTCGATCGGCTGGGGGTTGCTCGAGGAAGGCTCGTAGTGGGCGTTGGCCGCGTTGGCGTTCACCGCGACGATCGGCGGATGATCGAACTGCAGTCCCGCCCGCGTGAACCGGTCGGTGATCCAGCGTCGCAGCTCGTGCTCGGCCACGGGCGCACCCGAGGCGGCACTGGCACCGGCGTGCGCGAGGCCGTCACGAGCGATCGTCGCGACCAGAGCGGCGGCTCGCTCGTGCGAGGCGAGCTGCTCCGTGCTCCATGCCGCGTAGAACGACGTCACCAGCGCCGCCGATGAGACGACCTCGGCGCCGGTGGCCCGCACCATCTCGATCACTCCCGCCGGCACGCGATCCAGGTACGGTACGGCATCGCCGGGCGAATACTCCATCGCGACACGCTTGTCGTGGACGAGGCGCGCCAGCGTCTCCTCGAGGGTGCGCCAGCTGCTGTAGCGCTCGCGTCTCCACATCGGGGGCCACTCGCGCCAGACGCCCTGCTCGATGTTGTGAGTGATGGCGACCGGAACGCCATTCGCCGGCACCCAGGCAAAAATGCGTCGCGTCACCATCCCGGCGAGTCGAAGCATTCCGCCGGCGATCGGGTTGGTCCCGTGAAAGTCGAACAGCAGCCAGCCGTCCAACCCCGCCTCCGCGATCGACCGTTGAACCGACGGGAGAGTCTCCGGGGTGAGCATTACTTGGCCGCGCTCATCTTCCCCCACTCGGCCCGCCATTCGCACATCCCCTCGCCCCGGCCGGCGCAGCGGACGTGCTCGATCGCGCCACCGCTCACCGCGAGCAATCGGAGCAGCTCGCGCAGCGCCGCCTCGTAGAACGCGCAACCGGCGGCTCGCGGCGCGCTGTCGAGAGTGACCGAGGTGGGCACCTGCAACAGGAGGTTGGAGCCGAGGCGGCGCACCGATCCGTTCAGGTAGCGCTCTGTGACCCGTCTCAGACGGCGAAGCGCGACCGGGCGTGCGAGAAGTCCCGGCAGGATATGGATCATCCGGCGGCTGTGCGCCGGGATTGTCAGGTACGCTTCGCGCGCGAGATGGCGGCCGGCGGCGCGGAAGATCGCTTCCGCGTCGGGGCGGCGCCCGATGAGGCGAGCCAACGCGACCGCTTCATCCTGTACCGTGCGCTGCTTGCGACGAACCGCGTCGGTGTACCGGCGGATCTGAGCGTAGACCGTCTCACTCAGGCCGAGTCGCTTGTTACGCAGCTCCGGAACGAACTCCGCGTCGAGATCGATCTCCGGAGTATCGACGTTGCGAACGGCTTCCAGGAAGCTGAGCGGGAGGAGCGAGTCGACAGTGCTGGACATTGTCGCGGGAAGGGGAGGACCGGGCAAGCTAACGGCGCCACCTGCGGCGTTCAAGACGATCGCGCGCGCTGCCGGGGAACGTCGTGGCGCTCGGCCGCGCTAGTCGGGAAGTCGACACCCGCCGCTTGCACCCGAGCGCCGCATCCGCCCACTTTCGGCGCATCCATGCACTCCACTCCCGGCCTCTCCGCCGCCTCGTCGTGACCCGCCGCCGACCGCTCGAGCCGCCGGATGACTGGAGCTGCGCCGAGGTGATCGAGCGCGTCTACGAGTACCTGGACGGGGAGTTGACGGCGGACGTGGACGAGGCGATCCGGAGGCACCTCGCCCGTTGCCGGAAGTGTTTTCCGGAGTTCGAGCACGAGCGCGTCTTCCTTCGTTTTCTCGAGCGCCACGCACAGATCGAGAAGGCTCCGCCTGCCCTGAGACGACGCATCTTCCAGGCGCTGCTCGACGAGGAAACGCGCCGGCACGACCCATGACCGTACACATCGGCACGGGTGCCCTGCTTGCCGCCGCGATCGCCATCCTCGCCGTGCGTCTCCGGCTGCTCACCCAGAGTGGCGCGGTCGCCGCAACCGCCGTCGGAGCGCTCTCGATGGCCGCGGGATGGAGCTGGGGGACGATGCTGATCGCGTTCTTCGCGCTGACAAACGCTCTGGCACTGCTGGGGGGCGCGGACAAGCGGCGCCGCACGGAAGGAATGGTGGCGAAACGTGGCGCGCGCGATGCGATGCAGGTCCTGGCCAACGGGGGTCCATTCGCGGCCGCCGCAACGCTCTGGCTGCTCCATCCGTACATGGGATGGAGAGCCGCGGGTGCCGGAGCGCTCGCGACTGCAATGGCGGACAGCTGGGGGACCGAGCTCGGCACGCTCGAGACAGGCTCGCCCCGCCTCATCACGACAGGGGAGAGAGTCCTGCCAGGCACGTCGGGCGGCGTGACGGCCGCTGGTTTCGCCGGAACGGCGCTCGGAGCCGCCGCCACAGCGCTTCTCTCGATTGCATGCGGGTGGGGAAACCGAGTTGCAGTCGCAGCGGCCATTGGCGGTGTGACTGGCGCGTTGGCGGATTCGTTGGTGGGCGCCCTCTGGCAGGAGCGGCGACGCTGTGAGAGCTGTGACTCGCCTACCGAGCAGCGGGTCCATTTTTGCGGAGTGGCGTCGGTTCGAGCCGGAGGGATCGGCTGGCTCGACAACGATGCGGTGAATCTGGGATGTGGCCTGGTGGGCGCCATGGCCGCACTGCTACTGTCCGGGTGAGCGTCGCCCGCAACTCATCAGTGGAGAAACGAATGCGTCGTCTGTGGCCGATCGGGGCAGTGCTGTGCACGATTCTCGTCGTCGCCTGTGGCGGCGGTGGCTCGACCGGGACGAATCGGAACGAACCGGCGTTCGTGATCATCAACGGCAAGCGCCCCGACACGGTCTTCACCTACGGGCCGTCGACCTTCTCCGCGCTGGTCCTCAACGCGAACCGTGAGGAGCTCGCGGCCGGCACCTTCGTCCAGCACTGGAGCACGAGCGACGCGACGATCGCGACGGCCAACGACGCCGGCACGCTCTTCGCCCTGCGGAACGGTACCGTGAAGCTGATCGCGCGAGTCGGATCCGCCGCGGACACGATCACGGTCGTTGTGCAACAGAAGGCGACGCGCTTGCTGCTGGATCAGGACACCATAGTCGGGCTCAAGCCCGGCGCGACGGTGATCAGCGGGACCGCGCTGACCGACCTGACAATGAAGGCATCGGTGCACGCCGCCGACGCAAACGGAAATCCCGCGCCACTTCCCAGTGTTGTCAGATGGACCGCCCCGGCTGGCGCGAACTTCTCGATCGTTTTCACCTCCGCCACCGGCGACACGGTGGGGATCCTGGGCATCACCCCAGGCACCAGCACGATCATCGCCACGCTCGGCGGAGCGAGCTTCTCCTTCCCGGTCCAGGTGGCCGGCAGCTATGCCGTTGTCCGGATCATCCCGGACCAGACGACCGCCTTCACATCTCCCGACGTGGTCACCATCCCTGCGGGCGCCGCGGTCGTCTTCGTCAACACCGACTCCGATGCCGATCAGGTGATCGGCAACTCTGCCTGGTCGACGGCGCTCATACCGAACCTCGCCAACAGGGGCAGGGAAGCACAGGAATTCGACGTACCCGGGACGTATACCTACCGCATCAACACGCACACCGGGACCGTCATCGTCCAGTAGCGCCGGCGACGGAATCGATCGGCCACCGGGGAACGCGTCAAACCGCCCGCTCGTTGCGCGAGCATGAGGGATGCACCATGCTCCGGCTCATGACGCGCGACCGTTGCGAGGTGATCGTGGTTGGCGGCGGACCAGCCGGCTCATCGGTCGCGTGGGCTCTGGCCCGCGACGGCGTTGACGTGACGGTGATCGATCGCGCCCGCTTTCCACGCGACAAGCCGTGCGGCGAGTATCTGAGTCCCGAGGCCTCGCGCATTCTCGCTGACATGGGAGCGCTGGCCGGCTGCGAGGCGGCGGGCGCGGCGCAGCTGGCCGGCATGATGATTCGCGCGCCCGGCGGTGCGGTCATCCACGGCGACTTCAGCGCCGCTCACGGCTATCACGGATTTCGTGATCGGGGTCTGGCGCTCCGCCGGAACATCCTCGACGTCATCCTCCTCGATCGGGCGCGGGCGGCCGGAGCCCAGGTGGTGGAAGGAGCGCGCGCCACCGACCTGCTGCGCCGCGGCGGTCGCGTGGTCGGCGTGACAACAGTCGAGGACGGCGTGACGGCCGAGCGTCGCGCCGCGGTCGTGATCGGCGCCGATGGGTTACGGTCGATGGTCGCGCGCCGTCTCGGACTGGCGCGCCATTCGAGATTGGTGAGGCGCTACGCGCTGGTTGCGCATTACCATGGCATCTCCGGAGTGGGCGCACATGGCGAGATGCACGTGCATAGCGGCGGCTACGTCGGGCTGGCCGATGTCGGGCTGGGGCTGACCAACGTCGCTCTGGTCGTCCCCCAGCCCGAGGCCCGCCGCGCCTCCGGCGATCCGGCAGCCTTCCTGAACGATTGGGTGACAAGTCGCCCGCAGCTCACGGCCCGGTTCCGCGACGCCGAGCGCGAAGGATCGGTGCTCGCGACCGGCCCGTTCGCATCGCGAGCCCGGCGCGGCTGGGCGCCCGGTGCCGCACTCGTCGGAGACGCCGCGGATTTCTTCGATCCGTTCACCGGTGAGGGAATCTATGCCGCTCTGCGAGGAGGAGAGATCCTGGCTCCAGCCGCCGCGGCGGCGGTGCGCGCTCGCTCTCCGCGTGACGCCGATCGCGCGTTGGCCAACTACGACCTCCTTCGCCGACGCGAGTTTGGCGGAAAGTGGACGGTGGAGCGGCTGGTCGGGCTGGCCGTGGGCTGGCCCGCCCTCATGGACCGCGCGGCCGCCACACTCGAGCGGCGGAAGGACATGGCGGACCTCCTGATCGGGGTCGCTGGCGACTTCGTGCCACCCCGCGAGGTGTTGAGGGCGCGGTTCCTTCTCTCGCTGCTGCTTCCGCCCACTCTGCAGCCCCGGCCCCGAGACCCGGTCGCGGCCGCGCCGCGCCACCGGTAGCCCGCCGGCATGGTCTTCGATCCCGCTGCCTTTCGTAGCGTGCTGGGGCGTTTCGCCAGCGGCGTCACCGTGGTCACCGCGCGCGACGCCGCCGGTACGGATCACGGCATGACGGTGAGCTCGTTCTGCTCGCTGAGCCTCGACCCACCTCTGGTGTTGCTGTGCGTGGAGCACAGTACCGAGATGCACGGGGTGCTGCACGAAGCATCCGCGTTCGCGGTCAATGTTCTCTCGGGCGACCAGGAGGCGCTGGCCCGGCGGTTCGCGGAAGTGATGCCCGATCGCTTCGACGGCGTAGGATTCTCGCGCGGCGTCACCGGCACCGCGTTGCTCGCGGACGTGCTCGCCACCATCGAGTGCGAGCAGCGCCAGCGCTACCCGGGAGGAGACCACACGATCTTCACCGGTGAGGTGGTGGCCTCGTCCTCGAGCGCGGGGCGTCCCCTTCTCTACTACCGCGGCGGTTATGCGCAGCTGGAGCGCTGATTGTTCGCCGCTCTCACTCCCGCCCGCCGGCGTGGAACCGAGTACCTCGATGATCCGGCGGTGGACGCAGCGGTCGCCGAGCGGTCGCTGCGCGACGTCGCGAAAGCGAATCGCTTCTTCGGTGGGACGCGCGCCGCGATGGCTGAGCTGGAGGCGGCGCTCGTCACGATGCCTCCCGGGCCGTTGACGCTGCTCGACGTCGGCAGTGGCCTCGGAGACATCCCGGCGCGGGCTCGCGCGTGCGCCGCCGGTAGCGGGCGGTCTCTGACCGCGATCGGACTCGAGTCCAGCGCAGCGCTCGCCAGTGTCAGCCACTCGCCGACGCTGTCCATGGTTCTCGGCGATGCGTTACGACTCCCTTTCCGCAGCCGCAGCGTCGACGTCGTCCTCTGCTCGCAGCTGCTACACCACTTCGAGTGGCAGGACGCGATCGTGGTGCTCCGCGAGATGGATCGGGTGGCGCGTCACCGGGTGATCGTCAGCGACCTGCGGCGCAGCTGGCTCGGCGCCGCCGGGATCTGGCTCGCCTCGTTCCCGCTCGGCTTCCATCCGGTGAGTCGCCATGACGGTGCGGTGAGCGTCATGCGCGGATTCACCCGGCGAGAGCTCGGCTGGCTGGCGGCGAGCGTCACGACCAGCGCGCCGGCCCTGCGACAGCGACCGCTCTTTCGGGTGAGTGCGTCGTGGACGCCGCGCCCTTGATGGCCCGCTCGCTCGGGCCCATGCCGGTGGGAAAGCGAATGGTGACCGTCGACGAGCAGCTGGTCGGGGCGCCGGTGCACGTCATCTTCGACCTGGCGCGCGACGTCGAGCAATGGCCGGCACGTCTGCCTCACTACCGCTGGGTCAGATTTCGCGAGAGGACAGCCGATGGCGGGGGAGTGGTCGAGATGGCGGCGTGGCGTCCGTTCGGTCGCCTTCGATGGCCCACGTGGTGGCTTTCGGACATGGCGGTGGACGAAGCTCGCCCAGCGGTACGATTCCGGCATATCGGGGGTATCACACGGGGCATGGACGTCGAGTGGAGTTTCGAGCCCGGGGTGGGGGGGGCCGGCACCGCGGTCCGCATCGTTCACGTCTGGGATGGTCCGCGCTGGCCGGTTATCGGCGGGCCGGCTGCAACCATCCTGATCGGTCCCGTGTTCATCCATGGGATCGCGTCCCGGACCCTCGCCGGTCTTGCGGTGGCGGCCGAGCGCACGGCTGGGTCTTACCCACCGGGTGGCCCTAACCAGAGCAGGGAGAGATCGAGTGACCGAGCGGCGTCGAGTTGTGATCACCGGAATCGGAGCAATCACGCCGATCGGAACGGCCCGTGACGGGCTGTGGTCCGGTCTCAGGGCAGAGCGATCGGCCGTGCGCATGCTCACGCGCTTCGATCCGACGCCGTTCCGGAGCCACAACGCGGCCGAGGTTCCAGACTACGATCCCTTGAACTTTCTCGAGCGGAAGCGCGCGAAGCGACTCGACAGGTTCGGGCAGTTCTCGGTCTCCGCCACCCGGTTGGCTCTCGACGACGCGGGCATCGATCTGGCCCGCGAGGACCGGGAGCGTATCGGCGCGATGATGGGCACCGCGCTCGGGGGCGTCGGCTACGCCGAGGCACAGTGCGGGGTCTTTTACCGAAGCGGCGATGTTCGCGACGTGGATCCGGGGCTTGCGCTGATGGTTTTTGGCGGCGCTGCCAGCTGCAACATCGCGATCGAGTTCGGCGTCCAGGGACCAAACAGCACCAACGCGATGAGCTGTGCGTCGGGGACCATAGCCGTGGGAGACGGCTTCCGTCAGATCCGCGACGGCTACGCCGACGTGATGATCTGCGGCGGGGCCGAAGCGCCGCTCGCGCCGCTCTGTTTCGGCGCGTTCGCGATCATCAGGGCCATGTCGACCCGCAACGATGATCCGGCGAGCGCATCGCGTCCGTTCGACCAGGGCCGGGATGGCTTTGTCATGGGCGAGGGGGCGGCCGTTCTGATCCTCGAGGAGCATGGTCGCGCGCTGGCGCGCGGAGCGCCGATCTATGCCGAGGTGCTCGGTTACGGCACGACGAATGACGCCTACCACATGACGGCGCCCCTACCCGACGGCGCCCAGGCGGCCCGGTCGATGCAGCGCGCGCTCGAAGATGCGCGGATCACGCCCGCCGAGATCGACTACGTCAACGCCCATGGCAGCTCGACGCCGCTCAACGACAGCACGGAGACGGTGGCCATCAAGCGGGTGTTCGGCGAGGATGCCTACCGGCTCCAGGTGAGCGGGACGAAGGGGTATTATGGCCACGCTCTCGGAGCTTCCGGCGCCATCGAGGCGGCCATCTGCGCGCTCGCTCTCGCGAATGACTGGCTGCCGCCAACGATCAACCTGGCAACGCCGGACGCCGCCTGTGATCTCGATTTCATCCCGGGGGCAGGGCGAGGCGCCAGGGTGGAGCACGTGCTCTCGAACTCATTCGGCTTCGGGGGAATCAACGCGGCGCTCGTGATGCGTCGCGTGAACTAGTGGGTGGTCGCCAAATCAAGCCATCGCGTGGCGGAGGCGGTTGCTCTCCGAGTGCTTGCCGATCGCCTCGACCATGCGGAGGCCGGACCGGATTCTGTCAGCGTGTCTTTCCCTGCTGCCTAGCGTTCGCACCGTTAGGGCCGAGCAGGCCGTACATCCCCACCGGAATCGTGAGGGTCACGTCCTTCAGCGCTTGCACGCTGTTGGAATAGGTCTTGGATAGGTCGCGAATGTGCAATTCCATAGCTGCCTGTTGTTGGTGCACGGTGCCCGCGGTTGATGAGCAACTCCGATTCCAGAAGGACTTCGGCGTCGAGCTCCGATTCGGGAGCTATCGCTGAACCGCGGGCGGCGTCCGCGTGCACGTCGCGTGGATGACCGCGCGCAACGCGCGACTCGACTGGCCGATCGCCGCGAGTCCGCGACGCTCGCCGGCATTCCAGGCGCGCCACCCGCCCGGCTCGCTGTGCCTGAGCGCGCGACGGGATGACGGATCCCACCTCGACAACAGCTCGCGCGCGGCGATGCACCGCTCGCGCGCGTCGGCCTTCGTCGCCGAGATGACGGCGGTCGCTGCCATCTCGGCCGCCTCACCGCCCAGCGTCGCGAGATGCACGACGTCGAGGCCGGCGGCATCACGCGACAGTGTCGTTGCGGCGCGATCGACGTTGACCCGCGCGATGATGACGTCGGGATCGGCGACATTGAGCGCGGCGAGGGTCGCGAACCCCGTCAGCGCCGCACCAGCCAAGAAGAATCTCCCGTCCTCGCGAAGCACGGTACTGGTCACGAGCACCAGCACGACAGCCAGCCATCCCATGAAGACGAGCGGATAGAAACGCTCCTCCGTGAGGCCGTAGTACTCCACGTACAGCCGCATGCGCAGCACGGCGGAGATCATCATCGCGCCAAGCATGGCGATGAGCGGAAGCGAGAGCATCGTGTGGCGCCGGCGAACGGCCGGATTCGCATCGATGACCGCCCGGATGCCGAGGAGGAGCGGCACCACGAGCACCACGACCCAGACGAGCTCGAAGAATCCGCGGCGCGCGTAGGCTGATGCCGTGAGGCCGGTCTGCGCGTGGAGATATGTCTCGCCGCCGAAGAACCACGCGAGCTGCGCACCGACGTACGCGGCAAAGAGCGCGCTCAGCGTCGCCAGCGACATCGTGATGTCCAGCGTGCTGAGGGTGAATCCGAATCCCTCTGGCGCCGGCGCGATCGGCTCGTCGTTCAGCGCACCCCGCGTCCACCCACCGACGATCCAGGCGAAGAAACCGAAGATGGCGATGTGCGAGAGGGCCGTTTCGATGTCGAATTGCGGAATGGACAGGAGGCTCGCGAAGATGGGATCCGCGCGGAGCAGGAGGACACCGAAGATGGCCAGTAGCACCGCGCTCAGCCCGGCGGCGCGCGCAATCGCGCGGGTGTCGTGTCGGCCAGTCGTGACGGATTGCGCGTCGAGGCGGGCTTGGACCGCCACGGGCACGACGCCCGTGGCGGTGCTGCGCGCAACGTGGAACATTGCCCAGAGCGCATCGCGAAGACGTGCCCGGAGTAGCATCCACGCTGGGTCCTGGAGAGAGACGGCGGCCATCGTGAGGCAGACGCCAGTGGCCAGCAGGTCGAGCAACTGGAGCACCTCGGAATGCCGCCACGCCAACCCCGCCGAGAAAAGGACGGCTGCGACGAGCCACGCGCGTGATTCCGGCGGCACCACGCGCTCGACTCTGGAGACGAGCGCCACGATGCTGACCCCGAGAATGGCGATCCACATCGGGAAGCCGATTCCGGCCGGCCCGTCGCGGAGGAGGAGGTCGGCGGCCAATCCAAGGACGAGGGCATGCACCAACACAGGGCGAGCGACTGCTCTATTCATAGCAAGTACTTTACAATACAAAGTGTGAACGCGCAACCACTCGCGATGCGCGAGTGGCACCGTGCGCCACTCTTTTCTACGCGCTCACACCCTCATCTGAGTTTGAGGACGGACACTAGCTCGTTCGGCGCAGCGCGGCCCGCAGGGCGCGGGCAATTCCGCGCTCGGCCTCCTGGTCGCTGGTGGCGGCTGGATGAGCCTCTCGCCAGGCCGCGAGTCTGATCACGGCTTTCGCCATCAGGGGATGTCCTCCGGCGCTCCCGAAGTCACCGAAGGTCTCGCGCAGCCGGTCACCGAGCCGGGCCTTCTCGCTCAGCGCGCGCGCGCTCATGACGAGCTTTCGCCCGAACAGGCCGGAGACCGCCGACATGCGGGCCCCCTCGATGCCGAGGCAGAACTCGGCCAGCTGGGCCACGATGTGCTCCTGTTCCCTCGGCAGACGCCCGAGATGCAGGTACGCGAGACCGTTGCGGACTCTCACATCGCGGAGCGCGTCGCCGAATCGGCGGAGCGACACGTGGGCGTAAGACGGATGCTCGATGCGCCGGAGCGCCTCATGATCGGCGCGCGAAAAAAGAAAGGCGAACATCTGCAGATCCGCTTCGCTGGCGGCGCGGGTGAGCGAGCGCGTGTCGGTGATGATGCCGTAGAGGAGAGCGGTCGCGAGCGCCGTCGTCAGCATCCCGTCTCCGTTCGCGAGCAGGTATTCGGCGGCCATGGTGGCGCTGGCTCCGAAGGTGGTGCGCACGTCGGCGTAGCGCGCCCGGATCGCGCCGGCCGGAGGATGGTGGTCCAGTACCGCCGCGACCTCGCCCAATTGCAGCTGGAAGTACGAGGGCTGGACATCCACGAGCACGAGGGGCTTTACGCGCGAGAGGGCACTCGCGGTGACGTGCCGTACCCGTTCCCGGAGCTCCTCGAGCAGGCGACGGTTCTCCGGCCGGGTGACGCGGCCACACGTCAGGATCGGCGCACGCGACGCCGGTAGCCCGAGGACGGCGCGGAGTGCGAGCGCCGATGCGATGGCGTCGGGATCGGGGTCGTTCTGTACGAGAAAAGCGGCCCGGTCCCCATTGCCGATCGCGGCCCGCAGCGCCGTCACACGATGCCGCGCCGCGATCCGGCGCATCGTGAGCGCGATCGCCTCCGAGAGGAGTTCTCCCTGGTCGATCCGTTTCTCTCTTGCCACCACTCGTGGGCTCCCGTAGCTTGGCCGCCGGTCCACCCTACCTCGAGGACGTCATGCGAGACACGATGCGGCATTTTGCCGCGGAGTTCATCGGCACCTTTGCCCTCGTCTTCATCGGCGGCGCCGCGATCATGGGCACCAAGAGGCCGGATGCCTCCATCGGGCTGATCGGAGTCGCCCTCGCGCACGGACTGATCCTGGCACTCATGGTCACCGCCACCATGCGGGTGTCGGGCCATCTCAATCCGGCAGTGACGATCGGCTTCCTCGTGACGCGACGCATCGCGCCCATGATGGCGGGCATCTACATCGCGGCGCAACTGCTGGGGGCGATGGGCGCGGCGTACAGCCTCAAGGCGACGTTCCCGCCGGCGCTGTTCGAGGCCGCCCGCGGTGGCGGACAGTTCATCGATCTGAACATCAACTCGGGCCAGGCCTACGCGCTCGAGGCGATCGCGACATTCTTCCTGGTGTTCGTCGTCTTCGGGACAGCGGTGGATCCGGATCATCCCAGGGTCGGCGGCTTTGCCGTCGGTCTCACCGTCGCGGCCGACATCCTCGCGATCGGACCGCTCACGGGCGGATCGATGAACCCGGCCCGTTCCTTCGGACCCGCGGTCGCGACCGGAATCTTCGAGGGCCAGCTGATCTTCTGGATCGGCCCGATCATCGGCGCGATCGCCGCCGCCCTGCTCTACGAGAATCTGTTCATCCGGCGACCGATCGAGCCGGTGGATCACGGTCCGATAGCGCCAGTGAAGTAGAGTCATCTCGGATGCCGTGCATCCGGTGCGGGGACGCGGCTCTCAGGGCCCCTGCAGCCGCAGATACGTCGCGTCGTATCGCTCGATCGATTCCAGGATGAGCGACATCGCGATCTCGCTCTTCTCCCACCCCACCGTCTGGACGCGCCGGCCCTCCAGATCCTTGTAGATCGAGAAGAAATGCTCGACCTCCTTCAGGTAGTGCTGAGGGATGTCGGCGATGTCGAAGTACTCGTGATAGAACGGGTCGTTGCTCGGGACCGCGAGAATCTTGTCGTCCGGATCACCGCGGTCGAGCATCCTCAGAACGCCGATGGGACGGGCGTCGATCTGACAGCCAGGGAACGTCGGCTCGTTGACGAGCACGAGGATGTCGCACGGATCATTGTCCTCGGCCAGCGTGCGGGGGATGAAGCCGTAGTCGCCCGGGTAGTGAACGGCCGAGTAGAGCACGCGGTCCAGCCGCATCATCCCCGATTCCTTGTCGAGCTCGTACTTGTTCCTGCTGCCGCGCGGGATCTCGATCAGCGCCGTCACCAGATCGGGCGGATGCTTGCCCGGCGGGAGGTCACGCCATGAGTTGATCACCGGGGAAGGATAGCTGACCCACCGAGCCTCACCTAGGCGCGCTCACCGCCGCGGCGGAGTCCCGACAACGGGCGAGCCGACGAGAGGAGCCGGGAACGGGAAGCTGATCTGCATCCACATCGCCACCTTGCGGCCGTCGAGACGTGCCGGCGTGAACTCGTATCGCGGCAGCACCCGGTAGACAGCGGCGGTGAACTCGTCGCTCGTTGATTGCAGCACGCTCACGCTGCACGGATCGATCCGGCCGGCCGCCGTCACGACCAACCGGAGCCGTACTTCGCCGGCGATCGGCGCGCGAAGAAGGCTCGGCGGATAGCGCGGCTCCGGATTCGTTGTCGCTGGCACCGCCGGAGCTCGGACGTGCGCCGTCTCGGGAAGGGCGGCCGAGGAGTCGAGTCGGGCGCGCATCCCCCGGGTGCAGCCATGCTCCAGGTCGGCTTGTCGGGACCGCGTGTGACAGGCAATCAGGCCAACCGCGAACAGGAGCGACGCTCGGTGGAGGGAGATCCGATGTCCGCTCATACCGTCCGTCTCTGCGCCACGACGCGCGCGTGCACGCGCCGGGCGCGCCAGAGCAGAGTGCCCGCATAGACCAGGTAGATCGCGGCCGCGGCGAGGTATGCCGCGTGATAGTATCCGGCGTTGGTTGGCATCAGACGCGGCGCTCCTGCTCGAGCGCGAGGTACAGGGTGGCCAGCCGGTAACGCGATCGGACGAGCGCGATGTACAGCAGTGTGAAAGCGAGAAAGGAGAGGAGCAGCGTCGTCAGCATCTCGCCGGGAAGCGAAGGGGCGCTCGGCTTGAGCACGATCGGTTGCGGGTGCAGCGTGCGGAAGAGATAGACGCTCAGATGGATGAATGGGATGAGCAACGCTCCGAGCACCCCGAGCACGGAGGCATACCGCGCGCGCATCTCTCGATCGTCGATCGCGCCGCGCAGCACGACGTAGCCGAGATAGATGAGCCAGAGAAAGAGCGTCAACGTCAACCGCGCGTCCCATGTCCACCAGGTGCCCCATACCGGCTTGGCCCAGAGCGGCCCCGTGACGAGCACGACCGTGTTGAATACCAGCCCCACCTCGGCCGAGCTCTCCGCGATGCGATCGAGCCGGGGATCGCGAAGCCAGAGGTACAGCACGCCCGCCAGCGCGACGACCGAAAACGCCAAAAAGGCCACCCACGCCGCCGGAGCGTGCACGTAGAAGATTTTCTGGGCGGGTCCCTGGCGCAGCTCCACCGGCGTGAACCGCACCGCACGAACGAAGACAGCCGCCACGGCGGCGCTCGCGGCGAGCAGCAGTGGATCGCTGGCGGCCGGAATGACGGGTCGGAGGTTTTCCGTGTTGGTGGCGCTCATTCCTCGAGAGCGAAGGGAAATGCCAGCGCGCAGACGGCGACGAAGACGATGTCGAATGCCGCCAGCAACTTCAACGAGTCCGCGGCTTCGTGAACGGGCCTTCCCGACAGGAGAAGCGCCGTGGATTGAGCGGCCGCCATGACGATGGGCAGAAAGAAGGGGAGCGACAGCACGGGCAGCAGGAGCTCGGCAAGCCGGGTATTCACCGCCATCGCTCCGAACAGCGTGCCGACGGCCACCAGACCGATGGCCGCCAGGAGCGCGATGCCGGCGAGCGCCACAGCGGCGCCGCCGAACGGAACATCATAGAAGAGCGCAACCGCCGGAATCGCCACCGCCTGGACGGCGACGACGAACACCAGATTCGCCAGCGCCTTGCCGAGATAGATCGCCTCGCGCGGAACCGGGGACGCCCGGAGACCGTCGATGGCGCGCTCCGTCTGCTCGATCCCGAAAGAGCGCTGCAGACCCAGGATTCCTGAGAATGTGAAGATCACCCATAGCACGCCAGGCGCCAGATCGAGTGACGAGACCGCCGTGTGATCCCAGGCGAAATAGAATATCACGATGCCGAGCAGCGCGAGAAGCGACGCCGAGTAGAAAGCGGTGCGGGTGCGCCATTCGATCGCGAGGTCCTTGCGAGCGATCGTCAGTGAGGCGGCGAGCAGGTCAGGCGCCACGAGTCGCGTGCTCACCGTAAGCCAGAACGTATCGGTGCTGATCCAGCGACTCGCGCGGCTCGACACGAAGGACTCGGCCCTCGCGCATGATGGCGGCGTGCGTCGCCTGGGCCAGTCCTTCGGGAAGGTTGTGGGTCACCAGGATCACCGCCGCGCCGTCCCGTCGCAGCTCCGTGAGCCATGAGGTCAGAGACGCCGCGCCGGCGTCGTCGAGCCCGGTGAACGGCTCGTCCAGGAGCACGGCGCGAGGACGGTGGACAGTAGCCCGCGCGATCGAGACGCGTTGCCGCAGCCCGCGGCTCAGCTCGCGAACCGGTAGCTCCGCCGAATCCAGCAGGCGCATGCGCTCGAGCGCCATCCGCGTCGCCGCGCGGGGGTCGCGAACGGCATACAGTCGAGCCGAGAACTCGATGTTCTCGCGCGCTGTCAGGGCCTCGTACAACATGCTCGCATGGGAGACGAGTCCCACCGCCGCGCGAGCGCCGGCGGCGGGAACGTCGACGCCCGCGACCCGCGCCGATCCCGCACTCGGAGTGAGCAGACCCGCGAAGACACGGAGGAGAGTCGTCTTCCCTGCCCCGTTGGGCCCGAAGAGCGCCAGACACTCGCCGCCGCGAATGGTCATGCTGACGTCGCGCAATACCTCCCGGCCGGAGAATCTCCGCCCGAGTCCGCGCGCCTCGATCAGCGGGTCGTCAGGAGAGTCTCCTCTCACGGCCGCGCCGACACGAGATACTTGGCGGCGTGCCGAGGGCTGTGCTGGCGCAGCGCGGCGCGCAGATCGGCGACGCCCAGCGCGCGCGCCGCCAGATGCGCGGCGAACGAGTGGCGCAGCGTGTGCGGCGAGATTGTCGCCGCGACATCGGCATCCAGACCGGCAGCGGCAGCCACCCGCTTGAGGCGATCCCAGGCGCGTTGCCGGGACGTGTGCACGCGAGTGCGCGGGTGAATGAAAACAAACGGGCGATGCTCAGGACGCTTCGGCTCCGGACGCTCCGCCATCCAGCTCGCGAGCCAGCGCGCCGCATCGCCCTCGACCGTCACCCGCGTTTCTTCGCCGCGGCGCCCCACGACGTCGAGCTGCATCGCCGACGCACCGCCACGTATCCCCTCGCGCGTCAGACCAATCGCCTCCGAGATGAGAAGCGCCGAATGGTAGCAGAGGCCGTAGAGCGCCAGGTCCATTCGCTCGGCACCTGCAGACGGTTCGCGCGAGCGCCGCTCGAGCCAGCCGAAGAGTCGGTCGATGTCGGGGACGGATATGACCGTCGGGGCTCTCGGCTCGGGATTCGGCTCCGCCAGCATCTCCGCCGGGCCGGGCGCGCGCAGTCCCTCGTCGGCAACCAGATAGCGATAGAACGACCTCATCGCTTGCACGTGCCGGCGAATTGTCGGTGGCGCCCACCCCTCGAACTGTGCTCGCGCCGACAGGTACCGCGAGAGATCGCTGACCAGAAGGTCCTCGAGAGGACGGGGCGCGTAGGCACGCGTCAGATCCGCGACGTCGGCGTGGTAGGCAGCCACCGTCGCCTCCGCCTTTCCCATCCGCTCGAGCCACGCCGAAAAACGATGCACTGGATCGTAGTTCGGCTCGGGATGGACTTCCGGGTGCTGCGGCGGGGGAAACTCGCCGTGGCTCATTCTGGATGAAGCGGCTGGACCCGCGGGCGACACATGCGGGAAGTCTGGACGCCTGCGCGCATCTTCGGTAGCCTTTGCCCATGACCAATATCGACGTTCTGCTGCAGGAGGACCGGCGCTTCGAGCCGTCCGCCGACTTTCGCCGCGCCGCCCACATCTCGGATGGGTCGATCTACCAGCGCGCGGCCCAGGACCCGGAAGGATTCTGGAGCGCGATGGCATCGGAGCTCGAGTGGTTCACGCCGTGGAGCCGCGTTCTCGAATGGAACGCACCGTGGGCCAAGTGGTTCATCGGCGGGAAGCTGAATGCCAGCGTGAACTGCCTCGACCGACACGTCCGGGGGCCGCGGCGAAACAAGGCAGCTCTGATCTGGGAGGGAGAGCCGGGCGACCGTCGCACGCTCACCTACTGGGATCTCTTCCGCGAGGTGAACCGCTTCGCCAACGTGCTCGCCGACCGCTTCGGGGTCAAGCGCGGTGACCGGGTGGCCATCTACCTGCCGATGATCCCCGAGGTGGTGATCGCGATGCTCGCCTGCGCGCGCATCGGGGCCATCCACTCGGTCGTCTTCGGAGGCTTCTCGGCGGAGTCGCTCCGCGACCGGATCAACGACCAGGAGGCCAAGATCCTGATCACCGCGGACGGAAGCTATCGCCGCGGACAGGTGGTGCCCCTCAAGCGGAATGCCGACAAGGCGCTGGAGGAGACGCCCTCGATCACCGACGTGATCGTCGTCCAGCGGAGAGCCGGCGACGGCGCCGAGGCGTTTGCGGGCATCACGGAGGGTCGAGATCACTGGTGGCATCGGGTGATGGCGGACGCCAGCGGCTGGTGCGAGCCCGCGGCGATGGATGCCGAGGACGTGCTCTACATCCTCTACACGTCCGGCACGACTGGAAAGCCGAAAGGAATCGTCCACACCACCGGTGGCTATCTGACCGGATGCGCCGCCACCACCAAGCTCGTTTTCGACCTCAAGGACGAGGACGTCTACTGGTGCACCGCCGATGTCGGATGGGTGACTGGTCACTCCTATCTCGTCTACGGACCGCTGGCCATCGGCGCGACCTGCGTGATGTACGAGGGAGCACCCGACTGGCCCGACAAGGATCGCTTCTGGCAGATCTGCGAGCGGACCGGAGTCACGATCTTCTATACGGCGCCGACGGCGATCCGCGCATTCATGAAGTGGGGCCATCAGCATCCGGCGAAGCACGATCTGTCGAGGCTTCGCCTGCTCGGATCGGTGGGGGAGCCCATCAATCCGGAAGCGTGGATGTGGTATCAGGCCAACATCGGCGGGAACCGCTGTCCCATCGTGGATACGTGGTGGCAGACCGAGACCGGAGCGATCATGATCACGCCGCTGCCCGGTGTCACGACCACCAAACCGGGCAGCGCCACCGTCACTTTCCCCGGCATCTCGGCAGATCTGCTGGATCAGGCCGGCAACTCGATCGCGGTGGGCGGCGGCTACCTCGCCATCACCAAGCCCTGGCCCTCGATGCTTCGCACCATCTGGGGCGACCCCGATCGCTACGTCCAGACGTACTTCTCGAAGTGGCCGGGGCGCCCGGATCTCTATTTCCCCGGAGATGGGGCGAAGCGGGACGCCGACGGATACTACTGGATTCTGGGACGCGTGGATGATGTGCTCAACGTCGCCGGACACCGGATCGGGACGATGGAAGTGGAGTCCGCTCTGGTCTCCCATCCGGCGGTGGCGGAAGCGGCAGTGGTGGGAAAAGCGCACGATCTGAAGGGCCAGGCGATCGCCGCCTTCGTGACGCTGCGCGAGGGACGGCAATCGTCACCCGCGCTCCGCGACGAGCTGCGTGATCACGTGGCGGAGAAGATCGGCGCGCTCGCCAAGCCCGATGACATCCTGTTCAGCGCCGACCTGCCGAAGACGCGCTCCGGCAAGATCATGCGCCGTCTGCTCCGCGACATCGCCGAGGGGCGCGCGTTGGGCGATACGACGACGCTTGCCGATCCCGGCGTGGTGGCGAAGTTGAGGGATGAGTACGAATCGGTCGAGACGTGACCGACCGTCCTGAACGAGGAGAGGGCCCGCCAGCGTTGGCGGGCCCTCTCCTCATCTCGGGACCTCGCGCGCCCTGGCGATTACGCGCGCTTGATCGCTCGCGACCGCGTACCGGCATCGTCCAGGCGAAGCGCTGGGCGACCGCTCTCCTCGGGCCGATTCTCGCGCTCCTGTGCGCGGCGCCGGAAGGGAACCAGGTCCTCTCCCAGAACCACCAACGTGCGCGTGACCACGGTGCTGGCGAGCGGTTCGGGAATTCCCATCACGCGAACGTACGTATCGATCGCGCGATCAAAGGACAGGTCCTCGGCCAGGCTGTCGACGAACATCAGCGCGCTATCCACATGCGCGCGAATTATCGCTTCCTCAGCACGAGCCTGCGCCAGTCGCGCACGCTTCTCCGCAGCAGGGGTGAGCTGCCGGGGAAAGATGGATTCGGGAAACAACCGGGACAGCATTCTGAGCTCCGCCTCGATGCGAGGTCTTCATTTGGTTCGATCGGCAGCGCGACGCGTGTCGCGCTGCACCTCAGTGAATCTAGGCACAGTCCATACCACGTCGAGGGCCGCTGGAGAAGGACGATGGAACTGCCGGAATGGATTCAACCCCAACTGGGTGTATGCGCCTAACTGATTATAATGCAATCAGTTAGATGTACTGGCGTCCGCTAGCTCTGGATCAGCGTCGGGGCGCGCCGCGGTCACGGATCGCAGATCGAGAACGCTCACCAGGAAGATCGTGCCGATGATGACTGCCGATGTGACGCACCAGATGCAGATCGCATGGATCACGGCGAGCTCGAGGTAAGTGAGCCATGCCGAGAACAGAGTGCCGGCTCCAGCAATTCCGGTGAGGGCCACCGCGACGGGTCGCGAGCCGTCGAAGCGAGGTTGCAGGCCGATCAACGACAACATCAGCAGTACCAGGTAGGCAGCCATTCCCCAGGCCGCCACGGGCAAGCCCAGAAACATGGACCACCGGCTGGTATTGACAGTCTCACAGGAGCCGATACGGCAGGTCAGCTCGCCGATGACTCCGATCTTGAAGAGAGTGAGATAGAGCGCGACGAGCAGGCCGAGTAGCGAGAGTGTCGCCACCATCATGCGAGCCCTCACCGCTTGGGCGCCGCCTTGGTGGCGCTGTCGATGAGCGCCGCGAACTCGTCGTAGGATGGCCCGCCCGCGTGCATCCGCCCGGCGATGATGAATGTCGGCGTCTGCCCCACCTTGAGCTTGATCCCCTGAGCCTTGTTGCCGAGGATGCGGGCCTGATGCGCGCGGTCATCGAAGCACTTCTGCCACCGACCCATGTCCAGGCTGAGCTCCCGGGCGTAGGAGGCCATGAACTTGTCCGGCCGGCTCGTCGACTCTGTAGCCCAGTCGGCACGTCCGAAGAAGATGCGGTCGTGCATCTCCCAGAACTTGTTCTGATCGGCGGCGCAGGCAGCCGCGTTCGCGGCCGTGAGCGTGTTGCGGTGCATCTCGAGCGGGAAATCGAAGAAGCGCAGGCTGGCCTTGCCGGTGTCGAAGATGCGCTTGCGCACATCAGGCTCGACGACGGTGCTCCACTGCGCGCATCCCGGGCACTCGAAGTCGGCAAATTCGATCACCTCGACCGGGGCGCTCGCGCTGCCATAGCGGTATCCCTCGGCGTCGGAGATCGAGCCCGGCGGAAGGTCGACCGTCGTCACCTGCACTTTGGGCCGGCTGCCGTTGTAGACGAGGAGCGCGCTCCCGAGGACCGCGACCGCGCCGAGCAGGATGTAGAAATTGCGCATCGAGCTCTGGCGCTGCTGCTTCACCACGTTCGCTCGTCGTCCTCGTCCGCTATCCATTCTGTCTTTTCCCATGTGGCCTCGAACTGCCTCTTCGCGTCTTCGATGATGCGGCGGTTCTCCGCAACTTCGGGGGTATCGTAGGTCGCCCGAACCTCGTAGTGAAAGAGCTCGCTGCGGACGTCGCCGATGAGCTTCATCAGCTCACCGGCGTGCTGGAGCAGCTCGCCGCGCGCATCCAGCTCCGTGATGCGAGCGGCGAGGGCGCGCAGGAGCAGCGCCAGCTTCCGGGCTCGTGCATCGTCGTAAGTTTGCTCCGGCTCCGCCATACGGGCTTCTCGCGAGGGTCAGCACACGGCGCGCTCGTGCTGCGCAGAGGAATGTAGCCGGGCGGCTTGACCCTTGCCACACACCGAGCGAGCATCAACGCGCCGCGCGCGCCGCGGCCTGTCTGGACCACCGTACGCCCGCCGAACGGAGCGCCACATCGACGCCGACCTTCTGCGCATTCCTTCGGGCTCCGGCGCCCTTCACGTGGAGCGTTACGGACAGGGCGGACCGCCGGTCGTGCTGGTTCACGGATTCGGCACGTCGAGCTTTCTCTGGCGGCGCATCGCGCCGAGCCTCGCGCTCGCGGGCTACACCGCGTATGCGGTGGACCTGCTGGGGTATGGTGAGTCTGATCGACCGGTCGAGGCGGACTATTCGATCGCGGAGCAGGCCGAGGGCCTCGAGCGCGCATTGCGAGCACTGCGCGTGCCCGAGGCGGGGCTGGTGGGGATCGGCGTCGGAGGCGGCGTGGTTCAGCGTCTGGCGGCCGCGCACCCGCTGCGTGCCGGACGCGTGGTGTTGGTGAACAGTGTCGCCTTCGACGAATGTCCGGGCGGAGACGTGCGCGCGATGCAGCGCGATACGGCGCGCTATGCCCTCCGCATCGCGAGGGGAGTGCTCGGCGCTGCACCACTGCTCCGACGGCTGCTGGAGGGAAGCGTGGCGCGGCCGGAGTCCATGCCCCCGCCTCTGGTGGCCCGCTACCTCGCCCCCTATGTCGGCCCCGAAGGGCTCGCCCATCTGCTCCGTCTCGCGCGTGCGCTGCGCGCGGAAGACGTAGAGGAAGTCGAGCTCCGGCGGATCCAGGCGCCGGCGATGGTGGTGTGGGGAGACGAGAACCGGTGGCTGGACAGCGGTCTCGCCGAGCGATTGGCTCGCGCACTTCCGCAGGGGCGGCTCGTGCGGCTCCAGGCAGTGGGAGCTCTGGTGCCCGAGGAAGCACCCGATGCGCTGTCGCAACTGCTGCTGGAGTTTCTGGGGAGCGAAACCGCGCCCGCAGTGTAGATGCTGTGGCAGACGAGCCCGCGTGTCTTCAAAGACGGCCGGCATGCGGTTATATTTTGGAGTCTCCAACCAAACTGAGTGCATGGCCAAAACCAACAATCGTCGGAAAGAGTCCACGTCGCCGAAGCCGTTCGAGCAGGCCCGCGACGAGATGTTTCAGCAGATCATCCGGTGTGGGGTGCTGCAATCCACCCCGGAGCACCAGGCCGAGTGGCTCGAGGATACGATGAGCTATTTGTCGGAGCGTTATCATGAGCTGAGTGACAGCGAGCTGACCGAGCTGCGGACACTCGGTCTCCGATTCTGTCAGCCTCCGAAGGCCCAGCAGGCCGACCCGTCGGACGCGGCATCCGCCGCTTGACTTTCTGGGCCGCGCCGGCTGCACCTGCCCCCGCCCGCGCGGGGGCTTCGTGTTGACACGAGGTAGAGGTAGAACCGCATGTCGAGAGCGTTCGTGAACGAGGATGCGGACGGCCCGCGCGGACCGGCACGCCAGTTCGACCTGCCCACGCGCGATGATCCGGGATTCGCCGAAGCGGCCGCGCGGGCGCTCATCGATGCCGCGGTGGACGGCGACACTGAGAGCGCCGAGCAAGCCACGGGGTTCTACTGGGGTGACGACCGTCTGAGACCGCAGGTGCAGCGGCTGCTCTCCGAGGCGCGCATCGCCGGCGACGACTCCAGGGAGCGCGCCGCACAACGGTATCTGCGATGACACGAAGGAGTGCGAGCATGCGGACCTCGAGAACGACTCGAAGACTGGGCGGCGCGGTGCTGGCGGTCGTCGCGTCAGCGTTGCCTCTCGTCGCGCAGGAAGCGCCGCCGGGACGCACGACGACGCTCGCGTTCACCCACGCGACGATCATCGATGTCGAGAGCGGTCGCCGCCTCGCGAACATGACGGTTGTCGCCGATGGCGATCGAATCCGGACGATCGGACCTTCGAGCAGCGTCTCGGTGCCCAGCGACGCGCGGGTCATCGACGCCGCGGGCAAGTATCTGCTTCCGGGCCTCTGGGACATGCATGTCCATGCCGCTGTGCCCTGGCTGGGTGATCTCTTTCTGCCCCTGCTCGTGGCCAATGGTGTGACCGGCGTGCGCGAGATGTTCAGTCAGTCGCAGTGGGTGGATTCGTCGCGGGCCAGGATCAGGTCGGGCCGGCTCGTGGGACCGCGGATCGTGGCGTCCGGTCACATCCTCGACGGTTCTCCGCCCGTCTGGCCAGGATCGGTATCGGTCCGTAATGCCGACGAGGCGCGCCACGCCGTCGATTCGCTCAAGGCTGCAGGCGCCGACTTCATCAAGGTCTACAGTCGTCTCACGCCGGAGGAATACCGGGCGGTCGCCGACGAATCGAAGCGGGTCGGGCTTTCCTTCGCCGGCCACGTTCCGACGCTAATGACGGTCACGGAGGCGTCCGATGCCGGCCAGCGTAGCATCGAGCACCTCACGGGGGTGCTGACGGGCTGCTCGACACGCGAGCAGGAGGTGCTCGCCGAGATCGCCGCGGCAGCCGCGTCGACCAAGGGCTGGGACTCGGTGGGAGCACTGAGCCGTGCCCAGGCCCCCGGCATTCTGGCGACGTTCGACGTGGCGCGGTGCACGACTCTGGCACGCAACCTCGCGAAGAATGGCACGTGGATGGTTCCGACTATCGCCGTGCTTCACTCCATCAGCTTCCTCGACGATACGACGCTGGCTGGCGATCCCCGCATGCGCTACATCCCGCCGATGATGGCTTCGGGGTGGAACCCCCGATCGGATTTCCGTTTCCGCAGCATGACAGCGCAGAACTGGGCGACGCGCAGAGCGGTCTTCACGAAGCAGCTCGAGATCGTCACGCTTCTTCATCGCGAGGGAGTTCGGTTCCTTGCCGGCACGGATCTCTCGAACCCCTACATCTATCCCGGCTTCTCTCTCCACGACGAGCTGGCATCACTGGTCGCCGCGGGGTTCAGTCCGCTCGAAGCCCTTCGCTCGGCGACGATCGACGCGGCGCGCTTTCTCGGCGCCGCCGACTCACTCGGTTCGGTCGCGATGGGGAAGCGTGCGGATCTTCTGTTGCTCGACGCGGACCCGCTCGCCGACATCCGCAACACAACCCGTATCGCGGTGGTGGTGGCAGCCGGACGAGTCTACGACTCGGCGGCGCGCGAGCGGATGCTGGCGGACGAGCAGAAGGCAGCCAGGAGCCGGCCGGGAAGCAAGTGAGCTAGGAGGGCCGTTACGTCGTTCCCGGATCAACGCCGGGTCGGGAGGGCGCGTCGTACCCCGCCACCCAGTCGAAGTCCGCCTCCTGCTCCGACCTCGACGAACGGGACGATCCGCCCACGAGGTGGGCCCTCGATCCCGATGATGGCGACCAGCACGATGCGCGACCGCAGGCCATCATCGAAGCGCGCGCCGACGCCCCCCGCTCCGTAGGGCGCCCATCGGCTCTGAAGGAACGGATCCACGAGGAAGCGCACCGTCGCGTCCAGCCGCCCGCTCACGCCCTCGGCTCCGCCGCCGCTAGCCCAGCCCGCACCACCGACGATCGCCGCCCGCACGTAGGTTCCGGCAGGGATCGCCGCTCCCGCACCGGCCTGAGCGGCGACCACGCGCCCCGCTAGCGCGTCGAGACGCACCTCCGGCTGGATGCGGGCCGATTCCTGTGCGGCCGCGAGACGGCCGGAAAGGGCGATCAGGATCGCGAGCCCCGCGCGCCGCGCCGCCCGGCAGCGAGCCGATGTCACCGCCTCGTGCCGGCGCGCACCGCCAGACGCTGCCGATGGAGAAACAGAGTATAGTCGGCGATGGACAGCAGCGAGAAGATTCCGATCACGGGCACGAGCCAGCCCGTCCACACGGGAACAAGCAGTACCATCAGAATGAGTGAGATCTGGAGCACGGTGACGAACTTGCCCGATGCTCTCGCCTTGAAGGATGACGGGTCGAGCGCCGGCACCAGGTACGCGACCAGAAAACCGATTGCCGCCGCGAAGTCGCGCGCAAGCACGATGAAGTACTGCGCCGTCGACAGCGAGCCGTCCACCAGGAAAGCGGACAGAGCAGCCAACACGAAAGTCTTGTCGGCGACGGGGTCGAGCAGGGCTCCCCACCGGGTGGGACCGCTGCGACGAGCGAGCCAGCCGTCGAGCATGTCGGTCGCCGAAGCGCCGACGCAGAGCGCGATTCGAGCGGGAGAGCCGGCGACCACGAACGCCGCCGCCATCGGGAAACGCGACAGCGAGAGCAGATTCGGCACCGTCAGGATCGAACGGGGAGACACGAGGCAAAGCTATCGGAGCCACGCGCTGCTTGCCAGCGCCGGAGCGCTCCTCTAGCTTCGCGCAACTCACCCTCCGGAGGCCCGGGTGCCTGGGACGACCGACCTGCTTCGCGAAGTGCCGCTGTTCGCCGGATTGAGCAGCGAAGAGCTCGAGCGAGTGGGCGAACTCTGCCGCGAAAAAAGGTTCGAGTCCGGTGAGCACATCTTCCGCGAAGGCGAGCCCGGGAACCGTCTGTACGTGGTTGTGGACGGAGAGGTACGCATCAGCCGCGACATTCCGGGAGCGGGTGAAGAGGCCCTGGCGATCCTCAAGCGCGGTGCTCTCTTCGGCGAGATGGCGGTCTTCGATCGCACAACCCGGAGCACCGACGCCATCTCACATGGTGGCACGCTGGTGGCGACGATCGGCCGGAGCGACCTCGAGATGCTTCTCGAGTTGGATCGGGACATCGCGCACAAAGTGCTGTGGTCACTCGTGCGTCTCCTCTCCACCCGCCTCCGGTCGGCCAACGATTCGATGCGCTCGCTGCTGGCGATGTCGATGTTCTGAGTGGCGTCGCGCTTTCGCGCCTTGCTTGTGTTTCATCTCGAGTCCCGATATTGTCGAGCGATGATCTCGCCGAGTGCTCTCCCCCCTGATGCGTGCCTCGCGCCGCCGAAGTCGCTGCGCTCGTTTGGCGCACGATGATGGCTCCTGAGGTCTCCGCCTATACCCATCTCATTGCCGACTGTCTCGGAGTCGCCGCCGCCCAGCTTCGCGACACGGGACTGCTCACAGGGCTGCTGATCGCCGGTGCGGGCGCGGCCGGATTTGCGACCGTGGGCGCGCCCGTGGTGCGCAAGCTCCCGAATGACAGCATCGCGGCGGTCCTCCTGCTGGAGGGATGCCACATCGCCGTCCACACGTTTCCGGAGCGCGAGCTTCTGTTGCTCGACGTTCTCGCGCCCGCGACACACGACGCGCGCAAGGTGGTCGATGTCTTCGCCCGCCGGCTCACGGCGAGGGAGATCAGAAGCGAGTCGCACTCCCGCGGATGATCCGGCGTCTCGGGCGCGACGACCTGGCTCTGGCCCAGATCGCGCTCTCGGCCGCGATTCTCGTGTGGAACATCGCGCTCGCCGGACGCATCTCGCGCTGGCGCAACATCCCGCCCTTCATGGCGGCGGTGAGCGCCGTATCCGGGCTTCTCATCGCCCCGGCACTGTTCATCCAGATCGCGTCGGGCTCCGCCCTCACCGGCCGGGCGCTGTTCACGGTGGTCTGGGTCTGGCCAGCGACCTCGGTGCTCATTGCCATTCAGGCCACCTATGCCGTCCTGCGCGGCTACAGTGCTCCGGCCATCGGTATCCCGATCGCCGCCTACGACATCCTGCTCGCCGCCATCTACGTTCTCCGATACGCGCTCGCTCTCGGGGCGACGCTCCCCATCTCGCTGCTCGCCTTCCCGGCCGCCCACGCCGCCACCTTCGGGCTGCTGGGCGTGCCCCTGCTCGGCCTCACCTCATACCATCTGCACCTGCCGGTCCTCACGCCGATCTCGCCGGGACGTCGCGGCGTCGGTACGCCGCTGCGGAGCGTGGTGGCCGGCGTGTGCAGTGTGACGATCGCGCTGATCCTGCTCCGCCTGCCGGCGAGCGCGCGCGCGGTCGCCAGCTACCAGAGCCACGATGAGGATGAGCTGCGCGACCGCTCCGACTCCGGCTTTGCGGTCGGCCTCAAGGTCATGCCTACGCTCACCGGCGCGCCGCCGCCGCTGAGCGTTGCCAGCGACCTCGCGCTCGCTGACTCACTCGATCTGCAGGCCATCAGCATCTACGTCGCTCCGGCGATCACCAATTCGGCTCTCGATTCGCTGGCGAGATCGATCGAGGAGCTGCGGGCCACCCTCCGCGTCATCGTCGCGCTTGACATGCGAGAGAGTACGCCGGACCACGCGTCGCTGCCGAGATGGCTGCGCGGCCGTCTCGATGACGTTCAACGCATCGCGGCGCGGGTGCGCCCCGATTATCTGGTCCCCGTGATCGATCCCTTCAACGGCGCGCTTCGCGCGGTCGCTCCCATCTCCCTTGCTGGTTGGCGCAGCTATCTGGAGGCGGCGGCCGGGGCGGCGCGGCGCGGGTCGCCGGAAGTGTCGGTGCTCGCGCACGTGGGCGGAGCCAGCGCCGACGACAGCGCACTCTTCGCGTGGGCCTCATCTGCGGCCTCGCCACTCGACGGCGCTGGCGTGAGCATCTCCCCGGGCTACGACGGGACGCTCGCGATCGATGCGCGCATGGATGCGGTGGACCGCTGGCTCCTCGCCGTCCCCCCGACGAAGGAGGTGTGGGTGTTGGAGGCGACAGGGGCGCCGCTCGCGCACGGCGAGCGCAACCAGGCCCTCGCCATCTGGGCGGCCATCACCTGGGCAACGGGCCGCCGCGCGATCAAGGGTGTGGTGGTGCTCGAGGCGAGCGACTACGAGGCGCCGGTCGGGCTCCGCGGCGCGGGAGGACATCTCCGCAGCGCCGTCGATCGACTTCAGAGGGCGGCGCGGGCGAACCGGGACGCGGGTCCATCCTAGCGGTCGCGCCCGACGCTCGCGACCGGAGGGACGAGCGCCTCGTCGGGTGGCGCGACGGCCCGCGCATTCTTCTCGCGCAGGCGTGCCACCTCCATTCCGGAGATGCATGCCGACAGCCAGAGCGTTCCCGCCGCCAGTCCGCCGAGAATATCGCTCAGGTAGTGCACGCCGAGATAGAGACGGCTGTAGGCGATGAAGACGACCACTGCAACGGCAATGATGGCCGTGAGCACGCGCGCCCAGCGGCGCGGCACCAGCAGAATGATGAAGTACGCGATCATGCCGTATCCGATCAGCGCGCCGAGAGCATGACCGCTCGGAAAGCTCCAGGTGGGCTCGGTCGCATACACAGTTTCCCATTCAGGGCGCGGGCGGTGGACGAGCTTCTTGAGCAGGGTGTCGAGCAGCCCACCGCCCGCCAATCCCACGACCCAGCCGACCGCCGGCAGCCGCTGGCCTCGAAGCATCAGGATCAGGCTCACCCCGACTCCGATCGCGCTCATGGCCGGAATGGAGCCGAGCGCGCTGATGGTGTTCCACGTCGCGATGCCGATCGGAGTAGCGTGCTCGTGCAGTCGCGCCGCCAGCGTCAGATCGAGGTGCGTGAGCGCCGCGTCCTTCCTGGCCACCTCGGTCGAGAGGAGCGCGATCAGAACGACCGACAGCAGACTGAGCAGCAAGCCGACGGTGAGGTGCAGACCCAGGTACTCGCCCGGTGTGAAGCGGCTCCGGAGGAATCCTGTCAATCGCGGGGAGCTCTCGGTCAATCGCTGGAGGGATGCAGCTCCGACGAGGCGGTGCCACGCCGCGCGGGCATCGCGGCGGACACCCGCTCCGGTCCAGCCCAGGCGGCGACGCAGAGCAAAGAGCGCGAGACCGAGCGCGAACAGCACCGCCAACACGATGCTCGCGCGGCCGAGGATGCTCTCGAGTCGCGGCAGGTTGCGGCCGAAGGCGTAGCCCAGACCGCCGAAAACGATCGACCAGCAGATACCGCCCAGTGCGTTGTACAGGCTGAAGAGGGGAAAGGGCATGCGCGCCACGCCGGCGAGCACGGCGGCGAGGATGCGAAGCAGGGCCACGAAGCGGCCGGTGAAGACCGTGAGAGCCCCGTGACGGTCGAAGAATCCCTGCGCGCGGCCCAGCTTTGCCGCATCGACACGTATCCATCGCCCATGTCGCTGGAGGAAGGCCAGACCGCCGGTGCGGCCGATCCAGTACCCTCCCGTTCCGCCCAGAATCGAGCCGATGGACGACGCCACCACCACCCCCGCGATCGCGAGCCGGCCCTGCGCCGCGAACGCGGAAGCGGTCACGAGCGCAGTCTCTCCGGGCACCGGGACGCCGAACCCTTCCAGCATCACGAGAAAAGCGACGAAGACGTACCCGTACTGCTCGAGCAGATGGAGAAGGGTGTCGGTCATGAAGGGTGACTAACGGCGCGGACCGACGGACGCAACGAGACGGCAGATCATACCGAGCGGCCCACACCGCGCACGATTCCTTCGACCAGTCTCGATTCGTCGAAATACCGCGACGCGACATCGAGCATACGCTCCGCCGTCACCGCTCGGACACGCTCGGCGTACGCATCGAGCTCCGCCAGCGAATGGCCGAACAGCCAGCAGTCGAGCACATCGGTGAGCACGGCTGCCCCGCTCTGCTGGCGGATGGAATGACTTCCAATCGCGTACTCTCGAGCCTGAGCGAGCTCGCGCGGGCTCACCTCCTGGCTGCGGAGCTTGTCGAACTCCTCCAACAAGCCTCGCCGAGCCGTGGTCTCCTTGTCCGGGGACGTGGCGATGTAGGACACGAACATTCCGGCCCGCCGACGCTGGGTCGCGAACGCGGTGACGGTGTAGGCCAGAGACTGCTTGTCGCGAAGCTCCTCGAAGAAGCGTCCTCCCAGACCGCTGGCGACACTCGCGATCAGATGGGCGACAAAACGATCGTCATCGGAGCGGTCGGGGGCCGGAAACGCCAGCGCCAACGCCGTCTGCGCCTTGTCGCGGGATTCGGCCCGCTCCACTGGCGCGGTCGGCCATGCCGGAGGGGGAACGGTGATCGGCGGGGCGACGCGGAGCTCATCGAAGCAGGCAGCGATCCCGCCGCCGATCTCGGCTTCATCCAGATCTCCCACGATCACGATCACGGCCGGAGCCATGAGCACACGTGTCCGATGCCATTCGCGCAGCCGGTCCACGTCGATGCGCTCGAGAGAGTCCTCCGTGCCGCTCGCCGGCACGCCGTACGGATGATCCCGAAAGGCGGCTTCGGTGACGAGGCGCAGCGGATAGCGGTACATGTCATCCCGGATCATGGCCAGCTCCGAGATCGCGAGCGCGCGCTCGATATCGAGCATCGGCGCCGCGAGCGTCGGATGCTGCACTACATCCGCCAGCAGCTCCACCGCGGCGATCGCGTGCACAGCTGGCACCGAGATTGTCCAGCCGAAGCTTTCCGGCGCGGCCGATGATGACAGGTTGCCACCTAGCAGCTCCGCGTCTTCGGCGATCTGCGAGGCCGACCGGCGCGCCGTCCCCTTGAGCGCCGTGCGTGTGAGCAGGGTCGTGAGTCCGGCGACCTCCGCCGGCTCATCGCTGGCACCACCCAGTGTATACACGCCCAGGTGCGCCAGCGGTGCGCCACGCTTTCTCGCCACCAGCACCGGCACGCCGTGACTGGTGCGATACACGCGGACTCGTCCTTCTTGCCGCTCGAAGGTGGCGGCGTGACTCGCCGCCGGCGAGCTTCGAGCGACGCGGGGGGGCGGTACCGGGAGCGACTCGGGGATGGCGCTGTCGAGCATCTTGCGCATGGCCTCGCCGTCTGCGGCGATCGCCGGGAGATCTGCCGGACGGTAAAGCACGATTGCCGCGCGATCCGGTACGAGGTAGCGGCGCACGGCGCCGGTCACCTGCTCTTCCGTCGCGGTCAGCAGCCGCTCCAGATATCGGTCCCCCAGCTTCCAGTCGCCGAGCGCCTCCCATTCGGCGAGATAGCTGGCTTGGCCCTCCATTGTCTCGAGTCGCCGGATCCAGCGTGATTCGTAGAGCCGGCGGGCACGCCAGAGCTCATCGCGCTCGACGCCCCCATCGCGGAGGCTCGCCAACTGTCCCCAGATCGCTCGCGCGGCCTCCGCGGCCCGGTCCGGCGGTCCTTCGCTCGTGACCAGGAAAACCCCGACGTCGGTGGGCGTGTAGTTGTACGCGACCACCGACGAGGCCAGCTTCCGCTCGCGGACGGCGCGATAGAGGCGTGACGCCCGACCCGACCCCAACACCGTTCCGGCCAGGTCGAGCAACGCCGAATCCGGATGCATCGTGGCCTGCGTGCGCCATCCCATGGCCAGCTGGGTCTGGCCGACATCGCCGGACAGCTCGCGATAGCGGAATCCTCCACGCTCATCCTCGGCCGGGCCCGGAGATCTCCGAGCCGGCGCGTCGGCAATTCCGCCATACAGACGCTCGATGAGCCGCAGCGTGTCATCGAGGTCGATGTCCCCGACGACGGTGAGAATGGTCGTCGAGGGACGGTAGAAATTTCGGTAGAATCCGATCACGGTGTCGCGTGTCAGCGCGCGCAGTCCCGGCTCCCGACCGATTCTCCAGCGGCGCATGCGATGCCGGTCGTGCAGCAGCTCATAGAGCGTCTCCACCGTCACTGCTGTCGGGTTGTCCGATTTTCGCTTGGCCTCCTGGATGATCACCTCGAGCTCCTTGGCGAGCTCGCGCCCCTCGATCAGCGAATCGGAGTAGGCATCGGCCTGAATCTCGAGCCCCCGGGACAGACCGGACGACGGGAGAACGGTGTAGTAGCTCGTGTAGTCGTAGATCGTTCCCGCGTTGAGATAGCCACCAGCGGCCTTCGTCTCGCGCGAGATCTCACCGACGCCGCGGCTTCTCGTTCCCTTGAAGAACATGTGCTCGAGCACGTGGGCGATGCCCACCACGTCGTCCGTCTCGTCGAAGTAGCCAGCCTTCACGTGCGTCACGATCGCCACGACCGGCGCGGAATCATCGCGGCGAAGAAGCACGGTGAGGCCATTGGGCAGCACCGTCCGGTGCACGCTCTCGGGCGAGAGCAGAGGAAGGGAGATCACGGCACAAGGAGGAAGAAGGCCCGGGTGGCTCGTCGTCGCCCGGAATTCGGGAGGTCAGGCCGGAGGCCGAGCCTGCGAATACGGCGGACCCGGAATAGTCGGGGGTGGAGCGGAAGCGCAGCTGCGCCAGGGACCGGGACCGGCGTGATCGAGGAAGCGCGCTCCCTCCTGGGCGCGGCCCAACCGCACGAGCGCACACCCAAGATAGCCGGTCGCAATCGTGTCGTTCGGGTTGTGCTGCAGCGCCCGCACGTAGAACGTGCGGGCAGCGTCGGTCTGTCCGCGCGAGAGCAGAAAAGCCGCGAGCTCTCGATAGGCGAGCGCGTTGCCGGTATCGAGCCGGACGGCGGTGACGAGCTCCTGGCGCGCCGCCGACGTGTCGCCCGTCTCGCGCGCGATGCGACCGAGATAGATGTGTGGCAGCGCCAGCTCGGGATGATCGCGAGCCACCAGCTCGAACTCGCGTCGCGCCTCCTCCCGGCGGCCGCCCGCGTAGAGATCCGCTCCTCGCTGGATGCCGGTCGGCTGTGACGCCCGGCGGGAGTACGCGACTCCGGCCAAGCCGAGGAGAAGGACGATCGCGGCAATCGATCCGAGCAGCACGTTGCGCCGGCGAGTCTCGGCCCGAAAATCCGCGACCATCGGGTCCGTGGCGGTGCCGATTCCGCCGGCGGCGGTGGCGCCCACCGCCGCGTCGCCAACCGCGGCGGCAGCCATCGGGATGGTTGCCCCGGATCCGGCCGCCGACAGCCCAGCCTCCAGCTTGCGGTACGCGTCCCGCGCGACCGTGACATCCTCCGAGGTCGGCTGATATTCGGTGCGCTGTACGCGCTCGCGCACCGCCAGGAACTCGAGCAGCGCGTGCGCCTGATCCAGCGTCAGCGCCTCGCGCTGCCTCACCTCGCGGATGAGCGGCTGGCCCGCGAGCGCCGAGCCGCCGAGCAGCATCCGCAGGGCGGTCTCGATCACCGACCAGATCTCGATCAGGTCAGCGGCGGTTTCTTCGGAATTGCGGCGAGAGACATCGAGACGGGCGACTGTGGGCCGGGCCGCGGTGAGCGCAGCCAGGGCCGCCCTGCCGTCCGCGCCGCTCACAGAACGATGCGGAGCAATCCTGCGTCGGCGCTGGCCCGAATGAAGCTTTCCGCGGTATGCGTCGGAATCTTGACCCCGGTCAGGGAGTAGCCGCGGCGCGCTTCGGTCGCCATGAACTCCTGCAACGACCGTCCGGAGAAGGCCGAGTTGGCGTCGCGCATCTGGCGCACGATCTCCTCCCAGCTTCCCTCGTAACGCTGCTCGTCCATCTCGATCTCGTGCTGCGGCACGGGCGGCTTTCGCTCCTCGCGGCGATCCGCCAGATCCGTGAGCAGCGCGCCGAACAGCTCGAGCTGTCCCTTGACCTCGCTCGGTGATCGGCCCGATGCATCGACCGCACGCTGCTCGATCTCGGCGAGCATCTCGTCGATGTCGTCCGGATCACCGGCCAGCTCCGCCAGCCGCTCCTCCCACGGCCGCAGCTCCGGATCGCCCTCCGACAGCTGCGAGATCGATTTCTTCATCTCCACGAGCCGCCAGATTCCCAACTCGTCCCAGTGATCGTCGGGCGTGGTGTGGTCCAGCTGAAAGAGCGCGGTTTCGTGATCGCCCCGGTCGTAGAGAATGTTGGCGAGGTAGATGCGCGCTTCGGTATGCTCGGCGTCGATCTCCAGGGCGCGGTGCAGCGATGCGATGGCTCCCTCATCGTCCAGGAGCCGATGCTGAACGTAGCCGAGACAGGCGACCGATTCCGCGGACTCGGGTGCCTCCTCGACCGCCGTCTCGAAGTACTGTCGCGATTCCTCGATGAGCCCTTCGCGAAAGAGCGCACGACCCACCTGGAGCATCAGATCGATGTCATCGTTGTACCCCAGGTCGAGCACCCGGTGAAAGGTGCCGACCGCCTGCTCTCTCTGGCCGAACTTGAGCAGGCTCTCGCCGAGCCCAGCGAGAGCATCCTCATGATCCGGATCGAGCACCAGTGACTTCTCGAAGCTCTGGCGCGCCCACGCGAACTCCTCGCGGGCGAGACGCGCGTATCCTACCCCAATGTGCAGCTCCACCGAGTTCGGGTAGAGCGAGAGTCCGTCACGCAGCACGTCGAGCGCCTCATCATACTGGCCGTCATTGTACAGCTGATGAGCGCGCTCGTCGTACTCCTCGGAGCTCAGGAATGGGGTAGGCATGTGTGCTCGAACCTCCACCTCATGAGGATATGCCTATACTACCATTGCGGAACGGCGGAGTTCAACCCGTTGACAATCCGGCGGTCTGAGGAGAAAATCTCCTTCCTCCCGGCGCTATGGCCCTCATCTAGAGTGTCGGCAGCCGCATGTCATCAACCCGTGCCGGGCTCCAACAGTGCCACCGCGATCTCGGCCGCGAGGTCGGCGTTGCGCTCCAGAAGCGCGAGATTCGCGCCCAGTGAGCCTCCCGCGGTCAGGCGGTCGATCTCGCCGAGCAGGAAGGGAGTGAGATCACTGCCGGACACTCCCAGGGCAGTCGACTTTTCGAGCGCTCTTGCCACCGCGTCCTCGACCCCCGAACGGGACAGGGCGTGCTCGGGCGGGGGTGGCTGCACGATCAGGAGAGCGCCACCCTGACCCAGGGACCGTCGCGCGCGGTATATCCGGACGATTTCCGCCACGCTGTCCGCGGCCGACGACAGGGCGATGCCGGTGGACGCGGTGAAGAACCCGGGTAGCTCGTGGGTGCGGTACCCGATCACCGGAACTCCGAGCGTCTCGAGACGCTCCATTGTCGCGTGGAGGTCGAGGATTACCTTCGCGCCCGCGCAGACCACGACCACGGGGATGCGTGATAGCTCGAGAAGGTCCGCCGATTCATCGAAGGGCGCACCGCGATGAACGCCCCCGATGCCACCGGTGGCGAAGACGTCAATGCCGGCGGCGCGAGCCAGAACCAGCGAGGCTGCCACGGTCGTCGCCCCGTCGGCTCCCTGCGCGACGGCGGCACCGAGATCGCGTGCGGAGACCTTGCGTACTCCGTCCCGCGCGAGGAAGCGCTCGAGGTCTTCTTCCCGGAGACCACACGACGGCGCACCGCCGACCACACCGGTGATCGCGGGAATGGCGCCGCGCCGCATCACCGCCTCTCGCATGTGTTGCGCCGCCTCGCGGTTGGCGGGCACGGGCAATCCCTGCGCGAGAACGGAGCTCTCGAGCGCCACGACGGCGCGCCCGGTGCGCTGCGCGATCGTCACCTCGGGGAGGACGCGCAGCGTTCCTCGTGCTGCCTCCAACGGAGCCTCAGCGGCCATATGTGGAATCTAACTCTCGCGTGCAGAGGGAAGAGCGCATTAGCTTGGCTGCAAACGAAGCAGCTATCGCGCGACCCTCATCCGGAGCACCCGTGAGCGAGCGGCAACCTGGCGCGTCGGACGCGCCCCCCCCCGTCAGCACAGGCCGGACGGGCACTCTCGTGGGCATCCTCCTCGTGGTGCTGCTGGCACTCGGTGTCTTCTTCTTCTGGCGGGGCACCGGCGCCCGCGACGCTACCGGACATCGGCCGCCACGGCCCCCACCGGGAGCCTTGCCCTCACGTTGAGCGTCAGGCTCGTGGGCGCGGCCGGATTGGCTTGGCCGTGAGGATCAATCTCTCCGGCGCGGGCCCCACGTAGCGAACTGGCCAACACGTGGTGAGGGTCAGCGTGGCGTCTCCGGTAGTGAAGAGCGCGGGCGCGCCGCGATCCACCACTCGCCGCGCCGTGACTGTCCACATGACGCGGCCGGCCGCCGATTCGGTGAGGATTGTGTCTCCCAGCGCGACCGCGTCCAATCCATGAAAGTGGCGGTCGCGATGGGCGGAGATGATCGCGTTGCCTTCCGCTCCGGGAAGCGGGCTGCCTGAAAGATGGCCTGGCCCCGCGTTCAGCTCATCCACACCCACTCCTTCCACTACGATCTCATCCACCGCGATGCGGGGAATCTCGAGCCGGGCGACTGGCGATCCCGCGCGAGGCGACTCCTCCGGCTCCGAGCGGGCGAGAGCGGCCGTCGTTCGCATGACAGCACGCCGAGCCTCTCCGGCTTCCCAGGCCGAGCGCGCACGCTCGCCCGCGAGCCACCCGCGACCGCCAACCACTCCTACGTGGAACAGGAGCAGCAGGCCGATCGCGCAGAGACACGTGCCGAGATGGCGCAGCACGTCCTACCGCCGGCGCAAGATCGCGCCGGTGATGATCGCGGCCGAGCCGAGGAGGGCCAGCAGCGGCAACTCGGTTCCGGTGGCTGGCGCCGGCGCGCCGTCCTTGAACGTGGCGCTCTTCTCGACGGGCGATGGGAGGCTCCGTGCCGGGGTGGCGGAGAGCCGTGCGGCGCTGTCGGCGGCGACCACTCGAGTTGTCATGGCACTGTCGGGTGGGGGGACGGGTTTCCTGCTATCCGCCACGCCTGCCGCGGAATCCACCCAGAGCTTCATGTTGGTGAGCCGCGACGCTACTGTCGCGCTGTCGGACTTCTTTCGCGCAGAATCGACGCGTGCCGCCGCCTGCTGCTGCTGTTTGGCCGGCGCTGCGGGCGGCTGAACGACGGTCGTGAACTGCGCCGCCGCGGGTGTGGCGATGATAGCCAGCCATCCCGACACGGCGAGCATGCGAGATCGAGACACGAGACCCTCCGGACGTGCGATGGGAATGCTGCTTTGGCCACCGAAGAAAGCAACTCGTGTGCCGCCCTGGCCACCGCTTGCCGGGCTCGCGGGGCTCTGCGGGGTCACCGGCTGGCCGCAGCCCGCTCCGGAGGCCGCCAGGCCTTCACGATCGCTTCACCCATCCGGGCGAGGGTGAGCTGGGCCTCGCTGTCGAGCACCCACCGTTTGTCCACGTTCTCGCGCGAGAGGACGCACGCGACGACGCGACCGCGGAGCCAGAACAGTGAGCACTCGGTGCGAACTTCATCCACCGCACCGGTCTTGTGGGCTGCCCGTACGCCGCCGGCGTAACGCTGGAGGAGCTGCTCGTCGGTATTGTGCTCGAGGATTGTGATCATCGCTGAATCGGCGGCCGCGCTCACCGCCCTGCCGGCCGCGAGAAGCCCGAATAGCGTCGCCATCTCGTTGGGCGTGGTCACGCCGAGCCCGTACTTGGCCGAGCTGTCCGGAGCCAGGCTCGTCACCTTGGCCAGAAAGACCTTGGCGTGGACCTTTGTGTGCCGCAGGCCCAGCGACTCCATCTTCTCCCACACGCGGCGAATGGAAATCTTGTCGAGAAGGAGATTGGTCGCGGTGTTGTCACTCAGCGTCGTCATGAGCCACGCCGCGTCGTGCACGGTGACCTGTGTGCCGGGATGGAAGAACTGAAGGACGCCCGCGCCCGGCACCTGATCGATCGGACTCAACGTGATCTGGTCATCGAGCGAGATCTGCTTCTTCTCGACCAGGTCGTACAGAGTCACGAGGATCGGGACCTTGATCAGGCTGGCAGTGGGAAAGGTCTCATCACCCCGCCGCGCGAGCTGCTCGCCGGTCTCGAGGTTTCGTACCGCGTAGCCGACGACGCCATGATGGGCGTCGGCGAGAGAATCGAGGGTGCGGCGGAGCGCGGCGGTGTCCGTGTGCGCCGGCGCTGGTGCGCTCGACGTCGCCGGCTGGCCGCGCACGCAGCCCGGAAGGGCCGCGAGCAACCCGAGAATAGCCGCCCGCGACGCGCGCACCGCGCTATGCGTCGGGGAAAGCGTCGGCCTTTCGACTCTCGACCAGCTCGCGCTCGCTCGACGTGGGGTCGTAGATCGCGAGGATCTTGATGGTCTCCTTCTCGTAACAATCGAAGGTCTTGCCGACTCCGCGCTTCACTTGGATCTCGTGACCATCCTCGAAGCGCAACACGACCATCGGGTGATCATTGTTCGCGTACTGCTTGCGGAGCTTCTTGGGTGCGCTGGGCATCGGGGGGACGGAGGTGTGGGGTGACGTGTGCGACGAAATTAGCGCCGTTCCGAGGGAGCGACAAGACGGCCCCGCCCGCGCGGCCGTCAGGTCACGACCGGTCGATCGGCCCCGAATCGCTTCCAGTCACCACTGCGGAGCGTGTCATCGATCGCTGTCACCGCGCGCTCCAGCTCGGCGTCGTCGGTATAGAAATGGGGCGCGATGCGGATGCCGGCATCGGGGCGGTAGTCGACGAGAATTCTCTGAGCGATCAGTGCCAGTGACAGCTCGTGCCCGTGCGGGACATCGAAGGCGACCGTCCCTCCCCGTCGCGCCGGATCGCGCGGCGCGTGCACGCGAAATTCTCGCTCGTCGGCCAGCGCGATGAGTCGCGCGGTCTGACGCATGCTCTTGGCGCGGATCGCCCCGATGCCGGCCTCCCGGAGTAGACGCGGACCTTCGATGGCCGCGTAGAGCGCCGGGATCACCGGCGTCCCGTTCAGCCAGCGCGAGATGCCCGAGGTGAGCTCCAGCTCGGTCTCGAACCCGAACGGCCGCGCGTGAGCCTGCCAGCCGGTGATGGCGGGGGCGTAGCGCTCGCGGACCGCGGGCGAGACGTAGAGAAAACATCCACCGGGTCCGCCGCACAGCCACTTGAGCACACCCCCCGTGAGGAAGTCCACGTCGCTCTGCCGCACGTCCACCGGCATCACCCCCACCGAATGAAAGGCGTCCAGCGACACGAGCGCACCCACCTCATGAGCGCGGCGGCAGATGGCGTCCGCGTCGAGGATGAACGCGGAGCGGAAGAGCACGTGCGAGACCGACACGAGCCGCGTTCGCTCGTCGATGGCCGAAAGCAGCCGCTGCAGGTCGATCGTGAGCCCATCGTCGCTGGGCACGACGACGATGCGAGCCCCGAGCCTCCGAGCCAGCGCATCGTAGGCGTATCGCACGGAGGGAAAATCGAGCGCTGTCATCACGATCGTATCGCGCGGAGGCTCGTATTCGAGCGCCGAGATCACGGCGGCCTGCGCGAGTGACACGTTCGGGAACATCGCCACCTCGCCGCTCGCGGCTCCGATGAGCGGCGCGATCCCGTCGCCGACGGTCACCGGCATCTCCCACCACCGAGCGCCCCAGGCCCGCACGCCGAGCTCAGCCCAGTCGCGAGCGTAGTCCGCGAGCCGGTCGGCCGCTCCGCGGGGCATGGCGCCGAGGGAGTTCGACACCAGATACGTGGTGCGCTCGAGGATCGGAAACTCATCCCGGAAGCGCAGAAGAGGGTCGGCGATCACGCCCGCCCATCCGCGCGGGAGTGGCGCCCCCGAGTGGCCACGAACACCAGGCATCCCGCCAGGACCGCTCCGCCGACGACCGAGAACTCCCGGAGCGTCGCATGACTGAGTATCCACACGATCAGAACGATCGCGAGCAGCGGGATCACTCCCGCCCCTGGCACGCGAAAAGGAACGCCGCCGGTCCGGACGTCGCGCCGCTGGAGCTGCCAGGCCGCCACGCAGCAGAGCAGATAGAGCACGAGCACCGACACGTTCGCGAGGATGGCGAGCTGCGCGAAGCTCCCGGTCGCCGCGAGCGTGCACGCGATCGAGGCCTGGACGACGATCGCCACCCACGGAGTCCGGAAGCGCGGATGCACGGCGGCCATCCAGGCGGGCAAGATTCCATCGCGCCCGAACGCATAGAGGGCGCGCGGCATAGCGAGCGTCATCCCGCTCACGTGCCCGAACATCGAGATACTCGCGCCGGCCGCGATGACGAGCGCGCCGGCGGGCCCCGCAATGGCGCGCCCGACCGCCGCGAGCGGGGCCGTCGTCTCGGCCGCCAGCGCCGCCGGCCCGAGAACCGCCTGCGCCACCATCTGGATGGCGAGATAGAGGGCGGTCGCGCCGGCCATGGCGATCAACAGGGCCCACGGCACGGTCCGCGCGGGATCGCGCAGCTCGCCGCTCGGCACCAGCGCGCTCTCGATTCCGGCGAAGATGAACACCAGCACGATCACTGCGCGGCCGAGCGCGGCGGGCGGGGCGGCGAAGCTCACAGCCGTGGGGATGCGCGCGCCGGCGACCACCAGACCGGCGACCACCAACGCCATCAGCGGAAGTAGCTTCGCCACCGTCACCACCTCGATGAGCCGCGTTCCCTGCCGCACGCCGGTCACATTCACAGCGGCGAGCAGCGCGAACAGCACGACCAGCACGACCGTGCGCGGCAGCGTCCCGCCGAGCGCCGGCGCCAGCACGGCCACCGAACCCGCGAACGCGCTCGCCACCGCGGCCGTCGCGAACGAGCCCAACAGCCAGAGTAACATTCCAGCCAGGAATCCGACGAGCGGCCCGAGAGCAGTCTCCACATACGCGTAGGGGCCGCCGGTCAGTGACACCCGGCTGCCCGCTTCGGCAAGGCACAGAACGATCAGCGTCATGGCCAGTGCGCACACGAGATACGCTGCCGGAGCGGAACGTCCGAGGGAACCGGCCACGACCGCCGGGAGCACGAAGATCCCGCCGCCGATCATCACGTTGAAGGCGGTTGCCGCGAGCCCGCGGACGCCGACCGCGCGAACGAGCGATTCGTCCCGCTCACCCATTTCGCGTTCCTCGCGACTCACTGCGGCGGCGGCGCGGCATGGAGAACAAAGTAGCGAATCGGTATGCTCCATGCATGAGGAGTGGGGCCGTACACTCGAGCCCGTGTCCCGGGCCATCACCACAGGAGTGAGAATGACTCGTTCGATTGGATGCGCACTGCTCATCGCCGCTTGCGCCGCCTTCGGTGGCATCACCCGCTCCGCCCTCGCGCAGGACGCGACAGCGATCGTGCCCGCCGGACCGATCATCGCCGCGGCCGGACCCACGATCGACGGCGCGAGCGTCGCCTTCCGAACTCCAGCTGCCCGATACACTCCGGCTGCCCGCAACAGCGCGCCGATCTCGGCGCCACTCTCCGCCGCGTCGCAATTCGGACGCGGAGAGAAGCTCATGCTCTTCGGCGGTGCCGTGCTGCTCACCGGCCTGGTGATCGGCGGGAACGCCGGTGGCGCGGTGGCCGTGGCCGGCGCGGTCGTGGGACTCTATGGGCTGTACATCTATCTCAACCCGATGACGGTGGCGCCCGAAGGCAGCTACAGCGCCGGCTCTCGACCGTAGTCACTCTTGGCTTCGCGCCCTGTGGCCACCGGTCCGGGGCGCAACGTTTGACCCATCACGCGCGTCCTGGGGTACGATGGAGAGCGATCCTCAGGCGGAGAGTAGCGATCGGTGATGGCACAGATCCCGGAGCGGACCGCGCTCGTGCTCGGTGGGGGCGGTCTCAAAGGCTTCGCGCATATTGGCGTGCTCCGGGCGCTGGCCGAGCGCGGCATCGAGCCAGCGCTCTACGCCGGCACGAGCATCGGGTCTCTGATCGCAGCCGCGCGGGTGTGCGGCATGACGACGGACGAGATGGCGCGTCGCGCTCTCTCGCTCCGGCGCCGCGACCTCTTCCGGCTCAATCATCTAGGCATGCTGATGGAGCTGATGCGCGCTCCGTCGCTGTACCTGGCCGAGCCGCTCCAGGCTCTCTGTGAGAGCGTCATTGGCGGCGGAACTTTCCATACCGTCGGGGACCTCTCCGCTCCTCTGTTGGTGAACACCGTCGATGTCGAGCGCGGCACGCAGCTCGTGTGGGGCCTCCCCGGGCTCAAAGACGTGCCGATCGCCGATGCCGTCTACGCCTCGTGCGCCCTGCCCGGGTTCTTTCCCCCGGGTCAGGTCGACAATCGCGTCTGCATCGATGGCGGAACGATGGACAATCTACCCGTCGCAGCTGCCTCTCTCGGGATGCAGGCAGTGATCGCGGTGGATGTCGGCAACTTCGGGCTCACACCGGCCAAGGACATCGCGGCGGAGGGGTTCGGAACGATCTTCATGCGCGCGGCCACGGTCATGATGCACGCCCTGCAGCAGGTGCCCCTGACGAGCTGGACCGGCCCGCCGATGCTGCTCATCCGGCCGAAGATCGCCCACCTCAACTGGTTCAGCTTCACGCACACGCAGGAGATCATCGACGCGGGCTACGAGGCCGCCCTCGCCGCGCTCGATCTCGTGGGGGACTGCCTGCTATCGTCCACCGGGGTCTATCCTCGACGTCCGGTGAGCCTGGAGGTGGACCGGGACAAGTGCATCGGCTGCGGGACCTGCGTAGCGATGGCGCCGCGGCTCATGAGACTCGATCCATCGGGGAAGGCTTATGCGTTGAGCCGAGAGCACGAATGGTCGCCGGCGGACGGAGATTTCGTCCACCACTGTCCGACCGAAGCCATCACGGCGCAATTCCTGGACGGCACACGCCGGCGTACCAGCGCCCCCGAGAAGGAGCCGACGC
Organism: Gemmatimonadales bacterium; assembly: GCA_038253885.1. Taxonomy (GTDB): domain Bacteria; phylum Gemmatimonadota; class Gemmatimonadetes; order Gemmatimonadales; family Gemmatimonadaceae; genus JALZAQ01. The sequence continues at coordinate 38,156 of JBBSGP010000003.1, read as the reverse complement.
TCGACGCGGCGGACGATTAAGGCGTGTGTTGAAAGGGAAGTCCCCGCTCCGACCAGTCACGAAGCGCGATTCCTCGACGACGTACACTCCGAGTCTCGGGGACCAGCGCGAGCGCCGAATAGAGCTGGCGCGACCCCTTCGCGCATGGCCTCTCGATCAGCGTTCTGCCGTGCGCGCGTAAGATATCACCAGGGCACGCCACCGCGTCTCCAGTTCTGCCGGGGTCAGCCCGAGCGACGCGGCGAGCGTCTCCGCACTCGGCGTCCCCCTCCGGGTCGCTTCGACCAGGTGCCGTACTCCGGCGTCGCCGTCACGCCGCTGAGCAAGCTCGAATACTGCGGCTGCAGCCGGGAGTCGGGCGCTGGCGACCGCACCCAACCGCTCCTTGCCAAGGAGGCTCCGCAGCCTCACGTCCGGGTGCGTCGTGAGATAGGCGGCGAGGTCCCGCATCATTGCCGGGAAGGGTTGCCCGCGCGCCCCGCCCAACCAGTACGCGATCCCCTCTCCGACGAACGCCGACGGCTCACCTAGCCAAGAGGCGAGCAGCACGTGCGCGATCTCGTGCCGGTACGCCTCGCCGAAGCGCGGATCCGCGGCGAATACAACGCGCGCTCGCGGGTTCGCCCGCCCGCCCACGCGGTCGGTGGTGAGCGCCCAGTCGAGCCCCATCACGCGGGCCGCCGCCTGAAGGTCCGGAAGCTGGTAGTATGTGATCGGCGCGGGATCGGCGATGCCGAAGCGCAGTGCCGTCGAATCGAGCCATCGCGCTGTCTCCGCCGCGCGTGCCGAATCGAAGTGGATGTCGGGGTGCAACACGTACTCGAGCCGCCCGACGTGCGCGCGGCGCCACCCCACAGTCTCGAGGGTGCTCGGGTGGGTGAGCGCCCATCGCTCGCCCTCGCGAACCACATGTACACGCTCCATCGCGAGGAGCCCGGGGCGCGTCGTCGTGCCGCCCCCGACGTACACCGTGCGGAGCACCCAGCGCGACGAGTCGCCCGCCACCAACGGGAGCGCTTCGACGAGCACGGCGTTGACGTTCACGATGTATCCTTCCGATGCGAGCGCGAGGTCCGGATCCGTCATGCGGCGCCGGTCGGCCATCGACCAGAAAGCCGCGCGCCGTACGCTGTCGCCGCGCACGGCGAGGTAGTCGCGCCAGAGTCGCACCACCGCAGGGCGCGCGGCCATCGCGCGGTCCACGCCCCACCAGGTGGCGGGAGTGACAGTCGTGTCCACCGCGAAACCGAGCGCGAGCCGCGAGGCCCTCGCGGCGGTGGCCGCGCGCGCCTGCGCGCAGGCGGTGGGCGCGTCCAGCAGGACGGCTAGAGCGACTCCGCACAATACTGCTCGGCGGTATTCCACTCGGGCGACGAGGCGGCCAGGGATCGAACGAAGCACCGGGTTTTTCACCGAGGGCGACCTGTATGTGCGAGGGCCTACTGCTGGGGGACGTCGGAGTCTGTCTGACCGCCGGCTCGGGCGTAGCATTGCTCAACGCAAATCTCGACCCGGGCCGCGATCGCGGGGAGAGGCCGGAGCGGGCTAGGACGCTCCACTGCGGGTCTGTCAGTCCCTGCTTTCTGAATAACCTTCTGTCTCATGGCGCCTTGCGCATGAGCCCCACCCGGACTATCGGGACAGCTGCAGCGCGTACATCACCAGCCTCTCGTATGCGTTCACGGCATCCCGTAGCTCGGCGATGTCGACGAACTCGTCGTCGCGGTGAGCGACGTGCACCGAGCCGGGCCCGAACAGGTAGGGTGTGCCCCAGTTGACGAGCGCCGGGATGTCGGTCGCGAACGCCGCCACCGACGTTCGGAAGCCCGGAACTCCAGCGAGCTTCATCGGCGGGACGGCCGGACCCACTTCCCACGTTCCCCGATCTCCCAGCCACTCCCGGAGGCGCGTCACCATCTCTTGCGGCGGTGATACGAGGCGCACCATCACCCGCGCTTCGGCCCACGGCGCCAACACGTTATCGGCAACGCCGCCCGACAATCGTCCGACGTTGATCGTGGTGTCGCCGAGTAGCGGATCAGTCGGAAGATCAAGGGTGCGCAGCTCGTGCAGGAGCGACACGAGGGTGTCGATCGCCGAATGTCCGAGGTGCGGGTAGGCCGAATGCGCCGCCTCGCCAGACGTCCGCAGGATGAGCCGGATCGCTCCCTTGGTGCCGAGGGCCACGGTGCTCTCCGTGGGCTCGCCGTTGATGATCGCGCGGCTCGTGGTCGGGACCGCGTTCGCCGCGTGCGCACCATCATGGGTGACCTCTTCGCCCACGACAAACAGCAGCGCGATCGGGATGTCACGGGCTCGCAGCCGCTCGGCGGCACAGATCATCGCCGCGGCGATGCCCTTGGCGTCGCATGCACCGCGCCCCCTCAGCTGCCAGTCATCCAGCGTGGGCGGGATGTAGGGCGGGACGGTATCGAGGTGCGTGGACAGCGTCACCAGGGGCTCGGCGGTGGCTGTGGCGAGCACATTGTCGCGCCCCGGCGTCACCGGGATGAGCTGCGTTCGCCAGCCGCGAGCGTCGAGCAGGCGGCGCACCCCGTCCATCAGGTCGCCTTCCCGCCCGCTCGTCGAGTCCACACCCATCAGGTCGATCGCGAGGCCGATGGGATCCAGCGGGGAGTCCGCCGGAGGCGCGTGGAGCGGGGACATCCGGTCTCCTCGGTTGGCGAGCCGCGATGATAGCGCCCGCCGCGCCGCCGCGCGAACCGAGATGCTACATTACCGGCGTCGCCATGAACGTGATCTCCAGAGACCCGTATGCCGCCACTCGATTCCTTCGGTAGCCGGTCGACGCTCGAGGTCGACGGAGCCGCATACTCCATCCATCGGCTCGACGCGCTGTCCGCGTTGCCGGGGAGCACCGCCCAGCGGCTGCCTTTCTCGCTTCGCGTGCTGCTCGAGAATCTCCTGCGCAACGAGGACGGCGCGTTCGTGAAGCGGGCCGACATCGAGGCGATGGCGCGCTGGGACGTGCGTGCGGGTGTGGAGCGGGAGATCGCGTTCCGAACGAGCCGCGTGCTGCTGCAGGATTTCACCGGCGTGCCGGCGGTGGTCGACCTCGCCGCCATGCGCGATGCGATCGCCCGCCTGGGGGGCGATCCCACTCGCATCAACCCGCTGCAACCGGTCGATCTCGTGATCGACCACTCGGTTCAGGTTGATGAATACGGGTCGGACGCCGCTCTTCTCATCAATGCGGATCGGGAGTTCGAGCGCAACCAGGAGCGGTATGCGTTCCTGCGCTGGGGCCAGCAGGCTTTCCGGAACTTCCGCGTCGTTCCTCCAGACACCGGCATCGTCCACCAGATCAACCTCGAGTACCTCGGCCAGGCGGTCTTCACCGCCGAGGTCGACGGCCGCAAGGCCGCCTATCCCGATTCGCTCGTCGGCACCGATTCCCACACGACGATGATCAACGGCCTCGGCGTGGTGGGCTGGGGAGTCGGAGGCATCGAGGCTGAGGCGGCGATGCTCGGCCAACCGCTGTCGATGCTGATCCCCGAGGTCGTCGGGTTCAAGCTGTTCGGAAAGCTCCCGCCCGGCGCGACCGCCACCGATCTGGTGTTGACGGTCACCCAGATGCTCCGCAAGAAGAAGGTCGTCGGGAAGTTCGTCGAGTTCTACGGCGCCGGGCTGTCGAGCCTCTCCACCGCCGATCGCGCCACCATCGGAAACATGGCGCCGGAATACGGAGCGACCATCGGCTTCTTCCCGATCGATTCCGAGACGATAGCGTACCTCCGTTTCTCCGGACGGAGCGAGCACCAGGTGAGGCTCGTGGAGGCGTACTGCAAGGCGCAGGGACTCTTCCGAACGGACGCGACGCTGGATCCCGACTTCACCGACACTCTCGAGCTGGACCTGTCCTCCGTGGAACCGAGCCTGGCTGGTCCGAAGAGGCCCCAGGACCGCGTTCCGCTCCGGGATGCGAAGCGGATGTACAACGAGGCGCTCGCCGTGGATCTGGAGCGGGCCGGGACGCTGGCGGGAAGAGCCTCGGTGGCCGCGTCCACCGCGGTGTCATCAGCGGCTCCGCTCTCGGCCGCCGTGGTCGCGGCTCATCCGGCCGAGATCCTCGGTCATCGCGACGAGGTTCAGGTGGAGATGAACGGCCAGAGCTTCCGACTCGGCCACGGAGCGGTCGTCATCGCCGCCATCACGAGCTGCACCAACACCTCCAACCCCAGCGTGATGCTGGGTGCGGGCCTCCTGGCACAGAAGGCGGTGGCGGCGGGGCTCCGGAGCAAGCCGTGGGTGAAGACGAGCCTCGCGCCCGGATCGAAAGTCGTGCGCGACTACTTCCTCAAGGCCGGAGTGATGGATGCTCTGTCCACACTCGGGTTCCAGATCGTTGGTTTCGGCTGCACCACCTGCATCGGGAACTCGGGGCCCCTGCCGGTGCCGATCGCCGAGGCGATCGAGGCGAACAAGCTGATCGTCGCGTCGGTGCTGTCAGGCAACCGGAACTTCGAGGGGCGCATCAACCCCCTCACCCGCTTCAACTACCTCGCCTCTCCCCCGCTCGTCGTGGCGTACGCCCTGGCGGGGCGCATGGACATCGACTTACTGACCGAGCCGCTCGGGATAGGACGCGACGGACCGGTCTTCCTTCGCGACATCTGGCCCTCGCCGAAGGAGATCGAGGACACGATCCTCTCCTCGGTCAAGAGCGAGATGTTCCGGTCGCAGTACGCGAACGTGTTCGAGGGTGACGAGCGCTGGAAGAGCCTCGACATCCCACTCGGTGACCTCTACGCCTGGTCAGCCGAGTCCACGTACGTGAAAAACCCACCGTACTTCGACGGGATGACGCTCGACGTCCCGGGAGTCCAGTCGATCGGGGGGGCGCGCGTGCTCGGCATGTACGGCGACTCCATCACCACCGACCACATTTCCCCGGCCGGCAGCATCCCGGCCGCGAGTCCCGCCGGAAAGTGGCTGATCGCGCACGGCGTGAAGACCGCCGACTTCAATTCTTACGGCGCGCGTCGCGGCAATCATGAAGTCATGATGCGCGGCACCTTCGCCAACATCCGGCTGCGCAACGAACTGGCCGCAGGCAAGGAAGGCTGGTGGACGGCGACCGAGCCGGGCCGCGATCCGGTCCCGGTCTACGACGCCTCGATGGATTACCAGCAGCGAAGTGTGCCTCTGCTGATCATCGCGGGCAAGGAGTACGGTACCGGCTCGTCTCGCGACTGGGCGGCCAAGGGAACGAGGCTGCTCGGCGTACGCGCCGTGATTGCCGAGTCGTTCGAGCGGATCCACCGCTCCAACCTCGTCGGGATGGGAGTGATTCCCCTGGAGTTCGTGAATGGCGAGAATCGGGTGTCGCTGGGGCTCACCGGATTCGAGAGCTACGACATCGACGGTTTGGACGATGCGCTCAAGCCGCGCTCGCGGCTCAACGTGCGGGTCAGCGCCGCCGACGGCACGCAGAAGCGCTTCGCCGTGATGTCCCGAATCGACACCCCTGAGGAAGGGGTCTACTACCGGCATGGCGGGATCCTGCAATACGTCCTGCGACAGCTGGTGAAGCTGAAGTAGGCGAGGATCCCGCGATCGCCAGCGAGCCAGCGCTACCGGCGGCCCAGCTCTCTCGCGATGTAGAGGGTCCTGAACACCGCCGTTCCCAGCGATCCGGCGCCGATCGCGATCACGGTCCAGTAGAGCACGGTCCCCGCTGCCCATCCCGAGCGGGCCGTCACCGCGGCATCGAGGAGCGACGCGAGCGCGAGGAGCACGAGGCGCTCGGCGCGCTGCATGATCCCGCCGCGACAGCTCACGCCGAGCGCCTCGCCACGCGCTCGCGTGTAACTCACCAGCAGTGACCCGCCGAGCGCTAGCGCGACAGCCACCACGGCACGCGGGTCTCCGGCGAATCGGAACGCCAGACCCATGAACGCGAAGGTCTCCGAGAAGCGATCCAGCGTCGAATCGAGGAACGCGCCGCGGTTGGAGGCCATTCCGCGGGCGCGAGCGATCCGGCCATCGAACACGTCGCAGGCACCGCCGAGGAGGATCAGCCAGCCGGCCAGCGACAGGCGACCACCCCCGGTGGCGTAGGCCACTCCGGCCGCCCCGCCGAAGAACACGCCGAGGAGATTGAAGACGTCCGGCGACACTCCTGACCGGACGAAAGCGCGCTCGAGAGGCCCGATCACCCACATGAGCCAGTCGCGCACCCAGAAGCCCAGCAGCGCCGTCGTGGGCCGGCGCGCGACGTCCGCGTCGAGCGGACGACCGCGCCCCACGAGAGCGAACAGGGGCATGCTGAGGACGAGAGCGCCGACGAGAGAGAGAGCCACGACGTCGGTCCGCGTCATCTCACCGGCGACGCTGAGGGCGCTCCATGAGGAAGCGCACGGCCTTGGGCCAGAGGAAGATGAGCGGATAGCGCCGCTCGCGCTCAGTCAGCTCGACCGGGCGATTGGTGCGACGAGCGATCTTCTGGACGATGTAGTTGAGCCAGTCATCGTAGAGGGCGATGTATTTCACCCATCGCGCCGTCGCCCGCAACTTGCTCTTACGGAAATACCTCGCCGCACGTCGCGCTTCGGCGGCCCGAACGGGGGTTGCGAGCCGGTACGCGCCTCCCTCAACCCGAGTGAGCGCGCCGGAGCCGGCCAGTGAATCGAGAAGTGGCCGATACATGCGGACGAGGGAATCGCGCTGGGCGGTGTACAGCGCCAACACACGATTCCCGCTCTCGGGGCGGATCTCCGCGCCGAAAGACGTCTCGAGCAGCGACCGGCAGTAGTCGTCCACAGTGAACGCCCCCGGCAGCGCGACCTTTCCCCACTCGAAGGTGCGGGCGCGGGCGCTGGCGATGGTGCCTATCAAAAGCGCCCGGCTCTCGGCGTCCCGCGTCCAGAGGAGCAGCATGTGCTGGAACAGCCGCCCCTGCACGAAGTGATCCTGGGCCTGGAATGAGCAGGCGCGTGTGAAGTCGCGCCGCGAGAGCACCACGCATTTCGCCTTTCTCCCCTCGATGCCGGGAACGCCAACGGCGAGAACGTTCGGCGGGAGAACCCGGGCCAACATCGTCGCCTTCCCCGGTGCGGCCTGCATTCCTTTCGCGGACGACAGCGAGCGATAGGCGTCGCCGTAGCGGTCCACGATCACGAAGAAGTCGTGGTCGCTGTCGGTGCGCGCATCAGAGCTCTGGGCGCGCGATCCGTAATGGAGCACGGCCAGGAGCGACGGCCCGAGGACCGTCGTGAGGTGGTCCGCCATGCGCCGCGTTTCGGCGGACGGCACGCCATCGAGCCCGGCAACGAGTGCCGCGCGAACGCGCGAATCGAGTGTCGGGGGCGGAACGAGTCGGGTCAAGGAAGCATCGATGCGAAGGAGAAAACACGCGCACGGTCGGAGCGCACGGTGCCCGGCGTGGGATGGGGCAACATCGATACAACTCACGGCGCTGCCGACATTTGCGGCTAACTTTCTGCGCCGCCCGCCTCGTTGGGCGAACCCATAATCTAAACCGGCGGCATGCAACCTCCTAGTCACTGAGCGTTCCGAGGAATCGGACCAGCGATGGCGATGACTCGGCCCGCGAGGACAGCACCGAAGTCGTTGGCTGCACCGGCGATGCGCCGCAAGGACGGTGTGCGTGGAGATTTCGGCACGCCGGCCCTGTCGCAGGAAGTGCGGGCTGGTATACTATAGCCGCGGGGACCCGCGTCTTTCAGGAGAGTCGAAGCATGGGACAGGGCACATGACGGTTCAGCACGTCGAACTTGAAACAACAACCGAAACGGGCCGCCTTCCCCGCGCGGAACGTTGGTTCCGCTCCCCCACCCTCCTTCGCAACGACGATCTCGAGCTCATTGGCGAGCTCGATCCGGACATCGAGTCCCCGATCCGGGAGCTGGCCCAGTCGATCCTGGATCGGATCGAAGGCGAGTTCCGTCGCAACGGCTGCACGGTCCACCTCTGGGATGGCGATCGTTTATCCCAGTCCCCGGAGCGCGCCGTCGTCCTGAACCCGGTTTTCGTCGGCCGGCTGCCCGACGCGGCCCTTGCCGCGTTCCATCGCGGCACCGTGGACGAGTACAAGCAGGCGCTGCGCGAGACATTGCCGGAGGTGTTCGCCCGGGCGATCCAGATCGGACGCCGGATGGGACTCCGTCCCACGCCGCACCCCAACTTCGTCAACATCATCCTGCTGGACGACAGCGATGGGGAGCTGCGCGATCTCTCGTTCGAGCGCAAAGTCATCTTCCTGCGCATGATGATGACCAAGGTCGGTGGCTTCAAGAACGTCATCGTCCCCTACGTTCGGCGGAAGAACCGCGTCGACTTCGATGGGGTGATCCTCAGTACGCTCGAAGGCGGTCAGCCCGTCCTCGCGCCGGAGGAGGTCGCGCGGCGCCTGATGATCTTCGGGTCCACCCGAGCGGTCGGTGGCTGGTCCAAGTCGGAGGAGTACTCGATCGCGACCGACGATTGGCGCCGGTCGCCGGCGGTACGCGGACTCATGACCCTGGGCAACTTTCTCGGGAGGAAGAGGCTGCTGGCGGAACCGATCCTCATCCGGGACCTCGTTCGCGATGCCAAGCTCGCGGACACGATCATCGGCCTGCTGAACTACTCCCGGCAGGCCGAGGGCGCTTTCTGGGCGATCGATCACGACCTTCCGTATCGCGACCGGAGCATGCCGTGGCCATCCACGGGCGTATTTCCCCTCGTCACGGTTTCCGGTCGATACGGGACGAAGAAGACGGAGCTGACCCACGAGGACATCGTGGCGGTGGTTCCGACGGCGGAGGGAACGGTCGAAGTCGTCCAGGTCGGTTCGAACGACAGTCGCGGGCCTTCGGTGGAAGCCGAGGAGTTCACCCTCCCGCTGCGTGAGATGCCTCCCATCCGCGTGGCCGAATTGCACGGCCGGCTCCAGGTAGTGTCGGAAGGCGGGATCGAGGTGCCACCGGTGCGGGCCGGCGTCCACCTGCACCGAGGCTTCGCCCACCCGACGTCGGAGCGCGTCGTCGTCGTACCGACCGACGTCGCGGAGTATCCTCCCGTTGGCTGCGGCGTGGACCTCATGCACGAGATGAGCAGCTACGCCATGCAGCGCGCCGTGCAGCTCTGGGAGGCGAGTGGGCGGAGGGCGGCGGCCGCCGTGTTCTACGTGCCCAACCACGGTGTGAACGTCTTCCTTTTCTGGACGCCCAACCGAGACGGAATCATCCCGGCCGACCCCTTCGCGCTCTTCGAGGAGTTGGTGGAAGAGGAAGAGCTGCTCTTCGAGACCGACATCCCGCAGGTCTGAGCGGCCCGCTTCCGGCCGGTCGATGAACAACGCGGTGTGCGTGATCGTCAACCCGGCCGCCGGACGGGGACGAGGCGCGCGGGTGCTCCCCGATGTGCGCCGAGCATTCGCGCGGGTCGGCGTGGAAGACGTGCGCATCAGCTCCTCGAAGCAGGATGAGAAGGTGGTGGCTCGCCGCGCGATCGCCGACGGCCGCACGACACTCGCGGCGGTGGGCGGCGACGGCACGTGGAGTAACATCGCCAACGCCATTCTCGAGACGGGGGCCGATGTGCGCCTGGCGCTCCTTGCGGCCGGTACGGGCAATGACTTCGCGAAGAGCGTCGGTGCTCCCGCCCGCGATCTGGACGCCTCGGCCCGGCTCGCTGCCGACGGCCCGGACCAGCGAGTGGACGTCGGCCGCATCGAGAATAGATACTTTCTCAACATTGCCGGCTTCGGCTTCGATGTCGCGGTGTTGGAAGACTCGGAACGGGTATTCTTTTTGAGGGGCAACGCGGTCTACGTCTACTCCGCGCTGCGACAGCTCCTCGGCTACCGTCCGTCGCTCATCGATCTCCAGAGCGTCGATGGACATCACTCGCTCGCAAAGCGTTTGATGCTGGTCATCGCCAATGCCCGGCACTTCGGCGGCGCCTTCCACATCGCCCCGTTCGCGAGCATCACCGACGGGTTGTTGGACGCCGTGTCGATCGCCGATGCGACGGCGATGCGGCGGCTCGCGCTCTTTGCGGCGGCCGCGAGAGGAACTCACGTGAAGCACGCCGAGGTGACGATCGAGCAGTCGTCAGCCTTCCACCTCCGATTCCAGTCGCCGCCCGCCTACGAGACCGACGGCGAGTATCATCGCGCCGCGTCGGCCCAGATCGAGGTCGCGTGCCTTCCGGGCGCACTGCGCATCGTCACTTCCGCTCCCCCGACCGCCCCCGCCGGAGCGTCCCGCGAGTGAAGGCGTTGGTGTTCGATGCGCCGATTCCCACCTATCTGGCGACGCTCGCGGCCGGCCGGATTTCCGACCGGTTCTATGTCGGTCCACACGCAACCACCCGCTACGCCGACATCGAGGACCCCCCTCTTCCGACAACACGATGGGTGCGGCTGCGTACGATTCTGGGAGGAATCTGCGGCAGCGATCTCGGCATCCTGACCCTCGGCACGAGCCCCTCGACGTCTCCGTTCGGGTCTTTTCCCTTCGTCCTCGGCCATGAGAATGTCGCCGAGGTCGTGGAGGCCGGGCCGGACGTGCGTGGGGTGTCGCGCGGCGAGCGGGTGACGGTCAATCCTCTTCTCTGCTGCGAGCCGCGAGGAATCCAGCCGCGATGCGAGGCGTGCGCCGCCGGCCAACACCCCCGGTGTACCCACTTCACGGACGGCGATGTCCCGCCCGGGCTCATGATCGGTATGACACGCTCACTCGGCGGGAGCTGGGGCGAGTACTTTGTCGCGCACGAGTCGCAGCTGGTGCGAGTGCCCGACGCGGTGTCGAACCAGGGTGCTGTGCTCGTCGAGCCATTCGCCTGCTGCGTGCACGCTGTGCGGTCGAGCCTTCCTTCCGGACAGGAGAGGGTTCTGGTCATCGGTGCAGGGTCGATTGGCTTGCTCACCGTGGCCGCGCTTCGCGCGCTGTCACCGGACGCGGTTGTCACCGTCCTCGCGCGGCACACCTTCCAGGGAGAGCATGCCAGAGCGCTCGGCGCATCCACGGTCGTGAGCGCCCGCGGCGATTACCTGCCGGCGCTCGCCGAGGCGGCAGGCGCCCGGCTGCTCCGCCCCATCATCGGTGAGCGAGTCGCGGTCGGTGGATTCGACTCCTGCCTCGTGTGCATCGGGGGACGACGCGGGATGGAGGACGCGCTGCGCTTCACCCGCGCGGGCGGGACCGTGGTCCTGCTCGGCGCAGCGTCCAAGCTCGATGGAGTGGACTGGACGCCGCTCTGGTTGAAGGAGCTCACCGTCCGGGGAAGCCTCACGTACGGCGACCATCATCACGCCAGCCCGCACACGCACGCCTTCAACGAGGCATCCGACCTCATCGCGACGGGGCGGGTGAAGATCGAGTCGCTGCTCACCCACAGCTTTCCGCTCAGCGGTTATCGGCGCGCCCTCGCCACGGCGATGGACAAGGGGGGCGCGCGAAGCGTCAAGGTCGCTTTCGCCTTCTAGCGATCGATCGTCCCACGAAGGCGGCTACTTCCGGCTCGACTTTGCCTTCTGCGACTCCTTGATCTGGCCAACCAGCTTGCGCTCGATCTCGCCGGCGTCGAGTGGCTTGAGCATCTCATTGAGCTCGCGGTCCTCACTCAACCGTTGGCCGAGCCGGGTGTACAGGCCGGCCACGAGTTGAAGGGTCTTGGTGACCTCCTCCTCCGTCCGGAGGCTCACCTGGAGCGCGATCTCCTCCCGCAGCTCGCCGATCTCTGCGTCACGGCCCTGCGCCATGAGCACGAAGATCGAGAGAAAGATCGCCTCCAGCGACACGATCATGGTGAGCAGGCCGAAAGGATACGGGTCGAAGCGGCGCAGATGGAGCAACCCGACGTTCCATGAGATCCAGATGGCGAACCACAGCGCGTGGATAGCGAGAAAGGTCGCGCTGCTCGCCGCTCGGGTGAGCCGATCGGCCAGCACCTGCATGGAATTGCGCTTCGCCGCGTGCTCGGCTTTGATGGCGCGCGTCGCCCGGTGCGTGCCGATGGCCCGCGACTGGCGGCGCTCGCCGGGAAGCGCCGGGAACTCTTCGATCTCGGCTCGCTCATTTCCCCCATCGGTGTTTCTCGTTCCGGTGCTGCCGTCGCCGCTCATGCTCGGGCCGGCGCGGTCCGCGCCGAAGGAGTGAGCCGCGGCGCGCGGGCTGACGTCGAACCTAGAACCTGGAGCATCGCCGCGCCGAATGCCGGCAGGTCCTTCGGGACCCTGGCGCTCACCAGGTTACCATCGATGACTGTCGGCGCATCCACCCACTCGGCGCCGGCGTTGACGACGTCGTCTCGGATGCCGACGGTGGACGTGAGTCTCCGACCGCGGAGGATTCCCGCCGAGATGAGAATCCATGGGCCGTGACAGATGGTCGCCACCATCCCTCCGGCCGCATCCACCTCTCGGATGCGTTGGAGCACGTCTGGATCGCGCCGAAGCTTGTCCGGCGCCCAACCCCCGGGAGCGAGGATGCCGGCGAGTGACGTCGCCGCAAATTCCCGAACATGTCCCTGTACGGCACAGGGGTAGCCGTGCTTGCCCCGGTAGCTGCTGTCGCCCATTCCCGCCATCGGCGCGTCGTAACCGGCCTCCTCCAGGCGGAGCTTCGGGTACCAGACCTCGAGGTCCTCGTATTCCGGTCCCACCAGAATGAGTATCGTGCCTTTGGACATGAGCTTTTCCGGGATAAGGCCGTCAACCCATCGCGATCGTCGCCTGGAAGTCTACACCGGTGGTGACCCGGCAGCGTCATCCCATGCACCTTGCCTGCCAGCGCGCCGCGCCGCTACCGTGGGCCATGCTTTTCCTCCTTCCCGTCCTCACGTACGCACTCGGTTTCGCCGTCGACACGGTCAGCCCGGTCATGGGCAAGGGTATCTCGCGTGAGCTCGCCGTCGAGCGGGTCGCGCAGATCAGACGCGTACGATACGACCTCAGCCTCGACGTCACGAGCCGGGACAGCGCCACCGGCCACGTCACCGTGCGATTCGATTGGTCGGGCCACGGTGACGTCGTTCTCGATTTCCGGGGCCGCTCTCTCGGACCCGTCGGCGTCGGCGGCCGCACGCTCGAGCCGTCGGGGTGGAACGGAGACCATCTTCGAATTCCGGCCAACCGGCTGACGACCCGGGACAACCGGATCGATCTCGATTTCGGCTCGGCGATCGCGCCTGCCGGCGCCAGCATCATCCGCTTTCACGACGCCACGGACGGTGCGGACTACCTCTACACGTTGCTCGTTCCGGCCGACGCGAACGCGCTCTTCCCCTGCTTCGACCAGCCCGACCTCAAGGCGCGCGTGACTCTCACTCTCGTCACGCCGCTCGGTTGGACGGCGCTCGCGAATGGAGCGCTGCTCGGGACCGACAGCACGGCGAGAGGTGCCCGCTTCCGCTTCGTTCAGAGCGAGCCGCTGAGCACGTACCTGATCGCGTTCGCGGCTGGCCCGTGGTCGCGCGTCGCGAGAGTGATCGCCGGACGGCAGATCGAGATGTACGTGCGCGCCTCTCGCGCGCGCGAGGTCGAGACGGACTCGCTGCTGGAGACCAACGCTCGAGCGGTGGCCTGGCTGGAGCGCTACTTCGCGCGCCCGTACCCCTTCGGCAAATTCGCCTTTCTGCTGGCACCGGCATTCCCCTTCGGCGGGATGGAGCATCCCGGCGCGATCTTCTACAACGAGGAGAGCTTCATCTATCGCGAACGGCCGACGCTCACGCAGCGGCTGGGCCGGGAAGGGACGATCTATCACGAGGTCGCCCACCAGTGGTTCGGGGATCTCGTCACGATGAGGTGGTTCGACGATCTGTGGCTCAAGGAAGGCTTCGCCACGTACATGGCGGCCAAGATGCAGGACGCGCTCGATCCTTCGTCGAGGGCATGGAAGACGTTCTATCTGCGCAACAAGCCCGCGGCCTACGCCGTGGATGCATCCGAAGGGACGACGCCCGTCTGGCAACAGCTCACCAACCTGGACCAGGCGAAGAGCAATTACGGGGCGATCGTCTACAACAAGGCGCCGTCCGTTCTCAAACAGCTGAACTACCTGGTGGGCGAGCCGGCTTTCCGGGCCGGACTCCGGAGCTATCTCTCGGCGCATGCTTACGCGAACGCGACGTGGAGAGATCTGCTCGCCGCCATCGGGCGAGCTGCCCATCGGCCGCTCGATGCCTGGGGGCGCGAATACATCCTGCGTCCCGGAATGCCCGTGTTCGAGCAGCGATGGCCAGCTCCGGATTCGGCGCTGACCCTCGTGCAACGCCCGGCCCGCTCTCTCAGCGGTCCGGCGCCCTGGACGGCACGCATTCAGGTGCTGTTCGGGCGAGACAGCGGAGAAGGTGTACGTGTGCCCGTCACGCTTCGAGCCGGAAAAACCCGGGTGCCGATCCCGCCCGGCAAGCCACCCGCCTATATCTTCGCGAACGGCGAGGACTATGGGTATGGAATAGTGACGCTCGATCCGCGAAGCGCTGCGTGGGTGGAGGACCACGTCGGCAGCGTTCGCGACGATTTCGAGCGCGCGATGCTCTGGGGCGCGCTCTGGGATCTCGTCAGGCAGAGCCGTCTGCCACCAGTCCGATACGCCGCCGTCGCGATGCGCGAGATCTCCCACGAGCGCGACGAGCAGCTCGTCTCCAGCATCGCGACCCGCCTGATTCGCACCACCGATGCCTATCTGTCGCCGGCGACGCGCGACAGCCTCTTGCCGGAGATTGAGCGCATCCTGGTCGCCGGAGCCCAGGACGCGGCGCGCCCGTACGGGATTCGCAAGTCGCAGCTCGATGCGTTCATCGCGCTCGCCGGCACGCCGGACGGCCTGACACGACTCGACCGCATGCTCGACAGCGGCATGGCGGCCGGCGATCCTCTCCGGCCGCCCACGCGTTGGTCGATCGTGACCTCCCTGATCGCGCACGAATTCCCGACCGCGGAGTCTCGTCTCGATCAGGAGGCGCGACGGGACTCGACAACCGAGGGCCGGCGGCGCGCTTTCGTCGCCGCCGCTGCACGCCCCGCGGCCGACAACAAGGCTGCCTACTTTTCGCGCTACCTGGGCGACGGAGCGTTGAATGAGGATTGGGTGACGGCGAGCCTGCGCCCGTTCAACGCGCTGTCACAGGAGAGCCTCACTCTTCGATTTCTCGAGCCGGCGTTGGACACGTTGCCGTGGATCCAGCGCAACCGACGCATCTTCTTTCTCGGCTCGTGGCTCCAGGCCTTTCTCGATGGGCATACGACACCCGAGGCGCTGGCGACGGTGGACTCCTTCCTGTCGGGCCACCCCGAGCTCCCTCGGGATCTGAGACAGAAGATCCTTCAATCGGCTGACGAGCTGAAGCGAACGGTGGCGATCCGAGGAAGGAACCAGGAGCGGTGACGGGCGCCGCTCTTACGGCCTCTTGTCGACGTCGATTGTGTGTCCGACGACAGCTCCGAGCAGGCCTCCGGCGGCGGCGCCGATCACCGCGCCCTTGACGTCGCGACCGATCACGGCACCGGTCACCGCACCAGCTGTGGCGCCGATCATCGCATCGCGCTTCGTGTGGCGCACCGGCTCCGGCGCGCGATAGATCGTACCGGTCGAGGCGCCGCGCCGAGGCGCACTGCGATACACGACTGGTGTGGGCGCCGGATAGCCCTGCCCGTAGGGTTGCTGGTATCCCTGAGCGTAGCCGAGCTCGGCCGGCGACACGAACTGCTGAGGCGGCACCGGCGAGGCGGCCAATCCGAGATCGCGGGCAAGCGCCTCATCCACACGCCGCGGCTGATCGCGTCCACTGCAGGCCAGCGCCAGCGCCGCCAACGGCACGAGAGCCAATCCCCGAATCCATCGCATATGTTCCTCCCTGAGAGCGGATCCTGAAGAGCGCTCGAATGGGCGCACCGTCCAGACGGCGTGATAGAGCAGGTCGGGTGCCGCACCGGGGAGCGTCGTGGCGGCGCTGAACCTCCGAACGCGTCCCGGCGCGGAGACAGCGGCGGTCCCGCGCGGCGGACACGTGTGATGCACATCACCAGCGCGTTGCGGTCCTCTCCGTGACCTGCCTATCTTCCACGCTGCATTCTCAACGGAGATCCCATGCCTCACCGCTCGGTCGCGGCGATTGCCCTCGCCGCCTGCCTGGCCGGCCGTCTTCAGGCTCAGGCCGCCACACCGGCGCCCGCGCCGCAGCCACCCGGGGCGATGCCCGAAGTGGGCCAGATGGCGCCCGACTTCCTTCTGCCAGCGTCGACGCGCTTCGGACAACTGGCCAGGCCCGCCGGGCTCTCCGACTTTCGCGGGAAGACCGTTGTTCTGGCATTCTTCTACCAGGCTCGGACCAAAGGCTGAACGATTCAAATGGAGGCGTACCGTGATCAGTACGCCAAGCTCTTCGGGAAGAACGTGGTGGTGATGGCGCTCAGCACCGACGTCGACACCGCCCAGGCATCGTGGGCGCACGATTCGGACTTCCCCATGCTATTCCTCAGCGACACGTCGCACGTCGCGGGAAAGGCGTACGGCATGTTCGATGAGAAGCGAAAGCAGGACGTGCGCGGACTGTTCGTGGTGGGTCCCGACGGCCGGATCACCTACCGCACATTTCCCTTTCGCGTGACCACCCAGTCCGCCTATGACGATCTGGGCGAAGCCGTGCACAAGACAGCGCCGCAGTAAGGGCGGGAGTGGCACCATCCGACATCCGCCACCACCTGCTGACGGTCTTCGGAGCGGCAGTGGATGCGGTGGCCGCCGGACCGGCGCTCACGGCCGCGCTGGAGCGTGCCGGCGTGAGCACCCAGCGGCGCGTGTGGATTCTCTCGATGGGCAAGGCGGCACAACCGATGGCGGAGGCCGCGGTCGAAGCGCTTCGGCGAAAGGGCGCGCGACCGGCAGGGGGGATCGTGATCCCCCCGACGGCGTCGCTTCCACCGCATTCGGCTCTCAGCGTGACGGTGGGGAACCACCCGATACCCGGCCAGCGATCCAACTTCGCCGCGGCGCGTCTGGGCGAAATCGTCACGCGAATCCTGCCCGAGGACGAGGTCTGGGTGCTCCTGTCGGGAGGGACGACGAGTCTCGTCGCGGCACCGGAGCTCGGGGTCCGCAACGATGAGCTTGTGGAGCTCTTCGATCTGCTTCTCTCGTCCGGACGCGACGTCGCGTTCATGAATCGCGTGCGAAAGCGTTTCCTGAAGTGGGGAGCCGGACGGCTCGCGGCTGCCCTCGAGCCGGCACGGGTCCGCAACTTCATCGTCTCGGATGTTATCGGCGATGATCTCAACGTGATCGGTTCCGGACCATGCATGCCGGATGATTCCACCGCGGGCGAAGTGCGTTCGATGCTCGTCGAAGCGAAGCTCTGGGCGCGCGTGCCCATGGGAGTGAAGCGGTATCTCGCCGCCGCCGAGCGGGACAAGACCCTCGAGACACCCAAGCCCGGAGCGCCGGCCTTCTACAAGGTCGAGAAGCGAGTGGTGGCCAGCAACCGGATGGCACTCGAGGCGGCCGCAACCAAGGCATTCGCCATCGGCTACGAGCCACGGATCATGACGACGCCGATCTCGGGCGAGGCAGCGGACTACGGGCGACAGATCGCGAGCGCGTTGATCGCCTTTCGAGCTGCCGGGGCAGCAACGGGACGGCTCGCGACTCCGATCCGAACCGCCAGCGTGACGCCACGCGTGTCCGCTGCCATCGCGCAGGCAACGGGTGGAGAGCCGCGGCGCGCCGGCCCTCTTGGCACCTGCTTCATCTGGGGAGGCGAGCCGACGGTGACTCTGGGCGATGCGCCGATCGGTCGGGGAGGACGATGCCAGGAGCTCGCCCTGGCCGCCGCTCGTGAGCTCGGTGCGGCGGGCGACGCGGCGAACGGGGTGGTGCTCCTCGCCGGCGGCACCGATGGACGCGATGGGACCAGCGACGTGGCCGGCGCCGTCGTGGATGGAAGCACGTGGAAAGCCGTCGAGGGGACATCGCGCGATCCCGAGCGCCACTTGCGCGAGCATGATTCCTATCATGCGCTGGCCGCCGCGGGGGCACTCTTTCGAACCGGGCTGACCTACACGAACGTGATGGACGTGGTAATCGGCGTCTGCGCGTCCGGGGGAATTCCTGACTGAAGGGATGTCCGTAGTTAGATTTTCCCGAGACCGCGACCCTCACCGATTCCGAACCGGCAGAACGATGGCTCGATTCGCCCGCGCAGCACTTCTTCTCGCTCTCTCTGGCACTCGCGCGGCCGTGGCGCAGCGCTGTCGGCCGCTGCCCCGCGCGCCCTTCGTCGCGATCTCCATCACCCCCCGGCTGGGGGCGGATCGTGAGCGGGACGGCGGGAAGAACCGGTGACCACGAGCCCGTTCACCATCGGTCTGATACAACAGGATGTCCCTGATCTGCACGTCGGCAAGACGGTGGAGCGCGCGATCACCGCCATTCGCAAAGCGGCGTCCGGAGGCGCGCAGATCATCTGCCTGCAGGAGCTCTTCACCGCGCCCTATTTCTGCAAGGTGACCGACGCTGAGCGCTTCGATCTCGCCGAGCCGATTCCCGGCCCCACGGTGGAGCGCATGCAGGCGGTCGCGAAAGAGCTGGCGGTGGTCATCGTCGTGCCGATCTTCGAGCGCCGCGCGGCCGGACTCTACCACAACTCCGCCGCCGTGGTCGATGCCGACGGCTTCCTGCTCGGCGTGTACCGGAAGATGCACATCCCGGACGACCCGTTGTATCACGAGAAGTACTACTTCACTCCAGGCGAGATCTACAACCACGGCGAGAAGGCAGGCCAGGCGGCTGGCTTCCGCATCTTCGAGACGCGGTACGCCACCATCGGTGTCCTCATCTGCTGGGATCAGTGGTATCCCGAGGCCGCGCGGATCACCAGCCTCATGGGAGCGCAGATCCTCTTCTATCCGACGGCCATTGGCTGGCACCCGTCGGAGAAGTCCGAGTGGGGCAGCGCGCAGGTGGATGCGTGGAGAACCATCCAGCGTGGACACGCCATCGCCAACGGTGTCTATGTCGCAGCCGTCAATCGGGTGGGCCACGAGGCGGAGCCGGGCACGGACGGTCTCGAGTTCTTCGGCCACTCGTTCGTCAGCGATCCGTACGGCCGCCTCATCGGCCAGGCGGAGACGGAGGCGGACGTACTCCTGGCGACGTGTGACCCCGCCGTGATCGAGCACACGCGCCGCAACTGGCCTTTTCTGCGAGATCGGCGGATCGATGCCTACTCACCGATCCTGAGCCGGTATATGCGTTGACGCGAGCGCGCTGCGACGGCGTGCGGATCCCCGATTCCTGATGTTGCTGCGCCCCCGCATGCCCGCGGAGTGGGAACCACACGCCGCCACGTGGATCGGATGGCCTCACCATCGCGCTGACTGGCCGGGCAAGTTCGAGCCGATACCCTGGGTCTATGCAGAGATTGTCCGCGTGCTGCACCGGCACGAGCCCGTCCACGTTCTATGCGACGGCGAGGAGTTGCGAGACGGAGCGCGCCGGACGCTGCTCGCGCACGGTGTGGATCCCGATCGCATAACCTTCCATGTCGTGCGGACCGATCGGGTCTGGCTGCGCGACTCGGGACCGACGGGCATCTACCGCGCTGACGGGACGGCGGCCTGGATCGGCTGGCACTTCGACGCCTGGGCCAAGTATGACAACTTCGCCCGCGACGAGCTGGTGGCGCGCGAGGTCGCGCGTCTGAGCGGCCGGCCGCTGGTGCGCGCCGAGCGGCCGGACGGCAAGGGACCGATGGTGCTGGAGGGGGGTGGGCTCGACAGCGATGGCGCCGGCACTCTGCTGGTGACGGAGGAATGGCTGCTGTCGGAGGTTCAGGTGCGGAATCCAGGTCTCGATCGCGACGCGTACGAGCGGGCGTTTGCGACGTATCTCGGGATCGAGCGCACAATCTGGCTGGGTGAAGGATGCGTTGGCGACGATACGCACGGGCACGTCGACGACGTCGCCCGCTTCGCGGGACCGGCGACCGTGGTCCTGGCGCACGAGGAGGATCCGGCCGATGACAATCATCGCCGCTCGGCCGATAACCTCCGGCGGCTCGAGCTGGCGACCGATGCGCGAGGGGAGCGGCTGCGCGTCGTCACGATCCCCTACCCGCGCCCGGTGGTGATGGACGGACAGCGTTTGCCGGCGAGCTACGCGAACTTCTATATCGCGAACGGCGTCGTGATCGTTCCGACGTTCAACGACCGGAACGACCGCGTGGCGCTCAACATCCTGGCGGAGATCTTTCCCCGGCACGATGTGATCGGCATTGCGTCGGTGGATCTCGTGTGGGGACTCGGGACACTACACTGCCTGACGCAGCACCAGCCGAGCTGACACGTCAGAGGTCGGCGGTCGGGCCGCCGTCCGCTCGCGGGGAATCGACGGACGCCCGATTTCGCCGCAGTAGCTCGACGACCTCCTCGTCGTCCGTCTGGTCAAAGGACGCGTACCACTCGCCCACGCCTCGAAAGCGCTGCGGAGCGGCGAGACAGACCACAGCGTCGCACTCGCCGGAAAGAAGCTGCGCGCCCTCGGGAGAACAGATCGGCGCCGCATAGAGCAGCCGCTGCGGCCTCTCCTGACGCAGGGCGAGCAGCGACACGCGGGCAGTGACCCCGGTGGCGAGGCCATCATCCACCAGGATGACATTCCGGCCCTGTAAGGCGAGCGGTGCCCGATCGCCGCGGAACAGCTGCATCCGCCGCTCGAGCTCACCGAGCTCGCGCGCCGATACCTCGGCAATGTAGTCGGACGTGACGCCGAGCAGACGCACGAGCTCTGGATCGAGCAGACATGTTCCTCCTGGCGCCACCGCGCCGATGCCGAGCTCCTCGTGGCCGGGTGCACCGAGCTTCCGGGCCACGAAGACGTCGAGCTGGGCACCGAGAAGGCGCGCCACTTCGAATCCCACCACCACCCCTCCGCGGGGGATGGCGAGCACGATCGGTGTCTCCTCGCGCACCCATGGCAGCTCCTCGAGCAGACGGGCGGCGAGCTGCCGTCCAGCGTCCGTTCGATCACGATACATCATCGTTGAGACGCTGACGCTCCGAGATGCTTGAGAAACCAGTCGCCGGCGAGATGTGCCACCTGCTCCATGGCGCCAGGCTCCTCGAACAGATGGGTGGCGCCCGGCACGATCGCGAGCTCCTTTACCGCTTTGATCGTCTTGAGCGCCTCCTGATTCAGAGGCAACACACCCATGTCGCTGCCACCCACGATGAGAAGAGTCGGGGCATGGACCTTGGCCAGACACGCCCCGGCGAGGTCCGGTCGCCCGCCGCGCGAGACCACGGCGCCAATGGCGACACTGCCCTGAGCAGCCGCCTGGAGCGCGGCGGCCGCGCCCGTACTCGCGCCGAAGTACCCGATCCGATATCCCATCGTCGCTGTCTGCGAAGCGAGCCACGAAGTCGCCTCGGCGACGCGCTTGGCCAGCAGCTCGATGTCGAAGCGAAGCTGGCCGGTGCGAGCGTCCGTCGCCTCCTCCTCTTCGGTGAGGAGATCCATGAGGAGCGTGCCGAGCCCGCGCTTCTGGAGCGCGGCGGCCACGAGCTGGTTTCTCGGGCTCCATCGTCCGCTGCCGCTCCCGTGGGCGAAGAGGATGATACTGCTCGCTCCACTGGGAAGGACCAGAGTTCCGTGTAGTGTCGCGCCGGCCGCGGGCACCTCGATCTCGCGGGTGACGCTCCGTTCCTCTGCTGCCATGGCTCCTCCCGTATCCGGAATGATCGCACGTCCCGGTCCAGCGATCCTCGCGCCTCCGCGGGGTGCGGTCCTTGCACGACCGTCGCCCGTGCTGACAGCGCGGCCGTGAACGCCTTTCCATCTTCCCAGCGCCGATCTCTCTCGGAAGCTACAGCGACTCGCTTCCGCCATCACGCCGGGACGTGGGAGCGACCATATACCGTCGTCTACGACGGGGAGTGTGAGGTGTGCGGCAGGCTCACAAGCGTCCTGGCGCGATGGGACGCTCGACGGCAGCTGGAGATCATACCGTTCCAGGATCCGTCCGTTCGGCTCCGATTTCCGAACATTCCGGACAGCGCGTACCGCGATTCCTTGCAGTTGATCGGCCGCACGGGGACCCGCTGGGAGGGAGCCGAGGCCGTAGAGCAGCTGCTCGGAATTCTCCCCCGCGGCTGGCTGCTGGGTTGGGTGTTCACCCTCCCCTTCGCTGGACGAATCGCCGACCGAGCCTACCGGCGGTTCGCCCGGAATCGCGCCCGACTCGGATGCGGATCGCACTGCAGGGCGCGCTCCCGGTAGGGAAGGACCGTCGCCGCGGTCGGATGCCGCACAGACGAAGAGGCCGAAGCGCTCACCCGGTGGCGCGGCGGAGCAACCGTTCGTCGAATGCTTCCTGCGCGACGCAGGCGTCGCAGTGCCCGCAGCGCCAATCCCCGTCGATCGGCTCCCCGAAGTACTCGAGGATGTAGCGGGTGCGGCAACGCGCGGTCTGACAGTACTCGATGATGCCCTCCAGCTTCCGCCGGTCGAGCTCGCGCCGCTCCTCGTAGGAGTGCAGGTCCGCGCTGAGGTCCACCTGCAGCAGGTTGTCCGCGAGCCGCTCCCAGTTTCCCCCTCGGTGCTCCCGCACCAACCCGTGACGCTTGAGCAGCATCATCGTGATCCGCGCCTTCCGTCCGGGCACGTCGGATTGTCGGGAAATTTCGTCGAGGGCGATCGGCTGATTGAGGGGATGCTGTTCCAGCACGATCGCGGCCCGCGCGGCCTCGGCGACCTCGGGGTACTTACCGCCCAGGAAATAGGATTGGATCCGCCGGTCCTCCACCCGGTAGAGCACGGTGCAGCGGGCCGGCAGACCGTCCCTCCCCGCCCGTCCCGCTTCCTGATAGTACGACTCGATCGACCCCGGAAAGTGATAGTGCACGACGAACCGGATGTCAGGCTTGTCGATGCCCAGGCCGAATGCGTTGGTGGCGACCACGGCATCGAGATCCCCCGCCATGAACCGCTCCTGCGTCTCCTTCCGATCGGCGGACGCCATCCGTCCGTGGTAGCAGCCCATGCGGAAGCGATCCCCGAATTTCTCGTACAACCGCTCCGCCTCTTTGACCGTCGCGACGTAGACGATTCCGCTGCCGGTGGCATGGCGGAGGATGGCCGTCAACTCGTCCTCTTTGACGGCCGCGTTGACGGTGCGCCGGACCTCGAAGCGGAGGTTCGGCCGCGCAAAACCGGTGACCGTCGTGTGCGGGTCGTTCATCCCCATCTGCCGGACGATGTCCTCGCGTACCTCCGCGGTCGCGGTGGCGGTGAGGGCGAGAATGGGAGGACGTCCCAGTCTCTTGGCGATGGAGCCGAGCACAAGGTAGTCGGGACGGAAATCATGGCCCCACTGGCTCACGCAATGGGCTTCGTCCACGACGAAGAGCCCGACCTTGCGGGAGAGGAGCCGATGGAAGAAGCCGCGGTCCTTGAATCGCTCCGGCGTGAGGTAGAGCAGCGCGCCCTCACCCTCTTCCACCTGCCGCTGGGTCTCCCGAGTTTCGGCCGAGGAGAGATGCGAGTGCATGGCCATGGCGTCCACACCCTGCACCGCCAGCTTGTCCTGCTGATCCTTCATCAGGGCGATGAGAGGGCTGACCACCACCGTGAGCCCGGGAAGCAGTAGCGCCGTCAGCTGATAGATGAGCGACTTGCCACTTCCGGTCGGCATGACCACCAGCGCATCGCGCCCCTCGAGGAGGGCACGGATTGCCTCCCACTGTCCGGGGTGGAAATCGGGATGACCAAAGCGCTCGCGGAGCACAGCGAGGGCGTGCTCGCGAGTGACCTTTTGCGGAGCCATGAGTGAGGGCTAGGCAGAAACAGTGCCGTGGGCTGGCATGCAGAAAACGAAAGTGCTTCCCTCTCCTTCGCTGCTCTGCACCATCACATCGCCGCCTAACAGACGCGCGAGCCGCAGCGCGACGCTGAGGCCCAGTCCGCTGCCACCCACGCGGCGCCGGCGGGATTGCTCGACCTGCCAGAAAGGATCGAAGATGCGGCGGAGCGCGTCGGGTGGGATTCCTATACCCGTGTCCTTGACCTCAAAGAAGAGCTCGTCCTCTGCGCCGTGAACGGTGAGGATGACGCTCCCGTGTTCGGTGAACTTGACAGCGTTAGACAGCAGGTTGATGAGAATCTGGCGCACCTTGGGGGCATCGGTACGAACGGTGTGTGGAAGCTCGCCAACCTGGACGGCAAACCGCAGCGATCGGCCCTGGGCGAGCGGCTCGATGAGCGCGGCGACATCGTTCACGAGAGCTGGGATGTCCGTGATGTCGATGTTGACCTGCTCTCTCCCCGCCTCGAGCCGGGCATATGACAGCACCTCGTCGATGAGCTGGAGGAGGTGGCGCGCCGCCATCCGAATTCGCTCGACGCTCTGGACCTGGTCCGCGAGGAGTGATGTCGGCACTCCCATCAGGAGCAGGTCGGCGTAGCCCATCACCGCATTGAGGGGCGTGCGGAGCTCGTGCGACATCACCGCCAGGAAGTCCGATTTTGCCTGATTCGCCACGACCGCCGAGTGGTAGAGCCGCGCGTGCTCGATGGCAGTGGAGGCGCGCCTCTCGAACTCTTCGGCGAGTGACAGGTCGGCCTCGCCGTAGCGGCGTCGAGAGGGCCCGGTCGCGAGAAGAAGCACGCCCAGGGGCTGCTCATGACCTCGTAGGGGAAGGACCATCATAGACAGAATGGGAAGCCGGCGGAGCAGCTCCAGCTGAGCTGGATCGGTGATCTGCTCAGTCAGGAGCTGCGGGGTGACATCCCTGATCACAACCGCCCGCTGCGAGCGGAGGGAGCGTTCTACAGTCTGGGAGGCGCTCGCCGACTCCGAGGGGAAGCGCTGCTGCAGCTCGAGGAGCACCCCCTCGATCTCCGGATCGGTGGCGGCGATGTCCAGGGGGTTGATCGCGCCTACCCCGGGGTCGAAGCTGTAAAGGAGTGCCCAGTCCGCGAGCTCGGGCACGGCGAGCGAGACGATCGAATGAGCGGTCTCTTTCAGGTCGAGCGACGCGGTGAGGATGGTGCTTGCGTGCGCGAGAAAAGCGAGGCGCCGGTGCGCCAGCTCGGCTTCACCCCGCGCGTTCCGCTCGAGGTCGAGCAGGAGCGCTCGCTCCGTCTCCGTCGCCTTCCGGTCGAGGAACTGACCGATCTGGTTCCCCAGACCCGCGAGCATGAGTAGGAGCGGCTCGTCTGCAAAGCGGACCTCATGCGTGAAGAATTCGACGACGCCGTGCATGCGGTCGCCGGTGCGCACCGGGAAGGCGAGCGCGCCATGCAGTCCGGCGCGCCGGGCGGCATCGGCCCGCGGAAAATTGGTCTCTCGCCGCACGTCTTCGATCCAGATCGGACGGCGCTCCACCCAGACGCGGCCAGGCAGCCCGGTTCCCGGCCTCAGCTGACGGGAAAGAGAATCCTGCTCGAAGCCGTCCGCGCCGTGTCCAGCTTGCTGCCAGAAGACCGTGCATTCCAGGCTGTCCTCACTGCCAGCGGGCTCCCAATACGCGCCCAGCTCCCACCGCAATGCCTCTCCGATCACGCGAAGAGTGTCGCGCTTCGCCACTTGGACGTCGTCTGCCTCAGCGAGCAGTCGGCTGACTGCGAACTGCACACCCACCCGCTGCTCCGCTTCGCGCCGTTGGTCCGCCTCGAGCTCGGCCACCCGTCTGGCCCCTTCGGCCTCGAGGGTCCGCAGCTGCATCTCTTCGACCGTGGCTTCCAGCTCGGCGCTGCTCTCCTCCAGCTCACGCTGCTGGCGCACTCGCTCGGAGATGTCTCGCACGATGCCGGTGAACACCCAGTGGTCATCCTCACGAAAGGCTCCAAAGGAGATCTCGAGCGGGACCTCATGCCCACTCTTGTGCAATCCCGGAAGCTGCACGCCCGTCCAGGGAATATTCGGCACCCTCGTGCGGACGAACCGCGCGACGCCGATCCCGTGTGAGTCGCGCAGTGCGGGGGGGATCAGCATTGTGAGCTTCTGCCCGACGAGCTCATCCGGGGCGTAGCCGAAGATCCGTTCGACCGCCGGGTTGGCGGAGAGGATCGTGCTCTGCTCATCCATCGTGAAGATGGCGTCCGCGGCGGTCTCGGCGATGATGCGGTATCGCCAATCCCGTGGGTCGTCAGACACGCGAGAACTCGGCGCCGCGCGTGAAGAGGACACCTCGATGGCCAGCAGAGTTGAACGGCACGGCCAGAAAACTTTCGCTAGCGGCGAGTGGACGCGGCCGGCGGAGCGGAGGGCGTGGCCGCCACTCCGTTGCCCTCCGGTCCATCCAGCAATCCTCCCCGCGCCACGAGCTGAGCCGCCAGCACCGTCTGGATCACCCCGGTGATGCTGTGCGTCGTGTTCTCTGCCGCGCTGTTGCCCTCGCCACCCCCGGAGATCGTGATGAGACGCGAATCGGACAACGCCTCGGCGATCACCGGCGCGATCTGGGGGAGCATCTCGATCTGGCGATAGCGGAAGTAGCTCTCACCACCCGCCTTGATCGCCTCGTTCACCTGCTGGATCGCGCCGGCCTGCGCTTCGGCGATTCTCGTGATCCGGATCGCTTCGGCGTCCGCCGAGGCGGCCGCTTCGATGCGCACCCGCTCGGCGTCGGCGCGCGCCTGGGCGATCTGGGTCGCCTCGAGCTCCGACGTGCGCTGCACCGCCATCGCATCCTGCTTCTTCGCTTCCGCCTGCGCGATCAGCGCGGCATTCGAGGCGCGAGTCTGTTCGAGCTCTCGCTGCTTGTCCGAGATCGCGCGGTCCGCGTCGAGCTGGGCTTCCTTCGCCCGCCTCGTCTGATTGGCCGCCACGATGTCCGCGTTCGCTTGCGCCTCGGCCGCCGACTGACGGCGCCGCGCCTCCGCCACCTCGGATTGCACCGCCTTGATGTTGAGCGAGTTGAAGATCAGACCGAGGTCGGTCAACTCGCGCGAGCACGCTTTGCGGATGATCACCGCCAGAGGGTCATCATCGTCCTCCGCGGCCTGAACCGCCTGGACGGCGGTCATGGTCGGGATGGTCACGGCGGTGCCGCCAGCTCCGGAAGGGAGCGCCCGACCGGTGGGGGTCGTCTTGGCTGAGAACAGCTGATCGTGCGTCAGCAGGTTGATCGCCCGGCGCCCCGAGCTCGAGAGAAGATCGGTGAGCGTGCTCAGCTGGTCCGGATCGGGCTTCGAGAAAAAGCGGTTGGCGGCCGTCTTGATCAGGGTGTCGGTATCCCCGACGGAGACGATGGCGCTGGCGAGCACGCGAACCTTGATCGGCCGCGGCACGCCGGAATCGTCCAGATCCGCCGTCTGATCGGTGATATCGAGGTCGACGTTGATGACCTTGCTCGAGATCGTCGTGCCGGTCGTGAACAGCGGGATCTCCTTCGATTTCCCTGGTCCCCGGTACGTCACGGTACCACCGTGGATCCAGCTCACCAGCCGAATGGTCCCCGCCTCGACGTTGCGGAGAAAAGCCGACGCGATCGTCGGGACGACGATCAGCGCGGCGGCGAGGATGATCACGATCAGCATCCAGTTCTGCATACGCATCCCATCAGGAAAAAGAAAGCGACGCCGGCGGCCGCTGCCGGCACGCTATGCCTCAACACATGATACCGTGCATCGCCCTCGCGCGCTGTCCACTTCCTCGATGCGCAGCCGGTCCCCGGCGCGCACCCGGCGCCCGGCCTGCCGGTCCTCGGGGCGGAGCGTACCGAGGACCTGCACCATCTGCCCGTCCACCTCGACGGCGATCAGCCCCTGCCCGTTGGAGTCGAAGCCGCTGGTTGCGCGCACTTCATCGTACAGGCTGCTCTCGAGGGTCAGAGCGGGATTCGATGTGAACCGAAAGGCGAGGTTCCACACCGGGGTCACCAGCAAACGCTCGAAAGCGAGCGCGCCCAGCACGGCCACGGACAGCAGCGCCGTCCCCGTCACGAGACTCCGCGCGAGCAAGCCCGTCGCACCGAAGCCGAGCGCGAGGCTGAAGAGGACACGTGGTGACGCCAGCGACCAGAAGAACTGCCCGGGTCCTCGCGCGGCGTGGCTCTGACCGCCGCGGCTGTGGCCGGCATGGTGGTGAGCGGCCTGAGAATGGCTGGCATGGGCGTGGCCGGCATGGGCGGCACCCGGCCCGTGCCCCCGCGCGCCGATGTGATGGCCGCCGCGGTGGTCCAGATGGCTCGCACCGGAAAGCGCCATCACGCCCAACCCGGCGCCACCCAGAGCAAGGCTGAACGTGTACAGATCCATCACACTCGATTCGCCTCGACGGAGATGCTTACGGCTTCGGTAGCTGGATCATCGGCACCGCGCTCCCGGACACCATTGGCATCTGTCCATTCCACTTCTTGGTCATCTCGTACTGCACGAGCGTCGTGGTAATGCTCTGGGCCAGCAGCTGGTTCGCCTTCGCCTGGGCCTCGGCCTCGGCCAGGATGGCTTTGGCGCGTCCCGCCGCTTTGATCGAGTCTCCCTGCGCCTGGTAGGTGTTCTTCTGGAGCTCGTTCTGCGCCGTCAGCGACTGCTGCTGCATGACATTCTTCTGGTTGATCGCCTCGATCACGGCCGCTGGTGCCCGCAGCTCGTTGATCGTGAACTGCTTCACCAGAATTCCGTATTTCGCCAGCCGTGATCCGATGAGATCCGACACTCGCGCCGTCGCCTCGGCCTTCTTGGGACCGATGACGTCCGCGATCGGCTCGTTGCCGACGATCTCCTGAAGTGCCTGCCGGATGGCCTGCTTCACGTAGCTGTGCTCGATGATCTTCACGTCCGTCCGGAAGGTCGTATAGAGCAGCGGCACCTTGGACGGGTCGAGCTCGAAGGACATCGAGACGTCCAACGACAGCGGCTGTCCTTCCACGCTGTTGACGTTGATCTCGTCGTTGTTCAGGGACCCCTCGGTCGCGCTCTTCGTCAGCACCAGCGTCTGCATGTACGTCGGATACTCCATGATGCCCGTCGTGAGCGGGTTGCGAAGATGGAGCCCCGGCCCCAGGGGTATCGCGCTGATCCCGCCCCCGGTGCGATTGATGATGATTCCCACATGGCCGGGATTGATGTAGACGACCGTGGTACGCATCAGGTAGAGCAGGAGGACGACACCGAAGACGATGCCGAGCCAGCGTGCCCGACCCCCACCGCCTTCGAGGCCGCTCCCGCGCAGCCCACCGAATCGTTCGCTAATCGAGCTTGCCATCGACAGCCTCCTGGAAGCAGTCAGGGCAGATACGGTCACCGCTGGAGAGGCGCACGAGCTGCTCCTCCGTGTGCGGTCCGTGCGCGGGGCACACCAGCTCCGCTGCACGTTCGATCCGCTTCCGGTTCTGCACTTGCCGGAGGCGGAGTCCTAGGGAAGTGCGGTTCACGACTCCAAAGAGAAGGAGGGCCGCTCCCGCCGCGATCGATGCGACGAACAGCACACCCTCCAGAAGAATCGCTGACATGTTTGTCTCATAGGACGGCGAGGCGGATCGCCGAGTTTCAGGACGCAAGCGGCGCGGCTGCGCGAACCCCTCAACCCGTTGCCGCACAACGCGTTCATGACGGGAGACCCGACTCCTCGCCGACGCCGCCACTTCGCTCCGGGTGGCCTATCATAGCGCCACACCGCCGCGGCGCCAACAAGCCGGCTACGGTGTTCCGGCTTTCCCCTCCAGCTCATCCGCGATTCTGGCCGCGCCGTACACCTTGCGCAGCGCCTCCGTGATCGCACGGGAGTGCACGCTGACCGAGCGGGCGACTTCGTCGGTGAAGATGAACCGGTTGGGCAGCGACTCGATGTTGCCGTCGAAGATCAGCCCGACGACCTCGGCGCTCCGATTGATCACCGGACTTCCGGAATTCCCCCCGATGATGTCGTTGGTCGAGACGAAGTTGAACGGGGTCGCGAGATCGAGCTGGTCGCGCCGCATCACCCACCGTGGCGGAAGCTGGAAGGGAGGCTTGTTGTCGAAGTCGGCGGCCCGGTCGTACAGGCCGAAGAACGACGTGTGGTAGGGAGCGATCGTGCCGTTCATCGGGAAGCCTTTCACGACGCCGTCGGTGATCCGCAGTGTGAACGTCGCGTCCGGCGGCAGCGTCGTGCCGTACGCGGCGAAGAGTGCCTGGCCGATCTTCTCCGCGTTCGCGGAGATTGTGGCGTTGAGCCTGTCGGACCGCATCGCCACATCCCGCGCCAGGGGAGCGATGCGGCGCGCCATCACGATGAGAGGGTCGGTAGACGTCGCGACATTCGGCGCGCCGCCCGAGAGAAGAGCCTTTCTCGTCTCCAGATCCGCGAGCTTGCTATCCGAGATGAGCGCGGCGGCCACTGCGTCGGGGGTGCGGCCAGCGAGCACGGCCTGGAGGAAGGGATCGTTGGGCGGAAGCTCCTTCTGCGCGCCCGCGAGCTGCGCGGCGAGAGTCATCCGCTCCAGGTCGACATCGAGCGTATCCTGGCTCTGGGCAAACGTTCGCAGCTGCTCCAACCCGCCGCGCCGATAGGAGGGCAGCCGCAGCGAGTCGGCGAGCAGCCCTTCCTTGGGAAGGCGGACGATGACACCGGCGTAGCCGAGCAGAGTCGAGCCGCCGAAGTTGTAGAAACGTGTCTTGGCCGCCATCGCCCCGAGTTCCTTCTCGGCGCGCTCGATCTCGCCATACGCCGCCCCGTATCGCGCCCGCAACGCTGGGTCGGCGGCGACCCGGGAACGGAAATTCCGCTCGAAAGTGCGCTTGCGAGTCATGATCGAGCTGTCGAGCAGGCCGGCGCGATATCCGGTGACGGCTTTGCGGGAGTTCTCGAGACCGAAGATCTGGTCACCGTGACGACGGCGCGCCTCTTCACTTCGCGAGGCCAGCTGCCGGAGCACGCCGAGAGTCCGCTCGTAGCTCGCGAGCGTTCCCGGATACGCCACGTCCCGCAGGAATTCCATCTGTGCAACGGTCAGGAGTCGGCCGGTCGATCCCGGATTGCCGGTGACGAACACCACTTCGCTGTCCCGCGCGCCGGCCGCGCTCCACTTGAGAAAATCCTTGGGCTGCACCGGCTGGCCGTTCTCATACGCACGAAAGAGCGACAGATCGAGATCGTATCGCGGATAGGTGAAATTGTCCGGGTCTCCGCCATAGAAGCTGATTGCCTCCTCCGGCGCCATCACCAGGCGGATGTCGTCGAACCTCCGGTAGCGATACAGCGAGTACATGCCGCCCTGGTACAGGCTGACGACCTGGCAGGTGAGCTTCGTCGACTCCCTGCACTCCTTCTGGACGCGGTCGATCGCGGATGCCCGCTGCGCGACACGCTCGCCCGTCCCCTTGGCAGTGACCGCGGCCCGGATGGCGGCCGTGACATCCTCCATCGACTGGAGCTGATCCACGAAGTAGCCAGGGCACTTGCGCTCATCTCCCTCCGACGCCGAGACGAAGCCGGCCGCCTGGTAGTTGGTGTCACGCGGCGAGACGGCGGTGATGCATTCCCGGGCACAGTGGTGATTGGACATCACCAATCCGCGCTGCGAGACGAACGACGCCGAGCAGTTGGGTAGCCGCACCGATGCGAGCCGCACGTGATCCAGCCACGCGCGATCAGCGGTGAAGCCGTAGCGAGACTTCCAGTAGTCGAGCGGCGGCGCCTCGAACGTCCACATGGTGCCGAACTCCTTCACCGGACCCGTGACGACCGACGACTCACCGCGCGCCACCGAGGCAGCCGTGCCGGAAGCGCGGGTACGCGTTCTCGACTGTGCCGATGCGGATGAGGAGGCCGCGCCAACTGCGATGAGGAGGCCGAGGAGAGAGAACCCGCGGACGATCCGTTCGGACATGGATTTCTCGGACGAGAGGAGAGAGAGCGTGGTCCCGAAAGCTACCGCCGCCCGCCTCGCCCGGCGACGGGTCGGATTCATTGCGGATCCCTGGAGCCGCGAATAGACTCGTTCCGGCCGCGACCCAGCTCTTCCTGTTGGCGCCCTCGCAGCGCCTTTCCCGCCACCGCCAGAGCCATGGAGCGACGCGAGCGCCAACGAAGTCGATTCGACGTGCTGACTGATCTGTTCTACGGCTGGATCCGCACCGTCGCCGCGCACGCCACGAGCTTCTACGGCGCCTTCGGGATCTTCCTCATCTCGGGGGCGGCGGTCGCCATACTCGGCACTTGGGGCTTCGTCGTCGTCGCGGAGCACGTGCGGGCCGGAGCAACGCAGGCGTTCGACACCGCTGTGCTCGCGTGGTTGGGAGCGCACCGCGTGCACTGGATCGAGGCGTCCCTCCTCGAGTTCACGGCTCTCGGCACCGGTCTCGTGGTCATGGTGCTGGTGGGGGTCGCGGCGCTGTTTCTCTATCTGACCGAGCACCGCTACTCCGCGTTTCTGCTGCTCGTGGCGACGGGAGGCGGCATCGTGCTCGACGGGATCCTCAAGCTGCACTTCGCCCGACCGCGGCCCCAGGTTTTCACCTGGGTCACGCATGCGACCAGCAGCTCCTTCCCGTCCGGGCACGCGATGAACTCGGCCATCGTCTACTTCACCGTGGCCTATCTGGCGGCGCGCCTGCAATCGCGCGCCTGGTCGCGTGCGCTCACAATGTTCGCGGCCCTCGTGTTCGTCATGCTCATCTGCGTCAGCCGGCTGTATCTCGGCGTCCACTACCCGTCGGACGTGCTGGCCGGTGTCACCCTCGGGCTGGCCTGGGCCGCCTTCTGCATGGCCGGGCTCGAAGCGGTTCGCGTCTTCGCGATGCGCTATCGACCCCGCGAGCTCCAGCACGAGCGTGATCTCCACCCGGCTGAACGGGAGGCCAAGGGGCTGGCGACGTGAGGGACGAGCTGGTTCGAGCGTCGAGAGCGGTCCGGTGGCGGATGGTCGCAGCGGGCTGGCTCGTCGCGGCGCTCGCCGGGGTGGCGATCGCGGTCTGGTCGCGCCACGCCGGCGACTGGGACAACGGGCTCGGGTGGGAGCGCACACTCCTCCTGCGGATGCATACCCGACTTCCCACGCTCCTCGACGACGTGATGCTCGCCGTCCCATGGTCGGGAACGAACTGGTCGCTCCTTCCGATCGCGCTCGTTGCCGCGTGGCGCGCCACACGCGTGGGCCGGGGCGACATCGCCGTGCATCTGCTCGCTGTGACGGTAGGAGCGGCGGCGCTCAACAGCGGACTCAAACTGATCTTCGACCGGCCGCGGCCTGAGCTCTGGGAGCACCGCGGCCAGCACTCGCAAGCATCCTTTCCGAGTGGGCACATGGTCGCGAGCATCTCAGTCCTGCTCACGTTCGCGCTCCTGCTTCATCGTGAGCGGGGGTGGCGCTGGCCCTACACCGTCGTCGGCCTGATCACGATCGTGAGCCTCTACTCGCGACTGTATCTCGGAGTGCACTGGCCCACCGATGTGATTGCCGGACTGGCGATGGGCATCCTCTGGCTCGTCGGCTCCTGGAGATCGCTCGCGACACCGCAAACCGCCGGGCGTTAGCAGCCACGATGGGCGCGAGCGCATGTCCGGTAATGGGACGACCAATCCCACAGGCGTACAAACGGCCCTCCACAATCAGGGCGGCTCTCGGCCTAACTCACTCTCTCCACAACGGTTGCATTCGCCCTGGAGGCGGCACGCTCCTTCCTTAGGGATGAGCAGGAATATTCCGCTCCGATCCCCGAGGAGAACGCCTTGGTCGACATTCCGCGCGCCCCCGTCAAGAATCGCCGCAAGTACGTGTACGGCGGTGTCGGCGCGGTCGTTCTCGCCCTCCTCGCCTTCAAGGTCAGCACACTTCAGCCTGCGCCACCCTCGGTCGATCGTGCCACCCTCATGATCGACACCGTGCGACGCGGGGAGATGGTGCGCCAGGTTCGCGGGCCCGGAACGCTCGTCCCCGAGCAGATCCGGTTGATCTCCGCGCTCACCGCAGGACGTGTGGAGAACATCGCGCTGCGCGCCGGCGAGAAGGTGACAAAGGACACTCCGCTTCTCGAGCTCAGCAATCCGGACGTCCAGCTCCAGTCGCTGGAGGCGCAGCGGCAGCTGACGGCAGCCGAGGCGGAGCTGGTCAATCTGCGCACGACGCTCGAGCAGGCTCGGCTGACGCAGGCATCGACCGTCTCGCTGCTCCGGACCGAATATCAGGAAGCGCAGCGCACGCTCAGCAGCGCCGAGACACTGGCGCAGCGCGGGTTGGCATCCGCTGGCGAGCTCCAGCGCGCCCGCGAAAAGGCCGCGGACCTGCAGACCCGCATCGATCTCGAGCGGCAGCGGCTGGACATGGTGACCAAGCAGAACGCGAAGCAGCTCGCGCTGCAGCAGAACCAGGTGGAGCGGATGAAAGCGATCGCCAAGTTCCAGGAGAATCGCATCGCGTCGATGCAGGTCAAGGCGGGCGAGGACGGGGTGCTGACGGACATGTCGCTCGAGCTCGGTCAGTACGTGGTTCCGGGGCAGCTGCTGGCCCGGGTCGCGCAGCCGGGACGGCTCAAGGCGGTGCTCCACATTCCGGAGACGCAGGCGAAGGACGTGATGATTGGCCAGCACGCGTCGATCGACACCCGGAACGGCATCGTTCCCGGCCACGTCATCCGTCAGGATCCAGGCGCGACAAACGGAACGGTGACTGTGGATGTCGCATTGGATGGTCCTCTTCCGCCCGGCGCGCGTCCGGACCTCAGCGTCGATGGCACGGTGGAGATCGAGCGCCTGAAGGACATCATGTACGTCGGGCGGCCGGCATACGGCCAATCCGAGAGCACCGTGGGTCTCTTCCGACTGGAGCAGGACGGCAAGACCGCGGACCGTGTGAACGCGAAGCTCGGCCGCAGCTCGGTGAACACAATCGAGGTGCTACAGGGACTCAAGGTGGGTGACAAGGTGATCATCTCCGACATGTCCAACTGGGACAGCTACCAGAAAGTTCGGCTGCGCTGACTCGATTTTTCCGTCGCATTCCTGCCCCTCACAACCACCAGGTTCTCATGCCCCAACCCGCCATGCAGCCCAGCGACTCCCGCTACGCCTCGGACGCGCGCTCCGACGGCGCCAAGGCACTCATTCATCTCGAGGGAATCAAGAAGATCTTCTTCACCGATGAGGTGGAGACGCATGCACTGGCGGAGGTTCATCTCGACGTGAAGCCTGGCGAATACCTCGCGATCTCCGGACCATCCGGGTGCGGCAAGACGACTCTGCTCTCGATCCTCGGCCTGCTGGACACGCCGACCGACGGACAGTATCTGCTCGACGGCCAGCCGGTCGCCAATCTGTCGGCATCCGATCGCGCGAAGGTCCGCAACCGCCAGATCGGATTCATCTTCCAAGCGTTCAACCTGATCGGCGACCTCACCGTCTACGAGAACGTCGAGCTGCCGCTGACCTACCGGGGCATGGATGCGGGGGAGCGCCGGAAGCGGGTGACCGAAGCGCTGGAAAAAGTGGGAATGTCGCACCGGATGAAGCACTACCCGTCGCAGCTCTCCGGCGGACAGCAGCAGCGCGTGGCCGTTGCCCGCGCCGTGGCGGGAGAGCCCCTGATTCTTCTCGCCGACGAGCCGACGGGAAACCTGGACTCCACAAATGGCGAAGCGGTGATGGAGCTGCTGCGGGACCTGCACCGCGCCGGCGCCACCATCTGCATGGTCACCCACGACCCCCGCTACGCCCGCCACGCCGATCGCAGCATCCACCTGTTCGACGGACGCGTGGTACAGGAGACAACCGAGACGGCATGATGTAACGCGCCGGCGCGACGCGCGCCGGCGGTCCCGCTCGCGGAGTGGTCATGGATACCCTGATGCAGGACCTTCGCTACGCGTTCCGCTCCCTCATCAAGAGCCCGGGATTCACGGCGATCACAGTGGTGGTGCTGGCTCTCGGCATCGGGGCCAACACCGCCATGTTCAGCGTCGTGAACGCCGTGTTGCTGCGCGAGCTTCCGTACCGCGATCCGTCCCGGCTCGTGATGCTGTGGGAGCACCGGATCGACTCTGACGACAAGCGCAACGTCGTGGGTCCGGCCAATTTTCTGTTCTGGCGAGATCAGGCGACCTCCTTCGAGTCGATGGCTCCCCTGTTCGAGCGCGACATCATTCTCGGTGGGGAAGGCGGGGAGAGCGAGCCGGTGCGGTTGCGGTCCACGACGTCCTCGCTCTTCTCCATGCTCGGCCTGCGCGCCGAGGCGGGTCGAGTGTTCACCGCATCCGACGATCTGCCGGGCGCCGCCAAGGTGGTGGTTCTCAGCGATGCGATCTGGCGGCGGCGGTTCGGCGCGCGGGCGGACGTCCTCGGCCGGAGCGTCACGCTCGGCGGCTTGCCGTACACGGTGATCGGCGTGCTGCCGCGAGGCGCGAGCGTTTTCGAGCCGGTGGATGCGTACGCGCCACTCGTTTTCCTGCCGGCGCACCGGACTGCCCCCGGCCGCTCCATGCGAGTGATCGCGCGGCTCAAGCCGGGATCAACGCTCGGCGCCGCCCAGGCGGAGATGGCTTCTCTCGCCAGACGTCAGACGCAGCTGCTGCCGGACATCGAGACCAATTGGACCACCAACGTCGTGCCCCTGCAGGACGACCTCGTGGGTCGCGCACGTCCGGCTCTGCTGGTGCTCGCTGGAGCCGTCGCGTTCCTCCTGCTCATCGCGTGCGCCAACGTCGCCAATCTCCTGCTCGCCCGGGCCGCGGGTCGCGAGCGCGAGATCGCCATCCGGATGTCGCTCGGGGCCACTCCGCGTCGCCTCTTCCGGCAACTGATAACGGAGAGCGTGACACTGAGCCTCTGCGCGGCGGTGCTCGGCCTCCTGCTGGCCTACTGGGGGACGAGTGCGCTGGTTGCCCTGATCCCCGCCGAGCTCCCGGTTCCGCGGGCGTCGGAGATTGGTCTGGACGCTCGCGTGCTGGCCTTTACGGTAGTCCTGGCACTCGTGACCGGCGTGCTCTTCGGCCTCGCGCCCGCGCTTGCCACAGCGCGCGGCAGCGTGCACGACTCACTCAAGGAGAGCGGGCGGAGCAACACCGCGGGACGAGGCCGGGGCCGCGTTCGCGGCGCGCTCGTGGTCGCGGAGCTGTCGCTGGCGATGATCCTTCTGTCGGGAGCGGGTCTCATGGTGCGCAGCTTCGCGCAGCTCCAGGCGGTCGATCCGGGATTCGACGCCCACGGCGTTCTGGTAGGGAAGGTCGGCCTGTTGCGGTCGCATTTCCCGGAACCTCAGCAGCAGGTGGCGGCCTTCCGCCGCATCGAGGATCGCATCGCGGTCCTCCCGGGTGTGCGCGCTGTCGGCGCGATCAGCTTCCTGCCGCTATCCGGGGAGCGCTCGGCCACCGACGTGCAGCCGGCCGACAGGCCCGCTCCGCCAAAGGGTCAGGAGCCGATTGGCGACATGCGCGCGGTGACTCCGGGATACTTCCGCGCCATCGGCATCCCTCTCCGCCAGGGCCGGCTGCTGGCGTCGTCAGACGACGAGCGCGCCCCGGACGTCGCGGTCGTCAGCCGAACTCTGGCCCAGACCTTCTGGCCCAATCAGAACGCCATCGGAAAGCGAATCCTCTACGAGTGGTACAAGAACCTGGATGTCACGGTCGTCGGCGTGGTGGGTGACGTGCATCACACCGGGCTCGACGCCGCGCCCAAGATGGAGATCTATCGGCCGCTGGCGCAGATGCCGTACGGCACGATGACGCTGGTGGTGCGGGGCACCACGTCGGAGCCCCTCTCACTCGCCGCACCGGTGCGCGCCGCCGTGCGCGAGGTGGATCCCGAGCAGGCGATCGCGTCCGTCAAGCGCCTGTCGAGCTACGTCGACGACTCGCTCGGAAAGAGCCGACTCAGCACGATGCTCTTCGGAACGTTCGCCATCCTCGGCCTGGTTCTGGCCATCGTCGGGATCTACGGCGTCATCTCCTTCGGCGTCACGCAGCGAACGCACGAGATCGGCGTGCGGATGGCGCTCGGGGCGCGGAGCTCGGACGTGGTCTCGCTGATCGTCGGCCAGGGAGCGTGGCTCGTTGTCGCCGGCATCGGTCTTGGCCTCTTTGGAGCGATCGCCCTCACCCGATTGATGAGCAGCTTGCTGTTCGAGATCACGCCCGGAGATCCGCCGACCTACGCCGCGATCGTCGCCCTGCTCGCCGGCGTGGCGCTGTTGGCGAGCTACCTTCCGGCGCGCCGCGCCACTCATATCGATCCGCTGCTCGCCCTCCGCCAGGAGTGAGCGATTCCGC
>JBBSGP010000002.1:0-129904 GCA_038253885.1 Gemmatimonadales bacterium | reverse complement strand
GGGATCTCGCCGCCGTCGCCCTCGCGCTCAACACCCGACCGCGGAAGACACTCGGCTGGAGGACGCCTGCCGAAGCACTGAACGAACTGCTACGATCACATCACGCCAATACTGTTGCGACGACCGATTGAACTCGGGCTGTACACCTCGCTGGCGTTCGGTCAGCGCTGTGAGGCGCTGGGCGTCCGGCCGTCGCGCGGCACGGTCGGCGACTGCTACGACAACGCGCTCTGCGAGAGCTTCTTTGCCACACTCGAGTGCGAGCTCCTCGATCGCCAGTCGTTTCCCTCGCAGGCCGAGGCACGCATGGCGATCTTCCGCTTCATCGAAGGCTGGTACAACCCACACCGGCGGCACTCTGCCCTCGGACAGCGGTCCCCGATCGCCTACGAACGTCTCATGTCATCAACCCATGCAGCGGCTTGATTCCCAAGTCGCTCACCCTCCACGGAAGCGGGGCAACTCCAATTGCCAACCGGAGGAACCACCATGAGACGCCTTCTACTCGTCGGGTTGTCCGCGCTGTTGAGCCTTGGCTTTGGCCAGGTTCAACGTCACCCGTACCGCGTCGCGTTCGATCTCACCAGCCGCGACACTCTCGAGCAGAAAGCGGTGCTGCGGTGGATCAGAGAGGTGGTCACCTCGAGTCCCAATGCGCAAATCGAGGTCGTTATGTACGGGAAAGGGTTCGAGCTCGTCATGCCGGAGCGTTCCGCGTACATCGCGGAGGTGAAAGAGGCGATAAAGAGTTCGAACGTGACGTTCAAGGTGTGCGCGATCGCACTGAGGAACAATAACATCGACAAGAGTCAGCTGCTTCCGGGAGTGCAGACCGTGCCGGACGGCATCTACGAGCTCGTTTCAAAACAGCAAGATCACTGGGGCTATATCAAGGTCATGCACTGATGGCGGCCCAGCCCCACCGCTGCTCACTGCGCCTCCATGTTGGCGGCATAACGCCCGAGCTGAGCTGCAAGCGAATCCAATGATTGCGCGCGAAGCGCGCTTCCGCAAAAGCGCCTGTCAGCTTCAGCGATCGCTAGCCCGCGCGCGCCCTGCTCCCGACCTGTTTGCGTCCTGCATTACATCTCGCGAATCACCACGCGAGCTGAACCACGCCGCTCGCGCAGAATGTCCACGTCGCGGCAGCGGCGCGCGCTCACACTCAAGCAACCCACCCGCGCTCCACGCCAGACCTCCGGAGAAGTATGACCAGCACTACGGGCTTCGCGGGGCGTGCCGCATGGCGATTCCGCCTTCGAAGGTTTGCAGAGAGAGTTGTGCAGCCCCGCTTTTCGCGACTGCCGTGAAGACGCCCCTCCGCACTTGCGAACGGACCGCGTATGGGAACTCTGAAGAAATGCCGCCGCGGACCGTCCCAACCGAGATCGTCGCGTCCAGGTCGCCCGCGACGCGCAGAATGATCGAGCCGTCGTGGGTGGTGAAGTCGTACTGGCCGGTTCGGCGAATGGGTCCCTCGAACTCAATCACGCCACCCACCGTCGAGGCGGTTACGCGGTCGGATTCAACGCGCGTGAGGACGATGTGATTGTCGACGCTCTCGGCCGTCACATTGCCGGCGACGTCCACCAGCCGAATCGCCCCACTCACGGAGCTCGCGTGCACCGGGCCACGCGTCCCACTTACTTCCACTCCGCCGAGCGTCGATGTGGCAGCGACATCGCGCCCGCCGAACACACGAATCACCCCGGCGTAGTTCCTCACGGTGATGGTTCCGCCGCCGGCATGTACCACAACTGGGAGATCCTCGCCCATGATGGCGGCCGACATCGCGCGGGGTATGGTGATCTGGTACTCCCCCGCGCTCGACGGACGGGAGTCGCGCTGCGTGAGGCCGATCATCGATGTGGAGCGGTCAATGCGGGGAAGCGCACTCCCGATCGCGACCAAGCGCACGTCAGTGCGATCCCACACGCTCACCTCCAGTCGGCCCACAGGGACACGGCTTCGCGGTACTCTCGTACGACAAGCGCGGCGTGGGCGGATCGACTGGTGACTGGCGCTCGGCGTCGTTCCACGATCTGGCGGGCGACGCGCTGGCCGGTGTTCGGCTCTTGCGCACCGACGACGAGATCGACCCGGCGGCAATTGGAGTACTGGGATGGAGCAACGGCGGGTGGGTTGCCCCGCTCGTTGCTCGTGCACCCGAAGTCGCCTTTGCAGCGGTTGGCGCTGCCCCAGGCTTCGCGAGTGGCGAGAACATCGCGTTCGAGGTTGGGGAGGATCTAAAGGAGGCCGGCTTTTCGCGCGAAGATATGCGTCAGGCCGTCGCACTGCGCCGGCAGGTGTCCGACTTCGTGACAGCACGGAGCGAAGTGACTGCGGCGGCATGGGACTCGCTTCGGGCCGCGGTCGCGGCGGCGCGGACAACCCGCTGGTTTGGCCTCGCACGTGTGGGATGGGTGTTGAACCTTGCATCTCCACCAGACACCATGACGACAACGTTATTGGCTGGCCTCCGCTCCCAATGGCGCTTGGATCCGGTACCTGAGTGGGCGGAGGTCAGGAAGCCGATTCTGATCATGCTTGGCGGCATGGACAACGCGGTTCCCGCTCGGGCGAGCGCGGCGCGGTTACGCGAGACCTTCTCAGCGCATTGTAATCGACAAGCGACAGTGCGGTTCTATGAGACCGGGAGCCATGCTCTTTTTCAAGTGCCGTCAGCGAAGCAGAGGGACGTACTGCGAGCAACTGCTTACGTGCGAGGCTTTCCGAGCGACTTGATCCGGTGGCTCGAGCACGAGGCTGCGACGGGAAGTCGCGCGAGCAAGGACGAACCGGAGCGCTGATGCCCAGCCCGGAAGATGCCTATCTGCCCGTCTCGCAGAGCGCAGGGCCGTTCGGCGAGCAGGAAGTCGAGCACCTGCGCGAGGCGATAAGTTTCCGCCGCCGCGCGGCTGCTGCCTGGTCAAACCTGGGATCGTCGCGCTGGCGCGAAAGCTCTTGATCGCGTTCTGGCGGTTTCTCGAAACAGGAATCATTCCGGAGAGCGCGGTGCTCCGCACCTAACCGCGCGCGACGGTGGTCGCGTTGCTCGGTCCGGTTCAGGAGGCGATCGACGGGGCAGAGGCCAGTGATCGCTCTGGCGGCCCTCTGCTTCATCCCATTATCCTGTCTTTCTGCATCTGGCCGGCCCGATTCCCCCCTTCGGAGGCAGCATGCGAACGAGGTTTCTGCTCATCGGCACCGTTGTCTGCGCCATGGTCCTGTTCGCGTGGCAGTCGCTCTCGAACGCCGCCCTCCCCTGGCA
Organism: Gemmatimonadales bacterium; assembly: GCA_038253885.1. GTDB lineage: Bacteria > Gemmatimonadota > Gemmatimonadetes > Gemmatimonadales > Gemmatimonadaceae > JALZAQ01. The sequence goes on along the minus strand of JBBSGP010000002.1, from coordinate 126,633 downwards.
TGAGAAGACTCTCTCCGCCTTCACGGATCCCGCCGCTGTCGTGCGGGTGGTCCAGGCGAACGCCTCGAGGAACGGTGTGTACGTCGCGCCGGAAGGACTCGTCGCCGCCGTGTCGTTCGTGCCGGGAGTTGCCGACAAATCGAAGGAGATGACCGGCATGCTGGCGCGCCAGATGGCCATCGACCTGGCCACCGCGCTGCTGCTGTGCCTGCTCGTTCTGCGGCTTCCGCCCGGTCCGGCCATGCGAACGGGGACCACGCTCGGTCTCGCGGGGTTGGCGACCGCGCTCGTGATCGAGCTCTCCGACTGGAACTGGTATGGCTTCGCCGGTACGTATGAAATCGTCAACGTGATCGATCACACCCTTCAGTGGGTGATCGCCGGCCTGCTGCTCGGGTGGCTCTGCAACCGCGGCCGCAGGATGGCGAGCGCGAGGGGCGGAGAGCTTCCCGCCTTCGACTCCCGCCGTGAGGCTGCGCTATCGAGAAGATGAGGCGGTGAGCATCTTTCTCCTGTGAGCACCTTCTCTCATCCGGACTTTTCCCTCGCGCGATTCACCTCGGCGCCGGATGCTCGCTTCGTCGCGGCCCCAGCCGACGGGGTGTTGCCCGACCAATTCTTCTCCACTACCAACCTGCCGACCTACGTGAAGCTCGGCGGTGAGTGGCGCATGCCGCGCGAGCCGCGAATGGACGCCGCGCTGGTCCGCGACCAGGCGGGTGAGCTCTGGGTGCGGGAGAGCCGCCGCGTGCACAAGGGCGATGATATCGCCGTCGGCCATGAGGAGGACGGATCGGCCGGTATCTACGTCCATTCTCAGGCCTTCGGGGTCGAGGGTCCAGACGGCGAGTTCAAGTTCATGACCAGCGAGGTCTCCCGGGAGAAGCCGATCGACTACGCTCTCATGGCCCAGCTTCTCGTGGCCGAGCGAGAGCGCGGGGGCTATCCGGTGTGGGTCACCGGACCGGCGCTCGTTCACTCGCGTGCCCGAGCCGACATGACGTGGTTCATCGCGAACGGCTTCGTCGGAGCGCTGCTTGCCGGCAATGCCGTGGCCGTTCACGACATCGAGGCCTCCATCTTCGGCACGACTCTCGGAATGACCGGAAAGGGAGAGGCGACGAGCGGGGGGCACGGCTTGCACATGCGCGCCATCAACAAGGTGCGCGCGGCCGGCTCCATCGCGCGGGCCGTGGAGCAGGGAATCATCGCCGACGGAATCATGCATGCCTGCGTCAGATATAGCGTGCCGTTCGTGCTCACGGGCTCGATCCGCGACGACGGTCCGCTCCCCGATGTCATCACCGATGCCATCGCGGCGCAGGATGCAATGAGGAATCACACGGTCAAGGCAACGATGGCCCTGCTCATCGCGACCGCTCTGCACGCCATCGCCACGGGAAACATGCTCCCGGCTTTCGTCACCGAGCCCGACGGCGCGCTGCGCGAGCTCGCGACGATCTGCGTGGATTCGGCCGAGTTTGTCGTCAGCAAGCTCAAGGACCGCGGCACTCACCAGGCGTTCGGCGTGGTCACAAACGCTCAGGACTTCATGCACATCCTCAGGGTCTACGTCGAGCGTGAGCTCGACACGCGCGGGCCCGCGCCGGCGCGGGGACGCCCGGCCGTGGTGTCACGATGACGGAAGGTCGTGAACGATTTCTGAAGGCCATCGCCGCGCAGATCCCGCTCGAGCGGATCGAGGAGATTCACCTCTTCCAGCCAAGCCGCCAGGGAGGACGGGAGACCGGTGTGGCGGTGATCGCCGCGCGGCTCGAGCGTTCACTGCCGTTGGAGCCGGCGGGGCAGGCCGGCGACGCGCCGCCACCGGCGGACGACTCCTGGCTGGACACGGATGCCCCGGTGATGAAGAAGGATGCGAGCGAGATCGCCGAGCGTGCCAGAGCCCATGGTCCCGCTCCCGACAGGCTGACGATATTCACCGCGCACTACCAGCTCACCCTCAAGGGAGCGGATCGCGGCAAGTGGGAGGTGGATGTCAGCGCGGAGGCCGAGGCTCCGCTGGCGACCGTCGATGAGGTGGTTCGCGGCGTCATCCGCCGCGCGGGAGACGAATCCGCCGCCGAGCGGCTCACGGGTGACAACCTGAGAGCCGAGCTGTCCGCCGGTTGACCGTTCGCCGTCTACGCGACTCTCACTGCTTCCGGAACTCGATCGCCCCGGCTCCCCCCCCCGACAGAGTTCCGCGCAGGGAGCGTCCGTCGAGCTCTCCAGCAAAGCTCCGCAGCGTGTCGCGTGCGCTCTGCTGTCGCACCAGAGCGAAGGTGACCCGGGAGCCGCGCATCTGTCCGATGACGCCGGTCCGCAGCGTGTCCGACTGGAACGATCCGCTGAGGAGGGTGGCGCCCGCCGAATCCGCGTACGCATAGAGCGTCAGCGACTCGACGAATCCCGGATAGTACGGGTCGAAAACGCGAGTGGACGCGAGATAGCGTCCCTCGATCGGGGCGTCGAATCGCTTCACCACCTCAACCGTGCGCCTCTCGAGCGGAACGATCGAGCCCACCAGTCCGGCCCCACCCTGCACGTGAGAGATCGGTGGCCCGGCGTAGCCCGGAAGGAACCGCGTTCGATAGTAATCCCAGTAGTTCTGGTCGACCGCCCCGACCGTGACCGTTTGCTGGAAGCCGGGCAGAAAGAGCGCCGGCTGACCCCGGGCGAACGGGTTGCGAAGATCACCCGGGAGTATGACCCGCCTATCGGTGACGAAAAGGCTGAACGGACCGAACGGAGAGCCGACCTGGAATAGGTAGTGCGGAGCCTCGGTTGTCGTCGTCCACTCGACCTTCAACGTGTCGCGGGTGCGATCCAGGGTATCGAAGGTCTGGCGGGCAGCGACGATCTGCGCCAGCGGGATCCGGGTCGAGGCGGACACGCGAAGTCCGGTGGGATCCGTGACCACCACCTGGATCGTCTCACCCGGCACCACCGAGATGCCGTCGCAGCTCGTGGACGGCTTCGGAAACGAGAACGAGGGAAAGCTGGGGACGGCGTAGACTCCCGCCCCACGCCCGTCGGCTCTCACAGTTCGTTGCTCGACGCCAATCGCGGGACGGCAGCGAAGCTGGTTCGGATTGTTCGGGATCCAGAGCAGCTCGACGCGCGCATCGCTCACCGGCGTCCCGCCCGATGACACGATCGGATTGTCCGGATCGAAGGTCGTGCTGTCGGTGTCCACCCGTCCCGTCAGCGCGCGCTCCACCAGCACGTACTGGTAGAACTCTCCCCGGTTGATCACAACATGAACGACGAGTGGACCCTGACCCGTCGGAACCACCACTCGATCGAAGCGGCACGCACCGAGGACGAGGAGCGCTGTCAGAATGGGTCGCCGCACGCGGGTCATCAGAATTCCACCCGCACTCCGACCGTGGGCAGGATGGGAAACTGGGAGATCGCCTCGCGGGTGGGTGGATTGCCAGCGTAGTCGAAGTTGTAGGTGAAGACGTTGCGCTGGTTGTAGACGTTGATGATCTGGAGCGATGGCGTGACCACCGTCCGCCCCCCGCGCCAGGCGTAGCTGCGCGAGGCGCTGATATCGAGGCGATGGAAGAGGGGATAGCGGGCGCCGTTGCGCTCTCCTTCGACCGGAACGAGCTCCCGGTTCGGCGTGCCCGTATCCCACCTGTTGGTCGTCCCGTCGTAATTGCGGCGAATGGTCTGGCCCAGGATGTCGGTATACGGTGTGCCCGTCCCGAGCGCGAAGTGCGCGCCGAGGAGCCAGCGCGATGCGGTCCGGTAGCTCCCCACGACGTTCAGATTGTGCGACCGGTCCTGGGCCGGCGCGTAACTGACTCCGTCTCTCGTGCGCCGGCTCACCGCAAAGGTGTACGCGAGCCACCCGCTCACCGGACCGGTTTCGAGCTGGCGAGCATAAAGATCCAGACCGTACGACTTGCCGGTCGTGGGAACGAACTCGTCTCCCTCGACGGCGGGATCATCGCTCGGGTTCGGCTCGTACAGCCGGTCGTAATTCTTGTAGAATCCCTCCAGGCGGAGGAAGCGATCCGCCCGGCGCCATGATTCGAGACCAGCGCCGAAGTGTTGCGCCTTCGTGACCTGAATGCTCTTGTCGCTCGCGATCCAGAAATCGAACACGCGGAGTGGGACGTCCTCGTTGCGCAGCCCGTGGATCCATTGCGTGTACTGTCCGGCGGAAGCCGTGAGCGCGAGGTCGCGATTGAGAAACAGCTTCGCCTGACCACGGGGTGACACCCCCGTCCAGCCCGCCGACGTCACGTGCTCCACCCGGGCTCCGTAGCGAAGGAGAAGTCGCGCGGCGGGCTGCCACCTGTCGTCGAGGAAGAGCGCGCCCACGGACGGCGACTGAGTGATGGACTGGAGCGTGACCTGGGTCCGCGGCGACTGCGAGCCGTACCGAATCTGGAACTGAGAGAATTCGTACCCGACTGTCGGCGCGTGGACACCGGTATGCCAGCGAAGCGACCCGGCGAGTCTTTCCTCGGTCACCCGGTTCGAGTACTCCAGCGCGCCACGCGCGAAGCCGAGCGTCGTGGAGTAGTGCGACACCGACGCACGCTGCACCAGCCAGGCGCTGTCGCCGAGACCGATCCCCGCTCCGCCCCCGAGCGGAATCTCCGATCCCGGTCCGAGGGGCTGCTGGAGCGTCAGGCCGAGGATCTGGTTTCCCCAATCGAAGTGGTAATCGCCGGCACTGAGGTTGGCGCGAAATCCGCCGCTTCCCACATCGACGGAGTCGCCGAGCGCCGACAGACCTCCGCTCAGGATGTCTTGCCCCGCGTAGCCTGTCAGCGACAGCGTGCCGCCCGTCGACAGCAGCCGCGTGGCGTGCACCTGCGCGTCCTGAAAGTGATAGGGCAGGGCGTCCCTTCCGAATACCGGAGCGACGAGGTCAGCGTACGTGCGCCGTGCGCCGATGTTCACGCTGCCATTGCCGCTCGCCAGGCCACTTCCGAGTGCCACACTCGAGGAGAGAAGCGACGCGTCGACAGTCCCATGGACGCCGCGCCGCGTCTCCTCGGCGCTGGTGACATCCAGCACGCTCGAGAGCCGTCCACCGTAGGTGACCGGGAAGCCACCGGTGAGTAGCTGGACATCGCCCACAGTCTCATCCATGAACATCCCGAACAGGCCGCCGAGGTGAAACGGATTGTAGATCGGGATCCCGTCCAGCAGGATGAGATTCTGGTCCGACTCTCCGCCGCGGACATTGTAGCCGGCACTGAAGTCGTTGCGCGCGAGCACCCCTGGAAGGAGCTGGACAGCGCGAAGCACATCGGGCTCGCCGACCGCCGGTATCGCGGCGATGGTGGCGCCCGACATCGACACGCTGCTCGCCCCGACCTCGGTCTTGAAGCGCTGGCGTTCCCGATCCGCCGCTTCGGTCCGAACGGTGCGCAGCGCGACGGGCGAGGTCTCCAGACGGAAGATGACCTCCACCCACCCGTTCTCGATCACCGTCACGAGCCGATCCGCGGGCCGGTGGCCGAGGGCCCGCACTCGGATGGAAGCCGGCCCCGGCGCGAGACCCGTCAGGCTGAATCGCCCATGCTCGTCACTGCTCGCGCTGACGCGGCGCCCGGGCACGCTGATGCTCGCGCCGCGCAGAGAATCGCCATCGGTGCCGAGCACCAGACCGCGCACCGACCCGGTTGCGGTCTGGGCGAGCACCGGTGTCTCGACCACCACGAGGGCAACGAGGAGTCGCGCGCACGATGAAAGCTTCCGCGTGGGGCGAGCGGCTCGAGAGAGCCGAGCGAGGACTATCACCGTGACATCTCCAGGCGCCGAGGCCAATCGCGACACATCTCAGTCGCGGGCCCCTAGCATATAGTCCGCGCCGCGCTGCGGCTCAAGAGCGACGGCGCGATCCGGCCGGAGACGACGCACAGCCGGCCACCGCTCAGTCGCCGGCCGCCGATTGCGTGGCGTAGTGGCGGAGAACCGTCCGATGGATGTCGCGGGCATCTTCCAGGGTCTCACCGGCCACATCGAGATCGGGCGGGGTGATGAGAAAAGGATACATCTGATCGCCACCGGCCGAGCCATGAGCGCCGACCTGATCGTCGAAGGAGATGATGTCGTACCCATCGTAGGCGCCGAAGAGCACGAGATCGCCAGCATTGGGCTGGAGCACGAGGTCGCGGACGGCGCGGACGACATACGCTTCGGTGCCGTAGGGCTCCAACGGATTCTCCCCGGCCAGGATCTCGATGTGCTCGTCCGCGATGAGGGCGCGGCCGCGCCGGCTCTCCAGATGCACCTGTCTGCTCTCGCTCACTCCCACCCGTGTGGCGACCAGACCGATGCCGGGATGGGCCAGCAGGGATGTATACAGGAGGGCGTGCTGGCGATCACGTGCGATCTGCTCGATGCCGATCTGGTCCGGCACTTCGGCAAAATAGATGAGTGCCAGGCAGGAGCTGTACGTCACCACCACATCGTGCCGCCCGCTGACATAGTACTTCTCCGGAAAGATCAGCTCCCGAAGCCCGTACCGGCTTCTCAACCAGTCGCGGAAGTGGCGCATCGCCCCGTACAGCGGGCGATCCGGCTCCGCACCGGACGCGCCCGCCATGACCTGCACCACCTGCGGACCGATGTCAGCGTACTCGGAATCCTCGGCGTAGCTCGCCAGCAGCTGGAGCGGCTCGCCCCCGGCACGGAGCGCATCCCCGTCGAGAATACGCTTCACCGTCTTGCCGAGCGACTCCCCGAATTGCACGCGATAGCTCAGGGCCGGCGTCATTCCGTGGTCGGAGAGAATGACGAGGTCGTAGCGCCGCGAGCTCACCGCTCCCAGCATGCGCCAGATCTCGGCGATCCGGGCGTCGGTGCGGCGCAGATCCACCAGCGCCTGGCGGCTCGATGGTCCGAAATGGTGAGCCAGCTCATCATACTGCATGTAGGTGCTGTAGATGACCGGCACGCCGAGATAGATGTCGAGCATGATGGCGAGCGTCTGGAGCTCGCGGACGATCACGTTGCTCAGGATGCGGACGAACGGAAAGATTCCCTCCGAGTGGGTTCTCCGGCCGCCGAGCGCGGACATCACCCGCTCCCACTCCTCGCGTAGCCACTCCCAGGCGCTCTGCAGCGCCATCCGCGCCATCCGGATCGGATGCAACAGGATGAGGAGAGCCATCCGCGTGCCGCCCAGCCGCCGGTACACGGACAGGCGCTCCCGGGTCGCGACCGTGAAGGCGACGGTCTGCGCATCCCCGTCCAGGAGGTTGACGTAGCTCGACCCGCCCGAGAGAGCGCCCGGCGAGCGAATGCGATCCCGGATATATTGCACGCCATCCGGCATGTTGCAGGTGATCACCCGCCGCGCCGTTTTGTCGTAGAATCGGAAGGCCGGAATCCCGCCGTTCTGTCCGTGGAAGAATCCCGCCTGGCAGTATGGCGTCGCCGAAGGCAATCCGCAGAACCACCGCCGGAGAGAGTGGCGTTCTTCGCGCATCAGACGGGCGATCGTGGGACAGTAACCCAACTCGAGCGCCCGGCGCAGATCGGCGTACGCCAGTGCGTCGATCTGGAGCATGATGAGACCGCGCCGATCGTCTCGCGGGCGCTTCTCGCCGCGGAAGGCACGATACTTCAGGGCGTAGTAGAATCGAAGCAGCGGCCCCATGCGGCGCCGGGCCCGCCGCTCCCCCGAGGGAGAGGGAATGACCGACACCGGCGGGCTGGGGCTCGCACTCGCGTTCACCGGGGGAGTGCTCAGCTTCCTCTCCCCATGCGTCCTTCCTCTGTTTCCAAGCTACCTCACCTTCATCACGGGACTGAGTCTCGAGGAAGTGCAGGGAGCGCGCCGCGCGGCTCTCGTGCATTCTCTCCTGTTCATCCTCGGCTTCACTGCGGTGTTCGTCACCCTCGGTGCGACCGCGACGCTCCTCGGCCGCGTCCTGGCAGCATACCGGGCACCGATCAGCCGCATTGGTGGAGCGCTGATAGTCCTGTTCGGTCTGAACCTGCTCGGCGTGTTCGAGTGGGGCGTCCTATCGCGCGAGCGTCGCGTGCACCTGGCCGCGAAGCCGGTCGGCTATCTGGGCTCGGCGCTCGTCGGCGTCGCCTTCGGTGCCGGCTGGACACCGTGCATCGGACCCATCCTCGGCTCGATACTGATCTATACCTCCACGGCCGCGGATCTTCGCACGGGGCTGCCGCTGCTGTTCGCGTACTCGCTCGGTCTCGCTGCTCCCTTCCTCCTTGCCTCTCTGGCCGTCAGCACGTTCGTCTCGAGCGTACAGCGCTACCGTTCATGGCTCGCCTGGGCGGGCCGGCTGGGCGGCGCGTTCCTGATCATCGTGGGACTACTGCTTGCGACCGGCTACTTCACGCTCCTCGCGAGCTGGCTCCAGCCGTTCACGCCCGAAGCGATCCGGAGCCGCCTCTGACCCCGGGGGGGTGAGCCGCCGGCGCGTTCTCATCGACCGGTAGCCTTCCTCAACCACGGCTCGGAGCCGCGGCGGCAATGCGAGCTCTCAATATCGCGCTCGGCACCGGCTTGAGCAGAACATCGACACATCCGGCCGCGCGGCAGGCCTCACGAATCTCGGGAGCGTCGCTTCCGGTGACGGCAATCGTAGCGGGACACGCGACCGACGCCGCGGCCAGCCGCTCGAGGACGAGCAAGCCGTTGCCATCCCCGAGTCCCAGATCGAGCAGCATCACGTCCGGCGGGTCGCGCTCGATGCTCGCCACCGCGGCGGCGACGCCGGAGGCAGTGGTGACACGGTGATCTGTCGCCTCGAGAAGCGTACGGAGAGCGTCCGTCACCAGCACGCTGTCCTCCACGATCAGGACGTGGACGCTCACCCTTCGGGCGCGGGACGCACGGGGATTGTGAAGAAGAAGCGGCTTCCCGCGTGAACCACACTCTCCACCCAGATGCGACCGTCGTGAAGCTCGACGAACTTCCGGGTAATCGCGAGGCCGAGACCGGTGCCGTGGTGGATCCTCGAGGACGAGGCATCCACCTGGGCGAACTCCCGGAAGACGAATTCGTGGTGTTCGGGCGCGATGCCGATGCCGCTGTCTCCAACCTCGAACAGCACGGCCTGCCCTCCCCCCCCCCCGCGCTCGGTCGAGTCCGCGAGCCGCGCGGCGATCCAGACACGTCCGCCGGGCGGCGTGAAATCGATAGCGTTTCCGAGCAGGTTGCTCAGAACGTGTGTGAGCTTCTCCCGATCCGCATACAGCCGAGGAAGCCCGCGGCGCAGATCGACGGTCAGCGAGTGCTCCTTCCGAGCGACCAGCGACTCGCTCATCTCGCACACCTGGTCGATGACCGCCTCCACCGCGAACTGGCTCCGGCTCAGCGACAGCTGGTTGGCGGCGCCACGAGCGTAGGTGAGAATCTCGCCCACCATCTCCAACAGCTGGCGTCCACCGCCGATGATGCCGACGATGCTCTCGCGCTGCCGGTCGGAGATCGGTCCGAGGATCCCGTCCCGCAGAATCTCGGCGTGCGTGATCACGGCTGTCAGCGGAGTCCGGAGATCGTGAGAGATGTTGGCCAGGAACTGAGTCTTCAGAGCGTCCTGGTTTTTCAGCTCGGAGGTCTGCCGCGATTGCTCGTGAAGCTGTGCCTCGAGGGCGGCGACCCGCTGTTGAAGCGCACTTTCATCGGTAGTCGCCCGGCTCATGGGCCAAGTTTAGCCCGGCGTCGCATCGCACGCCAATTCGTGAGATCGCGCGCGCTCCACGCGGTCGCATGCGAGGATGAACACGGCAGGCCCATCGAGGGTATCATCGGGGCTCACGGACGAGGGTCGCAAGCCGGTTGCGGCCCGCATGCGGCACGGCCCTTGCCTCACATCATTTGTTCGGCCGGGCCATCACCGTCTACACGCGCCGCCGATAAACGCAGCAATCCGAATCAGTTACAATCCACCCATAGGGGGAGGATCTCCATGCCGAGATATCGCCTGTCGCTGGCTGTCATTTCCGCCGTTCTGGTCACTGCCGCCTGCGCCGACAAGAAAAACACCACGCTGTCGCAGGACTCCGCGCTGACGCGCGACCTTCAGATGGCCAACAAGGACAGCGCGGTCCAGCCGCAGTTGAAGGACGTGCCGCCCGCGAACGCGCCCGCGGCGAATACCCGCGCCGCTACCAGCACGGTGAGCCGTCCCGCGCCGACTCGCACGGCGACGCGCCCCGCGACGACTGCACCCGCGACGACGTCCAGCAATGTGACTCCGGCGCCGACGACGACCGCTGCGGGTAACACCGTCGCCAAGAGCACGACCGGAAGCGAGGGTCGTACCGCGACCATCGGGGCTGGTACCGTCATCAACATGACGTCGAACCAACGCGTCTGCACCAACACGGCGAAAGCTGGTGATCGCTTCACGGCGACCGTCTCCGAGGCCGTGACCGGCTCGAACGGTGCGACGATTCCCGTCGGAGCCAAGGCGGTGGTTCAGGTGACATCCGTCAGCCGCAGCGACAATGCCACCGACCCGATCAAGATGGGGTTCGTGGTGCAGAGCATCTCGTGGGGTGGCAAGACGTATCCCGTCGACGCGTCGATCAGCGACGTTGCGGTGCAGCAGGTTCGCTCCGACAACAGCAAGGATGCGCAGAAGGTGATCGGAGGCGCGGTGATCGGTGCGATCGCTGGCCAGATTCTGGGGCACGACACCAAGTCCACGATCATCGGTGCCGCGACCGGCGCGGCCGCGGGCACTGCCGTCGCTATGGGTACGGCGAATTACGAGGGCTGTCTGATCGACGGCGGCCGGATCGCGATCAAGCTGAACACACCCGCGACGATCACCATGTAGTCGCGCACGACACGCCAAGCAGAAGGGCCGAGTGGATCTCCACTCGGCCCTTTTTTTCTCTCCCCCCGCTGTGCTGCTCGGGAGTCGACCGACGGCGATCAGTAGCCCACGGCTCCCCCGCTCGCCCTCGGCTCGAACACGCCGACGTAACCGCGGCCCACTCTCATGATCCCGTTCACGTTGGTCAGCGACCCAGTCTGCCAGAGGCCGTGCCCCATCCGCCGCAATGAGTCGGCGACCGCCGCGGTCAGTCCGCCGCGCTCGTAGCGAATCGAATCCGGCCATGCCTGGTGATGGATCCTCGGCGCCGCCATGGCATCGGGGAGCGACATGTGATGGTCGATGACGTTCAGGATCACCTGTGCGACGCCCGTGATAATCGTCGGCCCGCCAGCGGCGCCGACAACCAGTAGCAACCGCCCCTGCGGGTCCAACACCACGGTGGGGGTCATCGCGCTGAGCATCCGCTTCCCTGGCGCGATCGCGTTGCTCTCGCCCTGAATCAGGCCGAACATATTCGGCTTTCCGGGCTGCGCCGCAAAATCGTCCATCTCATCGTTCAGGAAGAACCCCGCGCCGGTGACGAACACGCCCGAGCCATACCCGTTGTTCAGCGTCGTCGTCGTTGCCACGGCGCTGCCGGCCGCGTCCACCACCGAGTAGCTCGTCGTGTGCATACCGATGCTGGCGCCGTTGCTGAATCTCGGCGTGGCCGTCGCCTTGTCCCAGGCGATGCTCTGGCGCTGACGCAGAGCGTACGCCTTATCGGTGAGCTCGCCCACGGGAACGCTCACGAAGGCCGGATCGCCGAGCTTGGTGTTCCGGTCCACGAACGCGCGCCGAAAAGCTTCGGCGAACAGGTGCCGGTACTCCGCGCTCTCGAACGGCGGCAACCTGTCATAGCCCTCGAGGATGTTCAATGCCTCGACCATGGTCACGCCACCCGACGATGACGGAGGCATCGAGAGCAGCGAGTAGCCCCGGTAGCTACCCCGGATCGGCGCGCGCCAGATCGGCGCGTAACGGGCCAGGTCTTCCTTCGTGATGATGCCACCGCCGCGCTTCATCTCCGCGACCAGCAGGTCCGCGATCGCCCCCGAATAGAAGGCTTTCGCTCCGTCATCCGCGATCATCGCGAGCGTGTGCGCCAGCTCGGGCTGTCGCAACGTCATTCCCGGAGACATCGGGTGGCCGCTCGGATAGAAAGTCTGAGCCCCGGCGAAGCGCGTCAGCAGTCCGCTGTCGGCGGCCAGGCCGCGCGACATCGCGCTGTCCACCGTGAATCCGTCCGCGGCCAGACGAATCGCTGGCTGCATCACGTCGTGCAGCGACATCGTGCCGTATTTCCGAAGCGCTTCCGCCATCCCCGCCACCGCGCCCGGAACGCCGACGGCGAGATGCCCCACGATACTCCTGTCCGTGAGCTTGCCGTTGGCGTCGAGGTACATGTCGTGCGTGGCCGCGAGTGGAGCGACCTCGCGGTAGTCCAGTGCTTCCGTGCGGCCATCGGCCATTCGAATGACCATGAAGCCACCGCCGCCGATGTTTCCGGCCACCGGAAACGTGACGGTGAGCGCGAAGCCAACGGCGACCGCGGCATCGACGGCGTTCCCGCCTCGCTTCATGATCTCCGCGCCGACGGCGCTCGCCAGATCGCTGTTGCTCACCACCATCGCGCTCGGTGCCTCCACGCCGATGCGGCCGGGTCGGAACCGCCAGTCGGCCGGGAAAACCGGAACGGTCGTCGAGGCGGGCGCGGCAACCGACGACTCCGGCGCCATGGCCGCCGATGATCGCCCGTGCTGACACGCGGCGAGAGCGAGCGCGGTGATGAGCCAAAACGGGACTACGTTATGGCGGCGCATGGAAGCTCCGGGAATACAGGCTAATAACGGGACCGGGTGCCGACTCCAACGCGCACCCCGATTCGAGTCACTTTCTGGTCGGATCGCGTGCTGACGCCGCGCGGCAGGCCGGCATGCTGGTGGAGAACCAGACCGTAATCCTGGACCAGGATGATCTCGTTGCGCTCGCTCGTCGAATAGCCGATTCCATAGCCGACGCCGAAGCCGAAATCCGTGTCGCCGCCGAGGGGAGCGAGGGCCGTTCCTGCATCGTCGCGCGTGAAGCGACGATATCCGATGACGCCGGCGCTCACGTCGAGAACCTGATGAACACCCGTCCCTCCGCCCGCGTGAAACACTCCCATCAGCGACCAGATGGTCCCGTGCGCGTTGACCGCGTCGAAGCCCGTTTCTCCAGCGGCGAGCGCCGAGTAGGTCATCGCCTGGGTCGACCAGCTTCCGGTGAGCCCCAGCGTGGCGGCATTCGGGATCGGCAGTTCGATACTCCCACGATATTGCGCTCCTCCGGCGAAATCCCACACGGAGTTGGTCGAGCCGTCATAGACCCGTCCCGGCGTGAGATAGCCGATCTGACCGGAGACCCACATCACGGGAGACGGGCGTCTGCCAACGCGAAGGATCTGGGCGCGCGTTGTCGAGGGACTCACCTCCGCGGCGGCGATCAGCACGAGGAAGAGCAGGGAGCGGTGCACGGCATCTCCTGAAGTGTCTTGCGATTGACGCTTACCACCGCGTAACTTAGCCGCGCTGCCGCCGCGAGGACAGCGAGCGCCCTCGCCAGTTGCGTCACCCTTGCTTTCGACTGCGTGGCCTCGCCCTCCTTCGCCGATCCACGTCTCACCGAGCGGCGGAACCCGCGCACCGCCGGAATCGATCTGGCCGATCCTCTCGAGATCGTCGATCTCCTGAGTGCCGAGGATCGCGCCGTACCCCAGGCCGTGGCCACGCAGCGTCGGGAGATCGCGCGTGCGATATCCCTTGCCGAGGAGAGCTTTCGTGGGGGCGGACGTCTCTTCTACATCGGGGCCGGGACGTCCGGCCGCCTGGGGGTTCTCGACGCCAGCGAGTGCCCGCCGACCTTCGGAACAGATCCGGAGATGGTGCAGGGGATCATCGCGGGTGGCGTCGCGGCGCTCACCAGCTCGCAGGAGGGGAAGGAGGATATCGCCGCGGATGGTGCCGCGGCGATGGATGAACGGGGAGTGGGGCCGGCCGACTGCGTCGTCGGGATCGCAGCGTCTGGCACGACGCCCTATGTGAGGGGAGCGCTGGAGCGTGCGATCGCCCGTGGCGCGCGCACGGCGATTCTCGCCTGTTCCCCTCCGCCGGCGGATCTTGTCGCGAAGGTGATGGTCGCCATCCTTCCACTCACCGGGCCGGAGCCGGTGACGGGATCCACGCGGATGAAGGCGGGGACGGCCACCAAGCTCGTGCTCAACATGATCTCCACCGGCGCGATGATTCGCATCGGGAAGACCTACGGCAATCTCATGGTGGATCTGCGCGCCATGAGCCAGAAGCTGGTGGATCGGGGCGAGCGCATCCTGATGGAGGTGTGCGGGGTGACGCGCGACGAGGCGCGGGCGCTGATCGATGCCGCCGGAGGGAGCGTGAAGACGGCCATCGTGATGCAGAAGCGCGGCAGCTCGCGCGCCGATGCGGAGCGCGCTCTCGTGGAGGCCGGCGGTGTCATCCGCCGTGTCATTCGCGACGATCCGCCCGCGGTGACGTGACCAGGTCGGGGGGCGGCAGGCTCCAGGACGGCGAGACGACGGCCGTGCTGGTGGGCCTCATGTCGGGCACCTCTGCCGACGGCATCTCGGCCGCGGTCGCGCGGTTCCATCCTGCCGCGGCCGCCGGCGTGCGCGCGGAGCTGCTGGCCTTCCTCAGCCGTCCCTTCGGGCGAGTCGAGCGCGAACGGCTGCTGCGCGCGATCGAACGGGGAACGCCAGCCGAGTACTGCCGGCTCAACGTCGATCTCGGCGAATGGCTCGCCGATGCGGCCATCGCGGTGCTCGCCGAGGCAGGCGTCGCGCGCGAGGATGTGTCGGCGATCGCGTCTCACGGTCACACCGTGTGGCACGAACCCGGACACTCCACTTGGCAGTTCGGCGAAGCGGCGGTGATCGCCGAGCGAGCCAGGATCGATGTCATCTCCGACTTCCGGGTGCGCGATGTCGCGGCTGGAGGTCAGGGGGCACCCCTCGTCTCGATGGCGGATGCGCTGCTCTTCTCTTCGCCGGATGGTTGGCGTGCCCTGCAGAATCTCGGCGGCATCGGCAACGTCACGGTGGTGCCGCCCGGAGGTGTCCTGCAGTCAGTGCGCGCCTTCGACACCGGTCCGGGATGCGCGGTGATCGATGGCGTGACGCGGGCGCTCTTTCCAGAGCTGGCGTACGACGTGGACGGGGCCTTGGCGCGCCGGGGTCAGGCCATCGACGGTGTACTGGATGAGCTGTTGAACGAGCGATACTTCGCTTCGCCGCCACCGAAATCCACCGGCCGCGAGCTCTTCAGCGCCGACTACGTGCGGAGATTGATCGACAGCTGCCGCCTCGCGGCACCAGCGTCGACTCCAGAGGACCTGATCTCGACGGCCGTCTGGCTGACCGCGCGCAGTATCGCGCTCGCCTTCGAGCGCTTCATCCCCGAGCCGGTGAGCGAGCTTCTTCTGTCGGGAGGGGGAGCGAAGAATCCCGCGCTGTGTGATGCGATCTCGGCGGCGCTCGTTCCCGCCGGCGCGCGCGCGCCGATCGACGTGCGACGGTTCGATGAGATGTACTTCGACTCCGAGGCCAAGGAGGCTGTCGCGTTCGCGTTGCTCGGATGGCTTCACCTCCAAGGTCGTGCGGGGAACGTGCCGGCCGCCACCGGTGCGCGCGGTACCCGCGTGCTCGGCAAGCGCACGCCGGCGTGATCAGAGAGAGCCGGTGAGCGAGATCAGTCAGCTCCTGCTTCCGGCCGTGCGCTGGGATCCCGCGCTGGGGTATACGGGCGAACGGGCCATGATCGAGCGTGCGCTGGAGCTGGGCGTGGGCGGGTTCATTCTCTTCGGCGGTTCGGTCGGCGACGCCCGCGAGCTGACGAGCGAGCTGCACCGCCGGTCGCGCATCCCGCTGCTCGTCGCGGCCGACCTCGAGAGGGGAGCGGGACAGCAATTCGCGGGAGCGACCGGCCTTCCTCCGCTCGCCGCCCTCGCGTCGCTCGGCGACCCCGATGCGTTGCGCCGAGCCGCCCGGCTGACTGCCCGTGAGGCGCGCGAGCTCGGGGTGAATTGGGATTACGCACCGGTGTGCGATCTGGACATCCTCCCGGAAAACCCGATCGTCGGTACGCGCGCGCTCGGCGGCGATCCGGAGCGCGTCGCCGCACTCGCCGCGGACTGGATAGACGCCTGTCAGTCGGAGAGCGTGCTGGCGTGCGCCAAACATTTTCCCGGTCATGGGCGCACGACCGGCGACAGTCATATGGAGCTGCCGGTCGTGCGCGCCTCGGCTCAGGAGCTGTTGGCCACCGACCTCGTTCCGTTCCGAGCGGCGGTGGATGCGGGCGTGGCGTCGATCATGACCGCGCACGTCGCGTATCCGGCGCTCGATCCGAGCGGCGCGCCGGCAACGCTGTCGCGCGAGATCATCGGCGGGCTCCTGCGCCGGGACATGCGCTACGATGGTCTCATCGTGAGCGACGCCCTCATCATGGAGGGCGCACTCGTCGGCCAGGGAGAAGCGGAGGCCGGGATACGGGCGCTCCAGGCCGGCTGCGATCTGCTGCTCTATCCGGCTGATCTCGATGCGATCGCCCGCGCTCTCGAGCAGGCACTGCGAGACGGAGTGCTCGAGAGCGAGCGCATCTTCCACTCGCTGCGACGCCGCGCGAAATGGGCACAGTGGGGCGGTCTGGTGGCGCCTCCGCCGTCGGCTCCGCCCCTGGTCGCCGAGCCGGGTTGGGCGGATGACCTCGCACAGCGGTGTATCCGGGTCGTGCGGGGAGCGCCGGCGCGCGTCACGTCTCCGTTGGATGTCATCGTGGTCGACGACGACGTCGGCGGTCCGTACCCTGCTCCGTCGCGCGATCCGTTCTTCGCGGCCCTGGGCGCAGCCGGTTGGGAAGTGCGACGCGTGGACAAGCCGGCCGAGGATGGCCGGCGCTCGACGATCCTGGCGCTCTTCGGCGACATCCGGTCATGGAAGGGCCGGCCGGGTTATTCCGCGCACTCCCGCGCCCTGGTCGAACGCGCCGGTCAGGAGCGGGGCGATGTGGTGGTGCTGCAGTTCGGCCATCCCCGTCTCTCGGCTGAGATCCCGCGGGCGCGAACCGTCGTGTGTGCGTGGGGCGGAGAAGCCACGATGCAGCGGGCCGCCGCCGCGTGGCTCCTCAGAGGGCCCTGAGGTGCGGCCCCTCGACTGGATCGTTGTCGCGATCTACATGGCGATCACGCTCGCCATCGGCCTCTGGTTATCGCGACGCGCGTCTCGCTCGCTGGAGGAATTCTTCGTCGGGGGCCGATCCATCCCATGGTGGCTCGCGGGATGCTCGATGGCGGCGATCACCTTCAACGTGGACACGCCGCTGTACGTCGGAGGACTGGTGATCGGTCGTGGCATCGCCGGAAACTGGGAGTGGTGGAGCTTCATCGTGGCGCACGTCGGAATGATCTATCTGTTCGCACGCCTGTGGCGACGGGCGGGTATTCTCACCGACGTCGAGCTCAACGAGCTGCGCTATGGCGGGCGTCCCGCAGCGCTGCTGCGCGGCACGCGCGCATTCCTGTTTGCTCTTCCGATCAATGCCATCGGCATCGCCTACGGAATGCTCGCGATGCGCAAGGTCGTCGATGCCCTGGGCCTGTGGGAGCAGTTCAGGCTGAGCGGTGACGCGCAGCGAATCTGGACGGTGGTTCTGATCGCCCTGATCGTGCTGGTGTACTCGGCGTTCAGCGGGCTGTGGGGCGTCGTGGCAACGGACTTTTTTCAGCTCGTTCTCGCTCTCGTCGGTGCCCTGATCGTGGCCTGGTTCGCACTGCGCGAGATCGGTGGTCTGGCCGTTCTGCCCGATCGCCTCGCCGCCATCGGAAAGAGTGACCATACCGCCTTCTTTCCCACGGCCGGCAACGTGCTGCTGCCGCTTCCCACTTTCTTCGCGTACGTGGCAATACAGTGGTGGGCGTTCCGTGGCGCCGACGGCGGAGGCCAGTTCGTGCAACGACTGGCATCGGTGCCATCCGAGCGGGACGCCGAGCGCTCGGCGTGGCTATTCAACATTCTCAACTACGTCGTGCGCTGCTGGCCCTGGATTCTGACTGCGCTCGTGGCGATGATCGTGCTGCCCGGCCTCCGCGACCCCGAGACGGCGTATCCGCTGTTGATGCGGCGCTATCTCCCAGCCGGCGTTCTCGGGCTGGTGTTTGCCAGTCTGTTGGCGGCGTTCATGTCGACTGTCTCGGCCCAGGTGAACTGGGGTGCGAGCTACCTGGTGAACGACATCTACCGTCGATTCGTCGTCCCGGACGCGGCGCAGCACCATCTGGTGTGGGCAGGGCGGTTCGCGTCGCTGTTGATCACGGTCGTGGCCTCCTTCATCGCTTTCCATCTCACCAGCATCCGGGAGACATTCCGCTTCCTGATCGTGCTGGGCACCGGTACCGGCCTCCTGCTGATTCTCCGCTGGTTCTGGTGGCGGATCAACGCCTGGGCGGAGATCGCCGCGCTCGTCGGGAGCGTCGTGGTCGGAGTGCTATCCTTCCGGCTTCCCGCTTTTCGCACGCTCGAATACGGCGTGCGCGAGACCGCCACCGCGCTCATCGTGTCGGCTCTGTGGGTGGGCGTGATGCTCCTGACTCCGCCCGAATCGGAGGAGACGCTCGACCGTTTCTACCGGCGGGCGCAGCCAGGCGGCTTCTGGCGTGTCGTCCAGCGTCGGACCGGGCTCGCGCCCCGGCAGCGGCTTGGTGACGACGTGCTCCGTACGGTCGCCGGCGTGTCGGCGCTGCTCGGTGGCAATATCGCGCTCGGCGCAGCGCTGTTGCAGCAGTGGGTCGTGGCGGCGCTGGCGGGCCTCGTCGGAGCAGCCGGCTTGTCGCTTCTGGTCCGGCGCCGTCCCACCGATTTCGCGGACGTGCTCAGCGCACCACGCCCTTCGCTTCCTCCGGTAGCGCCGCGATGAGCAGGTCACTGGGGACGGCGTAGACGATGCGCCCCGCGCTCTCACGGGCTCCTCCCCAGACGATTCCGATCACGTGACCGGACGTGTTGAAGATCGGAGTGCCGCTCGACCCCTCCGCCGCGTACGCGTCGACCTGCAGGAGAGTGTCCAGCATCTTGCTCACTGTTCCCGCCGCGATCGTCGACTTCGCCGTGATCCGCGTCCCGCTTCCCGGCATCGGCAGGTCGAGCGCCAGCGGGTACCCGATGAGCGCCACCGGAGAGCCGACTTTGGTGCTGGAGGAGTGAGCGATGCCCGCGACGACCGGATGGCTGCCACGATCATCGAGCTGGAGGAAGGCAAAGTCTCCCGAGGCCGAATCGCCGGAGCGCACCACACGGGCGGGGAGCCAGACTCGAGTGTTGCTGAAGATGACGAGAACGCGCTCCGGCTGCTCCCCGCCTTGCTCGACGAGATGTCGGCTCGTTACCAGCAGCCCGTCGCGGGTGATGCCAAACCCCGTTCCGGCTTGGCTCCGGCCATCGCTCCATCTCACCGCCACGATCGCCGTCGCCGCATCATCGAGCTCGCTGATGCGCGAATAGTCCAGCTGCGCTGCCGAGAAGAGGGCCGATTGCCTGGCCGCTGTCTGGTCGAGGCGGGTCGCCAGCTGCCGCACATCGGCGCCGCCCCTCTTGGCGTGTAGAACCTCTGTCCGCAGCCGATCACTCTCGGTGCGGGCGGCCGCGAGCGCGGAATCCATGCCGTGGACGTGGCTGGAGAGCCCGGCGGTCGCACGCTCGTTCACCGCGCTCAGGCTGTCCGCACGGCCCAGCAGGACGGCGATCTCGCGATCGCGCGCGCGCCGGTCGGTGCGAAGGAGGAGGAAGCCCCCGCCAATGGCCAGCACCAGCAGCACGCCGAAAGCCAGCAGCATGCGCTGCAGTCGTGCCGTATGCTCCTCGACCGCCGCCGCGATCCGCTCCGCGGTGTATCCGGGAGGACGGGTGATGGGGCTCGTGGGAGTACGCAGCGTTCTCGAGGTGTGCGGGACGTCCGGCGTGTCCTCATCGCTCCGCCTCTCGAACCGCACTTCGAGCTTGGGTCCGAACTCCCCGAAGCCGACGACGTCGCCCGGAGACAGCGGTGCGTCCCCATCGAGACGGATACCGTTGACGAAGGTCCCATTCGTGCTGTCGGTATCGCGCAGGACGTATCGGCCGTCGGTGCTCCGTATTTCGGCATGACGCGCCGAGACGTCGAGGTCCTTGTCAGCGTCGAATCGGAAATCGCACGACGGGTGCCGGCCGAAAGTGACGACCGCCTTCTCGAACTGCTCCCGCTCGCCGGTGCGGGATCCGCTCAACACCTTGAGGCCGAGAGTCACGGTGCCTGCCGCGACGGCGCCTGCTGCGGCACAGAGTCAGGGAGGGCAGCCTGTCCCCGCATGGCCCGAAGAGCGAGGAAAATCGCGAGCAACACGATCACGGCAGCGAGCGCGACCGTCAACATGCGGTTTGTACCGCGGCCCGCTGGCACCGCGTCCACGACGACCGGCGTTCGCTCGGGCGTGATCTCGATCTCCCGAAAGACAGGCTTGGGAGACGGGCCGGTGTGCATCTCGCGCGTCGGCATGGTGCTGATCGATGGGGGCGCGCCCGGCAATGGAAAGACCGCATGTCCGACGGAATCGTCCAGCTCCGACGTGCCCAAGCCGTTCCCGTCGAAACGAGCGGCAACCACCGTGATGTTGTCGGGGCCTCCATTCTCGTTCGCCCGATCGATCAGCACGCGACAGGCGTCGCCGAGATCCAGCTCGGTGGCCAGCACCTGGGTCATCTCCTCTCGCGTCACGAGGCCGGAAAGTCCATCGGTGCACAACACCAGAATGTCGCCCCGGCGAATCTTCTGATAGGTGAGATCCACCTTGACCAGTGGCTCCGGGCCGAGAGCCTGGAGAATGATGTTGCGCCGTTCGCTGCGCTCCGCTTCCTCCGCGGTCAGCTCACCGGCATCGATCAAGCGTTGCATCAGCGACTGATCTCGGGTGATCTGTCGGGCCACTCCGTGGCGCACGAGATACCCGCGGCTATCGCCGACCTGAACCAGATACAACGTGTCGAGCAGCAAGCCGGCGATCGTCGCGGTGGTGCCCATGCCGCGGCTCTCCGGATGCTCGACAGCGTAGCTGTGAATTCTGACGTTGGCCGTCTCGGCAGCGGACTTGAGCGCCGCGGCGAAGACCTCGGGGTCGGCGCTGTCCGAGTCAACCCACCGCTTCTGCATCTCCTCGAGCACCGTGGCGATGGCCATCTCGCTCGCGATCTCTCCCGCGGCAGCACCGCCGAGACCATCGGCCACCATGAAAAGCGTTCCGCGTGCGCCCGCCGAGATGGTGCGCACCGCACCATCGATCGAGCAGTCAGATCCGGACAGATCGGCGATCATGAATGCATCTTCATTGTGCTCGCGTGTCCGGCCGACGTCAGTCTGGCCGTACAGCTGCACGACGATCTCGCCGAGCGGTGAATTTCCGGTCTGCCCCGTAGGTGTCACGGCGCCTGGTATCGGAGTTATGGGCACGAGAGCGTCTGGCCAATGGCTTCGATGGCCCGTCGCATGTTGCCGGCGGCCGGCGGAAGAGTTGTAGCCTCACTGTCGAGACGGCGCCAGACCCTGCATGCGTCATCATGTCTTCCCTGCGCGGCGAGAGCCTCGACCCGGTGCAGCTGGAGGCGCATGATATTCCGTCGTGAGTGGACCGTTGGCAGCCGCTCCGCGAGCAAACGCTCGGCCGCCGAGGCACGAGCCGAGTCGCCGGACGTGCCGGTACCGTCGAAGGCCGTGCCGATCCGATCCAGATCGTCCGCCTCGCGCGCCTCGCTGACGCTGTCTCCGGTGGCGCTCGAGCGACGGGCAGCGCCGCCCACGCTGGGGGGCGCGGGAGCAGCCGCGCGCCGCGAGCGCGTGAGCTCGGTCGCGCTCGAGTGTGATTCCGACTCCGGCTGCAAGGGCCGAGAGAAGTGGCGAGCAGAGTCGGCCGCTGGCCGGGTCGTCACGCCCTGTACATGTCTCGAGCCCGCGGCGCTCCGCAGCATCGCGGTCGCCCCCAGAGCCAATGCCGCCAACGTCGCGAAGGCAACGAGCGCTCCCCGCCGATGTCCACGGCCATCCGCCGTAGACCGGACCACGGTCGGGGGGACCATAGCGTTTAGGACCTGCGTGTCGGCATCGTGCTGGGCCGTCATCGCCGCGATCGCCAGGCGCAGAGCGCGAGCGAAATCGGTCGCTCGCGAGTACCGGTCCACCGCTTTGCGTTGCAGCGCCCCGTCCATCGCGTGCTGAACATCGGCGGGCCAGGGAATTTCAGGCTTCACCTCGGACAGCGTTCGGGGGCGCTCGGTCAACCGCTTGATGAGCGATTCCTGGACAGTGTCGCTGGGAAAGGGCGGCTGTCCGGTCAACATCACGAAGGCGACCAGGCCGAGCGTGTAGGTATCGCTGCGACCGTCCACCTCATCGCCCGAGAGCTGTTCCGGGCTCATGAACTCGGGTGTCCCAATCACCATCCCGGTGCGCGTCACTTTCTGGCCGTCGTTGCGGATCGCTTTCGCGATCCCGAAATCCACAATCTTGACGCAATCGGATCCGTCGCGATTCGTGCGGATCATGATGTTGTCGGGCTTGAGGTCCCGGTGCACGATTCCGAGCTCGTGCGCGGCGTCCAGCGCGCTCGCGATCTGCGACACCAGCTCGGCCGTGCGCGGGAGAGACATGGCGCCCGGACGGCCCAGCAACCGTGTGAGCTGCTCGCCCTCGACGAACTCCATCGCGAGGTAGATCAGCCCCTCGCTGGTCTCACCGAAATCGTAGACCGCGGCCACGTTGGGGTGACTGATGCGGCTGGCGTTCGCAGCCTCTCGGTTGAATCGGCCGATCGCATCGGCGTCATGAATCAGCGATGCGCTCATCACCTTGAGCGCGCTCAGGCGCCCCATTTTCACGTGCTCGGCAAGATACACCTGGCCCATCCCCCCTTCGCCCAGCTTCCGGAGCACGTGATAGCGATCGGCGACCATCTGCCCGACCAGATCGCTCTGCGATGGGGTCTTGAGCGAGGAGCCATCCCGGGGGCAGAACTTGAGGTCTTCCCCGTAATTGGTCTCACACTGCGGACAGATCTTCGTGCTCACGCGCTCGGGGCTTGGGGGGGAAAGAGGCCGCAAGGAAGCGCCGCACCGACGGCCAAGGGGATCCGGAGCGGCGAGTCCTCCGCGGAGCGCAGGAGGTCACGTCGTCGCCTCCACGGATTCTCACCTCAGATCGACGTCAGAATATAGGAATCGCAACCAGGTGGGTCAATGGAAATTGTGACTGCGCAGCGAGTTACGCCTCGCCCACACCCTTGCTGGTGGTTACCTTCAGGGCCATGCGTCGTCCACTCTTCCTTCTCGAGATCGTTCTCGCCGCTTGTCATCCAGCGAGGCCCACGCTCGGCGTCGACCCTTCTCGCGGCAAGACAGCGATGTCCGCAGCGGCTCCTCTTCCGCCCATTCCGCTGGTAGAGGGGCCACTCGCCCTGCGGGTTGTGTATCCGCCGTTCGGCGCTCAGATCACGGCGCGCGACTCGAACTTCATCTTCGGGTCCGTCGGCAATGGCCACGCCACTCTGACGATCAACGATACGGCGGTGCCGGTGCTTCCGAACGGCAGCTTTCTCGCCTGGCTGGCTCTCCCCGATGCATCAATGCCGGCGTACCGCGTCGTCGCTGTGCTCGGACGCGACACGGTACGGGCCGCGCATGCGGTCAGGATCGCCGGTTCCCGTATGGCCGTCGGCGGGCCGGGAGCTTCGCTGGCCGACAGCACGACCATCGTGCCGCGCGGAGTGCTGATGCTGAGAGACGACGAGATGGTCCACGTCGGCGTTCGCGCGGCCTCGAACGCGAACGTCTGGGTTCGGCCCGACAGCGCCGATCGTGTCCTACCACTCGCACACCCTGAGCTCGGAGCGCCCGGCGACCCGGAGCAGTGGGGCACGGACGTGCCGGCGAAGCTCCTGCACGGCCGGCCGGAGCTCTACGTGACCCGTGATCGGGACACGACGCGCTTCAGTCTGCCTCCAGTCCAGTCGCCGGGCGCACCGATTTCCTGGGCGCTTCTCGGCGCCGATTCCAGCGCCGGTGACTCCGATCGCGCGATCCCCGCGCGTCCCACGCCGACACCGCCGCCCGATGCCGCTTACGGATGGCTTCTCCTCCGTGGAACACAACTGGAACTGACGGGTCGCTCGGGGGCGCTGACACGGGTTCGTCTGGACGCCGGCCTCGAGGCGTGGATCTCCGCCACCGACGTGCACGCGCTGCCCGCGGGAACGGCCGCACCACGTCGCGTCACCGGCTCGGCGATATTAGTGCCGGCGGAGGGTTGGGTGGACTTCATCGTCCCGGTGGGTGCGCGCCCCGCCTTTCTCGTCGAGGAAGGTCCGGGCCAGCTCGCCCTGACGCTGTACGGAACGCGCTCCAACACCAATGTCATCCATCACCCGGCGAACGAGCAGCTGGTGCGCGCGGTGACGTGGGAACAGGTGACGAGCGACCGGATGCGGTTCGTCCTGACTCTCGCTCACGACCCATTCGGGTATCGCGTGCTCTGGCGAGATGGGGCGTTGGTCCTTCGTGTCCGTCGGCGGCCGACGATCGACGCGTCGGCTCCGTTGCGCGGCCGGCGGATCGCGATCGATGCCGGGCATCCTCCCGGCGGCGCGACCGGACCGACCGGCCTGTGGGAGCCGGTGGCCACGCTCGCCATCGCCGAACGGGCTCGCGTCCTGCTGATGGCCCGCGGCGCGACGGTCATCATGACGCGCACGAGCGATGCGCCGCTGTCGCTCGACGAGCGTCCCGTCATCGCGCAGCGCGCCGATGCCGAGGCGCTCGTCTCCATCCACCTCAACGCGCTGCCGGACGGCATCAATCCGTTTCTCGCCCATGGAACGGGGGCCTACTATTTCCATCCGCAGGCGATCCCGCTCGCGCGCGCCCTCCAGAACGCGATGGTGGCCGCGATGGGTCTTCGCGATCTCGGGATCAATTACGAGAACTTCGCTCTCGCCCGTCCGAGCTGGATGCCATCGGTGCTGTGCGAGGGTGCGTTCCTCATGATCCCGGAGCAGGAGTCGGCGTTGCGGACGGCGGCGTTTCAGGACGCGTACGCGCGCGGCGTGACCAACGGGATCGAGGAGTACTTCCGCTCGCTGGCCAGCGCGCCCTGATCCCGGTGATCGATTCGTCGGCCTACGTCCATCCGCTGGCGATCGTGATCGGGGACGTGACTCTCGGGGCGCGTGCGTCGGTGTGGCCCACGGCGGTGCTCCGCGCGGACAGCGCGCCGATCCGGGTAGGTGCTGACAGCAACGTTCAGGATGGCACGGTGGTGCACGTCGACAACGGCGTTCCGTGCACCATCGGCGATCGTGTGGCCATCGGCCATCGAGCCGTGATTCATGGTGCGTTCATCGAAGATGACTGTCTCATCGGCATGGGCGCGATTCTCCTCAATCGCGTGCGAGTGGGGACGGGGTCGGTCGTCGGCGCCGGAGCGGTGTGCCCGGAAGGAATGGACATTCCGCCCCACTCGGTGGTCCTCGGCGTACCGGCTCGTATCGCCCGAGCGACGACGGCGGCCGATGGCGATCGAATTGCTCGAACGGTGGCGAGCTATCTGGCGCTGCAGGAAGAGTATCGTGCCGGTCGATGGTAAGGCCTTCGCCTATACCTTGACAGTCTGGGCAACACGGCGTAAATACAAAGATCCTCTAGGTAAGGGTTCCGTGATGGCCGCGCCGGGCAGTGAGCTTCTCCATGGTACGTTGGATGCGCTGATCCTCAAGACGCTGAGCTGGGGCCCGCGGCACGGCTATGCGATCGCCCGATGGCTCGAGGATACGACCGGCGACGCTCTGCAGATCGAGGAGGGCTCGCTTTATCCGTCGCTCTATCGCATGGAGAAACGCGGTTGGTTGAAGGCGGAATGGGGGACGTCGGACCTGGGTCGGACGGCGAAGATCTACGCCCTCACCCGCGCGGGACGAGCACAGCTCCGTGTCGAGACGGCTCGCTGGGCCCAGTTCGCTTCCGCGGTCTCCCGGGTGCTTCTGCCCGCGTAGGGTGAAGCCGGGATGAGCAGGCGCGTCGGCCTCGGACACCAGCTCCGGTCGCTCATCTGGAAGACGAGCGTGGATGAAGAAGTCGACGCCGAGTTGCGCTTCCACCTGGAGATGCGGACGCGGCACAATATCGAGCGAGGGATGGAGGCGGCTGCCGCCCGCTCGGCGGCACTTCGCCGCTTCGGGGACCTGCAACGGGTCGAGCGCGACTGTCGCGTCATTGGCCGGGAGAGAGACCGGGAGATGCAGCGCGCTGAGTGGTTCGCCGACCTGAGACACGATCTCGTTTTCGCGATGCGGCAGCTCCGGCTCTCGCGTGGATTCACGACCGTCGCCCTCCTGACGCTCATGCTCGGCATCGGAGGCACCACGACGATCTTCAGCATCGTGGATGGAGTTCTGCTTCGGCCGCTGCCGTATTCCAACCCCTCGCGCCTGACGAAGGTCTACGAGGGCGGCCACGAGGGCTTCTCGGCGCTTGATTTTCTCGACGTCCAGCGGCAGGCGCACTCGTTCGTGGGTGCAGCCGCGTTTGGAGGCGCCACAACCAATCTGACCGGCGACGGTGAGCCGGAGCGGCTACGGGGGCGCTCGGTCACCGCGAACTTCTTCTCGCTGCTCGGCGTGCGCGCGCTGATCGGCCGCACCTTCGCGCCTGGAGAGGACCAGCCGGGAGCGCCCCGGGTGGCGGTGTTGAGTGAGGATCTGTGGAAGCGCCGCTTCGGCTCCGACCCGTCCGTGGTCGGCCGGGCGATCACCCTGAACGGAGAGGCGGTGACCGTGACCGGGGTCCTCGATCCGGCCACCCATCCGCCCGGCGGCGCCGAGATCTTCGTGCCGTTGTCGTTCGGTCCCAAACAGCTGGCTGCTCCCCAGCGCGGCTCGCATTCCCTCGGAGTGGTGGGTCGACTCGCCCCCGGCGCCACGGTCCAATCGGCGCAGGCCGAGCTCACCGCGCTGGCGAAGCGACTCTCCGACCAGTATCAGGATACCAACGCCGGCATGAAGCTTCGTGTCGTTTCGATGCATGAGGATCTGACCGGCGACGTCAAACTGCCGCTGCTCGTGCTGCTCGGGGCGGTGGGTCTCGTTCTCCTGATCGCCTGCACCAACGTCGCCAACCTGATGCTGGTTCGTGCCGCCGGACGCGAGACGGAGATTGCCGTGCGAACGGCCCTGGGCGCGGGCCGCGGCCGTCTCGTCCGGCAGCTGGTCAGCGAGAGCGTTCTGCTCTCGGCGGTCGGCGGGGGTTTCGGGATTCTCCTCGCGAGCTGGATGGTCCGTTGGGTCAAGAGCTCGGCGCCGGGTGATATTCCGCTCCTGGCGGCGGTGTCGCTCGATCTACGCGTCCTGATCGTGACCGCGCTGATCGCGATCGCCACCGGGGTTCTGTTCGGGCTCGTGCCCGCGCTCTACGCCACGACGCCCGATCTGAGTCGCTCTCTGCGTGACGGCACTCGTGGATCGCAGGGGGGCAACAGCGGCCGCGCGCGAAGCGTCCTGGTGGTCGCCGAGCTGGCGCTATCGCTCATGCTGCTGGCGGGAGCGGGACTGCTGATCAGGAGCTTCCATCGGCTCGCGATCGTGGACCCAGGCTTCCGGCCTGATCGCGTGATGACGTTCTCGATTACGCTGCCCGCCAGCAAGTACAAGGAAAAGAAGGACACTCGGCCATTCGATCGAGAGCTTGTGGATCGGCTGACGCGGATTCCCGGCGTCGAGTCGGCGGCGCTCGTCTTCGGATTGCCGATGGGCGAGACGTCGCGAACCAGCTCGCTCGCGATCGAGGGCCAGATACGGACTCCCGGTACCTCTCCCGAGGCGGGCATGGCCGGCGTGACGGACGGATTCTTCGCGACCCTCGGGATCTCGTCGCTGAGCGGGCGTCTGTTCACGCCCAATGACCGCGAGAGCAGCGCACCCGTCGCCATCGTCAACCGCGCCTTCGCCCGGAAGTACTTCGGCTCCCAGAATCCGGTTGGTCGCTTCGTTCGCGTTGACGGTCTCGACGACGACAGCGGCTCAGTCGCTCGGCAGATTGTCGGGCTTGTCGGTGACATCCACACCGTCGGTCTCGCTGACATTCCCACCGGGCAGATGTACCTGCCACTGGCGCAGTATCCCGAGCGCTACCTGGTTGCGGTGATGAGGACGTCAGGCGATCCGCGGGCGATCGTCCGGTCCGCACGTGCGCAGGTACACGCGATCGATCCCGAGCTCCCGACATTCGCCGAGCGCACGATGCGGGAGCGCGTGGGTCAGACGATCGCTCAGCCGCGATTCTACATGCTGCTGCTCGTGTCGTTCGCCGCGGTGGCACTCCTGCTCGCCACGGTCGGGATCTATGGGGTGATGTCCTACGCTGTCACCCAGCGAGCACGCGAGCTCGGCATCAGGGTCGCGCTCGGCGCCCGGCCAGCGGATGTGCTGAAGCTCGTGGTGGGCCAGGGCGCCGCACTGACGACGGCTGGAGTGGTGATCGGCCTGGTTGCGGCGCTCTCCCTGAGCCGGCTGATCGGCAGTCTGCTCTTCGGAGTGACCGCGACCGACGTCATGACCTACGTCGCGGTATCGGCGGCGCTGACCGTTGTGGCGCTGGCCGCGTGCATGATCCCGGCTCGGCGGGCCGCCGGCGCTGACCCTCTCCTCGCCCTGAGGGGAGAGTAGCGCCGCGATCGCCAATGCGACCGCCGCTCGCTCGCTCGTCGCTCCTCGCGCTGTCGGCCGCGCTCTGCGTCACGGCGGTGCGGCCGGCCGCCGCTCAGCGCTACTCGCACCATCTGTCGCTGACACACGACAGCTTTCTGCTCGACGGAGCGCCTTTCCAGATCATCTCCGGCGAGATGCACTACGCGCGTGTCCCGCGCGCGTACTGGCGCGACCGGATGAGGAAGGCGCGCGCCATGGGACTCAACACGATCTCCACCTACGTCTTCTGGAATCTTCACGAGCCGTCGCCAGGAACGTACGACTTTAGCGGCGAACGAGACGTCGCGGCCTACATTCGCATGGCGCAGGAGGAGGGTCTGTGGGTCATCCTTCGACCGGGGCCGTACGTCTGCGCTGAATGGGATCTCGGAGGCTATCCGCCCTGGCTGCTGGCAGATTCGGCGATGGTGCTCCGAAGCGCCGACGCTCGCTTCACGCGACCCGCGGGCCGGTGGCTCGACCGTCTGGGCAGGGAGCTCTCGCCGCTGCTATCGGCACGTGGCGGGCCGATCATCGCCGTTCAGGTGGAGAACGAGTACGGCTCGTTCGACCAGGACACGGGTTACCTCCGCTGGCAGCGCGATGCGCTGCGCCACGCCGGACTGGGCGACGCGCTGCTCTATACCGCCGATGGCGACGTGCAGCTGCCCCACGGCACGCTGCCCGACCTGCCAGCGGTCGTGAACTTCGGAACTGGTGAGGCCGACAGCGCCTTCGCGCGATTGCGTGCTTTCCGCGCCGGTCAACCGCTGATGAGCGGAGAGTACTGGGCGGGATGGTTCGACCAGTGGGGGAAGAAGCACGAGAGGACCGACGCCGCCGCGCAGGCGCGGGAGCTCGAGTGGATGCTGGCGCGCGGCTATTCCGTCAATCTCTACATGTT
The DNA here is from genome assembly GCA_038253885.1 of Gemmatimonadales bacterium. Taxonomy (GTDB): domain Bacteria; phylum Gemmatimonadota; class Gemmatimonadetes; order Gemmatimonadales; family Gemmatimonadaceae; genus JALZAQ01. Next base: position 97,071 of record JBBSGP010000002.1, on the reverse strand, counting down.
TCACGGCGGCACGACGTTCGGACTCATGAATGGCGCCAACGGGTCGCGTGACGGCTACCTGCCCCAGACCACCAGCTACGACTACGATGCGGCCCTGGACGAGTCGGGGCGTCCGACGGCGAAGTTCTTTCGGTTTCGCGATGTCATCCGCCGGTATCGCGCCGGAGCTTCACTTCCCGGCGTGCCACGGCAGGCGCGATCGGTGGCGATTCCCGCGTTCGAGCTGACCGAGGTGGCGCCACTCTGGAGTGCGCTCGGCGCTCCGACGAGGTCCGAGCGGCCGCGCGGCATGGAGGCGCTGGGGCAGTCGTTCGGCTCGGTGCTCTACCGCACCACAGTCTCCGGCGCGCCCACTGGCGACCTCGTACTCGGTGAGGTGCGAGACTATGCGCGCATCTACGTCAACGGATCGCTGGTGGGAACGCTCGATCGCCGCCTCCATCAGGATCGCTTGCCGATCTCGATCCCCCCGGGCGGCGCGAGGCTCGACATCCTGGTCGAAAATTCCGGCCGGGTCAACTTCACCAAGGCGCTGCGATCAGAGCGCAAGGGAATCACGCAGCGTGTGATGCTGGGGGATCGGGAGCTGACGGGGTGGGAGATGTTTTCCCTTCCCATGACATCGCCCGGCCGGCTCCCGTTCCACAATGCCTCCGGCGATGCACCGACACCAGCCTTCTATCGCGGGCGATTTCGGCTCGATCGTCCCGGCGACAGCTTCCTCGACACCAGAGGCTGGGGGAAGGGAAGCGTCTGGGTGAACGGTCATCACCTCGGTCGCTTCTGGTCGATCGGACCGCAGCAGACTCTCTATGTGCCCGGACCCTGGCTGCGACGCGGGCAGAACGAGGTCGTGGTCTTCGACCTGAACGTGCCCCGGCGCCGCACTCTGGCGGGGCTCCGCGCGCCGATACTCGACGATCTGGGGAAATCAGCGACCGGTCCGTGAGCCGCGCGCCGGCGGCTCAGAGCCTCGTTGCCGGCGGTCCTGCACGGGTGCTGAACATGTCCGCGCTGGTCGCCCGGTCCGGAAATCGGCCGGCGTATCGTCGCCTCCATCGCGCGATGAAATCCTCGCAGCCGCTCCGGGCGACGAGCGCCCAGACGCTGCCACCAAATCCGGCACCGAACGCGGATGCCGCTGCCGCGCCCAGCTCGCGTGCGCTGTGCGCCAGAAAGGACGTCTCTGGCAGCTGATTCCCGAGCAGACTCTCGGCTGCCGCCTGCGAGCGGTCCACGAGCACGCCGAGCTTCGTGAGGTCGCCCTCGTCCAGGGCATCCGCTGCCGACGGGACGAGATCGTTGCTCTCGGTCATGAACTGCTCGAGCCGCTCTGACAGGCCGGTCGTGCCGCCGGGCGCTCCGGCCTCGGCGCGCAGCATGGCAGCGAGCCGAACGGCCGCGTCCGGCGCTGTCCGCAACAGGCTGCCGAGACTCGCATGACGCTGGCCCGTGACAACATGCCAGCGATCGAGCATCCGTCCCACGGCGAGCGAAGCGGCGTTGTACAGCTCTCGCGCCGCGCCACTCTTCTCCGCCGTCACCCCGCTCGACGCAATCACCAGTATGAGCTCGCTCGGGAGCTCGACGACTCGCTCGAATCTCACCGGCGCGAATGCGTATTGCACGAGATGTCCAGGTCGTGCGCAGAGGATGGCCGTCTGGTCTTCGCTCCCGCCGAACGTGCCGACTCCGCTGTCGCCCTCCATCGTGCGGAAGGGTTGTCCGTTCTCCACCGTGCCCAGATAGCCAGCCAGATCCTCGCGATCGCGAATGACGCCGCGGTACTCGTCTCGTTCCGCGAGATGCGACGCGTCGGCGAGCGCGAGGAAGATGCCCACGATCAGAGCGCTCGAGCTGCTCATCCCAGCCGCGGGTGGCAGATCACTCGCGAGGGCGATATCCGCGCCCGTCAGGGGATCCCCGAAGTTACGGCGGATCCGTCTCATCACCGTGAGCGGGTAGTTCGACCAGTGCCCCGAATCGGCATGGGCAGCCTGATCGTAGGTCGATTCGACCTTCTCCGAGCGAACGGCATCCGCTACCCGCACCCGGCCATCAGCTCGAGGCCGCCAGAGCACGACGACTCCGCGCTCGGCGGCGCAGAGCAGGCTGCGTCCTCCCGCGTAGTCGGTGTGCTTTCCGAGAAACTCGATACGTCCGGGCACCCACAGTGCGTTCCCACCAGACGCCGCCGGATCCATCGCCTTCAGAGTAGCTGACGCCCGGTCCACCAGAACTTGCTTGCGCTCGGCCTCCTCGGGACGCATCCCGGCATCCGTCAGCCGATCCAGCGCGCCGACGGTCAGAGGCGCACCTCGACTCCGGCGAGCCGCTCCGTTACCGCGGGGATGTCGGCTCGACGCGAGAGGTCGAGCACCGACGCGTTCACCGGGATGAGATCGAACGTGACACCCAGTACGTCGATCGCGTACTGAACCGCGAGCGGCAGCTCCAGCTCGCCGCGGGGGGAGGGCGGCACGTCTCGACATGCCCGGAAGATCGTCGAGGTGAATCGCCAGCAATTCATGCTCACAGGAATGTTCGGCCCGAGTCGGGTGAGGTTCTCCATTCCCGGCTTTTCCAGGACGCGCTGGAGACGGCCATCCGGGGCGACCTCGAGCAGCGCGTAGGTCGCGATGCGGTCGGCAGAAATCGCTCCCGCGCTCATCAGCCCGGCGCGATCGAACGCGAGCACCGCGGGCTGTCGCCCGCCTCGCAGCGCTGCCAACGCGTCGCTCGGATAGTAGTTATCCGAATTGACGACCACGAACGACTCTCCCGCCACGAACTGCTCAGCGGCCAACACGGCGTCCGCGGTCCCTATCGCGGTGGGTTGAACCGCGAAGCTCACGCGCAGTCGGCTCGGCCGGGCGGTGGACTGGTAATGATCGCGGATGGCTTGGTGCTCAGGCCCGATGACGAGGCAGACATCGGTGAATCCGGCATCGGCGAGGGCGCTCAGCACGTAGTCGAGAAACGGCCGTCCAACGGGAATCATCCCCTTCATCCCGATGTCTGCCGCGCCGGCCTGCGCTGGCCCGAGCGCGGTGTCGTCCCGCGCCCGCATGCGCGTGCCGAGGCCCCGAGCCAGGACGACCGCTTTGGTCACCGGACGCCGCGCCGCGACCACGGAGGTCTCACCGCCGGCGATCATTGGCGCGCCCACCCACAGACGCGTGAGCACACGGACGAGTACGACGCCGCTCGCGACAAAGAGCACGAGCCACACGCTTGCCTGACCGACCCGCCCGTAGATGAAGCTCCCCGTGCCGAACAGACCCGCGTACACGAACGTCACGCCGGCCGTCCAGCCGAGCAGCATCTGAGGGATACTGTCGGGTGACGACGGGAGTCCAGCCTCCTCGCGGATCGCGCGCCACCCCGGGCCGGCTGGGCGCGTGAGCTCGTAGAAGCGCCGCAACGTCGTCCGGTCCACCGGACTCGTCGCGAGAGTCACGACGATCCAGACCGCCGTCGTCACCCCCACCGTCGTCGTCAGCGCGACGGCATCGGAGATCGGCATGCCGTTCTTCTTGGCCACGAAGATCGCGAGCGACAGCGCGAACGACGAGATCATTGCCGAGATCTCGCTCCACGCGTTGATGCGCCACCAGAACCAGCGTAGGAGATAGATCAAGCCGGTCCCCGCGCCCACCGATAGCAGAAGCTGAAAAGCTTCGCTCGCCGTCGAGAGAAAAATCGTGAAGACGCCGCAGCCGATCATCAGAAAGGCCGTGAGCCCCCGCGATACCCAGAGGTAATGCCGCTCGCTGTGCCCGGGCGCCAGGAAGCGCTGGTAGAAGTCGATGACGAGGTAGGACGAACCCCAGTTGAGATGGGTCTCCATCGTCGAGCGGTAGGCGGCGAAGAGCGACGCGATGAGCAGTCCCTTCATCCCGGCAGGGAGAAGGGTGAGCATTGCCGGATACGCGAGATCGTTGGCGATCAGCGACGGATTGACGTGCGGGAGGGCGCGCTGAAGGTCGGCGAGAGTAGGGAAGACCAGCATCGAACACAGCGCCACCAGAATCCAGGGCCAGGGGCGAAGCGCGTAGTGCGCGACGTTGAACCAGAGGGTCGCGCCGAGAGCGTGGCGCTCGTTCCGCGACGCCAGGATGCGCTGGGCGATGTAGCTTCCACCGCCGGGCTCCGCCCCCGGGTACCAGACGGACCACCACTGGATCGTGAGAGGAATCACCAGCACCGTGACGGTGAGCGACGTGTCGCGGAAGTCCGGCAGGAGCGACAAGGTATGGGGATCCGTCTGGCGCAGCAGACCAGCCAGTCCGCCGACGGCCGGATGATGCAGGGACACGTACGCGGCGCCGATCACTCCGATCATGGCGAGGGCGAACTGAACCAGATCCGTCGCCAGCACCCCCCACAGCCCGGAGACGGAGGCAAAGAGCACGCACGCCGATCCGGCGATGAGGATCGTCTCGACGCGTCCCCAGCCCAGCATCACGTTCGCGATCTTCACTGCCGCGAGCGTGACCGTGGACATGATCATCAGATTGAAGACGAGACCGAGATAGACGGCGCGGAAGCCCCGCACCATTGCCGCGGGGCGACCGGCATAGCGCAGCTCGTAGAACTCGAGATCCGTGAGTACGCCGGAGCGGCGCCACAGCTGCGCATAGAAGAACACCGTCGCCATGCCGGTGAGCAGAAAGGCCCACCACACCCAGTTGTACGAGACGCCGTGCGACCGGACGAAGTCCGTGACCAAGTTGGGCGTGTCGGTGCTGAAGGTCGTGGCTACCATCGAGGTGCCGACCAGCCACCACGGCGCGGATTGGCCCGAGGTGAAGAACTCGGCGGTGCTCGTGCCGGCGCGCCGCAGGTAGAACATCGCCGGCAGGTAGCAGAGCACGAGGCTCACTACCACGATCACCCAGTCGAGCGACGTCAGCTGCACCGGGATGCCAGGCGGAAGGAGTCGTGAGCCTGCGGGCGGCGACTCACCTCGCCCTCGCCTCGAGGGTGAGGACCTGGAAGGGAGCGAGCTCGACCACGTGCTTCTCGCCGGCGCGGAGCGTGAGCGGCGCGCGCGTCCGGTCGCGTGCCCAGGGACTCCTCGTCAGGAACGACCGCGCCGACCCGGCGGGGAGCTCGAAGAGCTGCTCCGGATCCACCGCGAGGCGCTGCGCGCGATCGGCCGGGTTGCGCAGAGTGAGTAGCCCCCCATCGGGAGACCACGAGGCCCAGCCGTAGGGCTCCAGCGCCAGTGGGTCACCACCCACCCAGTGCGTGTCGGCGAGGGTCGCGGCGTTGCGTCGCGACCAGCGGGCCGACTCGGCGATCACATCCCACTCGCCGCGGTCCAGCGTCGGTGTCACGTACATCTCCTGGAGCTGAGTCCCCGTCCCGAAGTAGGAGCGGACCTCGGCATCGAAGTCACCATGCGGATCCACGTTCAGCTTGTTGGCGTGGCGAGCGTAGATCAGTCCGTGGAGCATCAGCGAGTTGAGGGGATAGAGCTCTCCCCGCTTCACCACGTTGGCGTGCGTGTCGCCATCCCGGTACGTGATCCACCTCTGGCGATCCGAGCCGACGCCGGCAAAATCATGATCTTCACCGCCGCGCCAGATCGAGTCCGCATAGCGAAGCCAGAACGGCGAGGGGTACGTTCCCGTCGTGAGGTTGACGAACAGATCAGGGCGGTCCGCGCGCAGCTCATCGATGAGATGGATCGCCGCGTCGAAATCGCTGTCGAACAAGCTGCCCGGGAACGCGCTCGACGCATTGCCGGTGCCATCGAACTTGAACTGATTGACTCCGTACTCCCGCATCATTCGCAGGCAGGTATCGCGAAAGCGCTCGTAGTATTTCGGCCCCGAGAGCGCGAACCCGCCGGCGTTGGTCTCGAATCCCTGAGCGCGCCCGAACGCGAGCCTCTCCTCCTTCGGCTTTCCGTAGCCACCCCAAGGCGACATCCACACTCCGGGTGCGGTTCCAAAACGCGCCGCCGCCTGGCGAAGCGCCGCGAAGCCGTTCGGGAATCCGGCGTGAAAGCCCCACAGCGTCCTGGGGTCGTCCCATCCGTCGTCGAACAGAAAGGAGCTGAGCACGACGCCGCGCTTCCGAACGAGCTCCGTGCCGAACGTCTCGATCACAGCCAGCGCCTCGGGCTCGCTGAATTTCGAGAAGTAGCCCAGATCGTACCACGAGTTATAGTGCAGAAAGGGCCGATACGGGTGGGCTCGCTCGCGCTCGAGGTAGCCGAGGAAATCCCGGCGCAGCTGGCCGGCGCGTGCCGCGCCGATGACGGACGAGACCGTGATGGGAGCGCCCGGTCGAATCGGGAGCTCGCGAGCAAGGGAGCAGCGGATGCGCGCGCCATCGACGGCGCTTGCGGAGAGAGGGTGCTCGAACCCGACGTACCACTCACCGGCGACGATGGGACTGCCCGCGACGGTGCCACTGATTCGTGCGCCCGCGATCCCATCCAGATCGATGAGGGTGATTCCTCGCAGCGGAAGCGGTACGCCGATCGCGACGAAAGTCACCTCCTGTCGCAGATAGCGCGACCCGTCGCGCAGGATCGCCCGCCACGTCGCCTCCACGCGACCCGCCTCGTCGCGGAGCGTCAGCGAGAGCTGTTTGCCCTTCTGGCGTTCGGCCGCGCGCGACGCCGCAGGCTTGGGCTGGAGAATCTCGAGACGTGGGCCGGCGATCACGCGCATGGCGCTCGATGCGAGCGTTCGCCCGTCGGCCAGCGAGAGCGAGAATGCATCGGTGAGCGGCAGAGCCGATTTGGTGAGCCGCTCCACGACCCGCCCTCCGCGCAGCGATCCTCCCTCCAACTGCCATGACGCTCGAATGGCCGAGTTGGCCAGCGAAAGCTCGCCAGCGCTGGTGCTGGCTTCCGCCTCCAGCGGCTCCACGACGGCGATGAGCGGGGAGCGGCGCCCCGGCGGCGAACTGCTGCAGGCGGCGAGGACTCCGAGCCCGGCGCCGAGTCCGGCGCTTCGTTGAAGAAAGGCTCGCCGGCTCAGAGGCAGCTCAGTCAGCTCGCGGGCCGGGTCGTTGTCGGTGTCTTTTTTTTCCATGGGGCAGGAGGATGACATTGCTCCGCGCCGCTGTCCACCAGGCGGGGAGCGAAACGCCAAACCAGAAGCGCTCTCCACGACCGCCGCCCGTCACGATCTCGCCAGAAAAGAGGTCACGTCGAGACAGTCAGCCGACGTGTATCCAAGCAACAGCTGCGCTACAGCGTTCGCGGTGGCGTTCCACGGGGTGACCACGGCACGCCCGGCAGGGGGCTGGGGTGACCGATCCGAGGGGCCAAGGGTAATATGCTTTCCGCAAAGCGCTTAGGACGCGCTGACGCCGCGGTGGTGGTGCCCGTATCCCTGCAGCCGGATGGCAGGCGCCAGCCGACGGGCCCCGGTGCGGCAGGAGGCACGTGGAAAACAACTGTCGCCTACGGAAATGTGATGTGGATAGTGGAAGCGCAAGTGGCGGCGAGGGTTACCCATTGCCTTGCGTGGACTCACGATCTCGGGCATCGTTCCCGCCCCACGCACGATCAGCCCGCCTTTCTGTTCGTCCCGCCCAGGCCCTTGACGTCGCGCCACACGAAGGGAGAGTTGCCTCGATGCCCCTGCCCACGAAAGCTCCTCCCGTTCCCGATACTCTCAGCCGGAACGCCATCACCGTCCTCGAGAAGCGCTATCTCATCAAGGACAACAGTGGCAAACCGACCGAGTCGCCGGAGGATCTGTTCTGGCGTGTGGCGACGGTCGTCGCCAACGCGGATCGACGCTACGGCGCGAGCGAGCGGGCGGCCGAAACGGTGGCGGAGGAATTCTACCGACTGATGTTCGAGCGTCGCTTCGAGCCGAACTCGCCGACTCTCATGAACGCGGGACGGCCCCTCGGACAGCTGTCGGCGTGTTTCGTCCTACCGGTGCACGACGCGCTGTCCAACGGGCAGAACGGCATCTACGACACGCTGCGCTCCATGGCCCTCATCCATCAGTCGGGCGGCGGCACGGGCTTCAGCTTCTCCCGTCTGCGTCCCGCCGGCTCGATGGTACGCTCCACCACCGGAGTGGCGAGCGGCCCCATCTCGTTCATGAAGCTCTATGACGCGTCCACGGACGCGGTGAAACAGGGCGGGACGAGGCGCGGCGCGAACATGGGAATCCTGCGCGTGGATCATCCCGACATCATGCAGTTCATCACCTGCAAGGAAGACCTCACGCAGGTGACCAACTTCAACATCTCGGTTGCGGTCACGGCGAAGTTCATGGCGGCGGTGAGCGCGGGAGAGTCGTACGAGCTCGTGGATCCGTCCACCAACGAGGTCGTGGGTCAGCTCGACGCGCGGAGCGTCTGGGACCGGATGATCGAGGGTGCATGGCGAACGGGTGAGCCGGGATGCTTCTTCATCGACGAAGCCAACCGCCACAACCCCGTGCCGCATCTCGGATCCTACGAGGCGACAAACCCGTGCGGCGAGCAGCCGCTTCTGGCGTACGATGTCTGCAATCTCGGCTCGATCAACGTCGGCTGGTACGTCAAGGACGGGAAGATGGATTGGAGCGCGTTGAGGCGCGACATCCACCTCTCGGTGCATTTTCTCGACAACATCATCGACGTCAACAAGTACCCGTTGCCCGAGATCGATGCGCTCTCGAAGCGGATCCGCCGGATCGGATTCGGCATCATGGGCTTCGCCGATGCGCTCGTACGTCTGGGCATCGAGTACTCCTCGCCGCAGGGCGTGGACTTCGGTCGCGAGCTGCAGCGGTTCGTCGACGTCGAGTCCAAGCGGGAGAGCGAGCGGCTGGCCAACGAACGAGGCCCGTTCCCGGAATGGGCGCGCTCGATCTGGGGCCCGGACGAGACGTGTGCGCGAGATGAAAAGGGAAATCGCGTCCGGCCGATGCAGCTTCTTCGGAACTGCAATGTCAATACGATCGCGCCGACGGGCACGATATCGATCATCGCCGGTTGCTCGAGCGGGATCGAGCCGTTGTTCGCGGTTGCGTTCATGCGCAATCAGGCCGGCGCCATGATGCCGGACGTGAACGAGGATTTCGTGGCGGTCGCCAAGCGCGAGGGGTGGTACTCGGGCGAGCTGATGGAGCGCATCGCCAGAGAAGGGCACATCCATTTCGCGGAGGTTCCCGAGCGATGGCAGCGCGTGTTCGTGACCGCGCACGACATCTCGCCCGAGTGGCACGTCCGGATGCAGGCTGCTTTCCAGGAGAACTGCGACTCGGCGATCTCGAAGACCACGAACTTCCCGCACGCGGCGACGCGGGATGACGTGCGCGCCATCTATGAGCTGGCCTACGGCCTTCGGTGCAAGGGCGTGACCGTGTACCGTGACGGCTCGCGCGACAACCAGGTGCTCTCGACCGGTGCCACCGACCGGGCCAAAGCGGAGCGTACGGCGGCGAGCGTGTCAGGGAGCGCCGCCGCGGCGCCGGAGTCAAAGCGTGAGATCGGGGAGCTGGTGGGTGCGATCGCCGAGAAGGACAACGAGATCGTTCGTCTCAGACAGGCGCTCTACGACAGCGAAGCCGAGAACGCGCAGCGCCGCGCCAAACGATCCCGCCCCGACATGCTGCGCGGCAGCACGCGTCGTATCGAGACGCCCCTCGGGACGATGTACGTCAACATCACCGAGGATGACCGGGGACAGCCGTTCGAGGTGTTCATCACCCTCGGCAAGGCGGGCGGCGCCGCGATGGCGGACGTCGAGGCGATGGGACGCCTGATCTCGCTGGCGCTCCGCTCGGGCATTCCGATCATGGAGCTGCACCGCCAGCTGCGGGGCATCGCCTCCGACCGGCCGATCGGCCTCGGCCCTCACAAGGTGCTGTCTGTGCCGGACGCCATCGGCATCGCGATCGAAGGATGGTGGCGCGAGAAACAGGGAGTCCAGCAGGAGCTGCTTCAGGATCCGTCCCAGAAGTCGGGCGGCGCGCCGGCGCGCGAGCAGCTGGCCGCGAGCTCGCCACGCGCTGGGCAACAGCCCCAACAGGCGCTCGATTTTGGCGCGCACAACGAAGCCTTCATGGGCACGTGTCCCGACTGCGGCTCGCAGCTGGAGTACGCCGAGGGCTGCGTCAAGTGTCATGTGTGCGGCTTCGCGGAGTGCGGGTGAGACATCGCACACCGGTAGCGCCTCCCTGGCGCTCAATCGTGCCTCCGCATCGCATCACGCTCCAGCAGCTCAACGTCGTGCGGATTTCTGCGAGGTGCAGGAGCAGCTGGCCTTCCCACGATGACGATCGCGCGATGTTTCCATCGTCGTCGACCGGTCGGTGAGCGAGTAAGCCCACCTCGTGGAAGTACTCCGGCGCCTTCGCTGCTCTTCGCGGCTGGCCGCTATTGGCGAGCCGAAGCACGCCTAAGCCGGGAGGATTGCGCGACGCGGATCGGCCAGTCAATGACTTGACTAGTCAAATATCCTGATCTCCCGTTCTGCCCCAAACGTCGATCGTGCTCCAGGGGCGAGGCGGGGCGCGCTAAGAGCTGCCAGCGCTGCCCCTCGCGTCGAGGGCCCGGCGAACACCAGCAGCCGCGCGCGGTCCGGCTCAGTCGCGTTCCGGGCCCGGCTCCAATTCTGCGCCACCGCTCCCCGCGGATCCGAATTTCGGCGCGGTAATGCCCCCTTTGGTAGTGCGCGGCGGATTACCCTTCGCGAGGTCGTCGTGTGTCGGCCGGCGCGACTGCTTCGCCGGTGGCGCGTCGATCTTGTCGTTCTCCTGCTTCCGAGCCATGCGATCACTCCGGGGTCTGAGAACACTCCACCGCCGAGCATGCATCATGCCAGGTACGGCGGTCCAGCGTGCGGCCTCTCGCGCACGTCCGGGAGCCCGCCGACCGCGCGATCCACCGTCGAACGCCTCCGCGTCGCGGAGCAGCACCTTCGGAGCTGAACGTGGCGCTCCTCTGGCCCAAAGTGTGCGCCGGTGGAGCCACCGCGCAGCATCCGCGCCGGCCGGGCGCCGTCGGCGACCTAGCGTGCCCGCACCGGAGACTCGATGGCGTTCATTCGATACTTACGCGATGCCGAGGTTCCACCGGAGGATCGGGTCCCCGATTCCGACAACATCCTCCGAATTCACGGCGTCCACCTTGCGGTGATGCGCTGGCACTACGAGCTGTACCGCGAGCTCATGCACCGGCCGGGACCCCTGTCCCGGCGGCAACGCGAGCTCCTCGCGGTTCGCGTATCGGCGCTCAACAACTGCCACTATTGACTGCACCATCACGGAGCGGGACTCCGTCTTGCGCTGATCGCCGAGGGGACATCCGAGCAGCACGTGAGCGAGCTACTCGGCGCGTTGACCGCCGAACGAGTCTCCTCGCCGGCGCTGAGCCCGGCGGACCACGCACTGCTCGACTACGCTGCGAAACTGACATTGGCACCGGGCGCCGTCGCGGCGTCCGACGTCGAGGCGCTCGCCCGCGCGGGATTCACCGAGCTGGCCGTCCACGATGCCTGCGCGATCGTTGCGTACTATGCGTTCGTGAACAGGATCGCGGACGGGCTCGGGGTCGAGCTTGAGAGCGGACCGGTCGTGTGACCCGTGAGCGCTACCAATAGACTGTCGAGGATAGATCTTCTATGGGAGAGTCAGGCGTACGGCCGGACCAGACCCGGCCCGATGGAAAAACGCATCCATTCGTACCTCTGGACTTTTCACGTCGTGGCCTCGACGAGTCGCGTGCGCAAGCGGCGGCGTTCTATCACACGATGAATTGCCGCCGGACGACCCGTCACTTCGCGTCGGATCCGGTGCCGCGAGAGCTCATCGAACTGGCGATCCGCACGGCGGGAACCGCCCCGAGCGGGGCGCACCAGCAGCCCTGGACGTTCATCGCCGTCTCGGATCAGGAGCTGAAGTGCCGGATCCGTGAAGCCGCCGAAGGCGAGGAGCACGAGTTCTATCATGGGAAAGCGTCGCGCGAGTGGTTGGAGGCAGTGCTCCCGCTGGGGACCGATGAGCACAAGCCCCACCTGACCGATGCGCCGTGGGTGGTCGTGCTGTTTCGCCAGGCGTACGGCCTCACAGCCGACGGCGAAAAGCGGACGTACTTCTATACCGAGGAGTCCTGCGGTATCGCCGCCGGACTGTTCATTGCCGCGATCCATCAAATGGGACTCGTGACGCTCACGCACACGCCGAACCCGATGCGATTTCTGCGCGAACTCCTGGAGCGCCCGATCAACGAGCGCGCGATGCTGGTGATGCCGGTAGGGTTCCCGGCCGAGGGAGCGCTCGTGCCGGTTCTCAGGCGCAAGGCGCTCGATGAGATCGCCGTCTGGCGGTAGCGATCCGCGGGCCATCACGCGTCCCACTAGATTCGTCGCATGACGGCTTCCGAAGCCTCTCCAGTCGCATCGCTCGTTGAACATGTCGCGAGCACGCCGGAACGTGTGCGCGTCGCGGTCGTGCAGGCGGAGGTCGCACCGACGCTTGCGGCAGGACTCGACCGCACCGTGGCGCTGACGCACGACGCGGCCACGCGCGGCGCATCGCTAGTCGTCTTTCCGGAGACGTGGCTGCCTGGGTACCCCGCGTGGCTCGACGTGTGCCGCGACGTCGCGCTGTGGGATCACGCGCCGGTGAAGACCGTCTTCCGTCGCCTGGTGGAGGAGAGCGTAGCCCTGCCGAGTGCCGCGGCATCGACGCTGTCGATGCTGGCTCGCGACACCAACACCACGTTGGTCATTGGCGTCGTGGAGCGCGTGAACGAGGGCAAAGGGCAGGGCACGCTGTACAATACGATCCTCACGTTCGGCGCCGACGGCGTGCTCCTCAATCGGCATCGCAAGCTCGTGCCGACCTATACGGAGCGCCTGCTCTGGGGACCGGGCGACGCGACGGGACTGCGCGCCGTCGCGACACCGGCGGGGCGTGTCGGTGCGCTCGTGTGCTGGGAGCACTGGATGCCGCTTGCGCGGCAAGCACTGCATGACGCGGGTGAAGATGTGCACGTGGCGCTCTGGCCGACTGTGCACGAGATGCATCAGGTCGCCAGTCGGCAGTACGCGTTTGAAGGACGCTGCTTCGTGCTCGCTGCGGGTTCGCTCATGCGCGCGTCGTCATTACCGCCGGAGCTGGAATGGCATCCGAGCCGGGTGTCGAGCGCCGACCAGCGGGTGCTGCGCGGTGGGAGCGCGATCATCGGGCCCGATGGGGCCTATGTCGCCGGCCCGGTGTTTGACGAGCCCGCACTGATCGTAGCCGACATCGAGCTCGGGCGCGTGCGCGAGGAGCGCATGTCGCTCGACGTGGCGGGGCACTACGGGCGCCCAGACATCTTCGAGTTCCGTGTACGGGCCGCCGCGACAGTTACGAATGCCGGCGAGGGCAGCGTGGCCCGACCGTAACCCGCAGCCCGGTAGTCTTCCGATCGCGTGTCGCTATTGTTCACGGATGATTCTGTGGTCGTCGTGCCGAACCGGTCGGTGTGCCCTGGTGCTCGCGGGCGCTGTCGCTGCAACGGGTATCCGCCCAGTCGCGGTCGCCGCGCAGATGAGCGTTCGCGCTGATTCGGCGCGCCGTCATCCACCGCGCTCGGACTCAACCACCGTACTCGACTCCGCTCGCGGTACCGTATCTCGTCCACCGGGTGCGCCGTTGACACGGCTTCTTCAGTGGAGCGTAGTGGCGGCCCGCGCCGGTGAGCGGTTCGTTTTCCGCGCGGATGCCGCTACCGATCGGTTCGCGCGTCATCACGATCCGGGCAACGCGCTACTTCGCAGGGGCGCTCCGATCGCGTACTGGACGCCGTTTGCCGCCGTGGCCGCGGCTCCGGTCGTCTGGGGCGATGCGCTGGCCGAGCGCCGGGACGCCGCGGCCGTGTATGGTGGGTCGTCAACGGCGGCGCTCGCGCTCGGGTTCGCGGTGTCACGGGCCGCGAAGCACTTCGTGCATCGCGCACGCCCCTGCACGGACCTGGGCCCGGAAACGGTTTCGCTCCGGTCGATGAGCGATACGACGACGTCGTGCTTCGGGGGATGGGGCGTCGCGCACAACACGTCGTTCTTCTCGGAGCACGCGATGGCGATGTTCGCCATCGCCGCCGCGTCGTCCTTCACCGCGCAGCGCACGAACGACCCTCACGCGGACGCGATCGCGGCCGTCAGCTTCTCGATCGCCACCGCGGTCGGTGTCGGACGTGTCTATCAGCGCCACCACTGGCTGAGCGACGTTCTGGTCGGCGCGGCCGTCGGAACGGGTGCCGGCTATCTGGCCGCGCAGATCCCCAGCCGGGTCTGGCAGCGCCGACAGCCGTAGCGTGCGGGCACCGCGCATGCGTCCGGCCCCGAGCTCGAGCTACTTGCGCACCATATATCGGACTCATATATATGGCGCATGCGAACCACCGACCTCAAGAAGGGGAGCGCCGAGTTCCTCATCCTGTCCCTGCTGCAGCACGAGTCGCGGCACGGGTACGAGATCAGCAAGCTGATCGAATCCCGCTCCGGCGGCGTTGTGCAGTTCCAGGTGTCGTCGCTCTACCCGCTGTTGTACCGCATGGAGAAACGGGGCTGGATCCGCGGTAAGTGGGTCGAGAAGGCCGGCCAGCGACGACGTCGCTACTACAGCATCACTCCCACCGGTCGCGGGATCGTCGGGGAACAGCGCGCGAGCTGGCTCGAGTTCGTTCGGGCGATCGGCCAGGTCGCCGGGGTGACGCATGCCTGACTGGCGCGATGAGATCCGGGCGCGTCTCCTCCCCCTGCGCCTGAGCGCGCCACGCGAGCACGAGATCACGGAGGAGCTCGCCCAACATCTGGAGGATCGCTACACCGACCTGCGCGCCCGCGGGCACAGCGACGCCGAAACCCGGCGGCAGCTTCGCGAGGAGCTGGCGCGCGAACCCCTGTCTCGAGGACTCGCCGACTCGCAACAGCGCGTGGACGAGAGAGCTCACGAGCCCGTCGAGACACGGACCGTCTCGACGCTCATCGGCGGCCTCTGGCGTGACGTGCGCTATGGTGCGCGCGCGCTGAGGAAGGCCCCGGGATTCACCGCCGTCGCGACGCTCACCCTGGCCCTCGGCATCGGTGCGACAACGGCGATGTTCAGCGTGCTCGACGGGGTGCTCCTGCGACCGCTTCCGTTCCCGGAGCCGGAGCAGCTCGTTCGTCTCTACGGAACGTATGGTAAGGCGGCCGCCGGTCGACTGTCGTTCTCGGCTGCCGATTTCCTGGCGATCCGCGACGACGGCCGAGCTCTCTCGTCGATCGCGACGTACCAGACGTCGAGCGACGGCTTCTCGTTCGTCTCCGGCGATCGCGCGGAACGCGTCTTCGGCACAGTCGTGAGCGCCGATTTCTTCAAGACGCTCGGAGTGCGTCCGTTGTTGGGGCGCACGTTCCAGGGGGGAGACGATGCTGAGGGTGCCCCACCTACCGTCGTGCTCAGCCATGGCTTCTGGCAGCGGAGGCTGGGAGGCGACGCGGGCATCGTCGGCAAGCAGCTCAACATCCAGGGACGGCCAGTGAGCGTCATCGGCGTGATGCCCCCGTCGGTGTGGTTTCCTCGCGGCGACCGCGCGGAATTCTGGATCAATGACAGCTTCTCGACGCCAACGCGCCGAGGACCGTTCGGCTGGGCGGCCATCGGTCGGATGCGCCCCAGCGTGAATGCTGGCCAGCGGCAGACGACATTCGACCAGATCGCCGCCGGGATTCGGAGCCGCTTCCCCGGTGGTCCCGCACACTGGACGTACGTCGCGACGCCGCTCTCCGAGCAGTACTCGGGCGGACTGCGACGCGCGCTGCTGATCTTGATGGGTGCGGTGGTTCTCGTGCTGCTCATCGCCTGCCTGAACCTGACGAACCTCCTGTTCGCGCGAGCCACGAGTCGCGAGCAGGAGATCGCCGTCCGGACTGCCCTCGGCGCCAGTCGCATGGTGCTGGTGCGACAGCTTCTCACCGAGAGCGCCCTCCTGGCGGTGCTCGGCGGAGCAATCGGGGTGCTGTTGGCCCTCTGGGGCGTGCGAGTCCTGATCGCCAGCGCGCCCGACAACTTACCGATGTTGCGCGATCTGAATGTCGGCGTGGACGGTCGCGTCTTGGCGCTCGCAGCTGGCGCAGCAATGGGGAGTGTGTTGTTGTTCGGGCTCGCTCCCGCGTTGCTCGGCGCCCCGGCAAGGGCGAGCGGCTCGATGCGCGAGTCGGCGCGGGGGGGAACCGACGCCCGGTCGCGTCGACGCCTGCGGAACACACTCGTCGCGTCGGAATTCGCGCTGTCACTCGTGCTCCTGGTGAGCGCGGGGCTGCTCATCCGCAGCCTTGCCAAGTTGCGGGCGGTCGATACCGGCGTCCACGCCGATGGCGTCGTGACAGCGTCGATCGCCCTACCGACGGGTCGCTATATCAAGCCGGAGCAGATACTCGCCTTTCACGACAGGCTCCTCGAGGAGATGCGGGCCCTTCCGGGCATGGAGCATCCGAGCGCGACCACCGGTCTCCCTCCGGATGTATTCGGCAATACTTCGGACTTCTTCGTCACGAGCCGCCCGGTGCCCGAAGGCGAGTTCTCGCCGGTCGCCGCGGCGTTGTCGGTGGATGGAGAGTACTTCGCCGCATTTGGGATCCCTCTTCGCGCCGGTCGCGTGTTCGACGCCCGCGACAACAGCGCTGCCCCGGCGACGGTGATGATCAGCCATGCCCTGGCGCGCAAGTATTTTCCGAACGTTGATGCCATCGGCCAGCGACTCAACATCGGCGGCCCGGGGGACGCCAACGTCTACACGATCGTCGGCGTCGTCGGAGACGTGCGATACGCCGGTGTCGCGGATAGCGCGATGGTTGCGCTGTATCTCCCGTTCGCTCAGTTCTCGACCGGACTCACGCGTAGCTTTTCCGTCGTCGTCCGCACGCCATTGGGTGAGGGTGACGTGGCAGCATTGTTACGTACGGCGGTCCGCTCGCTCGATCCCGATCTCGCTGTGGCTCGTGTCCGCACCGTGCGCGATCTGGTCGAGAGCTCGGTGGGTGCGGACAGGTTCCGGACCACCCTCCTCTCCCTGTTCGCGACATTGGCACTCGTTCTCGCTGCCGTCGGCATCTACGGTGTAACGGCGTACGCTGTGGGTTGCCGTACACGGGAGATCGGCATCCGCCTCGCGCTCGGCGCGCGCACGCGTCAGGTGTACACCCTCATCGTCGGCGAAGGGCTCACCGTAGCCGGCGCGGGCATCGCGGTGGGGATCGTGCTGGCCGCTGCGACGACGCAAGTGATGGCGAAGCTGCTGTTCGAAGTGAGTCGGACGGATGCGCTGACTTTCATCATCGTCACGCTCCTTCTTCTCGCGATCGCCCTGCTGGGCTGTGTCATCCCGGCCGGCCGGGCGGCAAGAGTGGATCCGACGGTCGCGATGCGCGGGGAGTAGATTCGAGAACCGCCGGGTGATAGTCACCATGTCCGGCAAAGTGCTATCAGACCTCGAACTGGCCCGTGGAGCGCAACCGAGCATGCACGCCACCGGGGATGACCTCGCGGGAGTCGAGCCTCCTCGCTCCGAGAGCGATGGCGAGCCCTGCCCGCTCTGCGGCGCTGCGGCCGGGGGCCGAGCGGGCTGTCGGGCGTTGTTCAGCGAGCTCACCGCGCGCGCCTGGGAAAGCCCTCAGCGAGGGGCCGTGCACAACCTCGTTGTGGACAGCTACTGCATGCAGCACCCCGAGGAGTACGGGCGCTCCGCCAAGTCCTACATGGCCCATCTGGCGGGACTCTGCTGCGGCGTCGAGTTTGCCGGGGAGCCGCAGCTGTACTGGGGAATCGCTCGCTCGCTGAATGGGGACGCCAGGTTGGAGAAACCCGCGTTGATCCGGCGTCGCGGATCCATCACCGTCCGCGACGTCGTTGCGGATGACGCTCGCATGACGGGGGAGTTCGCGGAGCGGGTTCGCACGTGGTCGCGGGACGTCTGGGCCGCTTACGAGCCACAACACCAGCTGGCGAGGCAGTGGCTGCAGAGGCTGAAGGTGGGCGCGGCACCTGGCACCGGGAGGAAACCGTGATGACGATACCGTTGTCGACCGATGGGACGCTGATCCTCTACGCGACGGTCGCCGGGGATCGTGACACGGTGATCGATGGCACCGGTATCACGCCGGAGCCATCGCCGGCATGTCCCCGCTCCCCCACCTGCTGTCGCCACATGGCGTAATAGAGACCTCGGCGGGCGACAAGCGCATCGTGACGGCCTGCTTCGGTGATCCGTCCGCGCTCCAGGACGTAGATGGTGTCCGCGTGCATCACGGTGGACAATCGATGGGCGATCACGATGGTGATCGCATCGCGGCTCGTCGCCACGTCGCGAATCGTGCGGCTCACCTCCTCCTCGGTGAGCGAATCCAGCGCTGACGTCGCTTCGTCGAACACCAGCAGCTGCGGGCGTCGAAGGAGAGCACGGGCGATCGCGAGCCGCTGCCGCTCTCCACCGGAGACCTTCACCCCGCCTTCGCCGATGACTGTCTCGAGTCCGCGGTCGGCACGCGCGAGCAGGCTGTCGGCGGCTGCCTCCCTCATCACCGCCAGACATTCATCGTCGGTGGCATCGGGGCGCACGAAGCGCAGGTTCTCTCCGATCGTTCCGCTGAAGAGCTGGGCATCCTGGGCGACCAGTCCCATGCGCTCGCGAAGCAGCTCGAGGTCGATCGTCGTGCTGGCCTGTCCGTTGTACAGCACCTGTCCAGCCTGGGGCTGGTACAGTCCGACCAGAAGCTTCACGAGCGTCGACTTCCCCGCGCCCGAGGGGCCGACGAAGGCGATCGTGTCTCCCCGTCGCACGTCGAACGAGATGTCTGACAGCGCGGGCGCGGACGCCGACCGGTGCTGAAAGGTGACGTGCTCGAAGCCGAGCTTCTCCAGACGGCCGAGGATGACCGGATCAGCCGGTCGGGGGTCGGGAGCTGTCGCCAGGAGTCGCTCGACGTTGGCCATCGACGCCTCGGTCTCGCGGAACGTGTTGATCACGTTCCCGAGCTCTTGTAGCGGGCCGAAGATGAAGAAGGAGTAGATCAGCAGGGAGAAGAACTGCCCCACTGTGATCTGTTGCGCGAAGATGAGGTAGAGCATGAGGAACAGAATGCA
This sequence comes from Gemmatimonadales bacterium, assembly GCA_038253885.1. GTDB lineage: Bacteria > Gemmatimonadota > Gemmatimonadetes > Gemmatimonadales > Gemmatimonadaceae > JALZAQ01. The sequence goes on along the minus strand of JBBSGP010000002.1, from coordinate 77,983 downwards.
TGTGCGCAGGAAATTGACGGCCGTGCCCTGCACGAAGCTGAGGCTACGTAGGTAACGCACCTTCTTCAGCTCGAGCTTGAGGATCTTCTGGGTCGTGGTGTTGAGGCGTGTGACCTCCTGCTCCGTCAGGCCGAGACTCTTCACGAGCTCGATGTTGCGCAGCGATTCCGTGGTGGCGCCGGCAAGCGCGGTGGTTTCGGCGACGATCACCTGCTGCACGACCTTGATTCTCCGACTCAACACCGAGCTGAGGATGCCGAGCAGGGGCACTGTGAGAAAGAACGCCGGAGCGATCGCCCAGTGGACCTTGAAGGCGTACACCATGACGAACACCACGCCCACCGCGCTCGTGAACAACACGTTGACGGCGGCGCCGATGAACTTCTCCACATCGGAGCGAGCCTTCTGGAGCTTGCCAAGGGTCTCGCCGCTCCGCTGATCCTCGAACAACGCGTACGGTAGAGCCAGCGAGTGACGGATACCGTCGGAGTAGAGGTCGGCACCGACCCGCTGGGTGACGACATTGACGAAATAATCCTGGAAGTTCTTGGCGACGCGGGACACGAATGCCACGCCGACCGCGGCTGCGAGGAGCACGGTCACACCGCGAATGAACTGACCGGTCGTGTACTCGCTGTGCCGGGTCGCGTAGCTGTCGATGATGTGGCGAAAGATGAGCGGATCGAGCAGCGAGAACACCTGGTTGGTGGCGGCGAGCGCGAGGGCGAGCCCCACCAGCTTCCAGTAGCGCGTCAGGTAGCGACCGAGGAGACTCACCGGGGGAACCTCTCGTCTAACAGGTCAGAAATGAGTCACGGTGTGGCCGCACCGCTGGTGCGGCGCCGCCGATTCTGGAGACGAATGGTTGGAGCGAGGCGGCCGTTCCTGGCGGTGCCGCACGCACGAGTGCCTCGCGGAGAGGATCCGCGAGGCACTCGTCCGATCAGGCCGGTCGCCTATCGCGTGCGATCGGAGCTATCGCCCGTGCTGTCCTCCGTCGCGTCGTCGCTCGATGCTGCGCTGCCTCGTGAGGCGAGGCTCTGGCGCGAGGCACCCGCATCCCGCGCGAATCCGGCATTGGTTCCGGCGGATCCAGCATCGGTCGCGGCCTGGCGAGACACTTCGCTGTCGAGCCGCGCGCTCGTCGTGCTCCGGCTCCGGTTGTACGCGTCATGAGCGTACGCGCGGACGTTGCTCCATTCGCGCTTGGCGCCTCCCTCGAGCCGTTCCCACCCCTTCTGTAGATCGCGCTCCACATCCTGGAAGGGCCGCTCGCGGTATTCGGGGTTCTGGCCAGCCACGTGGCCGAGCTGATATGCCGGGCGAGCATCATCGTACGAGGAAGCGACAGAGCGGGTTGCGGACTTCTCGTAATGCTCCCGGTAGAACGCATCGTCGTCGGTGCTGTAGGCGGCGTCTGCGATCGACCGTCCTGCCCACCAACCGCCGATCGCGCCGGCGATCCCGCCGATCACCGTGCCGATCGGGCCGCCGAGCGAGCCGATCGCCGCCCCCGCGGCGACGCCGGCGATGCCGCCGACGCCCTCTCCCACTTCGTGGCTCGCCTGCTTGGGGACGGGCCGTTCGCCAGTCTTGTCGTCGTCACGAAATTCAGTGGCCCGGGCCGGGTCACCAAGGTCGGGTTTCAGTAGATCATCGTTCCGATTCATTGAGCCTCCAGAGTCGCGGATCGGTGCCATTCAGCGCCGAACTACTAGGCAATTTCGATACCTCATTCGGTGGCGCAGGCCCTGGCTGGCTCGTCCTTTCAAGGAGCCGTCCCCCACCTCTCCCCATCCGCGAGCTCTCGCTTTCCCTTGTCCGCTTCCCAGATCAGCGCTCTGATCGCGTTCATCGGCGTAGTCGTGCAGCTCGGAGGCTCGCTGCTGCTCGCGATCCTGTTCGTGCTGCTCCATCGCAGCCAGCGCCGACGCGCGTACTTCGGGCTCTGGGCCCGCGCCTGGGTGGCTCTCGCGCTGGCGATCACCGCTGTCTTCCTGCGGTACCTGATGTCGATCGGCAACCCGCCACCCGAAGATCTCTTTCCCCTTCGCACGCTCAATTTCGCTTACCAGTTCGGGAAGATCCTTCACTACGCACTTCTGGTGGGTGCGACGCTCATGTACGCCCGTTCGATGAGGTGGCGGTATCTACTTCCCGCGGCGGTGATCGGGAGCGCCGGCTACGCCATCCTGACGCTCACCGTGAGCTCGACTCTCAACGAGGTGGTGCTCCTTCAAGCCCCCGCCGCCATGCTCTCGCTGTGCTTCTGCGCCTCGGCGTTGCTCCGCCTGCCTCTCTCGAGGCGCACGCTCGGCAGCAGACTCACGGGCACCATGTTCGCCGTCACGGCGCTGCTCTGGACGGTGTACCTCGCGGCATTTCATGGCGTTCAGGAGGTGCACACCGGCGGGTGGTCAGCGCTAGAGCGCGTCGCCGAGCTCAACTCGTACCTCGACCTGATCCTGTCGGTTTGCACCGGATTCGGGATGGTGATCATCCTCATGGAGGATGCGCGCCGCGAATCGGATGATGCGCACGCCGAGCTGGCGGTCGCGCACAACCAGCTTCGCCGGACGGCGCTCTACGATCCCCTCACCGGCGTCCTCAATCGGCGGGGGTTCGTTCAGGGTGTCGGACTGGAGAACGCGCGCGCTGGCTACGGCACGGTGATCATGTTGGATCTGGACAACCTCAAGCTGGTCAACGACGGCTGCGGCCACGCGGCCGGAGACGCCTTGCTCCGCCGTCTCACCGAGGTCCTCCTCGAGTCACTCCGTCCGTCGGATCGCCTCTACCGATGGGGCGGTGACGAATTCCTGCTCCTGCTCCCTGGCGCGCCGGCGTCCGACATGCTCGGTCGCGTCGAACGCATTCTCGCCGAGGCCCGGCCCGCGAGCATCGATGGCTCTCCTGCCGCGCTCCCGCTTCTGGTGAGCGTTGGCGCCGCTGACTACTCCGGGGCAGAGGATCTGGAGCGCGCCATCGCCGACGCGGACCGCGCGATGTACCAGTACAAGCACCGGAGAAAATCCGGGCCCACCCTCGCCCTTCAGCTGGAGCTGCAACCAATCGCGCCAGCGATCTCCTGACTCCTTGGCGGGCGTTCGCCCGGCAGCGCGCGACGCGGCGGGATGGTAGATTTGGCTGGGGCGCCATGCGCGCGCCCGACCACCCGCAGCAGCGGACATGCCCATGACCTCGCCACCGAATCGCCTCCAGCAGCTCCACGACGCCGGTCAGTCGATCTGGCTGGATTTCATCGACCGAACCATCCTCCATAACGGTGAGCTCGAACGCCGGATTCGCGACGATGCCCTCACTGGCATGACGTCCAACCCGACAATCTTCGAGAAGGCTCTCGCCGAGGGTACGGCGTACGACGAGCAGCTGTCGTCCGCGGCGGGTGATCTGACATCCTGGCAGCTGTTCGAGCTCGTCGAGTCCGATGATGTACGGACGGCCTGTGACCTCTTTCGAGGCGCCCACGACCAGGCCAGCGGCGCGGACGGCTTCGTTTCGATCGAGGTGTCGCCTGGCTCAGCGCACGATGAGACCGCGACGCTGGAGGAGGCGAAGAGGCTCTGGTCCGCGGTGGACCGCCCCAATCTGATGGTGAAGATCCCGGGCACGGATGAGGGCGCGCGTGCCGTGCGCCGCAGCATCGCGGAAGGAATCAACATCAACATCACGCTGTTGTTCGCCATCGACGCCTATCGCGCCGTCAGCGATGCCTACATGTCGGGATTGGAGGATCGGTTGGGACGGGGACGGCCGATCGACGGCATCCACTCCGTGGCGAGCTTTTTCGTGAGCCGTGTGGATTCTGAGGTCGACAAGCGTGTCGATGCGCTGCTCCCGAAGCTCAGCGGCTCGGCCCGCAGCTCGCTGGAGCAGTTGAAGGGGAAGGCCGCGGTTGCGAATGCGCAGCTCGCCTATGAGCTCTTTCAGCAGTCGGTGGCCTCTCAGCGCTGGAAGGCCCTCGCGCAGCGCGGAGCGAACGTCCAGCGTCCCCTGTGGGCCAGCACCAGCACCAAGAACCCGGCCTATCGAGATGTCATGTACGTGGAGCGGCTGATCGGTCCGGATACCGTGAACACCATGCCGCCCAACACGATCGAGGCCTTTCGCGACCATGGGGAGGTGAAGCGCACCGTGGACGCGGACTATGCGTCCGCTCGCCGCGTGCTCGCGGACCTCGAAAGCGCCGGGATCTCTTTTCGGAGCGTCACCGACAAGCTGCTATCCGATGGGCTGGCCAGCTTCAGCAAGTCGTTTGATACGCTCATTGCGGGCCTCGAGGCCAAGACCCGGTCCCTCGGGCGGGAGATGTCGACCCGCGCAGGTTGACCAGCTGGTTCTCTGATATGAAGCGACCCGTCAAGGGTGCGCGGGTTGGAATCGCATAGAGAATGGGCGGGTGTGCCTTTCCGTGCCGGCCCACCGGCGAGCTCGCGCCACTCGTCGCGCTGCTCGCGCCTCCCCCATGTCCGCTTTCGCCCCGCTTCGACGCATTACATGGGCAGAAGCCGCCGTGCGGACAGACGCCCTGCCGCGCCGACCCGCTTCCCACTACCCCCACGAGGCATCCATGCGGTTGCGTGCGTCGCTCCTCTTCACCCTGCCGGCTTCGGCCGTGCTGCTCGTCGCCTGCCAGGACAGCCATCCCGTCGATCCATTGCGCGACGCGGCGTCGCTCCGCGCCAGCCGGCTGTCCGCCGGCTTTGCCACCGTCACGAAGCTCGCCACCCTCGGCAGCAACAGCGAAGCCTACAGTGTGAACGCGGCGGGGAACGTGGTCGTCGGTCAGAGCTTCGAATCATCCGGCATGCTGCGCGCGGTCAGGTGGACGTTCGCCAACGGCGCGTGGGCGCTCGCCACGCTGCCGTACTCGAGTAGCGCCAGCGCGCACAGCGTCGACGATCAGGGCGACGCCGTCGGCTATGGCGCCACGAGTCCGCGGCAAGCCGTCTTCTGGCCCGCGGCGGGCGGCTCGATCGCGCTCGGCTGCCCGACCGACGCCGGCGCGACGACGGCGCTGGCGGTCAGCGCGAACGGTCAGGTGGTCGTCGGTCAGGGCGCGGGCAGCGCGGCGCTGTGGATCCCCGACGGCAGCTGCCGGGTGACGTTGCCCGCGCTTGGGGAAGGAGGCGGGTCGATTGCCCGTGCCGTGAGCGACGACGGCACCGTCGTCGGTGGCATAGCTTCGTTCACGCCGAGTGGCGACGGCCTGCCGGTGCGCTGGACGCTGGTCGCCGGCGTGTGGCAGATCGAGCAGCTCGACGCACGCTTTGGCAGTGTCGATGGCGCCAACGCGGCCGGCGACCTCGCCGGCGACGTGTCGGTGACCTGCGCGACGGCAACGTGCGCGCACGCCTACGTCTGGAACGCCGGCGCCGGCGGCGCCATCGATCTCGGCACGCTCGGCGAACAGTCGAGCAACGCGCGCGACATCAACGCGTCGCGCGAGGTCGTCGGCATCGCCATCTCGTCGCGAGGCGTCGGCACGCCGTTCTTCTGGAGCGCGTCCAAGGGGGCGCTCGCGCTGCCCCTCGCCTCGGGACGCGGCAGCGGCAGCGCGAACGCGGTCAGCGACGTCCGAGCGGACGGCACGCGGCTCGCCGCCGGCACGCAGGGGGGCGTCCAACCCGTGGTGTGGGTGGTCCGCAATCCGTGAGTCGCGCCTGGCATCTCGTACGAGAAAGGCTCATCCACGCGTAGCGGGCCGTGACTGCGGCCCGCTACGCCACCGGCGCCCAGCCCGGCTCGTGCGCGCGTCCCCAGAGCGCGCGGACTTACCGGTCGCTTCATTCTGACTAGAAAGCGAATCGCTTGCCGCTGATCGCCAGCGGACCCGCGTCGGTCCATGGCGGTAGGTTGCTCAGCGCGCTCTGGATGACAGGCGCGCTCCGATCGCGGATCGACACCAGCTCCAACGGGAGCGGCTGAGAGCCTCGCACCTCCAGCGTGATGCGCCAACCGCTGTCCGGTGGCGCGACGTACAAGAGCCGCCGTTCTCGCCCGGCACCGATCGCGGGAGGAAGCGCGAGCGGAAGCGACCATGCCACCACGCGGTCTCCGCTCCAGGCGAGAGTCTCTCGGGCAGAGCCCGGAGCCCGAGCGCGCAATTCGAGGAGACGCGTGTCGCCCCGCGGGTCCTGACGCGTCGATACCAGCTCCAGCGACGGCGCTGGTAAGGCCATCGCCGACGTCTCGACCACGAGAGGAGCGCGACGCGCCCCACGTTGCCGAGGCTCTCTCACGACTCCCGAAAACGCGAGTGTCCCGCGACCCGGAGCGTTGAAGTCCCCTGACTCGATCACCACACGCTGCCGCGACGGGAGTGAGCCGAAGGCTTCGCGCTCCTCCAGTCGAATCCCGAGGCGCTGCGGTCTGGCGACGGTATAGGGATGCAGCGCGACGGTGACGGCGAGAGCGCTCACGCCGACCGCCAGTGCCACGCCCGCGCCGCTCCCGATGCGGCCTCGGAGGAGAGCGCCACACGCAACCGGCTGGCCGAGCATCCACCCAAAGACCGAGACCAGCAGCGCGATCGGGATGTCGGGTGCGATCGAGAGTGGAAGCCGCCCCATCACCGGTATGAAGAGGCGAAGTATGAGCACCCCCACCTGCGTCGTGAGCACGATCGCCGGGAGTAGAGCGGCCAGAGCCAGAAGGCGCACGCCGCGACGCTCCGAGAACGCGTACACGAGCAGCGCGATGGTGCCGCCCACGACCCACCAGAGAGCGAGGTAGGCAGAGCCGATTCCAGCCAAGGTGAGCAGCAGCAACACGAGCATCCACATGGCCAGCATGCCCACCATCGCTCCAAGCATTCTCGAGACAACCTTCTGCGGTCCCCCGTCTCTCCGGCCCAGAAGAAGCCAGTGAACGAGCAGTATCGCGCTCAGCGACAGGGCGGAGAAGGCGACCATCCCGGCGGCAGGTCGCGCGTACCACCCCATGGAGCGTCCAAACACGTAGAAGGGGACTGCGCCGGCCAGCGCCCCGGACGCCAAAGCCGCCACCAGGCCGGAAGCGGCGACAACGAAACCCAGGGCGGCGTCGCGCCCCGGCACCCGCAACCGGCGCATGGCCAGCGGCGCAGACACCGCGCCGAGCAGCAGAGAGACGATCGCGATGACGCGGGCCACGGCTGCGGAATACGTGATCATGACCAGACCGAGCACGTCGTAGTACACGCTTGGCTCGCCGCCGATGTCCCCAGGCAAGGGCCTTCCCGCCAAATCTCGCACCAGAGCGAGGACGTTCGAGCCCATGTGCTGCATGCTTCCTGGCGCGACGTTCCAGGACCGATCGCGTTGGGTATGGTACGCGTATCCCCCTTGATACATCGCGATGTCCAGTCCGCGAAGGCGGGCGAAGTCCCGATAAATCCGGAAATCCGTATCGCTCGGGATGAGTCCGCTCTGGAAGATGTCCTGTCCGATCACCGAGCCGTACGGATAGGGTACCGCGCGCGCATACGCGTCGGTCAGCCACCCGTTGCCCGGCCCCGATTGAAAGAGGATCGCCTTGCCCGCGGTCCCTGCGGATTCGAGGTTGATGAACGCTCGCACGTCGCGCATCCAGCGATGCTGCGTGAACGCGTGCGCACCGAGGAGGCCCTGCTCCTCGGCATCGTTGATGTTGACGATCACCGTCCTCTCGGGACGCGGGCCCGACGACAGAGCCCGCAGCATCTCGATCATCGCGGCGACGGCGACCGCATCATCCGCCGCTCCGACACTCCCGATCGGCGAGTCGTAGTGTCCGGAGACGAGCACAGCCTCCGATGAGCGTCCGGAAAGCCGGGCGACGACATTGCGGACGCTGTAGGCCGTAGGTCGCGTCACGAGCGTCATGGCGCCGTCCAGCGATTGGACCTCCACCTCGAGACCCGGAATGGTGGTCAGACGGCGCACCAGATAGCTCACCGCACTGTCAGCCCCCCGCGATCCGGCCGTCCGATAGCCGATCGTGTCCGTCAGGTAGCTGAGCACCGGCCAAGCGCGCGCGGCCGAAAACTCACCGGCGGCTGCGGCAGCGGGCACGACCGACGGCGGACGTTCCCGAAGAAACACCGCGCCGAGTACCGCGAGCCACGCGACGAGAACAGCGAGCCAGTAGCGCAGCGGGGCGAGCGGCGGTGCCGATGTGGTGGACAGCGCGCGACTCCTCTCCGGGGTGCGAACATTCTCTCGATCCGCTCCCGAGCCGTCAAGCACGCGATGATGCACGAGCGCCGCCGGCAGATCTGCCGGCGGCGCTCCGATGCGCGTAGAGCCAACCCGGCGGCTATCGGCAGGTCACGGTGCTGGCTGCCAGCTTGCCGGTCGCGAGGTTGAGACACATCTGCTTGTCACCGACGTCGAGCGGAACGATGCTCGTGCCGTTGAAGGTGATGGTTGCCGAGCGCGACAGTGACTGCGAGACCGTCTCGGCTCCGACGCGGGTCCTCGTGCCGTTCACGGTGTGATTCGCGGTGCCGGACAGCGGCCAGGGATTCTGCACCCTCGGGAGGGCGACAAGCACGTTGCTGAGGGTGGAGGTCGTGTTCAGGGTGTACGTGCGGCTCACCCCGTTGTCGCTGTTGGTGCCGCTCATCGACCCCGAGCCGGTGCCGTTCCAGGTGCGACGAATCTCGGTGCCTGCCAGCCCGGTCACTGTGAAGTCGCGATTCCGTCTCACCGCGGCGGTCCAGCCGTCGTGGGCGACCGTGCCCGCGACTGCGGACTGGAAGTTCGCCTTGGCGGTCGTCTGAGGATCGTACGCCGACTGCGCCGTGTTGGACGCGTCGAAGAAGGCGAAGCTCCGATCGAGGGTCAGGTTGTTGTGGGTGGCTGTCGGGCAGGTGAAGCGTCCGGTGGACGCGCTGAACGTACAGTTGCTGGCCGCGCCCCAGCGCGAGCCGGCGTCGTCATCGGTGGTCGCGGAAAGGGAAGCCGACACCCGTGAGCCGAGCGCTCCGCCGCCGAAGCTCGCGTCGCTGGCGAACAGAATGTTGACATCCTCGCCTGCGGCATCGCCGACAGTCGCGGCGACGTCTGCGGCCTCGATCGCGGCACTCACCTGATTGGATGGCGCAACGGCATCCTTGCCGCATGCAGCGAGCGTGATCCACGTGGCGCCAGCGATGGCTCCGGTCAGGAGACTGCGATTCATGGCGGATCCTCTCTCGAGCGGGTTGATGGTTTCGGCACGATGCCGACGCGGTGTGACCGCGCGTCTGTCTGGAGGATGGACGATCGGCGTGCGGCGCTGTTAAGGTCCGGCCATCACGCCGCCGCCGCGAATCATCACTCCCGCGCACCGTCCGTCCGTGCTTGCCCCGGCCTGCCAGGGCGGATATCCTGCCTCGGTCTCCAGCATCGGATCCGGTGACGACCCACATCGCCCGCACCAAGATCGTCTGCACGATCGGTCCCTCCTCCCAGAGTCGGGACACGCTTCGCGGACTGATGTCCGCTGGCCTGAACGTCGCCCGGATCAACTTCTCCCATGGCACCCACGAGGTGCATGCCGAGGTGATCGACACGATCAGGGCGCTGGCGTCCGAGCTCGGACGACCGGTCGCCATCCTCGGGGATCTCCAGGGCCCACGGATTCGGGTGGGGGATCTGCCGGCGCCGAGGATGCTCGAGACGGGGGCCGACGTCACGCTTGCTCCGGAAGCCGCGTCACGACCAGGTGAGCTTCCGGTCACCTACGACGACATCGCGCTCGACGTCAACGTCGGCGACCGCATTCTGATGGATGACGGCCTGCTGGATTTCGTCGTGTTGGAAGTGGTTCCCCCTCGAGTGCTGGCGCGGGTGGTGGTGGGTGGCCAGCTGAGGAGCCACAAGGGGATGAATCTGCCTGGGGTCTCGGTGTCTGCTCCCTCCATCACCGACAAGGATCGGGAGGACATCGCTTTCGCGGTCGCGCACGGGGTCGACTATCTCGCGCTGAGCTTCGTGCGTCGGGCCGAGGACATCGCGTCGCTGCGGGCGCTCGTGCCGAGGAATCTTCTCCTCTGCGCCAAGATCGAGAAGGACACCGCCCTCGAGAACATCGAGAGCATCTTGCGCGCCTCCGACGCCGTGATGGTCGCGCGCGGCGATCTCGGAGTCGAGCTTCCCTTCGAGGAAGTGCCGATCGCGCAGAAGCGGATCATCGCGCTCGCCAACGCCATCGGCCGGCCGGTGATCACGGCCACGCAGATGCTGGAATCCATGGTCACCAACCCGCGGCCCACTCGCGCCGAGGCGAGCGACGTGGCGAACGCCATCCTGGACGGCACAGACGCCGTGATGCTGTCGGCCGAGACCGCGGCCGGTGCCTATCCTCGTCTGGCGGTCACCGCCATGACGCGGATCATCACCGAGATCGAGAGTCATCCGCTCCCGTTCCAGAGAGGGGCACCTCTCGTGACGCCCAAGCAGGACGGCCGGGTCGCGACCGAGGATGCGATCGCGGCCGCGACCGTCGCCGCGGTTCGGATGCTGAGCGTGCCGGCGGTGGTGGTGTTCACCAAGAGCGGGTTCACGGCGCGGATTCTCTCGGCGCATCGCCCCGACGTCCCGATCCTCGCTCTCACCGACGAAGAGCGGACGTTCCATCAGCTGGCTCTGGTGTGGGGCGTGATGCCCGAGCTTGTCCCCAAGTCGCCGACGTATGAGGCGATGCTCGATCGCGCGTTCGCGACGCTCAAGGCGCGGAAGATCGTCAATGAGGGTGATCGGGTGATCGTGACCGCTGGCGTGCCGTTCGACGTACCGGGAACCACCAACATGATGAAGGTCGAGGTGGCGTGAAGCTCACGTTCCTGGGGACGGGAACAAGCTTCGGTGTCCCCCAGATCGGCTGCCGGTGCGCGGTGTGCAGGTCGGGTGACCCGCGCGACCGTCGGAGCCGCACCGGCGCGCTGGTCGTGACACCAGGTGGCTCACACATCCTGATCGACACGCCGCCCGAGCTCCGGCTTCAGTTGCTGGCGGCGGATGTGCACCGGGTGGACGCCGTCCTGTTCACCCATGACCATGCGGACCACACGCATGGCATCGACGATCTCCGAGCGGTGTCGGTGCGGTCCGGCGTGGCGATCCCTGTCTACGGATCGCGGGAGACGCTCGACAGCCTGCGACAGAAGTTCGGATACATCTTCGACGACTCCGTTCGTCCCGTTCCGGGGACATCCAAACCCGAGGCTCAGGCGCGCGCGCTGGCCGAAGGGGAGCGGGTTCGCGTCGGAGATGTGGAGGTGCTCCCCATCGCGGTGCCGCACGGGCCGGCCAGCGTCTACGCCTATCGGATCGGCTCGCTGGCGTATGTGACCGACGCGAAGATGCTTCCCCCGGCCGCGCTGGCGGCGCTGGCCGGCGCTCGGGTGCTCGTCCTCAACGCCCTCTTCCGTTCAGCGCATCCTACCCATCTCAGCCTACCGGAGGCCGTCAGCATCGCTCAGCGGATCGGAGCGGAGCGCACGTTCCTCACCCATCTGACCCATGAGTTCGGGCATGCCGAGCTGGAAGCCGAGCTGCCCGCCGGTGTCGCGCCTGCTTACGATGGGTTGACGCTCGAGTTCGACTAGCGGATCTCGGATCGCCAGGCGCGCAGCCGACGGGCTCCCTGGTCCCGGCTGCTGGCCGCCGCTAACTTCCTGATCGCTTCATCCACGAGAGCGTTTCCGATGACAACCCCCACGGCACCGCCGATTTCGCTATTCGGCGGCGGCGTCCGCGTCGAAGGCAGAAAGGTGACTGTCGAGCGTCCGGATTCGCTCCGGTCGGACGCGATGGATGCGCTGGTCCGCGAAGCGGTTTTTGGCGATGAGGCCGCGCGGGATCACGCTCGGTGGTTGGTATGGGAGATCGCGCAGGCGGCGGGCGTGCACCCGTGGTCGATCAACGATCTGTATCTGGCACGCGGTCGTGGCGAGACCCATGGCTTCACCGTTCCGGCGATCAACGTGCGCGCGATGGCCTACGACACGGCCCGATCGATCTTTCGGACGGCGATCAAGCTGGATGCCGGCGCTTTCATCCTCGAGATTGCACGAAGCGAGATCGCATACACCGATCAGCGTCCCGCCGAATACGTCACCGTCATGCTCGCGGCTGCTCTGCGCGAAGGTTTCCGCGGCCCGGTGTTCATTCAGGGCGACCACTTCCAGGTGAGCGCGAAGAAGTTCGCCGCGGATCCGAAGGGAGAGGTCGACGCGGTGAAGGCGCTAGCGAAGGAGGCGATCGCTGCCGGCTTCTACAACATCGACGTCGACACGTCCACGCTGGTGGATCTGTCGAAGCCATCGCTCGAGGAGCAGCAGCGCGCCAACTACGAGACCGGCGCCGATATCGCGGCCTTTATCCGCGACAACGAGCCGGCCGGCGTGACGATCTCGATCGGCGGCGAGATCGGCGAGGTCGGGACGCAGAATAGCACTCCGGCGGAGCTGGTCGCGTACATGGACGGCTTCGATGCCGCCCTGTCAAAGCGCAGCCCGCGAAACACCGAGGGTCTCTCGAAGATCAGCGTGCAGTCCGGTACGTCCCACGGCGGAGTCGTGATGGCCGATGGCTCGATCGCCGATGTGAAGCTCGACCTCGAGACACTGAGAGCGCTGTCCGTGCTCGCACGGGAGAAATACGGGTTGGCAGGGGCGGTGCAGCACGGAGCGTCCACGCTCCCCGACAGCGCCTTCCACAGCTTCCCGCGCAGCGAGACCGCCGAGATCCATCTCGCCACGAACTTCCAGAACATGCTGTTCGACCACCTGCCGGCAGCGCTCCGACAGGAGATCTACGACTGGCTCCGCACGAACGCGAAGGATGAGCGAAAGACATCCGATTCGGACGAGCAGTTCTTCTACAAGACGCGAAAGAAGGCAATCGGTCCGTTCAAGAAAAAAGTGTGGGATCTTCCGGAGGACGTGCGCCGGACGATCGGGCGAGCGTACGACGCGAAGTTCGAATTTCTCTTCAATCAGCTGGCCATCGGCGGGACGAAGGACACTGTCTCGCGCTTCGTGCGACCGGCGGTGCTCCACCACACGGGATCCGGCGCCGCGGCGCCGGACGACGCGGACCTGAGTGATTGACCGGGCGAGGGCTCGCGGCCCGGCCGCGAGCCCGGGTGCCGGGGCATCGGCACTCTGGTTGTCTGCCTGGCAGCGTCTCATCGGGCGGGTGGGCCACGACATTCGGAACCCTCTCAACGGAGCGGCGCTGAACCTGGAGGTCGTCCGGACCCGCGCGGGACGGGCGGGCACCGACTCCCTCGCCCTCGCCCCCTACGCGGAAGCAGCGGCGAGCGAGCTATCGGCGGCAGTGGAGCTCGTCGAAGCGCTGCTCGAATTGGCGCGACCGGGTCGCGCGCCCATAGATTTGGAGTCCGTGCTGCGACCGCTCGTGCGGTTGCACGCCGTGCTCGTCCGTGACGGGCGCGGTGAAGGCGGGGGTGAGACCGACGGCGCCAGGCCGCTGGGTCGCATCACGCTGGAAGGAGAGTCGGTCGCGCCGTCGAGAGTGAAGGTCGACGCCGACGCTGCCCGGCTACTGTTGTCCGAAACGCTCGACGCCGCCACTACGGGAGAGGGACCACACAACGTGACCTGCGTGATCGGACGGGGTGAAGGCCACGTCGTGGTGGACGTGCGCCGGACGCCCCCCAAGGCACTGGATCTCTCGGCGTCGGTGGATGAGGTCGCCCGAGCGAGTGGGATTCGCTTCGGGAGCACGTCCGAAGGAATCAGACTCTTGTTCCCCCTCGCATGACGGGCCGGAGCGCGCGCGATCCCACGATCAAGCAGGTCGGACGTATCCTCATCGCCGATGATGAGCGCGCCATCGCCGACGGCCTGAGCGCCATTCTGTCGGACGAGGGGTACACCATCGACATCGCCACCGACGGCCAGAAGGCTCTGGACCGGCTCGGTGCCGAGAGTTACGGAGTCGTGCTCGCCGATCTCAAGATGCCGAAGCTCGACGGACTCGCTCTGCTGCGCGAGCTGCAGGAGCGGCAGATCGAGACCGAGTGCATCATCATCACCGGCCAGGCAAGCGTCGATTCGGCGGTGCAGGCGATGCGGCAGGGGGCGTACGATTACATCGAGAAGCCCCTGAACGCCGAGAAGCTCAATCGCCTCAAAGCGCTCATCCCGAAGGCCTTCGACAAGTACAACGTCAAGCAGATCAACAAGCGGCTCACGTCACAGCTCGAGAGCTACACCCACTACGGTGAGCTCACCGGACAGTCGGAGCAGATGCGCCGGGTGTACCAGACCATCGACGCCGTCGCGCCGTCCACCGCGAGCGTGCTCATTCTCGGTGAATCGGGTACGGGGAAGGAGCTGGTGGCCCGCGCCATCCACAGCAAGAGCGAGCGCGCCAGGGGCCCGTTCCTGCCGCTCAATTGCGCCGCCCTCCCGAAGGACATCCTCGAGAATGAGCTCTTCGGGCACGAGAAGGGCGCGTTTACCGGCTCGACGAACGAGAAGGCGGGCGCGTTCGAGATGGCACATGGCGGCTCCATCTTCCTCGACGAGATCGGCGAGATGGCACCGGACATCCAGGTCAAGCTTCTCCGCGCACTGGAGATCCGCCAGGTGCGGCGGCTGGGTGGTAAGAAGGAGATCGACGTCGACATTCGCGTGTTGGCGGCAACGAACAAGGACGTGCAGCAGGCGCTCAGCGACGGGGATCTGCGGGACGACCTGTACTACCGTCTGGCGGTGGTGGAGATGTACCTGCCGCCGCTGCGCGAGAGGGTGGGGGACATCAAGCTGCTGGCGCTCGAGTTTCTGAGTCGGTTCGCGCAGCAGAACAACCGAAAGATCAGTGGTTTCGACGACGCGTCGATCAACTGGGTCGTGTCGTACCACTGGCCAGGCAACGTGAGGGAGCTCAAGAACGCGGTGGAGCGCGCCGTGATCATGGCGCGTGGCACGACGATCGCGCTGGAGGACATCGTTCCCCGGCATCCGCGGCCGATGGGAGATCTCCTGGCGCTCTCGGTGGGGTCGACGATGGCCGACGCTCGGCGCGAGCTGGTGCTCCGCACTTTCGCGAGCGCTGGCGGCGATGTGGATCGAACGGCGAAGATTCTCGGTGTGGCGTCGGGGGATGTGCGCACGGAACTGGCGTCGCTGCTCGGAACGAACGGAAACCAGATGTCGCGGCCAACCGACGAGGCACCAGCGGCCGCGCGCGGGCCCGCGCCGAGAAGTGGCGGCACGGTGGGGGGAGCGTCACGGAAGGTCGGGAAGGAGAAGGGCAAACCCAAAGGGCGTCGCTGAGGCGAGCGAGGACACCAGAATGTGGCGGGATGACGAGTACGACGGCGAGCCGTATGTGGTGATCGAGCGACGGAGCGCGAGCGCGAGCTCCTTTTTCTGGGGGCTGGCTCTCGGCGCCGGTGTGGCCCTCCTTCTCGCGCCCCGCTCCGGACAGGAGACGCGACACGAGATTCGCCGTCGCGCGCGTCGCGTGAAGAGAGCAGCGAGCGAGACCGCCGGGGAGATCACGGAGAGCGTTCGGGACTCGTACGATCATGCTCGCCGCTCGGTCGAGGATCGAATCGATGCGGCCCGCTCGGCGATCGAGATGAAGAAGCAGCAGGCGACCGAGGCCATTCGCGCCGGGCGGGAGGCCGCGCAGCAGGCGCGGGAGGAGCTCGAGCGCCGCATCGCCGAGACCAAGGCAGCTTATCAGGCGGGAGCTGACGTGGCTCGCTCCGCGCGGCCCGTGGGCGCCCGCGATGGCGGCGACATGCCGGACGACGACGGCGACGCAACCGGCTGACGGCGCGCTACAGCCGGCCGCGCCCCGCGAATGCCGACGCGCCCGCTCCACATCCGCTTTGGCTGGACGCTCCGCGATTATGCCAAGCGCGTGTGGGACAATGCCGGAGAGGACGACATCTTCTTTCTTGCCGGCGGAATCGCTTTCAACATTCTGCTCGCCGCCGTCCCGTTCTTCCTGCTGCTCTTCTCCGGCTTGGGATACCTCCTCAACAAGTCCACGAAGGAGTCGAGCGATACCGTCTGGCAGCTCATCCATCAGTTCCTGCCGCCGCATCAGGAGAGCGGCGACGCTCCGATCCACCGGATCCTCAACGACATCATCGCGACTCGCGGCAAGGTCGGTCTCGTCGGTCTGATCGGATTCATCTGGTTCACCACCCGGCTCTTTGGCTCCCTGAGAACGGTGCTCGCCGAGGTGTTCGACATCGAGCAGGAGCGAAGCATCATCGCGGGCAAGATCTTCGATATCGAGCTGTCGGTGGTCGCCACGCTCCTGTTCATCGCCTATACCACCCTCTCGGCCTATCTGGGCGTGGCGACCACGGCCGGTGTTCGCGTGCTGGGCGAGTACGGGCTCCGGGGGGTGCTCATGGGCCAGCTGGAGTATTTCCTCGGCACGGCGATCGCGACGCTCTTCATCGTGCTGATGTTCTTCGCGATGTACAAATGGGTTCCCAAGCGCCGGATCAGGTGGCGCTCGGCGATGCTCGCGGGAATTGTCACCGGCGTCCTGTTCCAGCTCGCCAAGAGCGCGTTCACGACGTACCTGCTGCACTTCAATCCGGGCAGCCTCTACAGCGGAACGGTGGCTGCGATCGTGATCATGGTGTTCTGGACGTACTATTCGGCGCTCATCTTCATCGTGGGTGGCGAGGTGGGACAGGTGTATGAGCTGCGCCGGAAGCGCCGGCTGCAGCGGGAAACGTTCGAGGATTGACTGGACCCCCAGAACGCGGGGTCGACGGTGGCCCGAAGGTTGCCATACCGTGTCGCGTGTAACATCTCACCACAGGAGGCGGTGTCATGCGCAGGATCACGGTAGCCGCAGCAGCCATCGCCGTATGCACTCTCGGCGCTTGCAAGAAGACGGGTGAGGGCGAGTACGAGGTTCAGAAGCCTGTCGTCGGGACGGTCGCGGAGACCGTGAAGACGCCGACCGTCAGTGTGGGCACGGACAGCGCCAAAGTCGTGACCCCTAAGGTCGAGATGAAGAAGGACACGGCCATGGTGAAGTACCCCACCGTCAAGGTGAAGAAGCCATAACGAGTGGCTCCAGGCGCTACGGATGATTCTTCGCGCCCGGCGGATGACCGCCGGGCGCTTTGCATCGGCGGCCCTGCCGCTCATCTTCCGCGCATGACGATCGACCTGAGGAGCGATACGGTCACGCGGCCCACGGCGGCGATGCGTCGCGCGATGGCGGATGCCGAAGTCGGGGATGACGTGCTCGACGGTGATCCGACGGTTCGATTGCTCGAGGAGCGCACGGCCGAGATGCTCGGCAAGGAGGCGTCACTCTTCTTTCCGAGCGGCACCATGGCGAACCAGTGCGCGATCTGGTTGCTCGCTCGCCCGGGCACTGAGATCCTGCTCGACGAGAACGCACACATCATCCACTACGAGATGGCGGGGGCGGCCGCGCTCTGCGGGGCTCAGATCCGTCCAGTGCAGGGCCGGAGCGCGGTCATGGATGCCGAGGCGCTTCGCGAGGCGTTCCGCACCCCATCTCCGCACTACCCCACGGCCACTCTGGTCTGCGTCGAGAACACGCACAACGGAGCCGGCGGCAAGATCACCTCGCTCGACGGATTGCGAGCGATCCAGGAAGTGGCTCGGGCCCGAGGGCTCCCGGTGCATCTCGATGGGGCCCGGCTGTGGAACGCGTCCACCGCGTCCGGAACCGCCCTGGCCGCGTTCGCCGCCTGCAGCGACACCGTGATGGTCTCCTTTTCAAAGGGGCTCGGCGCGCCTGTTGGCGCTGCGCTGGCGGGGAGCGCTCCTCTGATCGCGGAGGCGCGCTACGTACGCAAGCGTTTTGGCGGCGGCATGCGCCAATCGGGTATCCTGGCTGCAGCCGCTCTTCACGCCCTTGATGTCCACCTCCCCCGGCTGGCCGAAGATCACGAGCGCGCCCGCGCTCTCGCCACACTCCTGTCATCTGCCGGGAATTGCACTGTCGTGGCCCCGGACACCAACATCGTCATGATCGATCTTCCGCCCGGACAGACTTCCACGGCCGTCGCTGCGAGGGCGGCGGAGCAGGGCGTCCTCGTCACCGCATGGCTGGAGCGCCGGCTGCGCGCGGTGCTACATCTCGACGTGGACGACGCGCAAGTGCGACTGGCGGCGGAGGTGGTGGCGGCAGTGCTCGAGGAGACGTCCTAGAGAGCTCGGTGCGTTCCCCGATTGTCGAAACACCCTCCGCCGGCTAACTTTCTTGCGTCCCAGGTCCCGAAGGGCGCGCGCCCACTAATTCCGTCAGGACCCCGAAGGTAGCAGCGGCGTGTGGTGTCGATCGTTGCTTCGTCAGGCCTGGGACATTTCGCGAGAGCGCCGAGCGCGTCGAGCGGCTGTGGCTTCTCGCGTTGAAGATTTCAGGTCGGCCGGGGCACCCGGCGTCAACGAGTGCAGAGCCTGACGGTGAGACCTTCTTCTCCGCGTCAGGCTCTCTCGTTCCCGACGGTCACCTCAACATCTCTCGCCCTCCACCCATCGGCTGTGCATCTCTCTCTGGCCCGGAAATACCGTCCCAAGAGGTTCGCTGACGTCGCTGTTCAGTCGCACGTGGCGAATACGCTGAAGGGCGCCATCGCGCGGGATCGCGTGGCACACGGCTATCTCCTGTGCGGGCCGCGCGGAGTGGGGAAGACGACCCTCGCGCGGGTGCTCGCCATGGCATTGAACTGCGAGCGCCGCGCGGAGCGTGCGGATGGCGAGCCGTGCGGTGAGTGCCCCTCCTGCGAGGCCATCTGGAAGGGGTGGACCAGCCTCGACGTCGTGGAGATCGACGCCGCATCCAACCGCGGCGTCGATGACGCCCGCGACCTGCGCGAGCGCGCCATGTACGCTCCGTCCGCCGAGGCCCGATACAAGGTCTACATCGTCGATGAAGCGCACATGCTGACCCGCGAGGCCTGGAACGCACTCCTCAAGGTCCTCGAAGAGCCGCCCCCGCGAGTCATCTTTGTTTTCGCGACGACGGAGCCGCAGAAGATCGCGCAGGCAGCCGCCCCGGTACTGAGCCGCCTTCAGCGCTTCGACTTCAAGCGCATCGGTCCGACCGACATACGCCAGCGTCTTCAGGCGGTGCTCAGCGCGGAGAACGTAAGTGCCGAGCCGGAGGCGCTGGCGATGATTGCGCGGGCGGCCGACGGTTCGATGCGCGACGCGCTCAGTCTCACCGACCAGGTGCTCTCTCTCAGGGAGGGGGAGCTCACGGTCGGGCACGTGCGTGAGGCGCTCGGTCTGGTGGCGGAAGACGAGTATCTCGCGCTGCTCGACCTGATCGCCGACCAGCGCGCGGCGGAAATCTTTCCCGCAGTCGGCCGGTTCGTCGACGCGGGTGTGGATCTGGGGGGATTCCTGACTGGCTTCGCGGATCTGGTGCGCGCGCAACTCGCGATCGCGCTCGGCGGCGACGCGCCGGAGCTGTCCGAGACGGCGCGCGCCGCCCTGGCCGAACGCCGGACCCAGAGGTCGACGGGCGATCTGCTGCGCATGTTGTCGGCGATCACGGAGCTCGAGCCGCGCTTCCGCAAGAGCGGTCAGCAACAGATCCTGCTCGAAGCCCTTCTGGTGCGCTTCGCTCTGATGGACCGCACGGTGGCCATCGAGGAGATGCTACGAGGGCTCGGAGGCGGCAGCGCCGGCCACACGGGAGCGCGCGGCCAAGCGGACGGAAGTCCCGCCCGCGCTCAGCTTCCGGAGCGACGTCCGGACAGATCGGAGCCGACGGAGGCGCCGTCTCGCCCGCGTCCTCCCGGTGCTCGCGCATCGCTCGAGCTGTTGAGTCTCAACCGGCTGGTCGAGCGCTGGTCGGAGATCATCGACAGTCTGCGGGCGGAAGGTCGAAATATGCTCGCGGCTGTCCTCGAGCGGGGAGGCCCGGTGGCGGTGAACGGCCGCGGGGAAATCCTGCTCGAGCTCGACGACGCGCAAGGGAACGAGCAGGCGATCTCGAATGGCGCCGGCCATCTGCTCGCCGCGATCGGCGCGATCATGAATGGCGCATCGAGGGTCAGCGTGCGGCCAGCGGTGCCGGTCGCGCCGAAGCGGCTCACCGAAGAATCCCTCAAGAGCGAGCGACTGGCGAAGCTCCGCAAGCGTGACCCGGCGCTCGACGCAGCCGTGGACGCGCTCGACCTCGAGCTCATCGATTGAGTCACTGGCGCGCGCTCCCGCGCACACGCTTGCCCCGTACGCGTCTTGCCCGGTAGCTTCCTCGTACCCGACCCACTCGCACGAACGGACGCCCGAATGGCCGATATGATGAAGATCCTGCAGCAGGCGCAGCAGATGCAGGGTCGCCTGCAGCAAATCCAGGATGAGCTCGCGGAGAAAACCGTCACTGCAACCAGCGGCGGCGGCATGGTCACCGTCACCGCCGACGGCAAGGGCCAGGTGCGCCGCCTCCAGATCGATCCGACGGTGATCAACCCCGCGGATGTGGAGATGCTCGAGGACCTCATCCTCGCAGCCGTCTCCGAGGCGCAGAAGAAGGCGGCGTCACTGGCCGAGGAGGAGATGAAGAAGCTCGCGGGCGGTCTGCCGCTGCCCTTCAAGCTCCCGTTCTGAGATGTCGGCCATCGACGAGCTGGCCGGAGAGCTCTCGAAGCTGCCGGGAATCGGCCGGAAGACCGCCATGCGACTCACCTACTACCTGCTGAAGCAGCGGCCTGAGCAGAGCAAGCGCTTGGCCTCGGCGCTCCTCTCGCTGACTGATCGTGTGCACCGCTGCACCATCTGCTCCAACCTGACCGAGGCTGATCCGTGCGCGATCTGCGTGGACCCTCGACGCGACTCGACCATCATCTGTGTGGTGGAGGAGGCGTCAGACATCGGTGCCATCGAGCGCGCCGGAGAATTCCGCGGAGTCTATCAGGTACTGGGCGGCCGACTGTCGCCGTTGGACGGGGTCGGCCCCGACGACCTGTCGGTTGGGGCGCTGACCGACCGCGTGGACGCCGGCGGGGTGCGGGAGGTGATCCTGGCAACCAATCCGAGCCTCGAGGGGGAGGCGACGGCGCTCTACGTCCAGCGCCAGTTGGCGCCTCGTGCCGTCGTCGTGTCCCGCATCGCTCGGGGGATCCCCATCGGGGGCGACCTCGAGTATGCGGACGGAGTGACGATCGCGCAGGCGCTGAGCGCGCGTCGGGCCATGCCATGAGCCGTCGTGTCGTCCCCACCACGGCGGCGGTCTCGGCTGGCTTCGTTGGTGGCGTCGTGGTGGGCTTGATCGTCTGGAGTCAGCAGACGCGTCGCTCCCGGCGCGACTTGTTCAGTGACACGCCCTGGCGCCGTTTGGCGGCTCTGGGGTACCTGCGCAGCCACCCGACGCTTCATGGCGTGCGGTTGCTGCGGGATTACGTGAGCTGGGAGCAGCGTCCGGGGCTCCGCCTCACGGCGCAGCAGATCCTCAAGCGCATGGAACAATCCCTCCACTAGCCAGGACCGTCATGCCCGTTGGCGCCGCCAGCTGGTCGTTCACCGAAGATGACCTGGGCGCGATCACCCGTGTCCTGCAGCAATTCCTCTTCGAGGCGAACGCGCGTTCGGCCCTTCTGGTGGATCGGGCCGGACAACTCGTGGCTACGGTTGGCGAGAAGCCGCACTTCGATGCGACGGCGTTCGCGACGCTCACCGCCGCCGACTTCAGCGCCAACGACCAGCTCGCGAGACTCATCGGTGAGACCGAGTTCTCTTCGCTCTTCCACCAGGGCGAGCAGGAGTCGATGTACCTCGCCGACATCGCACGACGGGTGATCCTGGTCGTCCTGTTCGACAACCGGACGACGCTCGGCCTGGTCCGTCTCAAGCTCAAACAGACGGTGGAGGAGCTGGCGCGGATCTTCATCGCTCTGTTCGAGCGAGGGCGACTCGAAAGCGGAATCCGACCGAACGTGCTGGCGGGTGCGGACGACGAGATCGACCGGCTCTTCAAGTAGCAGGGGAGAACGAGCCATGTCGATGATCAATTACGCCTCGCGCGAGATCAACTGTAAGATCGTCTATTACGGGCCGGGTCTGGGCGGCAAGACGACGAACCTCGAGCACGTGTACGGTCGCGTTCAGCCCGACACGCGCGGCAAGCTCATCTCGCTCGCTACCGAGACCGAGCGTACCCTGTTCTTCGATTTCCTGCCGGTGGACCTGGGTACGATTCGCGGCTTCAAGACGCGCTTCCATCTGTACACGGTTCCCGGCCAGGTCTACTACAACGCTTCGCGCAAGCTGATCCTCAAGGGAGTGGATGGCATCGTCTTTGTCGCCGACTCACAGATCGAGCGCATGGAGGCGAATCAGGAAGCGATGCAGAACCTGTACGACAACATGTCCGAATACGGCTATGATCTCACGAAGCTTCCTTTCGTGGTGCAGTACAACAAGCGTGATCTCCCCAACACCGCTCGCGTCGATGAGCTGCAGAGAGCGCTCAACCCCGGATGGGAGGTGCAGGAGCCATCGAGGCAGCGCGTGACCCCCGACCCGTACCACGCCGGAGAGAACCTGGTCCAGCAGCTTCCCGCCGGTGAGTGGGTGGAGCATGCGCCCTGGTTCGAGGCGTGCGCGGTGACCGGTGACGGCGTCTTCGATACGCTCAAGGCGGTGAGCAAGCTCGTGCTGACGACGCTCGCATAGCCACGCGGAGCAACCCCGTGCGATGAACCTGCCGAACGCCCTGTCGCTCGGACGCATTCTCGTCGCGCCGCTGATCGCGCTGCTGCCGTTCGCCCCCCGCTGGGAGCTGAGGGCGCTCGGATTCGTCTGCTTCGTGCTGGCGGGTGTCACCGACTACTTCGATGGTGCGCTCGCACGCGGCCGGAACCAGATCACCGATCTCGGAAAACAGCTCGACCCGCTCGCGGACAAGCTCCTTCTTCTCGCGACGCTGATCCCGATCTACCTGTTGATGGCTCCACAGGCTCTGCGGCTCCCGCTCGACTTCATCACTCCGTGGGGGCGATTCGGCCTGCCGCTCTGGGTGCTCATCGCGGTCCTCGGACGCGAGCTGGTGATGACAATCTTCCGTCAGGCGGCCGCGCGCCGAGGCGTCGTGATCGCCGCGATCGGTCCGGCGAAGCTCAAGACCGTGATGCAGAGCGTCTGGGTGGGCTCGGCCTATTTCTGGTTCGCCGCGTCCGCCGCCGCCGACAGCTACGGTTTCGGCGGCACGCAGCTGTGGCACTGGTTCGCTCTCTTCAACGGCATCGTTGGCGTGCTCGCTATGTATGTCGCGGTGGCACTCACGCTCTATTCACTGGCGCTGTACGTGCGACGCTACGGGTACGTGCTCGCGCCCGGCCCGGCGTAGCTCCGGGTTCCCGCATCAGCATGCGCGTCGAGATCGTAACCATCGGCGACGAGCTGTTGCTCGGCTACACGATGGACACCAACGCGGCGCACCTCGCGCGCGAGCTCGCGACCATCGGGATCGACGTAGGGCGGCGCGCCACGGTCGGGGATGACGCATCGGCCATCGCCGATGCGGTCCGCGATGCGCTCGATCGGTGCGGGGCCGTCATCACGACGGGCGGTCTGGGCCCGACCGCCGACGACATGACCAAGCCCGCCATGGCCTCGCTGTTCGGCCGTGCGCTGCGGCTCGACGAAGGCGTTCTCGCGGGGATCGAGCAGCGATTCCGCCGCTTGGGTCATCCCGGTCCGATGCCTCCCCCCAACCGGCAACAGGCATTGATCCCCGAGGGGGCACGGGTGCTCGAGAACCACCACGGCAGCGCTCCCGGCATCTGGCTCGAGGACGAGCGTGGGCGGTGGGTGGCCATGCTGCCCGGCGTGCCGCGCGAGATGCGCGGGATGACCGCCGACACGCTGGTTCCTTTGCTCGCCGGGAGAGTGGGAGTCGATCCGCCAGTGGTCTTGTCGCGCACGCTCCGTACGACTGGCATCGGCGAATCAGCCCTCGCCGAGCAGCTCGCGGAGGATGCTCGCGAGATCGCCGGAATACCGATCGCGTACCTTCCCGGATGGGAAGGGACAGACCTGCGGCTCACCGTTCGAGGCGTCCCGGTTGCGGAGGCAGTCACGCAACTCGATCGGGGCGTCTCCGTCATCCGCGCGCGAGCGGGGCGGTGGATCTACGCAGAAGGGGATGCCACCCTCACCGAGCTTGTGCTCGGCCTCTGTCGGACACACGGCCTGAGGATCGCGACCGCCGAGAGCTGCACGGGAGGTATGCTGGGCGCCATGCTCACCGCCATTCCGGGATCGAGCGACGTCTTTCTGGGCGGGGCGGTCGTCTACGCGGACGAGGTGAAGACGTCGCTGCTCGGTGTACCGGAGTCGCTGATCCGCGATCAAGGAGCCGTGAGCGAGGGCGTTGCCCGTGCCATGGCGGACGGCGCATGCGAGCGTCTCGGGAGCGAGATCGGGATCGCGATCACGGGGGTCGCCGGACCGGGCGGCGGCACCGCCGACAAACCAGTGGGCACGGTGTGGATCGCCACTCGAATCAGGGGCGCGACCACCGCGCTGCGCCGGATCCTGGTCGGTGACCGCGACGAGATTCGACGTCGCGCGTGCCAGGCGTCGCTGGAGCTGATCCGCCGCGCTCTGCCATAGGGATCTGGCCGGGCCGACCGGTGGGTACCGGCCCCCCCACCGGGACCGTCGAAAGATTACTTTTCTCCGGTGCCCGCCCGCACGGGCAGCGATGTGTAATCCACTTGAGGACGAGACAGGAAGCGTGTGACGTGCGAGACGAACGAACGAACGACGACCTGATCGAGAATCCCGATGCGGCCCGCGATGGCGCGACCAGTGTGCCCGACGCCGAGCAGGCAACCGACGCGACGACGGAAGGCGGCTTGCGGGAGATCGCGGAGATGCGCGACAAGTATCTGCGCCTCGCGGCGGAATACGACAACTATCGAAAGCGCTCGGCCCGCGAGTCCTCCGAGCTTGGCACCCGTAGTCAGGCGGCGCTGGCGAAGCAGCTGATCGACGCGCTGGACGACCTTGGCCGGGTCGCGCACGTGGATCCCGCGACCAGCGACGTGGTGAGCGTCATCACCGGCGTCGAGCTGGTGGAAAAAAAGTTCCTGAAGGCGCTCGGGTCCGCTGGGCTGGAGATCCTGGATCCGGTGGACCAGGCCTTCAATCCGGAGCTGCACGAGGCGATCACCACGGTGCCGGCGCTCTCCCCTGAGGACGATCACATGGTGGCCCAGGTCTACCAGCCAGGATATGCCTTCAGGGGCCAGCTGCTGCGCCCTGCCCGAGTCGTGGTCAAGCAGTGGAACGGCTGAGGAGACGATAGCAGCTCATGGCACAGACGAAGGATTATTACGCGGTTCTCGGAGTGTCCGACTCGGCGACGCAGGACGAGATCAAGAAGCAGTATCGCCGGCTCGCCAAGCAGTATCATCCTGACTCCAACCAGAACGATCCCAAGGCCGCTGATCGCTTCAAGGAGATCTCCGAGGCTCACAACGTTCTCGGTGATGTCGCGAAGCGGCGCCAGTATGATGAGATGCGGCGGCTGGGTGCGTTCGGTGGCTTCGGCGGAGGCGGCTTCGGCGGCCGGGCCGGCGGCGCGCGTCAGAGCGGCGCGACGGGTGGTGGGGGAGTGGGGGGGGGCGCGCGGTTCGAGGAGTTCGACATCGGCGGGCTTGGCGGACTGGGCGACCTCTTCTCCTCGATGTTCGGAGGGGGAGGCTCCCGCGCTGGCGGAGGGCGGTCCCGGGGGCCGGAGCAGGGACAGAGCTACGAGACCACTGTCGAGGTACCGTTCCGTACCGCGGCCCTCGGAGGGAAGGTGCCGGTCACGATCGATGTGACGGAGGAGTGTCCGACCTGTCACGGAAGCGGGGGCGCTGCCGGGGCGACGTTCGCCCAATGTCCCGAGTGCAAGGGGCGTGGAACAATATCGTTCGGGCAGGGCGGCTTCGCCGTCAATCGCCCCTGTCCAATGTGCCTCGGCAGAGGACAGGTTCCCTCTGAGCGCTGCGGAACGTGTACGGGGGCGGGCGAAGTGCGGACGCGAAAGACCGTCAACATCACTGTTCCGGAGGGCACCGAGAACGGAGGACGAGCGCGCTTGGCCGGGCAAGGGGCGCGCGGAGCGAACGGGGGGCCGCCGGGAGACCTCATCATCACCTTTCAGGTCAAGACCGACCGATTCTTTCACCGCGAGGGGAACGACGTCGTGGGTACGGTGCCGCTCAACATCGCGCAGGCGACGCTGGGCTCGAAGGTTCGGTTGCGCACACTTGATGGAAAGC
The DNA here is from genome assembly GCA_038253885.1 of Gemmatimonadales bacterium. Classification (GTDB taxonomy): domain Bacteria; phylum Gemmatimonadota; class Gemmatimonadetes; order Gemmatimonadales; family Gemmatimonadaceae; genus JALZAQ01. The sequence goes on along the minus strand of JBBSGP010000002.1, from coordinate 51,739 downwards.
AGGTGACTCTCCGGATTCCCCCGGGGACCCCTTCGGGGAAACGCTTTCGCGTTCGAGGTCAGGGGATCGCGCGCAACGGAAAGCGCGGAGACATGATCGTCGAAACCTCGATCGACGTGCCGGAGAAGCTTTCGCCGGAACAGGAGGCGAGAATGAAGGAGTTCGCGGCGGCCGGGGGACTGAAGTACTAGTGAGGCGTGTCTGATGGCCTCGTCCACCGATGAGCCACGGCGAATCCTGCTGGCGGACGCGGATGCGTTCTATGTCGCAGTCGCGCGAATGGTGGATCCGGAGGGAGTGGGAAAGGAGCCACTGCTGATCGTCGGCGGGTCGAGAGAAAGTCGCGGCGTGGTGTGCTCGGCATCCTATGAGACCCGGAAGTTTGGCGTGCGGTCGGCGATGCCGATCTCCCGAGCCCTGCGTCTCTGTCCGCAAGCCGTGTGTGTGCCCATCCCGCGACGTGCGTGCGCCATCAAGAGCGGCGAGATCCGCGCCGTGCTCCAGCGGTGGGCGCCGGCAGTGGAGGGTGCGAGCATCGATGAGTGGTACCTCGATCTCGGCGGCACCGAGGCGCTGTATCGAGGCGAGTCGCTGGGAGACACCGCTCGCCGCATACGCGTCGATGTGCGCGAGAAGACCGCTCTGTCGGTCTCCTTCGGTGGCGGAACGACGAAGTTGATCGCCAAGCTCGCGGTGGAGCGCGCGAAGCCCAAGCCGGACAACGACGCAACGGGAGTCTACGTCGTGGCGCCGGGGGCGGAACCGGACTTCATGAGTGGGATCGCGCTCGCAGACATCCCCCTGATTGGTCCGAAATTCCAGGAGCGACTGGCGCGACTCGGCATGCGGAGCGTGCCGGACGTCCTTCAGCACGATGTTGCGAACCTTCGCTACTGGCTCGGCGATCGCCTTGCGGACTGGCTTTACGAGCGCGCGCAGGGCATCGACGGCAGTCCCGTCGAGTCCAGCCTCGAGGCCAAGAGCCTGAGCCGCGACGAGACCTTTGCCCGGGACATCGAGGACGACGATGAGCTGGAGAGAGAGCTGCTCGCTCTGGTGGTGCACGCGGCGCACGATCTCCGGATCGAGGGGCTGGCCGCCCGCACGATCGCGGTGCGCATCCGCGATGCGGACTTCAGAGACAGGCGCGCCGCCAGGACTCTGGGCGAGAGCGTCGTCTCGGACCGTGTGATCTTCGAAGTCGCTCGCTCGCTGCTGCGCAAGCTCCGATCCGCGCGGCGTGTTCCGGCGCGGCTGTTGAGTGTCGCGCTCACGTCTCTGAGCATGCGTACCGAGGCGAACCAGCTGGTGCTGTTCGAGCAGCCGGGCTCGCGCATGTCGGAGACCGAGCGAGATCGCACGATCGCACGCACCGTGGATGAGCTGCGTGCGCGCTTCGGCGACGACGCGATTCTGCCGGGACGGGTGAGCGGGAGGTAATGAGAGACGTTGAGTCCCAGGAAAGCGGAAGAGAGACCCCGACGAGGGACAGGACCGTCATCTATCTGATTCGGCACCTCCTGATCGGACTGCTTCTCTTCGCGTCCTCACTCCAGCGTTTTGCCACCGAGGGACAGGGTACGCTCGCACCGTGGGATCCGCCCCGGCGTCTCGTTGTTCGCGGACCGTATCGTCATGTCCGCAATCCGATGATCTCGGGTGTGCTATTCGTCGTATTCGGAGAGGCTCTGGTTCTCGTCTCCGAGCCGCACGCCATGTGGGCTCTCACCTTCTTGGGGCTGAACGTCGTCTACATACCTCTCTTCGAAGAGCCGCAATTGAGGCGCCGGTTCGGTGCCGCCTACGTCGAGTATTGCCGCCACGTTCCCCGCCTCCTGCCCAGACTCCGATCATGGAAGCCTGTCCAATAGCGCTGCGATTTTCGTGAAGCCGAACGCGATCACGATTCGAGCCGCGCAGCCAGACGATGCGCCCGTCCTGAGTCCTCTGCTCGCCCAACTGGGCTACCCTGCGACCCCAGAGCAGGTCGCGCCGCGATTGTCCGCGCTAGATGACTTTCCTCGAGCGCTCGCGCTCGTGGCGGTCGACGGTGGGAGCGTGGTGGGGTTGATCACGGCGCATCTGATCCCGACGATCCACGGAGCGGAGCCTCTGGCACTCCTGACGACACTCGTCGTTGCGGAGAGTCACCGCGGAAGAGGAATCGGATCGCGGCTGGTCCACCAGGTCGAGCGCTGGGCGGCGGAGAGCGGTGCGGTGCGGGTATCAGTGACGTCAGGACTCCAGCGCGAGGATACTCACCGTTTCTATGAGCACAGGAATTACTCGCGGACCGGGCTCTGATTCACCAAGGCCGTCGATAAGAGGCGTGGAAGTATTGGCTGAGCTCACGGATCCGGGGCGGTTGCCGTGATCGGGCTGGGCGCTAAGTTTTCCACCTGCAGCAAACGCGTCGCGAGAATCCTGCTCAGCGCTCGGGGAGGGGACCGATGGCTGGACCACGCAGCAAGCCTCGCTTTGCGGGCGGTGGCGTCCTCGTGCTGGTTGGCACGATGAAGGGTGCGTTCATCATCTCCTCGGACGGATCGCGGAAGCGGTGGAAGGTCGACGGCCCCCATTTTCCGGGTGAGTCCGTTTACGCCGTGGCGTATGACGAGCGCGGCGGGCGTTCCCGCACGCTCGTGGGTACCCGCAGCTTTCATTGGGGCAGCACCATCCGCCTCAGCGACGACTTCGGCAAGACGTGGACGGGCCCCGAGCGGCAATCCGTGCGATTCCCCGAGGCATCGGGGCTCTCCCTCGTTCAGGTGTGGCAGATCACTCCGGGGCTGATCGACGAGCCGGACGTCCTCTGGTGTGGAGTGGAGCCGGCGGCGCTGTTCCGCTCGGGCGATGCCGGCGAGAGCTGGGAGGCGGTGGACGGACTGCTCAGCCACCCCCATCGTCCGCAATGGATGCCCGGCGGAGGGGGACTCGCGCTGCACACTATCGTCATCGACCCCCGCGACCGGCGCCGGATGGCGATCGCCATCTCCTCGGGCGGCTTCTACCGAACCGATGATGGTGGGCAGAGCTGGCGCCCGCGCAACATCGGAGTGCGGGCGGTCTTTCTGCCCAACAAGCAGCCGGAGTTCGGCCAGTGTGTGCACAAGGTCGTCCACCATGCGGCGCGGCCGGAGCGGCTCTTCCTTCAGAACCACTGGGGACTCTATCGCAGTGACGACTGGGGCGACTCATGGCAGGACGTCGCCAACGGCGTCCCGTCCGACTTCGGGTTTGCCATGGAGATGCATCCGCACGATCCAGAGACGGTGTACATCGTGCCGCTCCAGTCCGACGCGTTTCGGGTCGTGGCCGAGGCGAAGCTGCGTGTCTTCCGCACGGAGGACGCCGGGAGATCATGGAAGCCGCTTACTCGGGGGCTCCCTCAGGTGAACGCGTTCGAGAGTGTACTCCGCGACGGGCTCACGGCGGACACCCTCGATCCGGCCGGTCTCTACTTCGGCACCCGCAGCGGCAAGCTCTTCGCATCCTCCGATCAAGGAGAAAGCTGGAAGGAGATCGCCGATGCCCTTCCGCCGATCTGCTGCGTCAAGGCGGCAGTCGTGCACGCAGCCTGACGGAATCACGGAGGCGCTGATGGCCATCTCTGTCGTTCTTCCGCACGCTCTCACACCGTACTCACGGGGAAGCGGAACGGTGGTCGTCGAGGAGCCATGTTCGACCGTGGCCGACGCCCTCAATGCCGTCGGATCGCGTTGGCCCGCGGTGTCGGACCGGGTGCTGACCGAGCAAGGAGAGCTGCGACAGCATGTCAACGTCTTTGTCGGGGAGGAAAGCATCCGGTTCATGGAGGGATTGGCGACCATCGTCCCCGATGGCGCAATGATCACGATCGTACCGGCGGTGAGCGGGGGCTGATCCTCGCGATGTGCGCCGCGACCCGATCACGGTACCACGTTGTCGCGTTCACCCAGATCGACGAGGCGGCTGCGTTCATCGCAGCCGTCTCACGCTTCCTGGCATCGCCAATGGGAGGAATGGATGCGCGCGGGGAAGGTCGGAGCGAGATCTGGGCTAGCGCAGATCAGAGCGGCCGAGGCGTCGCTATCTATCTGAGCGACGGGGCCCTGGCCGCAGCGACCCGCGGCTTCGGTCCCGCCGCCGCTCGCTGGGGAGGCGACGCCGGAGGTAGTTCGCGCAACGGCCACCCTCGTGCTCTCCGGAGGAGATACAGCATTCGGGCGCGATGAGATTCTCCGCCGGCTGACGAGTCGCTGAACGTGACGCACGTTGTGAGGGCAGCATCCCGTGCAGCTTGGCAGGATAGGTCATCCTATTGCGGAGTCGTCGGGGGGGTCGTAGAGTCGGTGGCGCGCGGCGAACATTCACCTGGGGAGGCACCCGATGTCGATCGACGATCGCAAGAGCAAGAACGACGTGAACGCGCCGGGCGGCGACAATGATGTCGAGGACCTGAAGGCGAAGAAGGTCACCGAGCCAGAAGCGGAACAGGTGAAGGGCGGGCTCACCGACTTCAGTTTCACCAAGCACGTGGACAAGCCCAGCACCTCGTTGTAAGCCGTTCGAGCGTGCTGCGGCAGTCATCTCTCGGTCGATCGACCGTCGAGTGATCCGATGAAGATCCTGCTCATCGGAAACAGCTTCACGGCGCGGAACGATGTTCCCGGGCTGATCTCGCGATTGGCTGAATGCCGCGGCAAGGAGCTGCGGCATTCGCTCATCTCGGCTGGGGGAGCATCGCTGCGGATGCACTGGAACAAGGGAGTGGCACGGCAGGCGATACTGGACACCCGCTACGACTACGTGGTGCTTCAGGAACAGAGCACGCTACCCGTCAAGAATGCGCTCCGGATGCACGAGAACATCCGCCTCTTCGACGAAGCGATCAGGGCGTCGGGCGCGAAGACGGCGCTGTATCTGACCTGGGCGCGGCAGAACGTGCCAGCCGCGCAGGAGATCATCAGCCGCGCCTATCTGGACATCGCAGATGAGCTGGGCACCACCGTCGTTCCGGTCGGATTGGCCTGGCAGCGCCTGCTCCGCGAACACGATAGGCCGGTGCTGCACGACAAGGACAAGAGCCATCCCACCCTTGCCGGCTCGTATCTGGCCGCCTGTGTCTTCCTTGCGGTCCTGTTCGCGGAAAGTCCTGTCGGCATCGCCAGCGACGTGAAGGGGTTGACGCGGGCCGAGGTCGAGCTGCTGCAGGAGACCGCATGGGCGACGGTGCTGGAGCACGAGCCGACAGCTGCCCCCGGCCGCTGAGCTTCCGCCGATAGTCTCCACTCGTCCGTTCGTGTCGATGCGACTGCCACTCGTGGCCGTGCTCATGGCGCTGCCCGCGGCGGGTTGCGCCCGCAACAGGGCCCTGCGCGCAAGTGACTCCGCTCTGATCGGCCGCATCCTACTCGCTGAAGACCGGCGGGACACTTCCGACGCCGCGTTGGCGGAGGGGTCGGCTCACGCCGATGCGCGCGTCCGCGTCCTGGCGCAGCGTGCACTCGGACGCATCCGCGACCCGCGCTTCGCTACGCGAGACTCTCTTCCCCCGCTCCGAGCGCCGCCGGCGTGGATGGAGCCGGTGTGGCGGTTGCGCTATCGACGGTTGGCGGAAGAGCGCAAGGACTGTCGCGCGCTCCGCGCCGCGCTCGCGGATAGCGCATGGCCGGTGCGGCTGCGCGCCGCCGATCTGGCGGCCGCGTCGTGTGCGGCCGACGAATCCATCGCGACCACGCTGCGGGAGTGGGTCGATGCTCTGCCCACCGATGTCTCCCGTCGGAAGCCCGGAGGTGTCTCGTGGCATGCCGCGGCTCACGGTGCCGTGGCACTCGCTCGGCTCCGCCCGGATGAGTCGCGAGCGCGCCTTGGCAGGCTCGCGATTCACGGTCAATGGCAAGTGCGACTGTACGCTACGCGCGCGGCCGCCATCCTGGGCGACACCTCGAGATTGCGCGCGCTGGCGCGCGATAGGGATGACAATGTCAAGGAGGCGGCAATCGAGTCGCTCGGCAAGCTCACGGGCCACGACGATGATGTGGTCTTCCTTGATGGCCTCCGCGCCGAAGGTGCTCAGGCGGTACGGGCAGCCGCCATCGCGCTCAAGGGATCACCGCGTGCCGAGGTCCGCGCGGCCGCCAGCGCCGCCTTCGAGAGGTGGGTGGCTCGCGCGACGGCGTCAGCGCGCGATGCCCGCATCGCTCTGCTCGAGGCCGTTGGTCGTCCGGCCAGCGACGATCGGCCGCCGGGGGTGCGCGCCGAGCTCGCTCCGGAGACGGTCGCGCTCGCGCTCGGCGCGAACATCCGCTTACGCGTGACAATGGCCGAGTCGAGCGGGGGTGGCTCCTTCGTTGTACAATTGCGCGGCGACATCGCCCCGATCATGGCCGGACGCATCCTCGCTCTCGCGCGCGCCGGCTACTATGACGGTCTGACGTGGCATCGGGTCGAGCCCGACTTCGTGATCCAGGGGGGAAGCCCGGCCGCCAGCGAATACGTCGGGCTCCGGCAGTTTCTTCGCGACGAGGTCGGCACGGTGCCCCATCTCCGAGGAACGGTCGGGATGAGCACGCGCGGTCACGACACGGGCGACGCGCAATGGTTCGTGAACCTGAGGGACAACCTGCGGCTCGGCCGTGACTACACGGTGTTCGCCGAGGTGGTCGATGGCATCGACGTGGTCGACGGCATTCTCGAGGGCGACGTGATCTCGACGATCGCCGATGTCAGGAGCGGCCGACGATGAAACATTCACCGGGGCCGTCGGAACATTCCAGCGTTTCGGGAGGATAGCTGCACGCATGCAGGATCTCACGACCGGGCCAGTCACACGCCACCTTCTGAAGACCGCGGGCTTCATGCTCGTGACAATGGTCTTTCAGACCTTGTACTTCCTGATCGACCTCTACTGGGTCGGGCGGCTCGGGACGGAAGCTGTCGCGGCCGTGGGGATCGCTGGCAACGTCACCTTCATCGTGCTTGCCCTGACGCAGATGCTCGGTGTCGGAACCACGACCCTGGTGTCGCACGCGATGGGGCGAAGGGATCATCCCCATGCAGTACTCGTGTTCAATCAGGGCCAGGTGCTCGCGATGCTGACGGGCGCCCTCCTCCTGATCTTCGGCCTCGCCGTGCGGACGCGCTATTCCCTCGCCATGGCCGCCGATGCGCACACGGCTGCGCTCGCGGGCGATTATCTGCTCTGGTTCATCCCGGCCATGGCGCTCCAGTTCGCGATGGTTGCCATGGGCGCCGCTCTGCGCGGAATGGGCGCGTTCAAGCCGGGAATGATCGTGTCCACAGTGACGGTGATCATCAACATGATCCTGGCGCCGTTCCTGATCTTTGGCTGGGGCACAGGACACGCATTCGGCGTTGCCGGAGCGGCTATCTCGTCGCTGATTGCGATTCTCATCGGCGTCGTCTGGCTGGCGACCTACTTCTTCTCGAAGGAGTCATCGCTGCGATTCGTGATCGCCGACTGGAAGCCGCGCATTGCGCTGTGGAAGAAGATGCTGAGCATCGGTCTCCCCGCCGGCTTCGAGTTCGGCATCTCGGCGCTGTATCTGTTCCTTGTATACTCGATCACGCGGACGTTTGGCGCGGCTGCACAGGCGGGTTTCGGGATCGGAATGCGGGTGGTTCAGGCCGGATTCATGCCGGTCGTGGCGCTCGGCTTCTCCGTGGCACCGGTGGCGGGTCAGAACTTCGGCGCGAAGCAGTCGCAGCGCGTGAAAGACACCTTCCGGGACGGAGCTCTGATGGCGGTGGCGGCGATGGTCGTGTTCGCGCTCGCGTGCCACATCGCGCCGGCCGCACTGGTCGGAGTGTTCTCCCGCGACCCGTCCGTCATCGCCGTCGGCCAGGAGTATCTGCGCATCGTGTCGTGGAATTACGTGGCGTCCGGTATCATCTTCGTCGCGTCCAGCATGTTCCAGGCGATGGGGAATACGATGCCTTCGCTCGTCACCTCAGCTGTGCGTATCGCGCTCATCGCCATTCCCGCCGTCATCCTGTCACGACGGCCGGATTTCCAATTGCGCTGGATCTGGTACCTCTCGGTCGGATCCGTGATCGTCCAGCTGACGCTCAGTATGTTGTTGCTGAGACGGGAGTTCGGCCGAAGGCTGCGATTCGATAGCGTGGGGGCATAGGCGGACGGCAGCCGGGACCGGACAGCGGAGCGGCCCGGGAATCAGATCGGAATGCCGTACTCGGCGTCCCGACGCTATAATCCGGAGGCTACAGACCGATTCCTCAGCCATGTCACACGGCGACGGCGATCCAGCCGCCCGGATTTTCCAGCGAGGACCATCATGATCAGCCGCTCGATGCTCATTGCACCGGCCGTTCTCGCTCTCGTCCTGGTCTCCCCGGGAGTCGGGCGCGCCCAGACATTCAAGGTCGACAAGTTCAGCATTGGCGGGGATGGCGGCACGGATTATCTGACCGCCGAGCCGGGAACCGGTCGTGTCTTCATCTCGCGCGGTACCCACGTCATGGTGGTGGATGGTCCGACAGGTAAGGTGCTCGGCGACATTCCCGACACGCCGCGCACGCATGGGATCGCACTGGCCCCCAGGTCGAACCACGGTTTCACGACCAATGGCGGCGATTCGACCGTGACGATGTTCGACTTGAAGACGCTGGCGGTCATCAGGAAGATCCCGGTCAGTTCCGGCGGCCTCGACGGCATCATGTACGATGATTTCTCCGACCGGATCATCCTGACAAATCACAGTCGTCCGATCGGAACGGCCACCTCGATCGACGTGCGTACTGGGGAGATCGTCGGCGTCGCCGAGCTCGAGGACAACGCTCCGGAGGGCGCGGCCAGCGATGGCAAGGGCAGGATCTTTGTCAACAACGAAAGCAAGAACACGATCCAGGTGCTCGACGTCAAGACGATGAAGGTGCTCGCGTCATGGCCCGTCGCGCCGTGCGACGGCCCGACGGGAATCGCCTTCGACCGGGCCGCGAACCGGATATTCTCGGGGTGCGGAAAGATCTCGGCGGTGATCGATCCCGGCTCGGGCAAAGTGATAGCGACGATCACCAACGGCGATGGAGTCGACGCGCTGGGGTGGGACCCTTCCGAGAAGCTGATCTACATCCCTGCAGGGCGCGACGGCACCGTCACTGTCGTTCACCAGGACGCGCCCGACAAGTACACGGTGGTGGCGACTCTCGCCACGATGCGTGGTGCGAAGACGATCGCCGTCGATCCGATCAGACACGTGGCGTACCTCTTTCAGCCCGAATACGGGCCTGCGCCCGCGCCTGCTCCGGGAGCGCCCCCACCGCCGGCTGGCAGCCGGCCTCCTCGCGGCCCAGTGATCGGCGCCTGGTTCTTTGCCATCAGCCACTGATCGCGCGATTGCCGCGACCACGCCCGGGCGCGTCGCCCCGGATGAGCTCCACAGGGAGGGGGACGTGCCGGATCGTGCGCGCGGAGCGTTCGATGTGAAGCTGAACCCTCAACCGACCGTCGATACCGCCGAGGGCTCGATGCTCGGCCGGATGTCAATAGACAAGCAGTTTCACGGCGATCTGCAGGCCACGAGCAAGGGGGAGATGCTCAGCGCCGAAACGAGTGTCAAAGGATCCGCTGGGTATGTGGCGATGGAACGGGTGAGCGGCATGTTGAATGGCCGCCACGGAACCTTCGTGCTCCAGCACAGCGGCACGATGACTCGCGGCTTGCCGCAGCTACTGATCACCGTCGTGCCGGACTCGGGAACGGGGCAGCTGGCCGGTTTGACGGGTACGATGATGATCGACATCGCCAACGGAAAGCACTCGTACGTTTTCGAGTACACGGTCGCCGATAATCCGTGAACGAAAGACCGCGGGAGAGGCGTCAGCAGCGCATCCCGCGCTGAATGATGCGGCTGGAGACACCGATGCGCAGGGTACGCTACAGCGTCGCCGCCAGTCTCGACGGTTTCATCGCTGGTCCGGATGGCGAGTATGACTGGATCATCATGGACCCCGCGATCGATTTCCGCGCGTTCTTCGCTGGTTTCGACACGGTCCTTCTGGGGCGACGGACGTTCGAGCTGACGCAGCGACAGGGTCCCGGCGGGAGAATGCCGGGAATGGACACCGTCGTTATCTCACGAACGTTGCGCCCTGCGGACTACCCTGGCGTGACGGTGCGGAGCGATGCCGTCACGGCCGTACAGGAGCTCAAGGCGCGAGGCGGCAAAGACATCTGGCTGATGGGAGGAGGGGAGCTCTTCCGAAGTCTCCTCGACGCAAGACTGGTCGACTCGATAGAGATTGGCCTGATACCCGTCCTGTTGGGAGCAGGAGTTCTCGTCATGACAGGACCCTACACGAAACACGCGCTGAAGCTCACATCGAGTAACGCGCTACCGAGCGGTATCCTCATGCTGCGCTTCGAGCCCAACCCGTCATCGCGCGGAACGAGACTCAAACAACCGAAGAAGAAGGAGCTCCGCTGAATGCGAACTCTGTGCTTCGCCCTGGTTACGCTCGGCACCGCCGGTCCGCTGGCGGGGCAATCAGTGCCTGGGGCCCCACCAGCGGCTACTGGTCCGACCTCAATGATGCTGCGCGCGGGGCCAGCCGGCGGCTCGTATGTCGAGACACCCATCGAGCCGCTCGCCATCCAGATCAACGTTGTGGTCGTTACTCGCTGGCAGCTCGTCTTGCCGGCACCGTGACTCGTCAGGTCGAAGACGAGAAGTACTAACGGGAAACAGGAACCACTTTCTCCGAACGATCGGGGATCCAATGAGCGTGCAGCCGTCACTCGTGCAGGCGATGATGCAGCGAGAGCTCGGTGCGGTGCGGCGTACCGTCGCAGCGTATCCCGACGACCTGAGCGTCTGGTCCGAGCGGCCCGGGCTCCCGAACTCCGGGGGCACACTGGTGTTGCACATCGCCGGCAACATCCAGCATTACCTTGGCACGGTGCTCGGTCGCAGCGGTTATCGCCGCGACCGTGAAGCAGAATTTTCTCGCCGGGGTGTGCCACGCTCGGCTCTGCTGGCCGAGATCGACGCCGCTCAGGCGGCGGTCGATCTGGGTTTCCGCCAACTGACCGCGGCGGCTCTCCTCCAGCCGTTTCCGGAGCTCATTGGCGGGCGCCGTTTCATCACTGGCGATTATCTGGTGCATCTGGCATCCCACCTGGCGTATCATCTCGGCCAGCTCGACTACCATCGCCGCGCCGTGACCGGCGACCAGCGGTCCATCGGTGCCCTGGCGCCTGGCGAGCTACCCGAACGGGGGCCCGGGAGCACAGATTGACGGCATCCGAAAGGCGGTGGGATGTGTGGGTAGAATCACACTGAGGAGGCGACCGGGATGGAGGCTCGTCTCAGCTTCGTGACGCTCGGAGTGCTCGATCTGGACCGAGCCGTTCGCTTTTACGAGGGCGTGTTGAAGCTTCCGCGACTTGCCACTCCGGATGGGGTGGCATTTTTCGAGCTCGGCCGCACCTGGCTCTCTCTATTCCCGCGTCATGAGCTCGCGGCAGATGCTGGAGTGTCCGCGGGCGGCAGCGGATTTCCCGGCTTCGCGCTCGCGCACAACGTGGGGTCGGCGAATGAAGTCGATCAACTCCTCGGCGACGTGTCGGCCGGTGGCGGGCGGGTGGTCCGTGCCGGACATCATGCCGATTGGGGCGGCTACTCGGGGTACTTCGCCGACCCTGACGGCTTTCTGTGGGAAGTCGCGTGGAATCCGCATTTTCCACATGTGTAGCTTCGGGCGTGAAGGGTGATCGAGATCGTCGAGGCCGACATCACCACCCTGGCGGTCGACGCCATCGTGAATGCGGCGAATTGTGAGCTGGCCGGCGGAGGCGGAGTGGACGGCGCGATCCATCGAGCAGCCGGTCCGGAGCTCCTACCCGCCACTCGGACTCTGGCGCCGGTCCGGGCCGGTAGCGCGGTGCTGACATCGGGATTCCAGCTCTCCGCGAGGTATGTCGTCCATGCCGTCGGTCCGATCTGGAAAGACGGACAGTCTGGGGAGGCCGAAGAGCTGGAGCGTGCCTACGAGGCCAGCTTTCGTGTGGCCTGGGCAACCGGTGTCGTGCGATCGATCGCTTTTCCCGCGATCTCGACGGGGGTGTATGACTACCCCCGACAGGAAGCCGCCGCGATCGCCGTGAGCGTGATGCTCAGGCACGAAGGCGCCTTCGAGCGGATCGTCGCCTGCGCATACGACCCGCGCACTGCGCAGATCTACGCCGCGCTGCTGGCTCGATGACGCCAGAGACCGAACAACGGCGTGCCCAGTTGCGGACCAGCTTCCGGAGGCGGCGCCGCTTCCATTGGTCGGTCAACATCGCTCTGGTGGTCGCCGTGCTGGCTTTCATCGTCGCGACGCCAGATAGCACAGGCTCTGTCCAGGGCGTGGCATTCGAGATCGTGGCTGCTCTACTCCTCGCGGCGATCGGCGTGACGTTTTTCGTCTGGCGGTGCCCGGCGTGCTCCAGCTATCTGGGACGAAGCCTGTCACCCCGAGAATGTCCCCGCTGCGGCGCACGCCTCGCCGATGACGGCGCTGCGGAGTTGGACCCGAGCGATGGCTGACAAAGCGGCGCGCGAGGCGTACACTTCCAGCGTCAGGAGCAGAGCTTCCCCTTCCTCGCAACCGCGGCTTGCCCGCCAGGACTTCGCCATGCGCCCTCTCGGAATGGTCGGCGTTCTACTCGTCGTCCTCGGCATCGCGATCCTCGCGATGCGGGGTGTCAGCTACACCAAGAATCAGGAGTCTGTCCAGGTGGGCCCCCTCGCCGTGACGGCGAAGGAGAAGGGATTCGTGCCTCCAGCGGTCGGAATTCTGGCCATCGCGACAGGCGCGGTGCTCCTCGTCGCGTCGCGGCGGCGCCCCGGTTGAAGGGGCGCGACTGTCGGGGGTGAGCATTCGAGCTGATTCGGGCGTGACGTGAGGACGGCTTCCGAGTCCTCCGCATGAGGTTACCTTTCTTTCCAGACATGCCGAATCGCTCGACACCCCGTCCCAAGACATCGTCACCGGCCAAGCGCCGCTCGCGTCGCCCGCGTCGCCGAGGCAGTCCCTCCGCCTCTCAGCACACCTCGCTCCCTACCAGCAGAACGGCGTACGTCGACACGCGTCAGTGGCTGCTCGAGAGCCACGGGTCGGTGTGCGCCTATTGTGAGGGAAAGTTCGCCGCCCGCCTCATGACACTGGATCACGTGACGCCGAGGCGGGGGAAGAATGCCTACGATCGGCGCGACAACCTCGTGCTGGCATGTCCAGGGTGCAACGCACAGAAGGCCGACCAGCCCTTTCTCGCCTTTCTGCTGGGTCGCCGATCCCGCGCCGCCAGCCTGCTTCGTTACGGCCAGCATCTGAGCCCCATGTTGCTGGACCTCGCCCGGGAGATAGCCGGGCCCGAGGCTGCCGCCCGCGCCGAGCGACTCTCTGACCCCGAGTACCCGTACCGGGATTGATCACGGCCCGTTGAGCGGCGCCGCCCCGATGCGTCGCCCTCGCTGTCATTAGATTCGGAGGAACCCGCATGGCTACTGCAGTCGCTGCGGTGATCGCGCTCAAGGAGCGTCAGCTCGTCGAAGCGTTCGTGCTGGCGGGCGCGACGAGTCCGCCCTCTGCTCAGACTCTCGAGTCACTTCACGTCGATGCCAACAGCGTCGCACTGCGCCGGCTTCGGGAACGCGCCGTGCTGCGGGAGGCGGCTCCCGGACGCTTCTACGCCGACATCGAGGTATGGCAGGCCGTTCGCCGGACTCGGCGGCGGATGGTCCTGGTGCTCGCCCTCGGGCTGCTTTTCGCGATGCTGGCCTTCGGGCTCATCGGCGCCTGGCATCCGACATCACTACACTGATCGTGACGTCGCGGGACACCGCTGGCGCCGCACCGCTGGCCCGCCCATGTTCCACGCGTGAACGGCATATCACGTCCGTCGGGTAGAGGGGAAGAGAGGAGAAGGCGTGATTCGGAAACTCAGATCGGGCGAATACCGCCTCTACTCCAGAAAGACGGATCGGAAAACCGGGAAGCGCCGGAACCTCGGGACGTTCAAGACCCGAGCTGCGGCTGAGAAACATGAGCGTGCAGTGCAGTTCTTCAAGCGTCGAGGCTGAGCCGCAGCCGCGACCCCGTGAGAGAGCACGAGATTCCCGTGATTGAGGTCATCCCATGGCTCGGGCCGCGGTCAAGCGTAAGCATGCGGTGTACGCGAACCTCAACGTTCCCGAGCTCACCAAGGCGGGGAGCGGTTTGGAACTCTACATCTACGCCAAGGGGGAGAAGCTCGGGGAGCTCGATATCGGGCGTGGCGGTCTCTACTGGCGGGGAGGAGGACGTCACCGCAGGCGGCGAATCGACTGGACGAGGTTCGCCCTGAAGATGGACGAGCTCGCATATGGGTGATGGAAATCGATGCGGGCCGTTCCGGGTGGAGCTTGAATGAACTCTGACGCGAGAATCACGGCCACCATGCCCTGCCGGCACTGCGATGCCACAATCTCGGCCATCGCCGAGATCTGCCCTCATTGCGGGGTGCGGCAGTTCGAGGGAACCAACGTCGTGCGCGAGAGTGCGCACAGTACGTTGACGGCGGCGCTGCTCTGTTTTCTGCTCGGTGTGTTCGGCGCGCATCGCTTCTACGTCGGGAAGACGAAGAGCGCGATCCTGCAGCTTCTGACACTCGGCGGGTTGGGGATCTGGATGTTGGTAGATCTGGTTCTCATCCTCACCGGGCAATTTCGCGATGCCGACGGCAACAAGCTCGGCGCCTCGATCTGAGCGCCAGGTGAGCCCGGAGGTACGGACGATCTTCTGTCTCACGGTTGCGATGGCGTCGGCCATTCCCGCGATCGGGTGTGCCCAGCCCGCTCGCAAGAGCCAGCTCGCCACGGTGACGCAGCAGATCGCCGACACGCGCGTCGAGATCGTGTATCGCCGCCCAGTGGCGCGAGGGCGAGCTCTGTTCGGCGCTCTCGTGCCCTGGGGCAAGATCTGGACGCCGAGCGCCGACAGCGCGGCGATCATGACGATCAGCGGGCCGCTGGACGTCAACGGACGCCGGCTTCCGACGGGCTCCTACGCGGTGTGGGCGATTCCGGATTCCACGGCATGGACCCTCGTCTTCAGCTCGGTCGCGCGCACATTCCACCTCACCTATCCACCGGATAAGGACGTGCTGCGAGTCCAGGCAGCCCCCCGTCGTGGCGAACACATGGAGACGTTGGCGTTCTACTTTCCCGTCGTGGATGCCGACTCCGCAACGCTTCATCTGCACTGGGGCACGACGATCGTGCCGGTGACGCTGCGGACCCCAGACGCCAGATCGCGCTAGAGCCGCGTCGCGGTTGCGGGCGTCTCCTGGAGCACCCATGACGACTTCCTCGGACCCGCGGAAAGACGGCCAGCGAGAGATGCTCCGGCACACGGTCGCGACGCTCGCCTATCGAGGAGCAAAGGCCGTGAAGGGAGCGCCGAACGACTTTGCGACATTTCGTTGCGGGGAGAGCACGCGCACGCCGGGCGCGATCCTGGCGCACGTCGGCGATCTTCTCGACTGGGCGCTGGCGCTCGTGGGAGGTGCGCACATCTGGCGCGATTCAACACCGCTGCCGTGGGAGCAGGAGGTGGAGCGGTTCTTTCGGGCGCTGGCCGCGCTGGATTCCCGGCTCGCGACTGACGCCGATCTCGGCTGGGCGCCGGAGGAGATCTTCCAAGGTCCCATTGCCGACGCACTCACCCATGTCGGGCAACTGGCCATGCTTCGGCGACTCGCCGGCAGCCCCGTGCGTGGTGAGAGCTATCTGAAGGCGGATATTGTGGCGGGTCGTGTCGGGCGTGAGCAGGCGCCGCCACGCCGCGAGTTCGACTGATGCCGCCGCGTCCGCCCACCTTGGGGGAGGAGATCGCCAGTAGCATCACTCACGGAGCAGGCTTCGTCGGTAGCCTCGTCGCGATGCCGTTTCTCGTGCTCGCAACCAGCTCACAGCATGATCGATGGCGGATCGCCGGAGCCGCGATCTTTGGCACGACGTTGATCCTGCTCTACGGGGCGTCGACGATCTATCATGCTCTGCCGTCGTCTCGAGCCAAGAGCGTGTTTCGGGTCCTCGATCACTCCGCGATCTACCTGCTCATCGCTGGCACCTACACACCGTTCACAATCGGTGCTCTTCGCGGCCTGCTGGGTTGGACTCTGCTGGCGACGATCTGGGTGCTTGCCGCCCTCGGTATCTGCTTCAAGACCACGCTCGGTTTTCGCTACCCGCATGTGTCGACTGGTGTCTACGTCATCATGGGTTGGCTGATCACCGTCGCGATTCGGCCACTGGCCGCGCATGTCGGGCAGGCAGGGATCGCATGGCTCATCGCCGGCGGACTGAGCTATACTGCCGGTGTTCTCTTCTACGCGTGGGAGCGGCTGCCCTACGGGCACATGGTCTGGCACCTGTTCGTGGCCGCCGGAAGCATCTGCCACTTCTTCGCGGTCCTCTGGTATGCGGGAGGGCGCATCGTGTGAGCGGCTGGGACGGGGAAGCGGTGTCGCGGCGCGAGTTCGTGGTCGGCGCCGGAGGAGCTCTGGGCCTCACTTTCTGGCCATCGCTGTCGGCTGCCGATTGGCGCGCGCGCCGGCCGGACCTTCAGCCGCGAGTCGTTCTTTTTCAGGGCGATTCCATCACGGACGCGGGACGCGATCGTGCGTCGACCGCGGCCAACGATGCGGCCGCTCTCGGCGGTGGCTATCCGCTGCTCATCGCCGCGGTGGCTCTTCGAGCCCACCCCGAGCAGACTCTTTTTTTCTTCAATCGAGGCGTGAGCGGGAATCGTGTTCCCGACCTGCAGCAACGATGGAGCACGGATACGCTCGCGCTCCAGCCGGACGTCGTGAGCATTCTCATCGGCGTGAACGATTTCTGGCACAAGCTCCTGCGAGGCGTCCCGGGCACGGTCGCCGACTACGAAGCGGGCTTCGCCTCGCTGCTGGAGGACACTCGACGCTCTCTCCCCAAGGTGGCGCTGGTGGTGCTCGAGCCGTTCGTGCTGCGCTGCGGAAGCGTGGATGCGCGCTGGTTTCCGGAGTTCGACGATCGTCGAGAAGCCGCTGCGCGCGCGGCTCGCCGGAGTGGCGCGGTGTTTGTCCCGCTGCAGAGCATGTTCGACGACCTGGCGCGCGGCAGCTCTCCCGAGTACTGGGCGCGGGATGGCGTACATCCGACGCCCGCCGGTCACGCGGCGATCGCTGAGCGATGGAGGGAGGTCGTGGGAATATGAATGGCGATTCGCGCTGACCTCACAGGGCCGCAGGCAGTCGCTTTGCAGCCCTGGTCGGCGCACGGTATTCTTGGGCACCTGCGGCAAGCGGATACATGCCGGATGACTCCGGCGATTCCACTCGGATGCGAACATGACGCCGAACTTCTCTCGACGCGAATGGCTGATCGCGACGCTGTCCAGCGCCCTCCTGGCGGTGACCGGCCGCCCGGTGCGAGCCGACGCAGCTCCTGCCCCGGGCGATACACGGCTGACGGTCTACAAAGACCCGTCCTGCCGATGCTGTGATGGATGGGTCGCGCACGTTCGCTCGAGCGGATTCCGGCCGACGGTGCATGACGACGGCGACATGCCAGCCGTGAAGAAGCGTCTGGGTGTACCGGGACCGGTCCAATCGTGTCACACGGCGGTCCTGGCCGGTTACGTGATCGAAGGTCATGTACCGGCGTCGGACATGCGACGCCTGCTGCGCGAACGTCCGGCGGTGTGCGGCCTGGCCGTGCCGGGGATGCCCAGCGGCAGCCCCGGAATGGAAGCGTCGCCGCCCGTGTCGTACGCCGTGATCAGCTTCCAGTCGAATGGTGTGACAGCCCCCTACGCGACGCACCGGCAAGCCTCGCCCGGCTGACCTTCCCGCTCATCTCACGGGACGGGTCGCGATCGCCGAACCAGACGGATGATGAAGAGTAGGACTACGGCGCCGATGAAGGCGACGAAGATGACTCCCGCGAGTCCGCCGAGCGGCGACGACACGCCGAGCGTGCGGAAGAGCCAGCCGCCGACGAACGCGCCCACGATGCCGATCACGATGTCGCCGACGATCCCGTAACCCGTGCCGCCCATGAGAAGCGACGCCAGAACGCCGGCAATCAGGCCGACAATGAGCCAGGTGAGTATGCTCACGGAGTCTCCGAGTGAGGTGTGATGGGCACACGGCGCAACTCGCGTGCCTCTGGCGTGACTACCAGTGGAACCGCATCTTCGCCACACTTCGTCGTCGTCCGTCTCACGGAGAAAACATCCGCGTCATCAGTGGAGCTCTGCTCGCTATTCTCCTCACGGCACCGAGCGCAGGCGCACAGAGGGGCGGTGTTCGGGGGGCGGTCGAGCGCGCCCTCCTTCGGCTGGAGGATGACTGGGCGGCGGCTCTCGTCGCCCGGGATGCCGGTGCCTTTCGGCGGCTGATAGCCCCCGAGTGGGTATACACGGACGAGCGAGGGCAGATGGGGAAGACAGCCGCCATCAAGGAGTTCACGACCGGCTCCGACACGGTGACCGCGGCGGCGAACGAAGACATGCGCGCTCTGATCTATGGAAACGCCGCCGTGGTCACCGGGGTGCTGGTCACCTCGGGACGAGGAAAGGACGGAGCTTTCCGTCACCGATACCGCTTCACCGACACCTGGATCCGTCGCCGCGATCGATGGGAATGTGTCGCTTCCCAGGACTATGACATCCCCCCACGTGAGTAGCGTTGCGCGCGCGGCCCTGGAGCGGCGATGAAGACGAGCTGGTGGATGGCGGCGCTCATTTTCGGGGCGTTGGGATGCCGGGGCCATCGCGGGCTGCTCCGACCGGTCGTGACGCCGACCCGGACGGCCGCCGAGTGCGCCCCACTCGCGAAACGCGCGCGCGCTGAGGGAGTGTCGGTCAAGGCCCAGCCCCCCAGGCTCCAGGGAGAGGTGTCCCCGCCGCTCCCCGTTCCCGCCGAGCTTCACGGCAAATCGCTCGACGTTCGTCTCGTCGTTGACGAGCGCGGCCGGGTGGACGTCGGCTCCATCACGGTGCTCGGCTACAGCAACGTCGGCTACAACAGCAAGCTTCGCGGCGGCGCGGCTCAACTTCGATTCGCGCCCGCGGTGCTCGACGGCTGCGCGGTGCCGCAGAGAACCGTCGTGCGATACTCCTTCGAGTGACCAGAGACGCGACGATAGACGTGCGCGTCGAGGTGCGTCCGCGCCTCGAGGACGTCGAGACGGTCGGAAAAGGTCTGCGTCAGTTCAACGTCGAGCGCCTCGGCGATCCCAGCTACCAGGAGGTGGTCGTACTCGCGCGCGACCCATCGGGTGAAGTGGTGGGTGGACTGATCGGCGAGATGCGATGGAACGCCTTGTACGTGGCGAAGCTGTGGGTGCACGCCGATCATCGGGGACGTGGCATCGGTCGGGCGCTGCTCACCGCCGCGGAAGCGCGTGCCAGAGAGCAGGGCCGCACCCGGGTCTCGCTCGACACCTTCGAGTTCCAAGCCCGTCCCTTCTACGAGCGGCTTGGCTATCGGCTGTTCGGTACGCTGGAGGGATACCCAACAGGATACCGTCAGTTCTATCTGGCCAAGCGGCTCGACGGCGAGACGGAGGCCGCTCCCAGCATGGAGCAGTCGGTAGAAAGGGCGCTGATCGGGCGAGCGATCGTGAGAGCCATCTCCGGCCCGGTGTGGCATGGCGACCCGGTCGAGACCTTACTCGCCGGGGTGTCGGCCCAGCAGGCGATGGCGCGGCCCATTACGGGCGCCCACAGCATCGGCGAGCTCGTCCGACACCTGACGGCCTGGGCTCGCATCGTGGCGCGGCGCGCCCGGGGAGAGGTGGTGGTGCCCACCGATGAGATAGATTGGCCGGCCGCGGACGTGGAAAGCGACAAGCAGTGGGAGGAAGCCCGGCGTCTTCTCGATAGCGAACATGTGGCGCTCGCAGCGCTGGCGTCGTCGCTCGGCCGGGAGGTGCTCGACCGCCAGCTTCCGGATGGCCAGACAACGATCCGGGAGATGCTGCACGGCGTGATCGAGCATGCGGCTTATCACGGCGGGCAGATTGCGCTGCTCCGCCGGGCGCTTCGCGCGCCTGTGAAACAGTGATTGCGCGTCCTCCGTCATCTCCATAAGCGGTGTCGCCACCGCTGGCGTACCCTGTGCCGGGGCGGCATCGTTTCCGGTCAGACCCGGCTCACCGGAGCCGCTCCGTACCCTGAGTGTCGAGGAGATCGAGCCGATGATTGCACAGCAGCAGGGATCCCCGAGCGGAGCCCAGATCCGGGAGCAGGTTCGCGAGCAGGGCGCCGCGGCTCGCGAGCAGGCCCGCGAGGCCGCGCGGGAGGCACATCAGGAGGCCGCACAGGCGCGCGAGGCAGCCCGCGCCGCGGTCGCCCAGTCCCAAGGCGGCGGACCGGTGATAGTGGTACCGCCGCGATCGTCGCGCGGCACCGGGGGTGGCTCCAGTGACATGCCGCCCGGCGCCGTCGATCTGGGCATCGCGTTCTTCGTCATGGTCGCGGTGATCGTGATCGGACTCGGCCTCCTGCGGGTTCTGGGGAGGCGATTCGAGGGACGGCCACAGCCGGCGGCGATAAGCAGCGAGATGGCGGCGCAGCTTCAACGAATCGAGCACGCTGTCGAGTCCATGGCCATCGAGGTGGAGCGGATCTCCGAAGCCCAGCGCTTCATGGCCCGGCTCCAATCGGAGCGTTCTCCTGCAGTCGCGGCAATCGGCGAACGATCATCCGTCGGGTGATTCCGATGGTGGGCGGCCGGCTGACTCCCCGATTCGTCGTTCAAGCATTGCTCGCCGCCGCCGTCGCGCGTGGAGTCGCGAGTCAGACGGCCTTGGAGCCCACGCCTCCACTGAGCGTGCCGCGTGTCAGTCTCGAGGTGGCGACCGGATTGGTCGGAACCCCAATCGGCTTCGTGGGTGGAGGTCTTCTTACGCGGGGCATCGCGCTCCGGCTCGGAGCGACCGAGGAGCGAGCCTCGCAGGTCGCTTCCGGAGGCGCCCTTGCGGGAGCGGCACTCGGCGCGGCCGTGGGGCCAACGCTGGTGGGCACACGCGGTCCAACGACGGGGTCCTATCTGGCAGCGGTCGCGGGCGCCGCCGCCGGCGAGCTTGGCAGCGCGCTGCTGGTGCGCCTGAACGACCGGGGAGACGGGGAGAGCGGGCCCTGCCGCGTGAGATGCGTCATGAGCGCGGCCGCCATCGTGCTGCTCCCGAGCGTCGGGGCGACGATCGGATTCAATTTGAGCCGGCGGCGAGAGGCGGCGGGAAGGATCTAGCTTCCGGAGCGGATCTGGTATTCGGTCCCGCGACGGACATCGTCCGCTCCTCCGGCGACGCCCATTCCGACCCCAACGCCGAAGGCGACCGCCGTTCCGGCGCCGACCAGCGGCAAGACCCAGACGAGCGGAAGGGCGACCACGGACGCCAGGGCGCCGGCGATCCAGGGGGCGAGTCGCGACTGAGCGGCATCCACGAAGCGGAGTCGTCCGCGCACGAATCGGCGCGAGAATGAGTATCCCGCTGCGATAGCAAGAAAGGCCACCCCGATCGCGATGAGTCGAATCATGTCCACCTCCTCTGCGCACCCTACTCACGGGAGGGCCGAGAAGTTTCGACGATCCGCCTCTACGCGGCGAGCACCGGCAGCGGACTACGGGCGGTTCGTGCGGACTCGATGACACCACCGCCCAGAAGGCGATCTCCATCGTACAGCACGAGGGATTGACCGGCGGTGATCGCCGCAACCGGCTCCGCTAGGGCCAGCTCGATCTGTCCCGGCGCCAGCCGGATCACTTCCGCTTCCACCGGCGGCGACCGATGCCGCATCTGGACCGCGACCACCTCTCCGATCCGAGGCGGCCGCGCAGTCAGCCAGCTCACATCGTGGGCGATCACGCCTCGGCCCAGCAGAGCCTCGCGGGGGCCGATGACGACGGCCCGATCGGCTGGGCGGATCTCGACCACGTACATGGGCTGAGAGTATCCACCGGGTACACCGCGCCTCTGCCCGACAGTGAAGCGGGCGAATCCATCGTGCTCGCCGGCGATCAGTCCATCGAGGGTGATGATCGGTCCGCGCGACAGGGCGGGCGCATCTGCGGGGAGATGGCGGGCAAGCAACCTGACGTGATCGCCGTCCGGAACAAAACAGATATCCTGGCTTTCCGGTTTCTCAGCGACGACATCGAGGCCGAGCGCGTGTGCGGTCGCTCGTGTGGTCGCCTTGCCGAGACCACCGACTGGCAGGAGCATTCGCTGGACCACCGATCGGTCGATTCCCCAGAGGAAGTAGCTCTGGTCCTTGGCGCGGTCGAGACCGCGGTGCAGCTCGCCTCCGAGAACGCGCGCGTAATGACCCGTGGCGATCCAGCGGGCATCGACCGCGTCCGCCCGTCGCAGCAAATCGCGGAATTTTGTGAAGGTGTTGCAACGGACGCACGGGATGGGCGTGCGGCCGCTGGCGTATTCGCTCACGAAGTTGTCGATCACGTCGTGCCCGAAGGCACTCTCGAGGTTCAGCACGTAATGCGGAACGCCCAGTCGCTCGCAGACCCGCCGAGCGTCATCGATCGAGTCGAGCGAGCAGCACGGCCGGTCCGGGACGTCCTCTCCGTAACAGAAGAGCTTCATCGTCGCGCCGATGACCTCGTAGCCCTGCTCGTGCAGCAGAGCGGCGGCCACCGACGAATCGACACCGCCAGACATGGCGACGAGAACGCGCTCGCGCGTCGGAAGCACCGGAGCTAGCTGGTGGTGCCGGCGAGTCGCCGGGCCTTGGTGATGAGCGCGGGAAAGAGGTCGGCTACTCGTCGCACGCACTCGGGAGTAGTGAGACAGCCGAGGCTCATGCGCACGGCGCCGACCGCGAGCTCGCGCGACACACCCAGTGCCGCCAGGACGTGCGATGGATCGACGTTCCCGCTCTGGCAAGCGGAGCCGGAGGAACAGGCCACGCCGGCGAGGTCGAGCGCCATCAGGAGGGACTCGCTGTCCGTTCCCGGAACGGAGATGTTGAGAATGTGCGGGGCGCGTGGAGTGTCCCGACCGTGTACGATCGCGTCCGGGATCTTCGAGAGGAGCGCCAACTCCAGAGCGTCACGTAGCGCCACCAGGCGCGCGACCTCGGATGGCCGCTCCGCTACCGTGAGCTCGGCGGCGCGAGCCAGACCGACGGCGAAGGCGACGTTTTCCGTTCCCGGACGACGACCGCGATCCTGAGACCCTCCATGGAGCAGCGGCTCGAGAGGCGTGCCGTGGCGAATGTAGATGGCACCAATCCCCTTGGGCGCCCCGATCTTGTGGCCCGAGATGGTGAGCAGGTCAACGGGCAGAGACGACAGATCGATGGCGATCTTGCCGAAGGCCTGTACCGCATCGGTGTGAAAGAGGGCGCCGTGGTCACGCGCGATGACGCCGAGCTCGGCGATCGGTTGTATTGTCCCGATCTCGTTGTTGACCCACATCACCGAGCACACGGCGACCGACGAATCCAGCAACCCCTCGAACGAGCGCGCATCGACAACTCCACCGGGCGTGACCGCGGTCATGCGCTCCTCGGCGCCTTCGTGCGCCGCGGAGTGCACCGCTCCGAGCACGGCCTTGTGCTCGATCGGAGAGGACACGATCGCGCTCCGACCTCTCTCGCGCTGGGCCCGCCAGGAACCGAGAACCGCGAGATTGTCGCCTTCCGTGCCGCCTGAGGTGAAGCAGATCTCGGCTGACTTCGCGCCCAGGCAGCGGGCGAGCCGCTCGCGCGCCTCATCCAGAGCGGCGCGCGCCTCTCGACCCCAGCGATGCGTGCTCGACGGGTTTCCGAAGCGGGGGCCGAAGAAAGGCTCCATCGCCTCGCGCACCTCCCGTCTCACCGGAGTCGTCGCGGCATGATCGAGATAGATCGGATGTGGCATGTCGGCGTAAGATAATGTCGCGGCGCGGGGGATGCAGCGCTCCCCGGGCGAGCCGTTACGGCAGGCGGATCAGCGCGCGCACGGGTGCGGCGTCGAGCCCGTGGGCGAGGAGGGGGAGAGCCAACAGCTCGCATGGACCGTCCGGCACGTACCGGAGGTCCAGATTCTCGAGCACGCATGCCGAGCCGTCAAACAGTGCGCGATGCACGTCGAGCGTGCGGCTCTCGCGCTCGTCAACCGAGGGAGCGTCCACGCCGAGGAGGCGCAAGCCGCGCGCCGTGAGCTCACGCGCGGCGCCGGGAGATAGCGCGGGCCAGCTGTCCGGGAAAACGCCGGCCGAGATGGAGCGTCCAGTCCGCAAGAGGAGGCGGACCACGGGATCCGACCCCGAGGGCAGTGAGAGGGCGGCCAGCTCGATCCGCCGCTCGCGGGCGCCGACGGTGCGCACGAGAGCAGGCCCCAGAAAGGCGTCGAGAGGAAGCTCGTGAGACCCGGCTGCACCGTCGAGGACGTGCAGGGGGGCGTCAGCGTGCGTTCCGACGTGAGGGCTGGTTGTGAGCGTCGAGAGGTTGACACTGGCCCCGTTGGCGATCGAGGAGCTCCACCCACATGAGAAGGGCGTATCCCCAGGCCATTCCGGGGTGCCGAGCCCCAAGGCAATCGTGATGTCATGGAGAGGCATCACGGGGAGGATGTGGAGGTCCCAAAGAACTTGGCCCGCACCTCCCAGAGCTTCGGAAAGAAGCGCTGCGAGACGGTTCGCTGCAGGTATCGAGCGCCGAGAGTCCCGCCGGTACCGGCAGTCGCAGGCCCAATGATCCGCTCTACGAGCTGGACATGGAGAAACCGCCAGCGACTGAAACCCTGCTCGTATTCCAGCAGTCCTTCGGCGAGCATGAGAACAGGCGACTGGGGACCGGAATAGACAGACTCAAGCGTCGCCCCCTGCGTCTCGAGCAGCCTCTCGAAGGATTCCTGAAGCGTGGGCCGATCGAGCCATTCTCGCACAATGGCGGGAGCCTCGCCGTGCTCTGCCAGCGCACTCAGGAAATGCGAGTCGCGCAGTCCGGAGGCCGCTTCGATCGCTCGGAACTGCGCGCTCTGCGATCCGCTGGAGCTGCCCAGGAAGCCGCGGAACTCGGCGAAACGCTGCGGAGGAAGGGTCTCGAGGGCAGCGAGCTGGGCGGTGACGATTCGCATGAGCGCGTTGAGGCGCTCGAGGAGAAAGACGGCACCGATGACATCGGAGCGGGCGAGCTGACCCACCAACAGCTCGAGATCGTGGAGGATGACCTTGAACCAGAGCTCGCTGGCCTGGTGCACGACGATGAACAACAGCTCGTCGGGGTGCTCGGGCGAGGAGAGGGGGCGCTGCAACCCCAGCAGCAGCTCGAGCTCCAGGTAGTCGGCGTAATCCATCAGAGCGACGCCCCCTCGAGTCGCATCACGTCGTCCACACGCACAGTTTCCGGGGTGTGGAATGGCTCCCCATAGCGGACGCGGATGAGCGAGCCGTAGTGGGCGGCCTGATGCCGGATGATGTCGAGAAGGGGCTCGCCGTTGGGGTATACCTCGCCAGCCTGGATCACACCCTCGAACTGCGAGGCATAGCAGCGGATGGCGGCGAGCTTTCGCTCGAATTCCGCTGAGATGTCGACGACGAAAGTCGGCTTGCCAAAGTCCTCGCGATAGCTCACGCAGTGCAGGATCTTGACCGGCCGATGCTTCGGGATCTCCGGTGCGATCTTTCCCAACCCGGCCACGAAGCAGGCATCGCGAATGAGCTCGCTCGCGACGCGGTGGTCGGGGTGACGCCCGCCCTGCGCAGGAGCGATCACGACCCGAGGCGTGAATCGTCGCACCGCGCGCGCCACCTCGGCGCGAGCGTCCGGTGTGTTCTCGATAGCGGCGTCCGGAAAGCCGAGATTGACGCGCGCGCTCACTCCCAGGAGCTCGGCGGCGCGGCTCGCCTCGAGCGCGCGGAGCTCGGCACTGCCACGAGACCCCGCCTCACCCTGTGTGAGGTCGAGGATTGCGACGCTATATCCTTGGGCCACCGACTTGATCAGAGTGCCCCCGCACGTGAGCTCGATGTCGTCCCGGTGGGCGGCGATGGCCAGAATGTCGGCGTGGGTCATGGCAGAAGATGGATGTCCGGAGAGAGGCGTGCGAGGCCCGTGAGGCGGGAGGCGGCAGTCGCACGCAGGGTGGCGCCCGAGCTACTCGTAGCGCAGAGCGTCGATGGGATCGAGACGGGCGGCGCGGTAGGCCGGGAGGAGGCCGAAGGTGAGACCGATCCCTACCGAGACGGCCACCGCGATCACGGTGAGCACCACCGGGGTCTTGGCCTCGATGTGCAGAAGGGTAGTCACGAGGCGGCCAGTCGCCAGCCCGACCATGATGCCGATCAGACCTCCAATCCCCGTGAGTGTCGCCGCCTCCACGAGGAACTGCAGCAGGATGTCATTCCGTCGCGCTCCGAGCGCCTTGCGCACACCGATCTCACGGGTGCGGTCGGTCACCGAGACCATCATGATCGCCATGACGCCGATCCCGCCCACCAGGAGGGCGACGCCGGACAGAACCATCATGATGAGGAAGAACGTGGTGGTGAAGCTGTTGAAGATGTCGAGGATCTGGTCCTGTGTGATGAGGTCGAATGTGTTCGGCTCGGCGGGCCCGAGATGGCGCAGCTTGCGCTCCAGGACGGTCACGGCCTCCTCCGCATCCATCACCGAGATGCCGGGGCGCGGCTTCACGCATATGAAGAGGGTATTCGTCTTGTCGAAGACGAGCTGGTGCTCGGCCATTCGATATGGGATGATGCCTCCTACATTCTGTCCCGGTGGGGAGAAGATGTTGCCAGGAGGGGCGTAGAGTCCGATCACTTGCGCGGGGCGTCCCTGGACGCGGATCGTTTTCCCTATGGCCGTCGCCCGGGCGAACAGCCGGTGCGCCACGTCCTCGGACAGCACGATCACCGCCGAGCCGGCGGACAGCTCGCCGCGCGTGAACCAGCGTCCCGTCGTCAGCTCACCTCCCTGAATCTCCGTGAAACGATCGTCGGCACCGAAGACGGTGAGCAGCTGCGTCCGTTGGCCCTGGAACTCGATACGCGCGAAGACCTGCGCCCAGATCGACGCGTAGCCGATCTCCGGGAGCTCCTTGATGCGGATCGCCTCATCCTCCTTGAGCTCGGGCCGGATGCGGACGTACTTGGGCAGACGATCCGGGTTGATGGGAGTCTGGGAGAAGATCCGCATGAGATAGAACGTCGTGGGCCCCGCGATCTCGATCGTGTGAACGATCTGGTCGCGGATCCCTTCGACGATCGCGGCCATCGCCATGACTGTCGACACCCCGATGACGACGCCGAGGATGGTGAGACCCGATCGGAGCTTGCTGACGCGGAGAGTATCGAGTGCCACCGCGATGTTCTCGCGGAGCGACGCAACGAGCCTCACGGACCCGATTCCGGCTGCCAGAGGTGCCGGGTGATCATTCTGCTCGAAGGGCGGTGATGGGGTCGAGTCGTGCCGCTCGCGAAGCGGGATACACGCCGAACAGGACGCCGACGCTGGCGCCCAGGGCGATGGCGAGGATCACCGACCAGGCGGTGACCCTCGCTGGCAGAGGGGAAGCGGCGGCGATGAGCAGTGCCAGGCCCCATCCGCTCAGGACGCCGAGAAGTCCGCCCAACGATGCCAGCATCACCGATTCAGCCAGAAACTGACTGCGGATGTCGCTCATCCGCGCGCCGACAGCTTTGCGGATTCCGATCTCGCGAGTTCGCTCATTCACCGCCATCAACATGATGTTCATGATGACGATTCCACCCACCAGGACGCCGATGGCGACGACCGCCGGAATGACGCTGAAGAGCAATTGCGTGAGCTGCTTCCAGAACGCGATCAGAGCGTCGGCCGTCTCGACCGAGAAGTTGTCGGGCTCGACGGGACCGAGGTGATGAGCGACGCGCATCGCTTCCTCGGCCCGCGCCATGCCGCCCGCGACGTCACCCGCTTCCCGCATCTTGACCGACACGGTGTTGGTCTTTCGGCGACCGAAGATGGACTCGAATGTCGGCAAGGGCATGAGCACGAATCCATCGAAGGACTGTCCGAGAACGCGTCCTTTCTTGGCGATCATGCCGACGATCGTGAAACGGTCCCCGAGGATGCGAACATCACGGCCGACGGGGTCCACCCCCTCGAAGAGCTTCTCGGCGACGTCGGCGCCGACGACGACGACCGGCCGCCGCTCGCCCAGGTCGAGCTCGGAGAGAGCCCGCCCGGACGCGAAACGGTAGTCCTGGACGAGCTGGTAATCCGGCGTCACGCCGAAGACGAGGACGTCTCCGAGCGTGCGATCCCCCCAGATCACATCGGCCTGCGGCGTCGGCCAGCCGGACTGCATGCTGACGGCGACAGCTTCCGGAATGGCGCGGCGGACGGCGTCCGCATCGGTCAGCGAAATGCGGGGCCGCCTCTGCATGCGCTTGATGGCCTCATCATCGATGAACCCGATCTGAAGGGGCATGCGCCGCACCTGGAAGGCATTGGAGCCAATGACCGCGCCGGCGAGATTCTCGCGGACATACGCGTTCATTCCCTGGATGATGGCGACCACGGCGATGAGGAAACCAACCGACACGATGATGCCGAGCAGGGTGAAGAACGAGCGCAGCTTGTTGGCCCGGATCTGCCCGAGAGCGGTGATGAGGACGTCGCCAAAGCGCATGAGGAAAGCTAGATCGGAGCGGTTGGTGCAGACAGGAGCCGCACACGATTCGCGCCGGTCGTTTCAGAACGGCCGGCGCGAGAGGACGGGCGGGACGACTCAGCCCTGCTCACTCGTATCGGAGCGCCTCCACCGGGTCGAGGCGAGCCGCCCGCATTGCCGGGAGCATGCCGAAGATGATTCCGGTGAAGGCACTGCCAGCCAGGGCCGCAACGATCGCCCCGGGCGGCACCTCCGCCGGAACCGGAGTGAGGCGGTGAATCAGCATCACGACGCCCGTGCCGATGACGAGGCCGACCGATGCTCCGATGGAGGTGAGGGTCGCCGCCTCGACCAGAAACTGCCAGAGGATCGTTCCTCGCGTGGCCCCGAGTGCCTTACGGACCCCGATTTCGCGGGTGCGCTCGGTGACGGAAATCATCATGATCGCGACCACTCCCACTCCGCCGACCAGCAGCCCGACCGAGGCGAGCGCGATCATGATCAGAAAGAAATTCTTGGTGAAGCCGTTGAATTTCTGCAGCAGTAAGTCCTGTCCGATGACGGCGAAGTTGTTGTTGGCGCCGGGTTGGAGCCCCCGCGCACTCCGCAGCGCGGCGGTGACGTCGTCCATGGCACGCTCGCGCGAAACGTCCTCGCCCGGCTTGACGGTGAGGTCCATCCCGCGCATCCAGACGTCCAGATAGCGCCGCGCGGATTCCAGCGGCACGACCCCCTTGGCTTCGTCGCCACTGGATTGGGTCGGGGTGCCGATGAAACTGACGGTGCTGTGGTAGACGCCGATCACCTGGAACGGGATGGAGTTGACGAGTACGGCCTTTCCGACGGCTTCCTCGTTCGGGAAGAGGCGCTCCGCCATCTTGTCGTTGATGATCAGCACCCGCGCGCCCGTCACCGCCTCGGCCGCGGTGAAGCTCCGACCGGGGTTGATGTCGCCTCCATCCACGTCCGTCCAGTTGGCGGTGTACGCATCGACGTTCGCCGATGACAGCTCGCGGTCGTGAAACTTGAACGGTGCCGATCCTCTGACGTGGGCCGAGACGGTATGCAGCGTCGGCAGACGCTGAAGCATGGCGGCTTCACGGAGGGTGACGGGCGGATTCCGGCGCGATGGACAGCTGTCCTCGGAGCCATCGCAGTTCTCGAAGAAGTCTCCGCGGCGGAAGACGAAGAAGCTCGTGGGCCCTGCCGCCGCGATATCGCGCTCGACGCTCGCCTTGATGCCGTGCACCGCTCCCGACATCGCGACGACGACGAACACACCGACCGCGACGCCCATGATCGTGAGGCCGGCCCGTACCTTGTTGGTGCGGATGCTCTCGAAGGCAATGACGACTCCCTCGAGGCTCGTAAAGATCCGGTTCGTCAGGCGCACGACATCACTCCTGGCGAATAGCCGAGATGGGGTCGAGACGAGACGCGCGACTCGCGGGGTAGATACCTGCCAGTACCCCGACGCCCGCCCCGACGCTGACGCCGACGACGATGGACCACGGCGCGACCGCGGCGGGAAGCGGGGAGACGTGCGAGATGATGAAGGCGAGCATGATCCCCAGGGCGACGCCGAAGGCGGCACCGATAGTACTCAAGGTGACGGACTCCATCAGAAACTGCCGCATGATGTCCCGCCGCCGTGCCCCGAGCGCTTTGCGGATCCCGATCTCGCGCGTGCGCTCGGCCACAGCGACGAGCACGATGTTCATGATGACCATCGCGCCGACCACGAGCCCGATGGCCGGTAACGCGGCTCCGGCGACCTGCATGGTGCTCTTGATCTTCTCCCAGAACTGAAGCGCTGTCTGCGACGTCGACATGTCGAAATCGTCGGGTTGTGACGGCCGCAGCTTGTGCCGTGCCCGCATTGTGGAGCGTACCTGCTCCATGGCCTCGTTCATGGCATCGATACTCGCCCCCTGGATCATGAGGGTGCGCACTACCCCGGGGCGCTGGGTGAGTCGGCGCGCCGGGGAGTGAAGGGGGACGATGACGAACTTGTCCAGCGAGAACCCGAAGATGCTGCCCTGCTTCTCGGCCACTCCGATGATCCGATAGCGGATGTTGCCGACCTTGAGCTCATGACCGACCGGATCGACGTTGGGGAAGAAGAACCGCGCCACCTCGTCTCCGATGATGAGCTCCAGCGAGCCCCCCTGGAGCTCCTGAGGGGCGAACGTGCGGCCGGATGCCAGGTTCATCTTCTTGATGGCGAAATAGTCGCCATCGATGGCGTGAAGATTCAGCTTGCGCTGCTGACCGTACCCCGACTCGATGGGCACGTTGTTGCCCATGTTCTCGATCGCCCAGCGTGTTCCCGCCGGCAGGTCGTCGACGATCGGATGGACATCGTAGTCCCGGATGAAGGGCCGGCGAGTCCACGCGCGCCACGTCGCCTCGGTGGTGTGGCCGATGTTGATGTTGGGAAAGCGACGAAGCTCGAACGTGTTGATGCCCATGAGCTTTCCGACGAAATCCTCCTCCATGTACCGACTCATCCCCTCGACGATGCTGACTACCGTGATGAGAAACATCACGCCGATGGTGACGCCCAGCAGGGTGAAGAAGCTCTTGAGCTTCTGCACGCGGATCTGGAGCAGGGCCAGCTTGACGGCTTCCATCAGGGACACGCGCGACTCCAGGCAGCTCGGGTCGTTGGGACAACAGCGGGGTGCGGTCTGCTACTCGTAGCGCAGGGCTTCCACCGGGTCGAGGCCGGCGGCCCGGTAGGCCGGGAGCAAGCCGAACAGGATACCGGTGAACGCGGCGGTGGCCAGTGACGCGACGATGGCTAAGGGCGGGATGGACGCCTGGACGGGAGTGAGGGACCGGACGAGCAAGGTCAATCCACCGCCCACCAGCAGGCCGACGACGGCGCCGATGGTGGTGAGCGTCGCCGCCTCGACCAGGAACTGCCAGAGGATGGTGAGCTTGGTGGCGCCGAGGGCTTTGCGGACACCGATCTCCCGCGTTCGCTCGGTGACCGAGATCATCATGATCGCGACGACCCCGACGCCGCCCACCAGCAGACCGATCGCGGACAGCGAGAGCATCACGTAGAAGAACGTTCCGACGATCTTGTTGTACAGCTCCAGGATCTTCTCCTGCGTGCTGACAAAGAAGTTGTTGTCCTGCCCGGGCTTGAGGCCGCGATGGGTGCGCAGGAAGGCGATGACCTCATCAATGGCGACATCCTGCGGAACATCGCTGCGAGGCTTGACGGACATCTCCATCCACCGCGTCGTGACGCTCAGGCGACGGCGCGCCGTCTCGAACGGCATGTAGGCGTGACCCTTTTCTCCGCTATCGAACACGTTGGCGACCGCATGGTAGATACCGATGACGCGGTAGGGGCTGCCGTTGATGGCGACCTCCTTCCCGACGGCGCTGCTGCTCGGAAACAGGCGAGCCGCCAGCTTTTCGTTGATGATCACGACCTGGGCAGCGTTCGTGTTTTCCCCATCGGTGAAGCTGCGGCCGATGAGGATGTCGCCACCGGTGACGTTGATCCACCCCGGTGTGGTTCCCTCGAAGCCGACCGACGGCAGCTCTCGGTCCTTGTATTTGAACGACGCCGAGCTGTTGATGGTCGCGGTCATCCCCTCGATCGACGTGAGGCGAGCGATGCGAGTCGCCTCATCCATGTTCGGCGCGGGGTTGCGACGCCACGGACAGCTATCGGCCGAGCCGTTGCAGCTGGTGAGCGCAATCGGCCACTTGGTCACGTAGAAAGTCTTCGGGCCGGCGGCCGCGATGCTCTGCTCCACGCCGACGTTGATGCCGTGAACCGCTGCCGACATGGCGGTGACGACAAACACTCCGACTGCGATCCCCAGTATCGTCAGGCCAGCGCGCACCTTGTTGGCGCGGATGGAGTCGAAGGCGATGCCGACGCCCTGCAGGAGACCGTACAGGAAGGCGCTCATCTACTCGGCCCGCAGGGCGACGATAGGGTCCAGTCGCGCGGCCCGGCTGGCCGGATAGATGCCGGCGATGATGCCGACGCCGGCGCCGATGATAACGCCGACCACGATCGACCAGGGCGCGACGCTCGCCGGCAGCGGAGTAACGGCGGCCACCAATTGTGAGAGCGCGATGCCGAGGCCGATGCCGAAGCACGCGCCGATGACGCTGAGCGTCGCCGCCTCGACGAGGAACTGCCAGAGCACGTCGCGGCGGCGTGCGCCGAGCGACTTCCGGATGCCGATCTCGCGGGTGCGCTCGGCCACCGCCACGAGCATGATGTTCATGATCACGATGGCGCCGACGATGAGCCCGATGGCGGGAAGAACGACTCCGGCCAGGACGAGGAACTTCTTGATCGTCTGCCAGCTCGCGAGAGCGGATTCTGCGGTCTCGAAGGCGAAGTTGTCCTGCTGGCCGGGGGCGAGCTTTCGCCGACGCCGCATGACTTCGCGTACCGTCTGCTGAACCTCAGCCAGTGCACCGACCGAGGGAGCCTGCACCATCACGCCATACAGGTTTCCGGTACGCCCCCGGGTGAGCCGTCCCATCGGGGAGTGAAAGGGCGCGATGGCCTGTCGATCGAGATTCATCGGACCGACGGAGCCCTGCTTGTCGAGCACGCCGATGACCCGGAACGGAACGCTTCGAAACCGTAGCTCGCGACCGATCGGGTCGAGGTTCGGGAAGTAGTGCTGCGCGGTCTCCTGGCCGATCACGACGACGGCGGCTCCGAGCGCATCCTCCTGCTCGGTGAACACGCGCCCCTTGGATACAGCCAGATCCTTGATGGCGAAGTATTCTGCGGTCACGGCCTGCGCGATGAGCTGCGAGCCACCGCTGATGAAATGCGACGCGGGCACCATCCACTGGACGTCCTGCACGGCCCAGCGGGTGTCCGATGGGAGGACGTCGCGGACGGCCTGCGCGTCCTGAATGGTGACCGGAGGGCGCCGGGTCCAGGCCTTCCACTCCGCCTCGGTGACCTCGCCCGTCTGGATGTCAGGAAAGCGGCGGAGATTGAAGGTGTTGATGCCGAGGAACTTTCCAGCGAAGTCCTGCTCGACATAGCGGCTCATCCCCTCGACGATGCTCACGACGGCGATGAGGAACATCACGCCGATCGTCACGCCGACGAGGGTGAAGAAGCTCTTCAGCTTCTGGACCCTGATCTGCTGGAGCGCGAGCCGGATGGCCTCGAAAAAGAGCACCTACAGAGCGACCTTGGCCGCGAACGCCTCCCGCCGGTCGTCGGACGATACACGACCGTCCCGGAGCACGATCACCCGCTTCGCATGCGCCGCGATGTCCTGCTCGTGCGTGACCATGATGACGGTCTGGCCGGAATCGGCGAGGTCCTCGAATACCCGCATGATCTCCTCGGATGTGCCGGAGTCGAGGTTTCCGGTCGGCTCGTCCGCCAGCAGGATGGCCGGTCGGTTCACCAGGGCGCGCGCGATCGCGACACGCTGCCGCTGTCCGCCGGACAGCTCGTTGGGCCGGTGATCCATGCGGTCGGCCAACTGGACGCGCGCCAGCGCCTCGCTGGCGCGCCGCCGGCGCTCGCCGGAGCCGACGCCGGCATAGACCAGAGGCAGCTCGACGTTGTGCAGCGCGGTCGCTCGAGGAAGCAGGTTGAACGTCTGGAAGACGAACCCGATCTCGCGGTTGCGTACGCGTGCCAGCTCGTCGTCCTTCATCTTCGAGACCATCTCACCGTTGAGCCAATACTCCCCGTTGCTTGGCGTGTCGAGACACCCGACGAGGTTCATCAGGGTGGATTTTCCGGATCCCGACGGGCCCATGATCGCGACGTATTCGTTGCGCCGGATGGCGACGTCCACACCCCGCAGCGCGTGGACAACCTCTCCGCCCATGTCGTAGTCGCGCGTCAAGCCGCGGGTGACGATCACCCACTCCTTGGAGGGAATGGCACCCGTGCTCTGGACGACAGCCTGACGCTCAGCGGTCGTGCTGAGCGGCGGGAGGTTTGTCGTGTCGGCGGTCACGCTCTGGCTCCCTTCTTCCGGCTGGAATCCGGTTTGACGATCTCGTGGACGAGGGTGCCCTCCTTCAGATCGCGAATCGCCTGGTAGCTTCCGGCGACGATCCGCTCGCCGGGCTGGAGGCCGCTGAGCACCTCGAAGTACTCCTCGCCGGCGATGCCGCGCTGTACCGGACGAAAGGTGACCTTGTTGTTCGTGCCGAGGACGAACACACCTTCCACATCCTTCTTGCCGATCTGCTTCGCCGGCTTCTTGCCGAGGACCACGGCGGCCGAATCACTGTTGGGCGCCTGTTGATGCTCCCGGACGGTGAGCGCGATGATGGGAATGGCCAGCACGTTGCGGCGCGTATCGGTCACCACCTTGGCGGTCGCCGAGAAATCGGGGCGGGTGTCAGGCGGGGGGTTGAGCAACCGGATCGTCACCTCGTAGTTCACGGCCTGATCGCCGCTCGAGGCGCCAGCGGCGCTCGATTTGAGCGAGCTGTTGGAGATCTCGACCACTCGGCCGAGGAAGGTGGTATCCGGAAAGGCGTCGAGCTCGACGACCGCCGAGTCGCCGACGGAGATCCGCGCCACATCGGTCTCGTCAACCTTCACCTTGGTCTCCAGGGCGGTCATGTCGCTGATCGTCAGCAGTGTGGCGGCATCCTTGTTGAAGGTGCCGGGGACCGCCGTCTCTCCCTGCTCGACGTTGAGCCGGGTAATTCGCCCGCTCATCGGTGCGACGATGGTCGTCTTTCCGAGCCGGGAGCGCGCATCCGCGAGCGTCGCCGCCGACTGGTCGATATTGTGCCGGGCGGCCTCGAACAGGGCCTGGTCCACATCGACCGCCGTGCGAAGCTGCTCGAGCTGCTCATCTGAGATCAGCGTGGGGTTCGATTTCTTGATGCTCGCCGACCGCTGCAGGTTGTTCTTCGCCTGATCGAGATTCGCTTTGGCCTGGACCATCTGCGCGTTCGCGGACGCCACCGCGGCCTCCATCTGACGCACCGATGCCTGGTACTGCGCCGGGTCGATCTCGAGAAGGAACTGGCCCTTGGTCACCATCTGACCTTCCTTGACGGCGAGACGAACGATGCGGCCGCTGATATCGGAGGCAAGGTCCACCTTGGTGTGCGGTCGCACCTGTCCGCTGGCGGTAACCGAGGCGACGAGGTCCCGCCGCTGCACCTTCTCGACTCGCACATCCACGCCCTTGCTTCCCTTCTTGGCGGCGGTGAGGCCGATCCAGATCGCCAGCACCGCGACCGCGGTCACGGCGATCGACCACTTAGCCCGTCGACTCATTGTTCTCCCCGGTTAGCGCAGTGGGCGGCCGACCGCGCTCTCGAGCGCGGCGAACGCCTTGTGATACTCGAAAATCGCATTGATACGATCGTTCTCGGCCTGCTCGTACGATGCCTGCGCGGTGGTGACCTCGAGAAAGGTCGATGCGCCCACCTTGTAACGCTCCTGCGCCAGGCGCAGCTCTTCCTTCGCTTTGGCGACGTTCTGCTCCTGCTGAGCGACCGTGCGCGCCTGGGTCACCAGGGTGAGGTACGCGGCGGTCACGTCAGCCGTGAGCTGGAGCTCGCCCGCACGGATGCGGTAGCGTGCATCGTCGCGGTTGGCCTGCGCCTCGGCGACGTGCTGTTCGCGGGTGAAGCCGTTGAAGATCGGCAGCGAGAGGCTGGCGCTGAATGCCAGGGGTTGCTTCGTGAAGCTGAACGGAAACTGACTGTTCTGGGCCCGAATGGAAGCGGCCTGCGCATCGCTGAGCAGCAGTGCATCGCATCCGCCGAGCGGCGCGAGGCCCGCTCCTCGCCGGATCGAATCCGTGACGACGCAGCCAGCGGCGCGCGCCTGCCCGCCGAACTCGGCCTGCTTGACGAGAAAGTTGGGATCCGCGTACTGGAAGGCGTAGCCTCCCTTGCCGGTGCTCAAGGACAGCGTGGGCAAGTACTCGGAGCGCGCCAGTCGAACGTTGTACGTGGACACCCGGTCGCGGGATCGGAGCGCGTTCAGCGTCGGATTTTCCTTACGGGCGATCCCCAACAAGTCGTCGAGGACGAACGTCGGCTCGGCGACGGTGAACGTCGACGTGAGCTGAACGTTGGCGGGCTGGGTGACGCCGATGCGCTGGAAGAGGCGCAGTTTGTCGATCTCCACCTGGTTGTGCGCCTGCAGGGCGGCAACCCGCTGCTGGCCGAGAGTCACCTCGGCACGCGCGACGTCCAGCTGTGTGCCCGAGCCGACGGCCGACTTCGCCTTCGCGAGCTCGAGCTGGGACTCCTGTGACTTCACGAGCGAGTCTTGAAGCGCCGCCTTGGCCTGGCTCTGCAGAACGGTGAGGTACTGCTGAGAGACGGTAGCGCGGACCAGCTCGGCCGTGCCCTTGATGTCCGCTTCGACGGCCTCGACGTTGGCGCGCTGCTGGCCGGGGAGGAGGAACGAGGACCCATTGAGGCGATAGTTGACGCCGAAGAAGTACGACGACTGGTACGTATTCGACGAGGCACCGAACGTCTGACCCTGAAAGACCTGGGCCCCACCCTGACGATAGGTGCTGTTGAGGGAGGCATCGACCTCCGGCAGAAGAGTGCCGTAAGCCGCACGCAGCTCGGCGCTCGCGGCCTTGCGGTTGTTCAACACCTGGAGGTAATCGGGGTTGTTGCGAGTGGCGAGGGTGATCGCCTGGTCGAGCGTCAGTACCGGGCCGGACGTCGTGTCGCGGGACTGAGCGGACAGCAGCACAGGGCCGCCGCAAAGCGCGGCAGCAAGAAGCAGTGTCGAGCGCATGCGGTGGGGTCCTCGTATGAAGTCTGGGCAGTCCTACGGGGGGTCATTCGAGGCGGTTTCAATCTATTGATGGGCCGCGCAGGGCACTCATCGCAAGAACGCCCTGCGAAGCAGGGCGCCGAGTGCAGTATGCGCTCAGCGACCTGGCAGGTCGTCGCGGATCGCGACGACGTCCTGGCCACCGAGCGATACTCTCAGGACCCGTCCCTGCCCATCGACCCACACGTCGCGTATGCCGCTGTCGCGGGTTGTCACCACGAGATGGGTGGCCTCGACCGCCGTTCCGCCCACCTCGATCCGCTCCAGTCCGCGCTTCTCTACGCGCACGAACAGCTGAGCGTTGCGGCGAGGGATCACAACGGGGATGTCGCCGGTCCGAAAGCCAAGCGAGAGAAAGTAGTAGTGGTGGAAGACCTCGTCATCGAGCACGACCGCGTCGTCCGCAATGGCGTACTCGCGCGAGGCTTCCCCGCCAGGAGTCTTGGTCTGCGCGCTGAACCGCCCCCGACCCATGACTCCTCGCAGCTGCTGGAGGATCGCGGTGCCGCGGCGAATCTCCAGCTGGTAGCGAAGAGGATGTCCGGCGCTGTTCGTGCGGAGCGCCGGGAAGAGCTGCCGATCCGCCAGGCTGACGGTGCCGTTGGCGACGATCACGTCGGACGTGCGACGGATTGTGAAGTCTTCGCGTCCGATGATCAGGGAGCCGCGAAGGATGGTGAAGCTGCCCTCGTCCAGCGTCACCGATTGGCCCGACGCGACGAGAGGGAGGAGCGTGAGTGCGAACGTGACTGTGGCCGGGCATCGCATGTCGGGGTATGATACCCGGATGCGCGGGAGAGGGTTCAGGCGTCCACGGACGGAGCCAGAAAAATGCGCTCGCTGATGCGCGTCCTGAGCCGTTCATAGATGGCCCGACCCTTGTCCGCCGATGCGAGAGTCGGCCGACCGAGCGAGCCGGCGCTCTCCCGCGGCACGTTCAACCATCCGCGACGATAACGGCGAAGCGACTCGCGCGACATCAGATAGTCCTGGGCGAGCTCCATGTGTACCAGCTCGGGCGCGAGATGGAGCATCAGCGATGTGTCGACCTCATCACCATGCATGTGTTCCCTCTGTCCTTCCAGCAGATCGGCGATGTTGACCGCGAACAGGTCCACGACGCGTACGCGCGCGATGGCCGTGAACACGGTAGAGATCGCTTCCTGGTGGGCGTCGTGATCGTGCGCGGTGAGGAGGATGAACTCTCGAAATCCGCTCGCCTCCCAGGAGGCGAGAAGGTCGTTGAGCATGCGGTGCAAGGTTTTCTTGCGCATCGACGAGTTGCCGGGGAAATCGCGGCGACTCTCGACGTTGACGCCGTACTCGACCGGCGGCGCGCAGAGGATGCCGAAATTGGCCGAGAGATCTTCAGCGAGACGCTCGGCGATGATCGTGGCGGTTCCGAGCGGAAGATGCGGGCCGTGCTGCTCGCAGCTGCCGACGGGTATGATGAGGCGCGGGTCCTCCGCCACGATGGCGGCCACCTGCGTCGGGATCATGTCTTTCAATCGGCGCGGTACGGCGCCGGACTTCACGAGGGGCTGAGTCATCTCCGATCGCGCTGACGTACGACGAACGCGCCCGGTATTGGCGCGACTGGTGTCGGTGGAGGGCTGGACGCTGTTTGCCGGGCTCTCGCTGCTCGCGGCGACAGCCTGGCTTCGCGCGCCGAGCATACTCTACCTCGCCGCGACCGCGGCCGCCACGTTGATCGCGGCCGTTCTCGCTCGGGGTCTGCGGGCCCGGGGTCGCTGGTGGGCGGCCGCCATGGCCCTCCTGCTCGGTGCCTTCTGCGTGGCGGGCACGCTCGCCCAACGCGATCTGGCGCGCGTCAACGGGCGGTGGCCCGACGTGAAGCGCGACATCGATACGCGCTCCGATTCGCTCCTGAGCGCGGAACTCAGCGCCACCGCCCGGACGCTGAGTGCGATGGCCAGCCGCGCCCTCGTCGCGGCTCCGTCGGGTGACCTCGCGTTCGATGAGCTCGATGCGGCGGCGGAAGGGTCCCAATCCTGGGGTGTGGCCGTCCTGCGCAAGGGCATCCCGGTGGCCTGGAGCGGACGCATCTACACACCGTTGGACAGTCTGAGGGCGCCGGTCGGGGTCGTGTTCGGGCCCTTCTATGTGACGATGTACGCGAGCGCCGAGCGCAACGCCGACCGGGCAGTGGCGACGGCGGTGGTGCACGCCGAGGCACCGGCGGACCGGATCGCGGCCCCGATCGACGTGCCCGTCGCCCGCCGTGCCGGTGCGCTCGCCTACGCCTTTGTCGGACCCGACTCGGCGGTACCAGGCAGCATGCTGTTCTCCTCGGGACATCGTCGCCTGCTGCGATTCCGCGCGCTGCTTCCCAACCGCGGCGAAGCCCAA
Organism: Gemmatimonadales bacterium; assembly: GCA_038253885.1. Taxonomy (GTDB): domain Bacteria; phylum Gemmatimonadota; class Gemmatimonadetes; order Gemmatimonadales; family Gemmatimonadaceae; genus JALZAQ01. The sequence continues at coordinate 11,933 of JBBSGP010000002.1, read as the reverse complement.
CTCGCTCGCATGACCGCCAGTGCGTCCACCGGGGCTCGCATCCTCGCGGTCGCCCTGATCGTCTTTCTTCTCGGCGCGTGGCGTGCGAACCGGGCACTGGCGTGGCGGATCGTACCGCTCGTCGGTGCGATCGGATGTCTGGCGCTCCTTCCCCTCAACAGCTTCTCCAGCGCCTCGCCCTTCTTTGACCCGACGGTCTACTTCTCCGAGATCGGCGGGCCGTTCAGCAGCAGCGTTGCTATTCTGGCGCTGTCGGCCGCGATTGCCGTTCTCGCTCTGCTGGTGGCACTTCGGTCCCGGCGGCGCATGGAGTCGCGAGCGCTCGCAGCGCTCGTGGTGATCGCGGTAATGGCGATCTCGCCATTTGTCATGCGGACCCTCGCGTCGGGCGTCGCTCCGCCGCCTGGCGGTACGGCCACCTTACTCTGGATCGGCTGGGAGGTGGCGCTCTTTCTCGTGTCGGCCCTTCTGCTGATAACAGCCGCTGCGTCCGGCGGCAGGGCGTTGGGAGGTCGACGAGGATTGCCTCCGATGATCCCCGTGCTCCTCGCGACGGTCGCGGGACTGCTCGGACCGATGACCCTTCGCGCACCGGTGTGGTGGCCGGATTGGTATCCTGCTCTGTGGGTGATCGTGATCGGGACGCTCGCCCTGACGCGGCACGTCGGCCGGCTTCTGCTGACGGCCTCGACCGTGGCAGCGATCGGCGCCGCCACGATGACATGGAACGCCGGGGTGCGCGGGCGCATCGCCCTCGCAAGTCGCGATGTCGCGGGCCTCAACGCCGACGATCCGTACGTCTCGGCGGCGTTGTCCCGGTTCGCGGAGAAGCTCGGTCACGCCGGAGAGCCCGCCGACGAGCCGGCGCTGCTCCTGGAGTACGTTCAGTCGGATCTCGCCGGCACGGGCTATCCCGTGCAGTTGGCGCATTGGGAGCGTGGAGTGCGAGCGGTGACGGTGCAGCTCGCGAGCTTCATCCCGCCGGAGACGGAGATCGCGCAGCTCGTGCACGACGTCGGCGCAGGCAGGACCGCCGAGATCCGGCGCCTGCCGGGTGTGCCGGGACACTACGTGGTGCTGGCGGTGCCCCATGGCGACGGCGCAGCGACGACAGTCACCGTGGCGCCGCGCACTCGACTCATACCCGAAGGCCGTTTCAACAGGCTACTTGGCCTCCCTCCGACCGAACAGGGGCAGCCACCGTACGCGCTGTCGCTGGTCGATCTGGACTCCTCCGGTCGCACTCAGGCGTTGTCGACCCGTTGGGACCGTCAAGGTAACGAGCTGCACGGGGATCGTATGGTGGAGACGAATCGCGGGGCTGCTCGGGCCCACATCGAGGTGGAGCTCCGCTCGCTCGACGTCCTGATCCAGCGGGGCACGCTGATCGTCCTGCTGGATCTGCTGGTCTTGCTGATACTCTGGATTCTGAGCGTGTTGCCGGATGGCGCCCTCCTGCGTTGGCTGCGACGCCGCGTGCGGCGTTGGACGGAGAGCTACCGCGCACGGCTGACTCTCGCGCTGTTCGCGTTCTTTGTCTTACCCGCTGCATCGTTCGCGGCGTGGAGCTACGCCCGCATCCAGGCGGACGATCGGCAGTCGCGCGAGCTGATCGTCAGAGAGACCCTGCAACGTGCCGTAATGGTGAACGGGGATCTGGGGCAGATGGCGGTGGGCAGCGATCGGCTCGACGCGCCGGTGATGCTCTTCCGCGGCGGAGTGCTCCGCGAATCGACCGACCAGCTGCAGAACGCCCTGGCTCCGATCGGTCGGTTGCTCTCTCCGGCTATTTATCTCAGCCTGGCGCGCGCCCGCGAAGTGGATGCCGCTCAGCTCGAGCGCGTGGGCGCAACGAGGACGCTGTTTGGCTATCGGGCGGCGGTAGCGTCCGACGGGGAGAAGGTCGTGCTCGCCTCGCCCGCTCGAGGGAACGACGACGTGCTCGACCAGCGTCGTCGCGACCTCGGGGTGCTCGTCCTCTTCTCGACTGTGATCGGGGCTCTGGCGGCCCTCTGGTTGAGCGGGATCGCGGCTCGGTCGCTGGCTCAACCTATCGGCCGGCTTCGCCAGGCGGCGCTGGCGATCGCTCGCGGCGAACGGGAGCCGCAGCTGGCAGGCTCGCCGCCGATCGAGTTCGTTCCCGTCTTCTCCGCCTTTCGTCGGATGGCGGCCGATCTCGGCGAGAGCCAGTCGGCGCTCGAGGCCGCACAGCGGCGGACATCGTCCGTTCTTCGGAATGTCGCGAGCGGTGTGATCGCCGTGGATCGCTCCGGACGAGTCACGCTCGCCAACCCTCCGGCCACCCGAATGCTTGGCCTTGCGCTCGAGACTGGCACGGCGGCAGCCGCACTACGCCCACCGGAACTGTCCACGCGGCTGGGTGCCTTTCTCGGTGGGGAGCGTGATGAGGAGGAGTTCGAGCTCGAGATAGAGGGACGGAAGCTCCAGGCTCGTCTCACCCGCCTTGGCCGCGGCGGAGGTGGGGCCGGAGGAGCGGTGCTGACGCTCGATGATGTGACCGACCTTGCGCGGGCGCAGCGGGTCCTGGCGTGGGGCGAGATGGCGAGACAGGTCGCCCACGAGATCAAGAACCCGCTGACGCCGATTCGGCTCGGAGTGCAGCACCTGAAACGCGCCCGGGCAGATGATCGAGTGGATTTCGACAAGGTGCTCGAGCAGAACGTCGGCCGAATTCTCGCTGAGATCGATCATCTCGACGAGATCGCGCGCAGCTTCAGTCGTTACGGAAGCGTGCCAGCCGACCGACTACCACCCGAGTCCGTGGACGTGTCGCGCGTGGCTCGAAGCGTGATCGAGCTGGAGCGCCTCGGAGGGAGCAACGTGGATTGGCGGTTGGAGGCGGCCGATGTGGCGGTCCATGCCGCGTGCCGCGCCGAGGAGCTCCGTGAGGTGCTCCTGAACGTGCTCGAGAACGCTCGGCTTGCCGATGCGCAGGCAGTCGAGCTGATAGTCAGGCGGGGAGAGCATCGCGTGGTGGTCGAGATCCGGGACGATGGTCGCGGGATAGCCGCGTCGGTCATGCCGCGCCTCTTCGAGCCGCACTTCTCCACCCGCACCAGCGGAAGCGGTCTGGGGCTGGCGATCAGCAGGCAGCTGGTCGAAGGGTGGGGAGGCGAGATGGCGATCGACAGCACGGAAGGCGAGGGCACGATCGTCACGATCGCGCTCCTCTCGGCGGACGGTCGCGGCTCAACGCCGCCGACCCCCGAGCCGTTGTAGCTTCATGGCAGCGCTGCTGCGGCGGCGCCTGCGTACCTCCTCGTGGAGTTGTCCGATATGCGCTCGATCTCTGCCCGCTATCTCCTGATTGCCATCGCGCCCGGACTCGTCGCGGCGCAACAGAAACCCCCTCGCGCGTTCGTCCCGACCGACTGGTATCGACTGACGACGGTCGCCGCACCCGCGCTGTCGCCTGATGGAAAGCTGGTGGCCTTCACCGTCACGACGGTGAAGGAAATGGAGAATCGCCGCCATTCCGAGGTGTGGGTCGTGCCCGCGAATGGCGGGGAGCCGAGTCGCTACACGGCCCCGGGAGTGGAGAGCTCGGCACCCCGGTTCTCTCCCGACGGCCGGTATCTGCGCTTCACCAGCACCCGGCCTGGCGGGAAAGGTACGACGTGGCTGCTCCGGGTTGACCAGCCCGGCGGCGAAGCGTTCCAAGCTGAAACGGTGCCGATGGGATCCACCCCCGCCGATCACCGGTTCGCGGTCTGGACGGAAGCCACGCCCCGCGACTCCGCTGCCGATTCGGCGAAGAAGACCGATCCATTCGCCACCATGCTCCCGATGGCCCGTCCTCCGTTTGCCGCCATCACCAAGCCCGTGGATGCCCGCCGGTTCGATGGAAGACAGATCACCGACATGCGATACAAGGGCAACGATGCTGGATTCATTCCCGGAGCGCGCGAGAAGCGGAGCTGGCGTTCAGCGCAGCTCTGGTTGCAACAATACGGCGACAGCGCGAAGAAGCAGATCACGAGCACGCGCTACTCCCATCTCGAGGCCGCGGTTTCCCCCGACGGAAAGTGGGTGGCGTTCACCGCCGATTCGCGCCTGCGCCCGGATTCAGTGGTCGACGCGGAGCGCGATTCGATCGCGAAGCTGCCCTACGATCCGAAGCGCGACGAGATGGATCGCAACGAGGTGGATGTCTTCGCCATTCCCCTCGCCGGCGGAGAGCCGAAACGACTCGTCACGTTCGCGGGCAACGAGAGCAGCCTGACCTGGTCTCCCGACGGGAAGCGTCTGGGGTTCGTCGGCCGGCCGGGTCGGACCAGGTCCGCGAGGCTGTATGTGGCGGATGTCGATCCGTCGGGGGCACCCTCAATACCGTCGAATGCCGTTGGCGACTGGAAGCAGGAGCCGGAGGCATTCACCTGGTTGTCGCCCACGCAGCTGGTGGCCACTGCGGAGAACGGCGGGAGCAGCGGATTATTCCTCGTCACACCGGCCACCCGAGATGTGCGAGAGATCCTGGGCGGCCGGCGACGCATGAGCGGCTTCACCTTGGACTCGGCACGCCGGCAAGTGGCGTTCATCGCGACGAGTCTCACGGCGCCGACCGAGGTTTTCGTCGCCGACATCGATGGCAAGAACGAGCGCCGATTGACGCATTTCAACGACAAGCTGAACGCCGAGATCGCCTGGTCCGACGCCGAGCGCTTCACGTATCCGAGCGTCGGTGGACTGCAGGTCGAAGGTTGGCTGATGAAGCCATACGGCTACCAGGCGGGGCGGAAGTATCCGCTCGTTCTCTATATCCACGGCGGACCGCACAGCGCATATGGCGAGAACTGGTTCGATGAGTTCCAGAATCTCGCGGCGGCGGGAATGTGGGTGCTGTTCACCAACCCGCGAGGCTCATCGGGGTACGGTGCCGACTTCACCTTCGCCACTCGCGGCCGATGGGGCGCGGAGGATTACGACGACCTGATGAAGGCGGTGGACATTGCCGCGCGCCGCTCGGACGTGGATTCCAGCCGAATGGGTGTCACCGGTGGCTCCTATGGCGGATTCATGACCGCGTGGATCGAGACGAAGACGACCCGCTTCAAGGCTGCGGAGACGGACCGCATGATCAGCGAGTGGACCTACTGGTACGGAGCCTCGGACGCACAGGGCCTGACCGAATTCGAGTTCTACGGCAAGCCGTGGGACAACTGGACGCTGTATGATCGCCTGTCTCCCATCCGTTACGTGGACCGTGTGAAGACGCCGACGTTGATGGTGCAGTCGGAGGATGATTTCCGAACGCCGATGGGGAACGCCGAGCTCTGGTACATGGCGCTGAAGAAGCGTGGCGTTCCGGTGGAGTTCATCCGCTATCCGCGCTCCACCCATGAGCTCTCTCGCTCTGGCGAACCATGGCTGCTGGTGGATCGGCTCGGGCGGCTCCGGCAGTGGTTCAGTTACTGGCTCATGGATCAGGGCGGTGCTCCGGTGACGGCGACGACTTCCGGCGCGGACGGCAAACGATAGCCGGCAGATCAGCGCGCGGCGCTGAGTCGCAATGCCTGCGTCAGCACCAGCCGGAGTTGTCCGCCGCGCGGGACGCAGCTGCCGAAGTCGGCGATCCGGTCGGCCATCGTGCTCTGTGAGGATGGGGAACCCCCGGCGGGAACATCGGCGGTGACGAGAAAGCTCTTCCCGGTGACGCCGACGGCACGGACGACGAAGTGCATGACGGCCGAGCCGTTGGGACCCGCGCTGATCGACGTGAGCTTGAGGACGGCATTCGCGCCGGCGGGGATGGTCACGCCATCGGCGCCCGAGATCTGCTCCTGCACCGTGGCGGTGAAGACGTCTCCGACGGCACTCATCTCGGTGCAGATCCAGATGTGGGGGGACAGCGTGAGCACGGTGCCGGATACGAGCGTGCCCGGCGCGATCGCCGCTGCCGCCGAGTCTCTGGCCAGCGGTGCGGATGCGATCGCTGGGGTGGCTGGAGCGTTGCCGGGCAGAGGAGTCGGCTCGGGCGCGGAACCGTCGGAAGGAACGGAGGAGCGGGGTGGGCTGATTGGTTGCGGGTCCAACTTGGGACGCGGCACAGCTCTGGGCGCCTGTGCGCGCTGCGGCACTGTCGCCGCTCGCAGTGTGGAGGGGGACGCCGCGGCGACATCGCGCAGAGCAGGCTGCGGATGCTGGTCACCACCCGCGAGAGTGAGATCGCGATCCAGGGCCGTATCCGCCGACCGACTCGCGTCGCGATCGCCACCGCACCCCAGCGCTAGCAGAAATGTCGTGGCCAGGGCCGGTCGCCGGGTCGTCGCGGCAAGGCGGCTCCATCGGTTCGCGAGCACCAAGCTCACCGTCTCAGACAATGTCGTAAGGTCACTCCACGCCATTCGATCGTATACCGTCCCCGTGCGCCGGCGTTCCCTTAACAGATGGTCCCCATGAGCCTGAGCCTCGCACCGCTGTCGCTCGTGGTCATGCTGGCGGTGCTGAGCAATACGGGCGCCGCCCAGGAAAGAAGAATACCGCTCTTGGGCTATGCCGCCGGAGTCACGTCGCGGGCCACCGCTGTTGGCCAACTGCCGGCGTTCACGCCTGGAGAGATGGACAGATGGAGGCGAATGGCTCGCACGGTGACAATTCGGCGCGACCTCTACGGCGTGCCGCACATCTATGGCCCGAGCGATGCCAGCGTCGTGTTCGGGCTGATGTATTCCCAGGCCGAGGATAATTTCTGGCAGATCGAGGAGGACTATCTCTCCACCCTCGGCCGGCGCGCGGAAGTGTACGGCGACAGCACGAGCTTCGGGGACCTGATGAGTCTTGCCTTCGAGGTGGCGCCCAAGGCGCGCGAAGCGTTCCGCAGGGCGAGCCCACGAATGAGGGGGATCTACCAGGCGTTTGCCGACGGGATCAACTACTACCTCGCGACGCATCCGGAAACCGCTCCGCGGCTGCTGACGCGATTCGAGCCCTGGTTCATCCTCGCCACCGAGCATTCACACGCGGGGGGGAATCCGGAGGTGGTGATCGATGGCGTCCGTCTGGGCGATCTTCTGGGAGTCGTGAAGGAACACTCCGGAGAACAGGACGAAGGGTCCAACATGTGGGCTCTCGGGCCATCGAGAAGCGCCAGTCGCCACGCGCTGCTGTTCATCAACCCTCACGTCGGCTACTTCGGGGGCGGGCAGCGTTACGAGATGCACCTGCATAGCGGCCAGGGATGGGATTTTTCTGGCTTTGCCATCCTCGGGTGGCCCATCCCGCGTACCGGGCATAATGCCCACCTCGGATGGAGCCACACGAACTTCTACGGAGACCAGCGCGACGTCTTCGTGGAGAAGTTTGACGACCCGTCGCACCCCTTGTCCTATCGTTGGGGCGGCGCCCATCTGACAGCGACGGAGTGGGAGGACAGCCTTCGAGTGAAGACCGACTCCGGCCTCGTCACCCGCCACTACCGCCTCCTCAGGACGCAGCACGGACCCGTCCTGTCCCGCCACGACTCCGTCGGGATGGTGCTGAGAATGGCGCGGGACGGGGGCGGTGAGGGCTCCCTCGAGCAGCGTTATCTCATGGGAAAATCGCGGACGTTCGCGGAATGGAGACGCGCCATGGAGCGCGGCACGATCGTCGGATCCAACACGATGTACGCCGACGATCGGGGCAATATCTATTACGTCCACGGCAATGCGGTCCCCCGACGCTCTCCGACAGCCGATCCGTCGAAGCTGCTGGATGGAGCCGATCCGCAGATGGACTGGCAAGGGTATCACACGCAGACGGAGCTGCCGCACCTGCTGAATCCCGCGAGCGGATTTCTCATCAATACCAACTCATCGCCCTTTCACATGACGAGCACTGGCAACCCGGACAGCTCGTCGTTTCAGCGCTACATGGCCCCGGAGCCGTTCAACCCGCGCGCGCAGCAATCCTTGAAGCTGCTCTCGGGGTCGCACAGGGTCACGTTCGATGAGCTGAGCCGGCTCGGCTTCGATCGAGGAGTGTCGGTCGCGGATTCCGCCATCAGCGCTCTCCTCGGCGAATGGCGAGAGATCACGGTGCGTGACAGCAGTCGTGGCGCGGCGTTGCGACCACTCATCGACTCACTGGTTGGTTGGGACCATGTGAGTTCCATCGAATCGATCCCCATGACGCTTTTCACCGGTCTCTACCTGCGGTCCTTGCGCGCGCCGCGCGACACGACGTCCGTCCCGCGCGGATCGCTTGTGCGCGCGCTCGAGGAGACGCGCCGGGCTCTCGAGCAGGACTGGGGCACCTGGCAGGTCGCGTGGGGAGAGATCAACCGCCTGCAGCGCGTGCACACGAGTGGAAGAGAGGCGTTCAGCGATGCCCGACCGAGCTTACCGACGGCCGGCGGCGCCGGTCAGCTCGGCATCATCTTCGCCGTCTACAGCCGACCGGAGCGCGGGCAGAAGCGACGTTACGGAGACAGCGGGGACTCGTATGTGGCGGTGGTGGAATTCGGTCCGACGGTGAGGGCGCGCTCGCTGCAGGTATTCGGCGAGAGCGCCGATCCGGCTTCGCCCCACTATCTGGACCAGGCCGAGTTGTACGCGACCGGTCGTCTGAAGCCCGCCTGGTTCTCCCGGAGCGAGGTGCTGTCCCACACCGAGCGCACCTATCATCCCGGTGACAAGCCCAAGCGAGGAGCGGAGCACGGGGGCGTTCCGAAGCCGTGAGCGCTCGTAGTTATTTCGTGCTGAAGTGGTCGAGAAAGGTACGCTCGGTGGGTGTCAGGCTGGCGAGTCCGGAGGCGTTGATCTTGTCCAGGATGCGGTCGAGCTCACCCCGGTTCACCTCGTGCACGGTGTTCCGGTCGATCATCGCCCACCGACGCGTGTCGGCCGCCACGGGCTTGCTGACCCTCGTGCGGAATCGCTTTGTGGGAGAGCGCCACTGGAGCCACACCAGATACGCAGCGGCGCCCGCGTAGCCGCCGAGGTGGGCGAAGTGCGCTATTCCGCCGCCGCGCGCGCCCGGTTGTATGAAGAACAGCTCGACCCCAGTGGTGATGACGACAAGCCAGCGCGCCTCCACCGGAACGATGCCCCAGATGAGAATCCGATCGTGGGGCCAGAATCGAGCGTAGGCGAGCATCACGCCGAAGAGGGCACCGGAGGCGCCGATGACGCCGACGGTGGGCGTGAATATCCAGGACAGGAGCGCGCCGCTGATACCGCTCACGAAGTACAGCCAGAGAAACTGGGAGCCGCCGAGCCGCTCCTCGACGCGCGGCCCGAAAAAGTACAGCGCCAGCATGTTGAAGAAGATGTGCCCGATTCCGCCGTGCAGGAACATGTACGTGACGGCGGTCCAGGGGCGCACTGGCAGCAGCGCCGGTACCAGGACGAGCTGCTCCGTGATCCCGGGTGAGAGGTACTGGAGCATGAACATCGCGACGTTCGCGATGAGGAGTCGCGAGACCCAGGGGCTCATCCAGGAAAGATAGCTGACGCGCCGATCACTGGTACTGGATGTAGAGAGGAGCGGGATGGAGGCGGAGGATCTCCTCGATGGGTGTGGGCGGATGGTCATTGCGCCGCTTCGTGAACTGCTTCCACCCGGCGAATTGCACCGGTTCCTTTTTCACGTAGCTGTAGAACGAATCCCGTTTGAGCCACGGTGGCCCGAAGCCATCCATGTCGATCACCACCTGCACGCGTGGATCGAGGCGAATGTCGCTTGCCTTCGTGACCATGGTTTTCGTGAACCGATGGACGACCAGCACCTTCGGCGGCAGCGTGTACTTGTCGACGAGCCCCTGGAGGAAGGCCGAGGCGACGTTCACATCCCCCGCGGTCATGACTCCGATCTTTCGTCCTGGCTTCACCTTCTCGCGACTGTGGTGCATGGAGAACTCGGGGTCGATCGCGAGGTGCACGTCAGGGCGCTTGAGAAAAGCCTCGAGCCGGGGCAGCTCCGCCTGCAGCGTGCTCTGCGCTATCTGAACGTCCAGAAAGAGCAGCGCGTTTTTCTTGGCGGCCCAGGAATACACGCGCTCGATGAGAGCGCTGTCCATTCGCAGTCGGTACTTGCCGTCACGACCAGGCGACGCCTGCGCGACCACGGCGATCAGGTGCAGCGCGGGCTGAACGGGCGTCTGTGGGTCGAGTCGCTGCCATTGTGCGACCGTGCTATCGAGGCGTCGGAGCATCTCGTCGGGAGGAAACTCACCCAGGATGCCCATCCGCTTCGAGAGCGGATTCCCGTAGAACGCGACGATGCGCTTGACCGGGAGAATCGAACCGGCGAGAGGCGCGGGGCCGGGGACGGGCCAGCGTTCGTCGAGCACGCTGTCGCGGTACGCGCGATGGGCATCGCCAGAGTGGCGCCCGAAGGGCATGGGCGCAGCTCGCCCACCCGAGGAGCGGACATGAGCCGTCTTGCCGCGCTTCGGCACGCCATGACGCGGTCGGGGCGACGCGGTGGAGTCCTGCGCCGGCAGCGACGACCCCAGGAAGATGAAGCCAGCGACGAGAGCGCGCGCTGTCCAACTGGCTCGTGACCGCTTCAGCATCGATGGACCCGGTGAGCTCGCCCTCAGGCGCGCGAGCGCTTCGCTCCGGGCATCCGGGTCCGCATCGCCTCCAATCGACTCCGCTGCTCGGGATTCTTCGCGATCACGTCATCCAGCAAGACGCCTGCGATCTCGTCATCGATGACGGTCGGCTCAGGGGAGAAGCGCTTTCCGTAGCCCAGATGGCGGGCCGGATCCAGCAGCAGCTCGTGACCGAGCACCACGTCGTCGTCATCGTCCTGCACCCTCACGGCGGCAAAGCGCTTCACGCTCTTCTCCATGTAGCCGATTCGGAGACCATCCACTTCAGGGGGCCAGTCGGGAATCTGGTGCTCGGCGCCATCGGAGCCGACGAAGGAGCGAGCGCCAGCGGCAAGGGCGGGAAAGTTGCGCTCGAAGCTGCCGTGGTACATGAGGGCATGTCGCATGGTCATGGAGGCAGAGGGTGGGTGACAACGAGGCAGCATACGCCGCGAACGCTCGCGCCGCCAGTCGGAGCGGCGACGTTCACTCGAGAATCCGGCCAGCCAATGGAGGATGTTGAGGGCGAGCTGGCGATCATCGCTTCGATCGTACTGCATGCCGAAGCGCAGTGTGCCGTGTCTGGTGACCTGCGCGGTGAGGATGGCGGCCTCACCGAGAGTGACGATGCGACGCCGGCCGAGCCGAAACGCCACTCCCTGTGAGCGGCCCACGGTGCGACCAGTGCTCATGTCCACGCCGAGGCGAGCCGCACAATCCCGAACGGCCGCACCCATGGGCTCGTGATCCGCGACGAGGAGGAGCGCTCCGCCGCCGCGCACCCAGGCGTCGAGCGCGTCGCACTCGGCGCGCGTCAGCGCCGGACTCCGAGCGCCGGGGAGCTGCGGCCATCGGGCACCGAGCGCATTCACCACGAACCAGCACCCCGAACCGCGCCAGTGAGTGACGGCTGAACGGCTACGTGTTGCTCTCTACCAGAAAGCCATCCCGCTGCGCGAGCGTCGCAAACGGCCGGTACAGCCAATCGGCCTCGATGCCGCCCGTTTTCACCGCGAGCTCCCGTCGAGGTCGAGCTCACGGTACGACAGGCGATTAGCGCGGCGCTTTGATCGGGATTAGCGGAAGATGACAAGTTCGTGAAATTTGGCCTGACGTCCGCAATCCGGGCCATACCGCCGGAATTCGATGGCGTTCCCCACGTCGTCGGCCGCGAGCGTGCGAGCATGCTGGCCGCCATCCGTTCCGCCGCGGTGCTGGGCATCCACGCGTATGACGTCCTGGTCGAAGTCGACGTCGCTCTGGGGCTCCCGCAGTGGACGATCGTCGGCCTTCCGGCGGGAGCGGTCAAGGAGAGCCGGGAGCGCGTCAGCGCGGCGCTCGTGAATTCCGGGTTCGTCGTCCCCCCACGACGTATCACGATCAATCTCGCCCCGGC
>JBBSGP010000001.1:0-143923 GCA_038253885.1 Gemmatimonadales bacterium | reverse complement strand
GCAGACGCATGAGGTCGTGCGCCGCGTCCGAGAGATGAGACAGCAGCTCCAGGCGGGCACCGGCACACCGGGGGATTCGGCACGACGGCGCGCCCTCGGCGACACGCTCTGGATGGTGGAGGAGGTGCTGGCGCAATTCCGCGCCCGCGCCGGCCAGGATCTGTCGAACTATCCGACCAGCGTCGACAGTAAGCTCGCTACCCTCCTCGACTTCGCCGGACAGGCGGATGCCCGGCCCACGGCGCAGGACTATTCGCTCTTCCGCACGCTCTCCGCGGTGGTCGATCGGCAGCGCGCCGCCATCGACCATCTGCGCATCGCTGTCGGCGACCGGGGCGCATCTCCGTGACGTGACGTCAGGCACTCCGGCGCCGTCCTTGAGTCGCATCCTTCTGCGCCGGAGAACGTCGTGCCCGCTGTCCGACCCGTCGTACCGCTCATCGGCTCGTTGCTGGTCGCTCTGCTCATGCTGCCCACGTGCGTGGTGGCGCAATCCCGCACCCAGGAGATGGGCTCGTATCACTACGGTGATGCGGTGGTGTGGATCAAGGCGACCGACAGAGGAGTCGTGGAGCTGTTCGTCGCGCGCGGGTACCGCGATGCTTTCACCCGTGCGAACGAGATCACAGCGGTCTCGCTCGAGCAGTGGGCGGACTCGTCGGAGATGCTGGCCGGCTCTGTTCCTTCCTCCGGAGGCCCGGAGATCGTGTACGCGGGGCAGGGGGCGCCGTTCGGTTCGGTGGTCCTGGAACGACATCTGGGCGGCCCAACGCCCGGCCTCCGTCTTCACGCGCCGGTCATCTCGGCCCGGCTCACCGAGCTTGGGGCGCGGGAGCTGACGGGGACGCTGCGCGCGGCCGCGCAGGTAACCCGGCTGCTCTCCTCGGCGTCGCTCGCGGCCGCGCCGGTCCCGGCGTCGCCTGAGCCTCGCCCGAGCGCGGACGTGATCGCGCAAACTCTTCCGGGTCGGATCGCGTCCGCCGCGCCGGTACCACGGCCCATTCCTGTCGCCGCGCCCGCCAAGAGAGCGCCCGTCCGTGCCCCGGCAGTGTCTCCGGACAGCGCCAACGCTGCGCGAAGCGACAGCAGCGCCGCGGTTACGCCCCAGCCGGTGTTCTTCGAGGACTCCGTCTTCATCGTCCGTGGCAACGTGCGAGTGTCGGCGAAAGCCGTCGCGCGTGCGAGACGATTGGCGTTGTCGAGCTCGCCAGCGGGAAGGGCGGATGCCGCCGACAGCGCCGCGCGGCGTGACCAGGCGAAGCGCTCCGCGACGGCGCGGCTGCTCGACATGCAGAGCTGCTACCAGATCGCCGGTCTCTCGCGCAACCCAAAGCTCGGCGGCGCGCTTCTGTTTCTGCTCCAGATTGGCGAGACCGGCGCGGCGCGGAGCGGGGTGATCGTCGGTCGGAGCTGGCAGGGCACAGGGGCTAGAGCGACCGAGCGGTGTCTCTCCGAGAAAATCACCGGCTGGACGTTTCCCAACCGCGCCGGCGTCGGCGCGTACCAGTTCACGGCGAGCTTCGTTCCGTAGCGCTGCGCGCTCCTCTCCACGGTACTGCCGTGACGTCGCTGCGGAGCGAGTGGACGATCGTGGATGGCACTCGCATCCACGCCCGGGTGTCGCAACGACAGCATGATCGCGGGCTCCCGGTCGTGGTGCTGGTCCACGGTCTCAGCGTCTCCAGCCGATACCTCGTCCGCCTCGGTGACAGACTCGCCGGCGACCATGAGGTGCTCGTTCCCGATCTGCCGGGATTCGGGCTCAGCGACAAGCCATCGTCGGCTCTCGACATGCCCGCTCTTGCGGCCGTTCTGGAACGCTGGCTGGATGCGCGCGGCGCCGGCCGCGTGGTACTCGCCGGTCATTCACTGGGTTGCCAGATCGCGATCAGGATGGCGGCTCGCTCGCCGGAGCGCGTGGGCGCGCTGGCTCTCCTCGCCCCCACCGTCGACCCTGCGGCGCGGAGCATCACCGGTCAGGCCGCCCGCCTGCTGCGGGATGCGGTGCGCGAGCCGATACCGCTCGTGGCGATTCAGCTGCGTGACTATCTCCGCACTGGGCTGCGCAGGTCGCTCCAGACTCTCCGGTTCGCGGTCGCGGATGAGCCGGAACGGCAGCTGGCGCAGCTGCGGATGCCAGCGCTCGTGGTGAGCGGCGGACGCGACCCGATCGTCTCGCCGACATGGGCGGCGACGGTCGCTCGTCTTCTGCCCGACGGGCGACTGGCGACGATCGAGGGTGCGGCGCACGCGATGCCGTACAGCGCGCCGGAGCGCTGTGCCGCCCTCATCCGCGAGCTCGTGATCGGCGTGGCATCGCGACGGCTCTGAGACGCTCTGCGTGTGTCCCGTGAGTGCGCTTGCGGTCAATCCCGAGCGGAAGGTAGTCTTGGCGCATGTGTCCGACGCAGGAGCCACGGCAGCGCGAGAGCGGATCCCTCCCGGCCACCTCGATCTGGCAGTCGGAGTGTGACGCCCTGATCGCGGGGCTTGCCCACGCGCTGAGCAATCGGCTCTCGACGCTGAGCGCCGCCGCGCAGAGCTTCGAGTTGGGGATCACCGGGGGGGAGGCACACACGGCGGGGATTCTCACCTCCGAAGTGGAGCGGCTGGAGGAGATCCTGCGTTTCCTGCGCGAGCTACCGGCGGCAGCCGCCGACGCTCCTGAGCCCATCCACGTCCCTGAGCTCCTGGCCGTGGCGGTCGCGCTGCATCGCCACCATCGGGACTATCGGGCAGTGCAGTGCCGACTCGACCTGCATCCGTCCGCCGAGCCGGTGATGCAGCAGCGCACGGCGCTCCTTCACGCGTTGTTGTTGATGCTCGGTGCCGCCAAGAAGAGCGCGTGCGCGGGGGGCAGCGGCGGAGAGATCGGTTTGAGCGCGGAGGGAGATGGCGCGACGGTCACTCTCGCCACTGAAGCACAACTGCTGCAGGGCACGGCACCGGATGCTGATGACGACGCACTCTCTCGCGAGATGACGCGTCTGTTGCGCGCGCCCGCCGCCTCGTTCAGGGTGGAGCGATCCGCGGTCCCCGGTGCGCGGGTGCGCTACCGCCTGCAGCTGCCTTCGCTCGGTGCGATGCGGAGGGAGGAAGCCACCCAGCGCTGAGCAGCGGCGCCGGGAGCGGGAGAGCCGATCAGTCGAGCGCTTGGGCCCGCTTGGCGGCGGACGCGATGGTCAGCTGCGGATGCCGCTCGACCGCGTGCGGGCGCGGCTCACCGATCGGCTGTCCGGCGATCTCTCCGCGCACGATGTGCACTTCCTGCGGAGCCTCGATGCCGATCCGCACTCCTCGCCCGGAGCATTCGAGGACGATGATGCGGATTCCGCCATCGATCACGATCGAGTCACCGGGACGTCGGGTCAGAATGAGCATCGGGTCACCTCAGGCGAACGGGAGATGTCGCACCCGCGCCTCGCGCACCCGGTCAGCGACCCGCTGCTCGGCGCTCCGCATCTCGTAGCGCCGCGCGAACGCGACGCCGATCGCGATGCCGATGGTGGAGACGAGGGCAAATGCGGCTACGACCTTCATGATGCCATCTCTCCGAGGAGCGAGAGCTGCTGCCGGAGCCGCGCCAGAGCTCTGGACCGGATCTGCGAGACGCGCGACTCCGTGAGCTCCAGGATTGTCGCGATCTCGTGCAGCTTGAGCTCCTCGTAGTAGTAGAGCGAGAGTACCGTGCGCTCCTGCTCCTTGAGGCCGCGGATCGCGCCGCGGAGACGAGCGATGTCTTCGGCGCGAACGATCCGGTCCTCGATGTTCTCCTCCGTCGTGGA
Source organism: Gemmatimonadales bacterium (assembly GCA_038253885.1). GTDB lineage: Bacteria > Gemmatimonadota > Gemmatimonadetes > Gemmatimonadales > Gemmatimonadaceae > JALZAQ01. The sequence goes on along the minus strand of JBBSGP010000001.1, from coordinate 140,138 downwards.
GGGAAGCATCAAAACAGTTCCACCCGGCTCGTCCTGGTCGGTGACGGACCGCTCCAGCGGGACCTGGACCGCGGCTTCGACATCGGCGCGCCACCGCCAGAGCGTCTCGAGATCCACGTTGAGATGGGCGGCGACCTCGCGCTCCTCGGGAGCGCGTTCGAGCTGGCGCTGCAGCGCTTCCTGGGCGGCGCCCAGCTCCCGAGACTTCCGCCGGACCGAACGAGGGACGTGATCCTGCCGGCGAAACTCATCCAGGATGGCGCCGCGGATTCGCGGCACGGCGTATGTGCTGAACGCCAACCCGCGCCCGGTATCGAAGCTCTCCAGCGCGTTGATCAGCCCGATGGCACCGGCGCTGACCATCTCATCGAAGTCCGCCTGCACCGACATGCCGCGCGCCATCTGCCGCGCGACATGGTGAACGAGACTCAGGTGCTCGCTCAGCAGCGCTTCGCGCGCTGAGGGGTCGCCTCCGGCATATCTGTTCCAGGCTATTCTCGCGTCCATGCTCGAGCCTCGTGCCGCGGGGGGACTCAGGGGCGCGAGGGGGGGGACGGCTCGCGCCGACCTCTGTAAAGGCAACCGCGGGACCACGACCCGACGTGAGAAAAACGGGCTGATCCGGGGGAAGGACCAGCCCGTTGCGCCGGCTGCAACTCGTTACGTGAGAGAGTGGTCGGGGCGGGGCATGATGTGCTTTGTGCCGCTACGTGGCGGGAAGGCCGGTGGGGGAGCCAGGCGGCACAATCCTCCCCATCGGCAGGAACTGCCGCCCACGAGCGGAACTATCTGCCGGCCGGAGCGCCCGGTAGGTCCACCCGGCCGATCCGACCGGTGCCGCTGAGCGCGAGCCACAGGCGCCGGCGGCCGGGATCGGAGACCATGTGGCGCACGATCGCACCGGGGGTGGGGATGGCGACCGTCTCCATCTTCTCGCTGACCGGATCGAACGCCACCAGCTGACCGGTACGAGCTTCGTCGAACCAGATTCGTCCGTCGGCGCCGATGGTGATGCCGTAGGGCGCGCCATTCTCCGATGGCGACGGCCATTCCCGGAAGCTGCGCGTTCTGGGGTCGATGGCGCCCAGCTTGCCGCGCGCATAGTCCGTGTACCACACGCGGCCATCCGCGGACACCGCGATGCGCCGCGGGCGCGATCCGGGCTGCGGCAGATCGATCTCGTGAATGGCGCCGGTAGCCGCGACGACGTGTGCCACCTTGTTGGTTCCGAAGAGGGCGACCCAGATACCGCCATCGGGCGCGGACGTGATGCCGTACGGTAGGGCGCGGGGAGTGGCCACGGGAAAGATCTTCACCGTTCCCGTCGCTGGATCGAGCCGGCCGATGAGGTTCGCGCGCTGCGCGGTGAACCAGAGCATCCCCTGATGAACGATCGGCGTATGCGGGTCGCGGGCCTGCTCCGGGAGAACGTATTCCTTGATCTCGCGGGTGGCCGGATCGAGCCGGCCGATGCGGCCGTTGGCGTTGCCGGTATACCACACCCCGCCGTCGGGCGCGACGACGATGCCGTGGGGCCCCGAGCCGGCGGTCGGGGTGGCGAAATCGGTGATACCGCCGGTGGCGGGGTCGAGGCGCCCGATGAAGCTGTTGGACTGGTCCGTGTACCAGACGATACCGTCGCCTCCCACGGCCGGATCGTGGGGGAAGGCCTTGGGGCGTGGGATCGGGTACTCGATGACCACGAGCGGTGACCGATGCGCCGCGTGCGGACGAGGAGTCGCGGCGAGCAGGGGCAGGGTGAGCAAGGCGGGGAGGAGACGCGAAGCCGGCATGGTCCGTCCTGGCTGGAGCTTTTCCAAGCTAAGCCGGCGCAGCGCGTCGATGCTAGTCGGCGCGGTGGAGACCCCGCTGGGGCCCGTTCAGCTTGTTGCGCAGCGTCCGAACGCTGATGCCGAGCAGCTCGGCGGCTCGGGTCCGGTTGTTGTCCGCCGCCGCCAGCGCGTGTCGAATGAGAAGCTGCTCGGCCTCGGCGACATTGAGCGACGGCAGCACTACCGCTTCATGCGATCGCGCGGCCAGTGACCCGTCCCGCAGCATCGGAAAGGGATGCGCGGGTGCCAGTCCATCCACGGATCGCGAGAGGCCAAAGCGCTGTCCCTCGAACGCCTGCACCGACAGGATGGGCTCGGCGGAGAGAATCACGGCGCGCTCCACGGCGTGCTGGAGCTCGCGGACGTTGCCGGGCCACCCGTAGCGCTGGAGCATCTCGATGGCATCGGGAGAGATGGCGGTGATCTCCTTGCCGATCTCATCCGCGGTCCGCAGGGCGAAGCGAAAAGCGAGCAACGGGATGTCTTCGGCGCGCTCGCGAAGTGGCGGGATGCGGATCGGGATGACGCTGAGCCGGTAGAACAGATCGTGCCTGAACTGACCGGTTTCCGCGAGCTCGGACAGCTCGCGATTCGTGGTCGCGATGATGCGAACGTCGACGTGGATGGGCGACGTGCCACCGACACGCTCGAACTCCTGCTCCTGCAGCACGCGCAGCAGCTTGGCCTGGAGGTCGAGACGCATCTCCGAGATCTCGTCCAGCAGCAGCGTGCCGCGGTGGGCTCGCTCGAAGGCGCCTTCCACCCTTTTCACGGCACCCGTGAACGCACCGCGCTCATGCCCGAAGAGCGCGCTCTCGACCAACCCTTCCGGCAGCGCGGCGCAGTTCAGCTTGATGAACGGCATGTCGTGGCGGTCGCTCTGGTCGTGGATGGCTCGGGCGAAGAGCTCCTTGCCGGTGCCGGACTCGCCCTGCAGCAGAACCGTGGAGCGTGCGGGTGCGGCCATGGTGACGGTCTGGAGGATGCGCCGGATCACCTGGCTCTCGCCGATGATCTGACGCTCGTTGCGGAGCTCCATGACCTCGCGTCTCAGCACCGCGTTCTCACGGCGGAGCCGGACGAACTCCAGCGCCTGGTCGACGGCGAGCTCCAGCTGCTCGGGCCGTACCGGCTTCGTGATGTAGTCCACGGCGCCGGCCTTGATCGCCGCGACGGCGTGCTGGATGCTCGCATAACCCGTCAGCATGATGAGCGGAACGTCGTACCCTTCCCGTCCGATCAGCTCGAGCAGCTCCAGGCCGGTGAGGCCGGGCATGCGGTAGTCGGAGATGATGAGGTCGGTCTTCCCCTGCGCGAGGACCTGCAGGGCCTCCACCGCGTTGCGTGCGCTCACCGGCTCGTGTCCCGCGCGCCTCAGTGTGTCCTCGAGTATCTGCCCGACGGACGGTTCATCATCGACGCAGAGAATCGTGGCCACGGTGGTGGTCCGGGGAGGAGACGGGAAGGGGAAGGATGATGCGCGGTGCCCGCGCGCTCGGCTCAAGTCGCACATGCGCCGATCCGATACTCTCCTACGACGCACGTGTCCGCCGTCCCGCAACGGGCCGCGGGCGCCTCCACCCCGCCCAGAGGACTCATGACGTCCGCACCGACAGTAGCCCGAGCGCTGGCAGGCGCGACCCTGCCGGAAGACCGCCAGAGCGAGGCCATTGCCACGTACAATCACGTGCTGGCGCGCCTTCGGGCCGCGCGAGTGGCCGCCGACGCGCGGGACGACGAGCTTCGCGATGTCTCGCTCACCGAAGCTCGCCTCGCACTGGCGGAGCTGATCGCCGTGCTGGATACCCGCAAAGGAGATGAGGTCGCGCGCGATCTCGGGCGGATCTTCCACGCCATCCTCGGCGAGCTCAGCGATCTCGGCGACCGTCCCGAAGGCGCGCGGGTCTCGGCGAGCGCCTCCGTGTTGGCGCAATTGCGCGACTCGTTCGTGGTCGTTCTGCGACACGCCGCTCACTGATCGGTCGCGCGCCGCTCAAGTGCGTCGCGTCGCGCGACGATACTCCACTACATGACAGAGCGACCGGATGGGTCTGCACCTGACGCTGTACCTGATGCCCGGGAGCTCTGGGTCAGACTGCGTGAGTATTCGCATCGTGTGACTCTCGTCACAACCGAGCTGAGACGCCCGCCACGTGCACCCGATCGTGACATTTCCTGCCAGCGGCTCGAGCGCCTGCGAGTTGCGGCCCTCAGCGCGGCGCGCCGGATCGAGCGATCGCAGCTCGAGCGCGATCACATCCGCACCACCACGCCGGGGCCCAGCGCCGCGCGTCCGTGAGCAGCTTGGCCGCCCGACCGGAGAATCCAGGGAACATGCCGGGCCACAGGAGAACGAATGCGTACCAATGACAGTGGTGAAGACCTTCCCTTCCGGCCCACGTTCTCATCCACGCGCGGTATGACGCGGGTACCGGCCGACGCGGCGGAGCTGAGCGCTAGCCTGGTGGCGGACATCCGCCAGCGTGTGACGAGCGGAGAATACGACAGCGCATCGGTGATCGAGCGCGTGGCGCGCCGCATCGTGCAGCGCGGCGACCTGTGACTTCACGTGCGATGCCCGAGAAGTCGGAGGACGACCTGGTCGACAGCCTGCGTCGAGCGCTGGTGGTGCTCGATGCCCTGGACGCGTCGGAGGCGGATGTCCTGCCGGCTCGCAATGCCGAGCTGCGGTCGTCACTGCGCGAGGAGTTGTACGCCGTCGCGATCGCGCTGAGCGCGGGCCGCAACGGCAGCTAGGGAGCCCCGCCGCCGTCCAGGAGCTCGCGCAGCCTTCCGATCAGCGCGCTCGGCGTCACCGGCTTCTGAACGAACGTCGCGGCGGCATCGATCACGCCCTGCCGGCTCAGATCCGCTTCGAGATAGCCCGAGATGAAGAGCACGTGCATGCTCTTACCCGGTCTGAGCGCCCGGAGCCGAGTCACCAGCTCGCCACCGCCCATCTCCGGCATCATGACGTCGGTCACGACGACGTCGATCGGCCCCGGATAGGCTTCGCAGATCGCGAGTGCATCACGGCCGTGCCGGGCCTCGAGCACCCGATACCCGTAACGCTCCAGGACGCGGGCGCTCAGCGAGCGCAGTGCATTCTCGTCCTCGACCAGCAGGATGCACTCCGTGCCCGCCAGTGGCGAGCCGGCTGCATGGGACGTGTTGAGAGGTGGGTGAGGGGGATGAGGATGCACTGGCATCTCGGCGGGGCGGATCGGACGGTCTTCTCAAGGACGTGCCCGTGTGCGCGGCGGTCACGGAGCGCCACGCCGTCGACGCTGGAGAAGAGCATCGAGACTGTGCGGTCCTCCCCCATACGCGGCGAAGAAGAGGAAGATGAAGCAGAGGAGCACCGGCACCTCGCCGTGATTGATGATCGGCCAGAAGCCTCGCGGCGCATGGACCTTGAAGTAGGCCACCGCCATCTCCCCCGACGAGAGAAATGCCGCGGGGCCAGTGAACAACCCGAGAAGGATGCAGCCGCCCGAGAAGATCTCGATGATCTTGGCGAGCCCCGACAGCGAAGCCAGTGGAGCCGTGGCACCGGGATGGTTCTGAAATCCGCCGAGCACGCCGAACATCTTCTGGGCGCCATGCTGCATGTAGACGGCGGCGGCGAACACGCGGAGGAGCGTGAAGCTGATCCGCCGGGCGGCGGGGCGATAGTCGGCCATCGAGTCCTCGGATGTGCGGCGCCGATCGTCAGGGCAGATTCGGGGCCGTCGTGAGCAGAGCGGTGCCCATCGCCCACCGTCGGGCCTCATCGACATCGCCCTGGGACAGGCCGTGCCCGGTGTTCTCCCAGTGGAGCGTCACCTGAGCGCCGGCGTCGCGGAGGATCTCGGCGAGGCGCTCGCTGCCGGCAGATGGGATCAGCGGATCCATTCGGCCGCAACCGAGGAAGACTTCGCGGCCGCTGAGGTCCGGAGCGGGAGGAGGAACCGGGTCGAGCGGAACCATCGCGCGAAAGAGGATGCCGCCGCGGAGCGCGTCGGGGTGCAGCAGCATGAGGCTGGCGGCAATGTTGGCCCCGTTGGAGTACCCCAGCGCCATGAAAGCGGCCGGATCGAGGGCGTAGGTTCGCGCCGCCTCGGCCACGAAGCCCGCGAGCTCATGGGTTCGCGCGATGAGGTCCTCCCGATCGAAGACCCCTTCCGCGATCCGGCGAAAGAAGCGGGGCAGGCCGCGCTCCAGCACCTGGCCGCGCGGGCTGAGCAGTGCCGCGTGCGGAGCAATGGAGCGCGCCAGCGGGATCAGGTCGCTCTCATCGCCCCCCGTGCCATGGAGCACGAGGAGCGTCGGGCCGCGGCCTTCTTGCGCGGCCGGAACGAAGCGGTGGACAAACCCTGACAGGTGCTCCACCGCTCTTTCTTACTTCCCCACCTCCCGGAGCGCCACGTCGCGCGCCGTGTCGGCCGGCACGCGAAGTGTCGGAACGACGCCGGAGCGTGTAGGCTCGCCAACGAGCTCGGCTCGCCCGGTGGACGCCAGGCCGCGGGCGAGCTCCTCGGCCGCACCGCTGGTCTGACGCCCGATGAGCAGGTAGACGTCGCGCCCGAGGTACCGGGTACGTGACGACTCGTGAGCGGGGTACCGCATGCGCTCGCTCAGGACCGGTTCATACACCTCGGTGACATGCGCGGGCTCGGTGTCGAACAGACAGCTCGCCAGCAACGCCCCCATGGCGCGTCCGCCGCCGCGGGCGCGTCGCAGATCGACGATCAAGGCGGACGTGTCGGACAGCAGCGCCATCGCGTCCAGCACGCGTTGACATGCATCACCGTCGCGAAAGACGCCGAGCTCGAGATAGCCGACGTTGCCAGCCACGCGCTCGACGACGCCCACATCGGGGCCGGACAGGATGGCGACCGTGCTGCCGGATGGTGTGAGACGCTCGCGTGAGGTGGGGGAAGGCTGCGGCGTCGAATAGAGATGAAGCGCGGGACTGCTCATGACATTCTCCTGGCTGACGGGAGCGGAGCCGCGGAACCGGCGTGGGCCGCGATCGCTTCCGTCTTCACGCCATTGGACAGCCGACCGCGCGCGATGGTTGCAAGCGTCCGCGCTTGCCCGCTCCGGGAGCGGCGGGCAATATCAACCGGCGCGACATCCTTCACCGTCCCCACCATGCACAGCATCTGGTCAGATCTCGTCGTGCCGGGAGTGCCGATCCTGGAGAAAGTCGTCCGGACGCTGGCGGTCTACGCGTTCCTGCTGCTGGGTCTCCGACTCGCCGGCAAGCGAGAGCTGGGACAGTTCAATCCGTTCGACCTCGTCGTCCTGCTGCTGCTCTCGAACACCGTCCAGAACGCCATCATCGGCAACGACAACTCGGTGGTCGGCGGTCTCGTGGGCGCCATGGTGCTGCTCGGCGCGAACTACCTCCTCGTGCGGTTCCTGTACCGCCATCCGAAAATCGATCGCATCGTCGAAGGGGAGTCGGACGTCCTGATCCGCGACGGCGTGATCGTGGACGAGAATCTCGAGCGCGAGTTGATCACGCCGGCGGAGCTGATGGCGGCGGCGAGACGACAGGGCATCGGACGGCTCGACGAGATCGCCTGCTGCCGCATCGAGGTGGGTGGCGCGCTCACGTTCATCCCGATGGCCCCGAGCGATGAGGCGCGCCGCCACGACGAGGTGCTACAGCGACTGACGGCGCTCGAGGACCGCCTCAAGAGGCTCGCGGGGGAGCACTGATCACGCCGTCAGCGTCGGATGCTTCAGGTGAAAGTCGGTGGCCTGCTGATAAGCGTGGGCGACCGCCATCAGCGCCGCCTCCTGGAAGAGGCCGCCGAGGAAGGTGATCGACACCGGTGTCCCGTCGTCGCGGAATCCGTTCGGAAGGATGACGGCCGGATGGCCCGTGAGATTGGTGAGCAGGAGCTGCTGGAGCGACTGGGCCCCCTGGCCCGCGCCGGTCGGCGTCACGATCACGTCCACCTGCTTCATGAGCTTCGACATCGCCTGCATGGCGAGCGTGCGCACGCGATTCGCGTTCACGTAGTCGGGCGCGGGGATGAAGTGGGCGATGCGCCACGAGTTCGGCCAGGCGTTCTTCCCCTGCTGCGCCATCAGCTTGTCGCGGCCGCTCCGGGTCAACTCGTCGAATGCCGCCGCCGCCTCGGTGATCAGAATGGGGCGCATCGCCGGCCAGGGCAGATCGGGAAGATCCACCGGGATCAGCGTCAGCCCGAGCTTGCCCTGCAGTACATCGAGAGCGGCAGCGTCGAACTTCTTTGTCTGGTGATCGCTCTCGAACCAGCTCCTGAGGTAGCCCACGCGAAGCGACCGAGGAGGCAGGGCGGCGTTCCACGTGAACGGCAGGTCGTGCACCGTCGCGTCCTTGCCATCCGGTCCGTAGATCGCGCCGAGAACGAGCGCGCAGTCCTCCACGCTCCGGCAGATCGGGCCCAGCTTGTCCATGCTCCAGGAGAGGGCCATCGCGCCGGTGCGCGCCACTCGGCCGAAAGTGGGCCGGAGGCCGGTGGCGCCGGTGCGAGTGGATGGCGACGAGATCGAGCCCAGCGTCTCGCTCCCGATGGCGAAGCCCACCAGGCCGGCCACGGTCGCCGACGCGGGACCGGCGCTCGATCCGCTCGATCCCTGCTCTGTCTTCCAGGGATTGCGCGTCATCCCGCCATACCAGGTGTCCCCCTGCGCCACCTCGCCCAGGGTGAGCTTTGCCACCAGCACCGCTCCCGCCGCATCCAGCCGCTGGACCACCGTCGCATCCTCATCGATGGTCTGGTCGCGGTAAGGCGCGGTTCCCCACGTCGTCGGATATCCTCTGGCGGCGAGGAGATCCTTCGCTCCCCACGGAATTCCGTGCAGCGGACCGCGGTAGTTTCCGCGCCGGATCTCGGAGTCGGCCGCCTTCGCCGATGCGAGGGCGCGCTCTTCCGTGAGAGTTGTCACGCACTTGAGCACGGGATCGTACTTCCTGATGCGATCGATGTACATCTGCGTCAGCTGGAGCGACGTCACCTTCTTGCGGCGCACGAGCTCCGAGAGCTCGGTGACCGGAAGGAAGGCGAGCTCATCCAGGCTCGCCGGCACGGCCCGCGCCGGCACTCTCGATCTCACCGTCTTTCCCCGAGCGATCTTCACCGTCTCTCCGGGAAGCACGGGATTGAAGACGAGCGCGGGCGCGACGCCATTCGGAAGCTTCTGCTCGTGCAGGAGATCGAGCTGCTTGGCCTGATCTTTCATTCCCTCGACCATCAACAGCCGCTCCGCCTCGTCGAAGTGAAGTCCCGCCAGCTCTTCCGCGCAGGCGATGGTCTGCACCGTGATCTCCTCCCCATGGGCGAGTCGGCCCCAGAGCACACCCGGCAGCAGAGTGGATCCGAGACCGATCGAGACGAAGTACTCCATGAAGGAGCGGCGGTCATAACGGGCGGAGTCGGTCATCGATAGCGCTCGCGCAGGGAGGGAGTGACGGCGCGGAATCATGAGCATCCGCGCCGGAGGCGGCAAGTCCGTGCCGTGCAGCGCGGGCGAGAGATGTTATCTTGAAGCGTCACTCCACCCGACGGAGAGCAGATGCCCCCAGTTCCCTTCGAGACGCTTCCGGAGCAGGCCCGTGCGTGGGTGTTCGCCAGCGACCGGGCGCTCTCCGCTCCAGCGGCGCAGCAGCTGTTGGAGGCGACCGACCGCTTTCTCGACCAGTGGCACGCCCATGGCGCCGAGCTGCGCTCCGCGCGGGTCCTGCTCGACGACCGGTTCCTCGTCATCGGCGTGGACGAGGGGCAGGCGGCGGCCTCCGGATGCTCGATCGATGGGATGTTCCGCGTTCTGCGCGCGCTCGAGCCGTCGATCGGAGCGTCGCTTCTGGGCGGGGGGCGGGTGTACTATCGCGCGGCCGATGGCCGCATCGCGTCGGCATCGCGCGAGGAGTTCGGCGATCGCGCCGCCGCCGGCGAGGTATCCGGCGCGACCCACGTCTTCGACACCACAGTGACGACGGTCGGCGATCTGCGCACGCGGTTCGAGACGGAAGCCGCCCGCTCGTGGCATGCCCAGCTCATGCCACAGCCGACGCGCTGACGCTCGCGGGTCGCGCGGCGGCCGGCCGGATCAGGCCGGGACGAAGAGGGCGACGGGCGCCCCGCAGTCACGCCAGGTGAGACGCAGATAGCCGCGCTTGCCGTTCGCGCTGATGACCGCGTGTACCTCTCCGGCGCTGAAGCGGCTGCCACTCGCCACGCCGCACGACGCGTTGTATTGCAGCGGCGTGGCCGTGACCAACGAGAACGAGTAGCTGACCTCTCCCCGCGACCAGGCGAGACCGCCGCTCGGCGCGAATGCGCCGTTCGGCAACGGCTGACCGATCGCGAGCGATTGCCCCGACACCGGAGTGAAGGTCGCACCGTACGTGTCGACGAGCTTGCCGAGGGAGTGTCCCGCGCTGTCGGCGGTGATGGTAAGATTGTCGCTCAGCGACAACCCCGACGAGCTGGCGCTGACCGCGCGCGTACCGCTGGTGTTCAGCCACGCTGTCGTTCCGAGACGCGTCACCGTGAAGCGCAGGTTCGTGAACGTCGTGTTCATGGCGAACCCTGGAGCCGCCGGCGCCGGATCCACCAGCCGGACCGAGCCGGTGATGTCGAGAGAGGCGAGCTGGTCGCCGAAGTGGCAATCGGGAAGGGTGAAGCTGATTGTCACATCGTTCGGCACGTGATCGGCGTCCGTGTCCTCGATCGGATTCTGCGACGGCGCACCGCACGAGGTGGTCGTGGTCAGCGCGAGCGATCGCAGACCGAGCGCCGGATTCCCGCCCGCAACCGGGGCCGTCACGGAGAAGCGCCCGCCGATCACCGCATCCGGCGAGAGCGACGTCATGGAGAGCTCGATTCCGCTCGCGATCACGGAGCCGATCGATGCCGTCTCCTCGGCGCTGAGCGAGGTCGAGGGCGCTGTGCTGTCGCCGCGGCAGGCCGCCAGCGCCAGGATGAGCGCCGCCGCCGGTGCGGCACGGCGCCGATGGAGAAGTGTCGAGGAAGCACGCATGGAAACGCTCGTGGTCGGTGGTATGTCGGCTAATCGCCCAGCGTGAAAGACGGGGACGGCAGGCCGAAGGTCACTCCCCGTCGCTCCCGCCCGAGCCCGGCGACGATGGCACCCAGTGTGAACACGGTCGCGGCCGTCAGCGCCATCGAGATCGCATAGTTCGTGCGAGCGGCGAACAGCGCCTCGATATAGACAACGCCACTCGCGAGCAGGACTCCGCACTGGTAGGCGAAGCCGGGCAGGAATCCTCGCACCGAATCGGGGGAGAGCTCCGTGATGTGCGCCGGGATCACCCCCCACGCCCCCTGCACCATGAACTGCATGGCGAATGCTCCGGCCACGAGCAGCGGGAGGCTTCTCGAGAATGCCCAGAGAGGGATCACCAGAATCGCGCCGATCAGCGCGAGCACGATCGCGCGCCGCCTGCCGATCCTGTCCGACCAGTGGCCGACGAGGATGCCGCCGATGATCGCGCCCACCGCCGAGAACGCGGTCAGGGCAGATCGCCTGGTTGGCGAAAATCCCCAGTCGTGCTCCAGAAATGTCGGATACATGTCCTGCGTGCCGTGTGAGACGAAATTCATCATCATCATCAGCACGGTCAGATAGAGGAAGAGCTTCCAGTGCGACAGGATCGCGCGGCCGAGATTGTTCCAGCTCTCGTGTCTCGTGCGCTCCCACACCTCGGACTCCGTGACCCGCACCCGGACGAAGAGCGCGAGCAGGGCCGGAAGACCACCGATGAAGAACAACGGACGCCAGCCCCACCGGGGAAACACGATGAAGTACGCGATCGCCGCGAGCAGGTTGCCGGCAGCGTAGCCCTCCTGCAGCAGCCCCGAGAGCATGCCCCGTCGCTTCGAGGGCGCCTTCTCCATCGCCAGCGACGCACCCACCCCCCACTCGCCCCCCATGCCGATGCCGAAGAGTGCGCGGAGGACGAGAAAGGTGGCGTAGCTCGGTGCGAGGCCGGACAGGACCTCGACCACCGAGTAGAAGACGAGGTCGATCATGAGCGGAAGCCGCCGGCCGTAACGATCCGCCATGAGGCCGAAGATGAAAGCCCCGACGGGACGAAAGGCGAGGGTGAGCGTGATGGAGAACGCGATCGCCGCGTTGGAGCGGTGAAATTCCCTCGCGATCGCCGACAGGCAGAAGACGACGAGGAAGAAATCGAAAGCATCGAGCATCCACCCGAGGAAGCTTGCCAGCACTGCGGCCCGGTGTCCGCGGACGGCGGCCGGCTCCTGCGCCGTCAGCGAAGCCATTCGTCGAGGTGCTGGGCCACGAAATCGTCGTCCTGCAGAAAGGGGTAGGCATCGAGCACGCGGTCGATCTCCTCGAGCTGTCCGGGAGACAGCGTCTCGTTCGGGTCCAGGCACCAGATCCCGTCCACCAGCCCCTGCCGGCGAAGCACCTCGTGGATGCCCGGGATGCAGCCCGCGAAGCCGTTGGCGGCGTCGAAGATGGCGCCGTTCGCATCAGTCAGCGAGGGCGCTTCGGCCAGTAGATCACGCAGGCCGGCGTCGGATGGCGCCCCCCCCCGCAACCGCTCCACCAGCGCCACGGCCTTCGACGTCCACATCGCCCACTGCCCGAGCAGCCCGCCGACGATCGCGCTCCCGGGCTGCCGCTCCAGCAGGTCGCCGATGATGTGATCGTCGTTGCCGGTGTAGAGGGCGACGTCGGAGCGTCCCGCGTCCGCCACCGCGCGGGTCACCTCCAGCGTCTGATAACGGTCGAAGGGTGCGATCTTGATGGCGACCAGCTGCGGGATCTCGGAGAAGGCGCGCCAGAATTCGTAGCTGAGCACGCGTCCGCCCACCGCGGGCTGGAGGTAGAATCCAAAGAGAGGGATTGCCTCCGCGACCGCGCGGCAATGCTCCAGAACCGCGTCCTCGCTCTCGCCGCGCCACGCCGCCAGGCTCAGCAGTCCGGTGTCGTACCCTGCATCGAGCGCGATCCGGGCCTCGCGTATGGCGTGGCGAGTCTGGCCGACGATGCCGGCGACCTTCACGAAGGGACGCGGACGCCGCGCCAGATCGGAGTCCACGATCTCGGATGCGAGCTTGAGAACAGGCTCGTACATCCAGTGCTCGCGGATGGCGAATTGCGTGGTGTGCACACCGACCGCCACGCCGCCGGCGCCCGACGCCAGATAGTAGCGGGTCAGTGCGCGCTGATGCGGCTCATCCAGGCGGCGTCGCTCATCGAGGGCGAGCGGATGAGCAGGGATGACCTGCCCGGCGAGCAGGTGCGCGCGGAGCGCCGCCGTCGTGTCAGAAGTCCCCATCGCGCTGTTCGAAGTGCGTCGGCTTCCCGAGGAGCCGACCCCCGCTGCTGATCCATTCCGCGACCATCTGCACGAGCTGCTCGAGCGTGACGGTCGGGGTCCCGAACAACGCCAGAGAACGACCGGCGTTGCTCAGGAGCGCGTCGGGGGATTCCACACCCTCCACCCGTGCCGGCTTCCCGAAGAGCTCGCCAAATCGCCGCGCCATCTCACGGATGGAGATCGTCTCGGCTCCCGTGATGTTGATGATGAAAGGCGGCGACGCCGCATGCGCCAGGCACTCGATCGCCCGCGCGCTGGCGTCACCCTGCCAGATGACGTTGGCGTGCCCCATCCTCACATCCACTGGTTCTCCGCGAAAGACCTTCGACGCCACGTCCACGAGCACGCCGTAGCGCAGATCCACAGCGTAATTGAGTCGCACGATGGCCATTGCCGTCCCATGGCGGATCGAGAGGTATTCGAGCACCCGCTCCCGCCCCACGCACGACATGGCGTAGTCGCCGGTGGGGCCGAGCGGGTCGCCCTCGCGCGAGCCACCGCTACCGGTTGGCGTGAGCGGGTAGACGTTCCCGGTCGAGAAGGCGACGATGCGCGATCCCGCGTAGCGCTCGGCAGCGATCGCCGGCGCGATGGTGTTCATCCCCCACGTCACCGCCGGCGAGCCGGACGTTCCAAACTTCTGTCCGGCCATGAAGATCACGTTGGACGCGTCGGGAAGCCGCGATACCGCCTCGCGATCCACTAGATCGCAGCGAATCGTCTCGATCCGGGAGTCCCCGAGCGCGCGCTCGACGCCGCTCGAGGAGAAACGGGAGACGGCGATCACCCGGGAGCTGCTGTGGGCCTCATCCAGAGCGCGCCGCGCCATCCGCGCGAGGGTGGGACCCATCTTGCCCGATGCCCCGAGAACGATCACGTCGCCGGGTAGAGCGGACAGAGTGCGGATCGACGCCGGCGTCGGTCGCGATAGCCGCTCCTCGAGCTCTGACTCGCTCGCGGGAGCGGCGCCGAGCTCAGCCCTGACCGGCGTCAAACTCCCGTCGCGCCTCTTCGGCGCCCTTGAAGCCGATCTTGCTGTGCGTCCCGTCACAGAATGGCTTCTTCGACGAGGCGCCGCAGCGGCAGAGCGAGAACTTGGGGCCAGGGAGCGGGATGGGAGTGCCATCGTGGTCGAGAAGGATCACCTCTCCCTCAACGCGATAGGGGCCATCCTTGCGAAGCTGTATCGTGACATCGGGCATCGGAGATCGGACTCTTGGAGGTTGTGAGAGACGAGATCGGAAAGGTCCTGGCGCGGAGTTAGGACATGCGAGCGGCCTGCGCCGCCCGAGCGTCGGCGGCGCGCCGCTTGAGACGGGTGACCATGGCGTCGAGGCCGATCTCCCGGGTCGCCAGCCCCAAGCTCCCCATCACGCGTGCGACGAAATCCGTCGGGATGGAGAGGATAGTCTCAGGCGGCTGGTCGTTGACCGCCGAGAAGAGGATCGCGAGGAAGGCGGCGATGGTCGGCGACTCGCGCACGTTGAGGTCGGCATAGAAGTGCATGCGGCCATCGTGCACCTCGGGGAACAGATCCACCCGGGTCTGGCATTCGGGTACCGTGAACGGCGTCCGATCCAGAGCACGCAGATGCTCCGGAAGTGGCTCGAGCTTCTTCGCGAACGACAGGAGCGACTGGATCTTCTCCTCGCGCGAGAGCTTCTCGAAGTAGGAGAGGACGCGCGCGATCGAGGGCGGGAGCGGCGAGGGAGAGGCCGACGGCGTCGTCATGACGCGTAACATCGCCGAGCGCCGGCACGGATGCGAGGGGTGGGCTGGCGCGATGAGGAGGGGGCGCGTGAATTGCGACTACAGAAGAGCTACTCAGACACTCATCTCGACAGGAGCAGATCGATGCCGACGCGGAATGCCAGTGCGCAGTGGGAAGGCGGGCTCAAGGGAGGGAAGGGCAGCTTCAAGACGCAGAGCGGCCTCGGCGCCGCCTACAACTTTGCCGGCCGTTTCGAGAACGGGAGCGGCTCGAACCCGGAGGAGCTGCTCGCGGCGGCCCATGCCGCGTGCTTCAGCATGGCGTTGAGCGGAGGGCTCGAGAAAGCCGGCACGCCCCCGACTCGCGTCCAGACCGAGGCCGCCTGCACCGTCGACAAGGTCGGTGACGGCTTCAAGATCACCACGATGCGGCTCACCGTGCGAGCGACGGTGCCGGGGCTGGATGACGCCGGCCTCCAGAAGGCGGCGCAGGCGGCGAAGGAAGGGTGTCCGGTGTCGGGAGCGCTCAAGGGCGGCGTCTCGATCGAGATGACCGCGACGCTCGGGTAGCGCGCAAGCGTCTGGGCCCTAGGGACAGTTTGAAACTGACCGAAAGCGGACGCCCCTCCACAAGGCGGTCTACGCGGTATCTTGGTACTCCAGCCTCGCATCTTTCCCGCAGGGCTTCCTACCTCTAGACAATTTCAGCCTGACATCGAAAGGCTCATGAAAGGCTACGCTCTCACACCACCCTCGGTCGTTGACCTAATGGTCGAGAAGCTTTTTCGCGACGGAACGCCGTCCGCCGCCGCAACGATTCTCGATCCCGGCTGCGGAACAGGCGTTTTCCTCGATGGCATCATTCGCTGGTGCACAAGCCGCAACATCGGGCTACCTCGTCTCGTCGGCATTGACTCGGACCCCGCACGCGTTGCGTTTTGCCGGGACCGATTCGCTGCCGTTCGCCAGATCGAAATTCGCCAAGCGGATTTCCTTCTCGCATCATCCGATCGTTGCGACTACGTCGTAGGAAATCCTCCGTATGTGCCGATCACCGGGCTGTCGTCGCGCGAGCGAACCGAATACCGGAAGCGGTACATCACCGCTCAAGGCCGCTTCGATCTCTACCTGCTATTCTTTGAACGCGCATTGTCTCTGCTAAGACCGGGCGGGAGACTGGTCTATGTCACCCCGGAGAAATTTCTCTACGTCGCCACGGCGATGCCGCTTCGGAGCCTTCTTAGGGACGACTGTGTGGAGGAACTGCACTTCCTGGACGAGGCGACCTTTGGCGACCTCGTCACTTACCCCCTGATATCGACAATTACAAAGGAGCGCGAGCGCGCGGAGACGCGGATCCAATCACGCGAAGGCACGACGCGGATGATCCATCTGCCTTCCGATTCGAGCTCCTGGCTCCCCGCTGTGCTAGGTGCGGAGCACGAAACGGGGACTCTTACGCTAAAAGACATATGCCTGCGTATTAGCTGTGGTGTCGCGACGGGCGCCGATTCTGTTTTTGTTGTACGGAATACGGACCTCGATGAAGGACTCAAGGACTTCGCTTACCCGACGATTGCCGGACGGCAACTTGACCCCAGTCGCCCCTTGGTTGAAAGCCATTCGATGCTCTTGCCGTACGACCAGACAGGCCGCCTCATCCCCGACGATAAGCTCGGCGATCTCGGTCGTTATCTCTCCGAGCCGGGTCGCCGCGAGAAACTTCTCGCGCGAACGTGCGTCGACCGCAAGCCGTGGTATGCGTTCCATGAGACACCGCCGCTCGAAGATTTGCTTCGACCCAAGCTGCTCTGCAAAGACATCGGCGTCACACCCCATTTCGTGGCCGATCACGTCGGACGCCTGATTCCACGCCATTCCGTCTATTACCTCGTTCCGAGTGATCCGAGCCGGATGCTCGAGCTCGCTGAATATCTCAACTCGCCCCCCGCTCAGCAGTGGTTACGTGACCATTGCCAGCGAGCGGCCAAAAACTACTTGCGTATGCAGTCCCACATTTTGAAGCGGCTGCCAGTTCCCGAGACATTCGCGCCCGCGATCCAGAGCGGCCTTTTCGACCCCGGCCTCGTCGAAGCACTGACTGCGTGAGGACACCGTTCGACGACGCTGTAGCCGCGATCGCCAAAGCCGGGTACCACAATCATCGGCTCGAAGGCCATTCCGATGTAGTCAGCAACGCGGTGTACGAGGATCTGTTGGCGCGCTGTGCTACGCTCAAATCCGACGTCGACGCAGGGGTTGTGAAGACCTGGATCAATGTACGCTCGCCAGGCGACCGGCTGCGAAAGATCGACCTCTTCGTGGGAGAGCCTGGTGCTGGCGGCGAACTTCAGATTCCAGGTGTACGCATCGCCCTGGAAAACAAATCGGTCATCACGGCTCATCGAAACCGGACGAATCGTTTCGACGATCTGAGCAAGGTGCTTTCCGCGATTCACTCGGCACGCCCGGAAGCGCTGCTCGTCGCTACTGTTCTGGTCGGGCTCGCCGGCCGGGTGCTGAATATCCCCGACCAGGTCCACCCATTCTACAGAGACAGGGAAGATCAGTTCGTAGCGAACGTCCTTCCACGGCTTTCATCAGGCGACCACGCTCTCTGGACTGAATTTTCGTGGGCGATCAGCAGAAATTCCGCAACCGATCCGGGGCGGACCATCGCCCTCCTTCAGCAACTCCCGACGCGCAAACCGGGCCACACGCATGTCGCTGGGTACGATTTCGTGCTGCTCGTTCCGGTGAGCATCGATAACGTCAATCCGCCATCACTACCCCGGCCGAACAACTGCGGAATCGATGTTGACGCGGAATACCAAAGGATGCTCGATCAGCTCTGCTCCGCCTACACTGCCCGCTGGCACATGTAGTGCGATTTGCCATCGCAGAATGCCAGCGTGGAATACGTCGCTAGCCTACACCTCTCGCAGAACTCTCGCCGCCCCCATGAGGGTGCAGCCGGCGGCGTACGAGGCAGCCAGGTGGCCCAGCCGCCGGGAGGCGCGCCAGCCGCGATGAAACGTCGGGGCAGTGCGCTCGAGCGTGGAGTAGGAGTGCCGCCGCGGAGGCGGCTGTCGCGACCAGGTCGCCTCCCACAGCCGCCGGTGTCCATCACGGCCACCGATGAGCGCCGACACGCAGTCGCCCATGCTCACCCGCAGCTCTTGCGGGAAGGTGGCGCTGTCCGCGAGCCCGTGCATCAGGTAGTTCGACGCGGCAACCTGGGCGAGACCATCGGCGGACACCCGTCCCTGTTGTAGCGACCGGGCCAGCGCGATCACCGCCCGGAGCGCCGACGAGGAAGGGTGCCCTTGCACCCAGCGCCTCACCTGCTCGAGATCTGCTTGCGAGCAGCGGAGCGCCGCCTGGCCGACGAGGAGCAGATCACGGAGGCAGCCGCGACGTTGCGGGTCATCCACCACGCTGCGCTCCACAACGTGAATGAGCTGGTCCGCGCCGCCGAGCTGGGACAGTCCTGGCGCATCCGGGATCGGTCGAACACGTGACCAGTACGCCGCATCCAGAGCGTCCCCATTCGAGCGGGTCGTGAGGTGGATCTCGAGGGCGAGCGAGCCGGGTCGCGTGCGCCGCGGGAGACGATCAGCATCGGATTCCTTGGCTGCCTTGTAGCCCAGCGATTCAGCGGCCGAGGACATCTCTCTCGCGACCACGCCGGGCACGAGCACATCCAGCTCGTCCAGGTCGAGAGGGTGCGCCGCGTCGAGCGCGGCGACGCCTCCCTCGAGAACGACCAGCGCGAAACCGCCGCCCTTCGCCGCCGCGGCGCCGAGCTCGCCCAGCTGCTTCTTGGCCGAGCGTACGCGCTGCATCTCGGTGAGCGCCCGGGCGCGGAGCAGCTCCGCAACCGAGCGCGGGAGCTGGGAGATCATGCCGGAAGTGTCCAGCCGCGCCTGGAGTGGCAGCGCGCATCGCTCCACGTCGAGCAGGCAGCGCCAGGCGAGAGGATGCCAGCGCCTGACTCCGTCCGCGAGACGCGGGGGAGCCGGCTGGCCGGCGAGCACATGCAGTGTCCAGGCGCGAATCTGCAGAGCCTGGCGGGCGATCAGGGCCATACGCGTGGTCCTCCAGCTGGGCCGACGCATCGGCGTTCACTTGAGGACGATCGGAGGCACCCGATGGTCGCAACCCGGAATGGCCCGCTACCCGTCCGCGCCCGTAACCCCAGACGCTGCCGATCATTCGCGATTGCGTGCCGCGATTGGGCGTGTAGCATTACGACCCTGAACGCGGCAGCTGACCCTTCAGGAGGATCGCATGACAGCGTCTCGTGAGGCAACCTGGCATCGTTGGGAAGACATGCCGCGCGAGCGGGTGTCGGAGCTGCTGGAGCGCCGGCTGATCACGGGCGAGCGGATGATGCTGGCGCACGTCTACCTGAAGCAGGGCTGCGTCGTTCCCAAGCATCGGCACGAAAACGAGCAGCTCACCTACATACTCGAGGGGGCCCTTCGATTCTGGCTGGGTGAGGACGGAGCGGATGAGCTGGTGGTGGCAGCCGGAGAGGTGCTGCACATCCCGGGCAACGTGTGGCACCGGGCGGAGGCGCTCGAGGATACGCTCGACGTGGACATCTTCAGCCCTCCGCGCCAGGACTGGCTGGAGAAGAGCGACGAGTACCTGCGGCGAAAATAGCTAACCGGTCACCCGTGCCACGCCGCCCGACACGATGAACGCCATCACCTCGGAGCTCTCGGCCCGCACCGGCGTCACCTGTGCCTTCGGAACGACGATCAGATTCCCGGCGAGCCCGTACGACTGCGGCACGTAGACGGCCATCTCCTCGTTCAGCCCGAAGCGTCCCATCGACTCCTGGGTCGCGAAGCCGAGCACCTTCGCGCTGGCGCCCGGGGACAGCGCTACCAGAACCGGCTTGTCGAATCGCCGCTTCTCCCCGACGAACGCGTTCAGCAGGTCCTTGGTGGCCGAATAGAGCAGACGCACGAACGGCAGACGGTTCATCACGCGCTCCACCGTCGCCACCAGGCTGCGCGTGATGAGGTTCGAGGCGAGAAATCCGGCCACGGTGATCAGCAGAATCGTCAGCAGGAAGCCGGCGCCCGGTATCGGTATCCCGAGCCAGGCGTCGATGCTCCTGAAGATGCGCACGCAGACATAGAGCGTGACGGCCATCGGTGCGAGGACGATGAGGCCCTGCAGAAAGTAGTTGACGAGGCGTTTCATGGTCTTGCTCGCGATGCGGGACGGAAGAGAGAGCGGCCCCCCGAGCGCGCATCAGTGCGTGCTCGGGGGGCCGCGCTCCATGCTGCGATCAGATGGCTACTGCTTCACGGTGATCGGAACCGACGCCTGCAGAGTATCCCACGACATCCGGAGAGCTCCGGCTCCGGCCGCGCCCGTCGGATCGACCCGGATGGTGAAGCGGTCGACCGGGCTTGGCAGCACCTCGGTGGTCATATCGACCCGTGCGAGATCCTTGTCCGGATGATAGTCCGTGCCCCACTGGCCGGTCTCCCGGCTGATGATGAGCTTCCACCCGGAGGAGGCCGGAATTGTGAAGAGGGTGTAGCTCCCCGCCGGCACGGGCGTACCGCCGATAACGAGATCCCTGTCGGTGGACAGGGACGTCGCCGCATTGGCACCCGTCCGCCACAGCTGGTTCCAGGGAACGACGTTCGGGAAGATCGTGCGCCCGCGCCGAGCCGGTCGGCTATAGACCACCCGCAAGTGGGCGGGCCCCAGGGTCGATGTGACCGAGTCTAGCGGGGAGAGCGAACCGAGCGCCTGACCGGCCGCGTCGCGCTGCGCGAAGTCGCGCGCCAGCGCGGCAAGATCGACGCCCTGCACACGGGTGACGGTCACCTTGAAGGTGGAGGTGGGCGGCGCGACCAGTCCGATGACCCGCCCCGCCTCGTCCACTCGCGCGGTGATCTCATCTTCCCCCATCGCCATCCACGCCAGCGAGTCCGTGCCGACGCGGCGATAGACCACCGACTGCGCCGTCGTGTCGCCGATCGACAGCATCGACAGCGTGACCGTATCGCGATTGGCGGCGCGCGCCCGCATCGCGGCGAGGGAGGAGAGAGAATAGAACATCCCGAGCTCGGGCAGCGTGCCAGCGCGGGCGTGCACCACCTGTCGTCTGGTGCTGTCGCGACGCGTCGTCGAAACCACCGCACTGTCGCCGGCGAAGTCGACCACGGTGCGCTGCCCGACCGCCGAGCTGGAAGTCGGACCGCTGTAGCGAGTCAGCTCGAGGTGCTTCACCGATCCGTCTGGGGCGAGGGTCGCGGTATAGGCGGTCCGCTGCGTCCGGGGAAGACGCGAGAGGAGCTCACCGCCGAGGCGATCGGCGGAGTGCACGAAGTGCTCGACGCCGAGCGTGTCGGTCCCGAGGCGAATCATGAAGGTGCCGCTGTCCCCTGGCGCAGCGGCCATCCGCGGGGCGGGAGCACTCGAACCAGCTGTCTGCATGCAGGCGCCCAACGATCCGGCGGCCAGAGCGACGGACCCCACCACCCGCGCCACCGTTAGCGCTTTCATGGCTTCACCACCACCGGCACGGACGCGCGGACGTCATCCCACATCACCTGGATCGCGCCTCCGCTCCCCTCGGGAACGAGGGCAATCGTCATGGATTCGGCGGGCGACGAAAGCTTCTCCGTCTTCATGTCGATGCGAGCGAGATCCTGCTTCATGTCGTATGCGGTGCCCCACTGCTTGGTCTGCTTGTTCACGATCAGCTTCCAGCCGCTCGGAGATGGAAGCGTAAAGAGCGTGTACGATCCGGCCGGCACCGGCGTGCCGCCGATCACGAGATCCCTGTCGGTCGTGAACATCGTGGCGGCATTCGCGCCCGTCCGCCACACCTGGCCCCAGGGCACCACCGCCTGCTTCTCACTGGGACCGAAGATGAGCCGGCCCCGCTTGGTCGGACGGCTGTAGACGACGAGCATGTTCGCTCCGGCGATCGCGGCCTTCGCCGAGTCAGTGGGCGAGAGCTGGCCGGCCGGCTTCCGCGAGGCGAAGGACGCCGCCACGGCGGCGACGTCCGCGGTCGGCACGCGGGTGACGACGAATTGCTCTGTCGACCCGATGCCGTCCACGTAGCTGAGATGTCCGCTCGCGTCGGCGCGAGCATGCAGCACCCCGAAAGGCGTCCCGATGTCGAGCATGTCGCCCGTGGTGGTCTTCACCCACGCCGGCTGCGGCGCCGGCATCGACGCCGCGTAGACGCTCAACGGCATACTGTCGCTCTTCATCTGCCGCGCATGGATCACCGCGACTTCGATCGGACCGTACGAGGGAAAGAGAAAGGGCATGACGTTGCTCGCCAGTGCAACTCGCTTCGTCCGCACACTGTCTCCCTGCTGGATCACGACCGTGGCGCTGTCGCCCGCGATCGTGACGGTGCTGTGCGCGAGCGGGGCGGCGGTGGGCGGAGACCCGACCCGTCTGGCATCCACGGTCCAGCCGGTGACGACGCCACTCGGGCTGAAGGTGGCATCGTATTTCCGGATGACGGGGAAGGGCGTGGTCAGCAGCTGCTCTCCCGTGAGCCTGTCGCCGGTGTAGACGAATCTTTCAACCGTGACCGTGTCCGTGCCGAGGCGCGCCACGAACGCGCCGCTATCCGACATCAGCTTCTGCGCGGAAGAAGGCGCCGGCGACGGTGTCGGTGTCGAAGAAGGCGATGACGCGCAGGCGGCGGTGGCGAGCACCAGGGCGCACTCGAGGCCACGCGCGATCTTCCCGTGAGACGAGGGTGTCATCATGTTTCCTCCGCTGTTGGAATGTTTCATCCTGTAAAGATTCACCCCGGACGTGGCAGATGCGAGCCCGCGGTCGCGCGATGGCTCTCGGACGCGGGCAAGGCGGGGAAGTCGCGCTCGCTGGCCGGCTAGCCTAAATCGGATAGATTCCCCTCGCGGCTGGGCGCATCCTTCGCGGCACAGGAGGAACGCCCATGTCCGTCAGCTATCGCCATTCCGGATCCACCATGTCCCTGCACTCTCCGCAACCTTCACTCGACCCGGCGCGTGCCACATCCCGGGCGGGTCAGCTCACGGAGCCGGCCACCGATGCGGTGCACCGTCTCGCGCGCTACATCGAGCGACACTGCGACAAACCGATCCCGTTGCGGGCGTTGGCGCGCGAGTCCGGGACGACCCCCCAGAGCGTCCAGCGCCGCTTCAAGCGCGTGATGGGCATCACGCCGCGGCAGTACGCCGAAGCGTGCCGGTTACGCGAGATGAAGGCGCGATTGCAGGACGGTGCGTCGATCAGCACCGCGATGTACGACACCGGTTTCAGCTCCACCAGCCGACTGTACGAGCGCGCCCCGTCGCAGCTCGGGATGACGCCGGCCACGTATCGGCGTGGAGGCAAGGGTGTCCACATCGCCTACACGGTCGCGCCGAGTCCCCTGGGCCGGCTGATCGTCGCCGCGACGCCACGGGGCATCTGCGCCGTCAGCGTGGGCGATGACGACGGTGTTCTGCGCTCGAAGCTCGGTCGGGAATTCCCGGCCGCGGACATCGAGCGAGACGATGCCCTGCTTCAAACCTGGGTGCGTGCGATCGTGGAGCATCTGCGCGGAGTTCAGCCGCATCTCGATCTTCCGCTCGACGTGCGCGCCACCGCGTTCCAGTGGCGGGTGTGGCAAGCGCTCCGCGCCATCCCGTACGGGACCACGCGGTCGTACAGTGAAGTGGCTCGCGAGGTGGGGCAGCCCACCGCCGTGCGAGCGGTGGCCAACGCCTGCGCGCGGAATCCGGTGCCGCTCATCGTGCCCTGCCACCGCGTCATCCGCGAGGACGGAAGTCTGGGCGGGTACGGACTCGGGCTCGACCGGAAGAAGAAGCTGCTCGAGCGGGAGCGTCGCGCCGCCGGCGACTGACGCGCGGAGAAAGGAGGTGGATGCACCGAAAAGCGATAAACCACCTGCGGCGTGTGGACCCGGTGCTGGCCCGCGTCATCGACCGGGTCGGGCGCTGCACGGCGGAGCCGCACGCGATCGGTACGCACTTCGACGCCGTGCTCCGCTCCATCGTCTACCAGCAGCTCTCGGGTGCGGCCGCGGCGACGATATTCGGACGGGTCCAGCAGCTGTTCGGCGGCCGCACTCCGCTGCCAGAGGAGCTGCTCGGCGCATCCGATGAGCAGCTCCGCGCGGCGGGTCTGTCGCGCCAGAAGATCGGCTACATGCGGGATCTGTCCGCGCGTGTGCAACGCTCCGAGGTGCCGATCGACCGTCTGCACGATCTCGAAGACGAGGCGATCATCTCCGCGCTCACGAGCGTGAAGGGGGTCGGCCTCTGGACCGCCCAGATGTTCCTCATGTTCCGACTTGGCCGTCCCGACGTTCTGCCGGATCTGGATCTGGGCATCCGCAAAGCCATCAAGAAGGAATACCGGCTGCGCAAGATGCCCACGTCGGCGCGCGTGCAGGAGATCGGCCGGAAGTGGGCGCCCCACCGGACGATCGCGAGCTGGTACCTCTGGCGGAGTCTCGACAACCGTCCGCCGGCCGCTGAAAAAATCGCTAGGTGACGCTGGACCTCTTCGCCGTCACCGCGCCCGGCCTCGAGCCGCTCGCGACCGCGGAGCTCGTCGCGCTGGGGATGGACGCCGTGCGGGCACAGCCGGGAGGCGTCTCGTTCCGGGGCGATCCCGCTGCTGTCGCTCGCGCGAATCTCTGGTCCCGCACGGCCAGCCGCGTGCTGGTGCGCCTCGCCGAGTTTCGTGCCCGCGGCTTCAACGAGATCGAGAAGCAAGGGCCGCGGATACCCTGGGAGCGCTTTCTCGCCGCCGATCGCCCCGTCCACCTGCGGGTCACCAGCAAGAAGTCGCGCCTCTATCATACCGGAGCGATCGCCGAACGCCTCAGCCACGGCATCGCGTCGCGCTGCGGCGCGCGAGCGGTGGAAGCGCATGCCGGGGAGGAAGAGGAGGGGACGGCGCAGCTCGTGATCGTGCGGCTCTTTCGCGATCGGATGACGGTGAGCGCCGACAGCTCCGGCCTGCTGTTGCACCGGCGAGGATATCGCCAGGCTCTGGCAAAGGCACCGATCCGGGAGACGCTCGCGGCCGCCCTGCTCTCGGCTGCGGATTGGCGCGGACAGGGTGCGCTGCTGGATCCGATGTGTGGGTCGGGGACGATCGCCATCGAAGGGGCGCTGATCGCACGGCAGATCGCACCCGGGATCGCGCGCCGATTCGCGTTCATGGATTGGCCCGCGTTCGACCCTAGCCGGTGGGAAGAGATGCGCGCGGACGCGATGGCGTTGGCACTGCCGCGGGCGCCATTCCCGATTCGCGGGAGCGACCGCGACGAGGGCGCGATCGCCGCGGCGAGATCGAACGCCGAGCGCGCGGGAGTGGCGGGCGACGTCGAGCTTCGCGTCGCTCCACTCTCGGCGCTCGAACGCGGGCCGGGGATCGGTCACGTCGCCACCAATCCTCCCTATGGCGTGCGCGTCGGAGAGCGCGACCGGCTGCGGGACCTCTACGCGCAGCTCGGAAACGTTCTGCGGCGCCGTTGTTCGGGGTGGACGCTGGCCCTGATTACCGCGGATGCGGCGCTCGAGGC
This sequence comes from Gemmatimonadales bacterium, assembly GCA_038253885.1. GTDB lineage: Bacteria > Gemmatimonadota > Gemmatimonadetes > Gemmatimonadales > Gemmatimonadaceae > JALZAQ01. The sequence goes on along the minus strand of JBBSGP010000001.1, from coordinate 114,655 downwards.
GCAGATCGGCCTCGATCTCGTGCCGCTGCTCGAGACGAGGAACGGGGGAATTCCGGTGCGCTTCGTCCGCGGTCTCGTCCCCGGGGAGAGGGAGAACTAACGACCGTCGGAAGTAGGCGCTTGACGAAACTCATAGCGGTGGGCGCAGCGCTCGCGCGGCAGAGTAGCCAACGACCACAGCGAGATAGGACGCGATGATGCTCGCAAGAATGTAGGTCGCAGCACGAATGGGCGCGCCTCGCTCGATAAGCGTGACGGCGTCAAGAGCGAACGTTGAAAAGGTCGTGTAGCCACCACACAGTCCAACTGATACGAACAGAAAGACGACGTGAGAGCCGTGCGGAGGGGCGAAATAGCGCCCGAGGAACCCTAAGGCCAGCGAGCCGGTGACATTCACCGCCAAAGTGCCCCACGGAAAGTTGAGCGACGAACCCAACCAGAACCCGGCCACGGCGTAGCGGAGCGCGCATCCGAGCCCGCCGCCCACGATTACCGCTATCCAGTTCACGTGCCGACTCGGCCTTTCTTGGCGCTAGCTCTCTCTGTCGTCCTGGTCATTCTGATCTCCCGAAGAAATCCCTCTGATTTCCCGGTCCCTTCCGGCCTGGGTGATGCCGAACCGATCGAGAAGCCGATCTCCCGCGAAGTGTATCAGCGCCGCGGCCCCCGCGTACCGGACGGCTCGGGCCGCGGCGATGGCGACGGCAAAGTCGAGGAAGGGCAGCCCCATCGCGCCAGCCGTCACACAGAGCAGCTTGGTCGAGAGCACCGGAAGCGCACCGCCGATCAGAATGACGGGCCAGCGGTGTTCGGCGAGAAGGGTCCGCAGGTGGAGCATTCGCTCCCCGGTCATCCCGGCCAGGTGCATGAGCGACGCGGTGGCAGAGGTACCGGCCGCTCCCAGGCCGAACGCGGCGAGGCAGCCGAGCACGGAGCCGACGGCGGACCAGAGCGCCAGCTCGAATACCCGGGGCGGGTCGGCGAGACCGAGCGGGGCCAGTAGCGCGTCGGCCGGGCCGGGAACGAACGCGCTCTGAAGAAATGCCCAGAACGCCGCTCCGGTCCGCGCCCAGCCCGACTCCGCCCACGCGTGCATCCGCGCCACCACGCGCAGGACTCGCGCGCGAGCTCCGCGGATCGGTGGTTCGGCAGACGGACCGACAGCAGGTGGAGACACGTGAGCGTCTTTTGCGGGAACCGTGCCCCCCGCTTCGAGTCTCCGTCGCCTTGACCTCGCCGCCGCCCTCACCCCAAGCTTCCTCCCATGCGGGTATTTCTTCGGTGAGCGGCCGCAGTGCGCGCGCGGCCGTCACCGCGATCCTTCTCGCGGCCTCGTGCGCCCGTCCGGCCGGTCCCCCGATCCCACGGGAGCCGGCGCCCGCCCCGCCACTGCGTTTCATGCTCGTCAACGATGTCTACGTCGCCGATACGCTGCACGATGGCAGCGGCGGAGTGGCACGCCTCGCCACGCTACGCCGCTCGCTCGCCGCCCGGGGCCCGGTGATCTTCGTGCTCGCAGGCGATGTCCTCTCGCCGAGCCTGCTCAGCAAGTGGTACGCGGGCCGGCAGATGGTCGAGGTTCTCAACGCCGCCGAGCTGGACTACGCGACGTTCGGTAATCACGAGTTCGAGCTCGACCGCGACACGCTCATCGCGCGAGTCGCGCAGTCGCGTTTTCGATGGCTGTCGAGCAACTGCACGCAGGCGGACGGCGCTCCCTTTCCGCGTGTGCGCCCCTGGGACACCGTCAGTGTTCACGGTGTGCGCTACGGATTCTTCGCGCTGACGCTGCAAGGCGACTACCGGCGCTACGTGCGCTGCGGCAGCCCGGACAGCGCCGCCCACTCGGCGATCTCGACCCTTCGAGCCCTCGGAGCCCAACGCATCGTCGGCATCACCCATCAGAATCTGTCCGCCGACAGTGCGCTGCTGGCGAACGAGCCGGCGGTGTCGCTCATCCTCGGGGGTCACGAGCACGAGTGGCACGACCTGATCGTCGGCCGGTCGCGGGTGATCAAGGCGGACGCGAATGCCCGCTCCGCGCAGCTGGTGACGATGGACAGCGCCGGTCCCACCGCACCGCCGGCCGCGACGCTGATCCGGATCGATGCGCGCATCGCAACCGATTCGGCGGCCGCGATGGTCATACGCTCGTGGAGTGACAGTCTGTTGCGGCGTCTCGGGCCGCCACGAGTGATCGGAGAGCTGCGCGAGCCGCTCGATGGGCGCGATGCCGTCTCGCGCCGTCGCGAGTCTCCCCTCGGTGATCTCGTCGCGGACGCGATCCGCGGGGGCACCGGCGCCGACGTCGCCCTCATCAACTCGGGTACGTTGCGCCTCGATGACATCCTCCAGCCCGGTGCCATCAGCACCTACCAGGTGGAATCGATCTTTCTGTTCGCGGACGAGACCCGGATCGTCACGTTCCCTCTGAGCGCACCCCGCCTGCGGGAGCTGATCGAGCACGGACTGGCCGAGCACGGGCACGGTGGCTTTCTACAGGTGTCGGGACTCGTCATCGACTACGACCTGTCGCGCCCGAGTGGCTCGCGCATCGTCGGGGAGGTGCACCGCAGCGACGGTCGTCCGATCCGGAGTGAGGAGACGATGCGCGTGGCCTTCGACGTCTATCCCGCGTGTGCGCACGGCGACGGCTATTCCGTGCCTGAGGCCGAATCCGCATGTGGAGACTCGGCCCGAGCGCCGCGGACGGCGGACCTTCTGATCTCGCACATCTCGAGTCGGCTCGGAGGAATGGTGACCGTGCCGACCCCAGGCCGTCTGGTACAGCACTAGCCGACTGGAGAGCGCCGCTCGCCGGCCGCATTGCGATCTCCGCTCTGCCATCAGAGATTCGGATCATGCGGCCCCACTCCTTGGAGCTCGGCCGGCGCGCGCACCGTACCAGAATGTGCGGCGCGCTCTGCGCCGTTTCCTGTGCGGTGGCCTGCGGGCGTGTCGATGCGCGCCGTGCCGAGTCCCCGAACGGCGCGCGGACACCGGCCGCCGCTCCAGGCAGTCCGCCGCGGATCGCTCTTCGCGTTCCCGCAGACAGCGAGATACCGGCTGGCGCGATGGCCGCCTCGATAATCAGAGGGAGGGCGCTACTGCGCGCGACCGCGGAGAGTCTGCCATCACGAGTGCGTGCCCGTCTCGAGTGCGTCAGCTGCCACCCCGGTGATGGAACACAGGCGAATGCCATGCCCTGGGTTGGGGTGTACGCGCGCTTCCCGCAATACCGGAGTCGAAGCGGCTCGGTGAGCCGTCTCGAAGACCGAATCAACGATTGCTTCGAGCGCAGCATGAACGGCCGGGCGCTCGACCTCGCCTCGACCGAGATGCGCGACATCGTCGCCTACATGGCTTTTCTCTCGCGCGGCATCCCGGTAGGCGCCGAGGTGGTGGGGCAGGGACTGCCAAAGCTCCGGCTGCTCTCAGGTGACACTGTCCGCGGGAGGGCGCTGTACGCATCGGCGTGCGTGAGCTGCCATGGCGCTGATGGTCAGGGCTCGACCGCCGCCCCACCGCTCTGGGGAAACCGCTCGTTCAACATCGGCGCCGGCATGGCGCGCATCGGGACATCGGCTGCGTTCATCCGGGCCAACATGCCGTTGGACAAGCCGGGCTCGCTGACCGCGGAGCAGGCCTTCGACCTGGCCGCGTACATCGGATCTCGGCTTCGCCCCGACTTTCCGGGGAAGGAGCGCGACTGGCCCAACGGCGATCCTCCGCCCGATGTCGCCTATCACGTCCGTGCCGCGAAGCGCGCAGCACTCCCCGCGCCGCCTCGCTGATCTCGCCGTGCGATTCGCCCTGCGGTTGGTTGCTGGCGCCATGATCTTGTCAGTTCCAGCGCGAGTCACGGCGCAGCAGCGTGTCGTCGAGCGCCACGAATTCGCCGAGCCAGAAGGACGGCTCATGGCGTACTACTCGTCCGTCCTCGCCTTTCCGGCGATCGAGGCTCTGCGCCCAAGCAGGCGCTGGAGTGCCGAGCTCGGCGCGGAGGTGGTCTACGTGCCTCCACTCAGCGCGGCGCAGCGAAGCGATGCGTTCGGGAAGCCCGAGGCCACGAACCTCGCACCGGTTGTGCCGCGCCCGCGTGGTTCCCTTGCTCTGCCCGGACGCGCACTCCTCGAAGCGAGCTGGATTCCTCCCCTGCGCTTCTTCGAGCTCGAGGCGAGTCTCGTGGGAGTGGCGATCTCGCGCGCGATCGTGGACGCGCCGGGGCTGAGTATCGTGCCCCGGATCTCCTTCATGACCGGCACGGTGAGCGGGGCGATCACGTGCACCAGAACGCTCCTCGACCGCAGCACCCACTCGGACTCGGTGTACTTCCGGCGCGTCTGCAACGGCCGCCCGAGCGATGACCACTTCATGCCGCGCCATTTCTCGATCGAGCTCGTGGCGAGCGGACCGTTGCGCCACCGTGCGGTTCTGCCCTTCGCCGGCGTCGGACTTCGCCGAGAGCGGACGCGCTTCGACATCGGAGTGATTCGCTCTGACGGGAGCCGCGATACGGATCACCCCATCCTCGAGCTGATCGCGACGCGGCCGTTCGGCTACGCTGGCGCGAGATGGAGGGTCGCTACGCGTGCCGACGCCAGCAGCGAGATCTTCTACGCTCCCGGCAGCGTGCTGACGGCCAGGGTGATGGCGACGTGGCGAGTCCGGCGTTGACGCCGACCCCGCGCCGGCGAACGGGGATCGTTATCGCCGCGGCGATTCTCACGCTCGATGTCGGGTGCGCCGATTTCTCTGCCGCGCGTGACCCAACGGGCGGTCTTCCCGATGTGGAGGTCGCCGCGCCGTCCTTTTCTCGCGATGTCCAGCCGATCTTCACCAGGCGCTGCTCCATCGGCGGCTGCCATAGCTTCGCCACCCATCGGGCCGGACTCGTGCTCGAGGCACCATACGCCTACGACTCCCTGGTGAATGCTCGATCGACAATCGACCCTCGCTTTTCTCGTGTGCGCCCATTCAAGGGATGCGGGGAGGCAGCGCCTCCGCTCTGCTACATCAGCTCCGACAGCTCCTGGATCGCGCGCATGCTCTCCGGCGATTCGCAGCGCCGCTTCAGTAACGCCCGCATGCCCCTGGCATCCACACCGCTCACCCCTCGACAGATCCAGACGATCGTGAACTGGATCAACCAGGGAGCCCTCCGGAATTGACGGACAAGCGCGCTTTCGCTCGCGCGCTCACGGCGGCGGGAGCGCTCTGTGCCTGCGGCAGATCGTCGTCCCCAGCACCGCCGGGAACGGCGGCGCGATCGGACTCCGTGAGCGCCGCTGTGGCTGCCGAGAGCGTCGCCGAGGCCAGGGACGAATGGAACGAGCCCGAAGTCGTGAAGCGTCTCGCCGAAGCGGGACTCGTGGTGGCGGACTCCGGACGCCGCGAGCACGATCCGCGCTTTCATCCCGGCGGCATCAGCCTGGGAGTGAGCGGCGCGAAGTTACTAATCTTCATCTACCCCGATGCGGCGGCACGGGCGCGCGAATCGGTGCGCATCGACAGCGCGGCGGCGACCGCGCTCCCGCCCGAGCGCCGGCCCCGCTACATCGTGGTCAACAATCTCATAGCGATTCTCATCACTCCGCGCGAGCTGCTCGCCGAGCGAGTGACCAACGCGTTGACGGCGCGCCATGCCGGCGTCCCTTGATCGAGTAGCAGCGAGCGGCGAAAAAAACGCGGGCCAGGCTTCTGGAGCCTGGCCCGCTGTCCTGCGCTGGCTGGGTGGAGATCACACCACCCGGTCGCTCCGCGTTACGGGCAGGAGACGACGCCGTCCAGCTGGCCCGCGCCCACATCGCCGCCGACATGAATCTGGCAGCTGTTGGCCGTGCCCGAGATCGCCGAGTTCACACCCACGGCCGACCAACCCTTGGTGATGCCGGTGCTGGTGATCGTGATTGTCACGTTCTTCGACGGCGCGTCGTTGACCGCCGAGAGGGACGTCGAGTAGGTCTGGTTATCGGCGAAGTAGCCCTCTTCGGCCGTCGCCAGATTACGCAGGTCGGTCTTGATCGTGGCGAAGTACGCCTTGTCCTTCGTGTTGGCGAACTTCGGGATCGCGATCGCGGCCAGAATGCCGATGATCACGACCACGATCAACAGCTCGATCAGGGTGAAGCCCTTGCGCATGTGCGTCTTCATTGTGGCCATCCTCCTCAGGATGTATGTCGCGCCCCGTTGGCGCGGCGGGTAAAGCCCAATATTTCTGCGACTGAGGAAAGCATTCTCGGTGCCATTGGGTCTTTGTTCTTTAAATAGCTCCGCAGCAACGATTTACAGCATCTTTAGGGCTTTCCGGGGGGCTATTTCTCCCTTGCGATTCGCAAAAAGCGCGGCGGAATGCAATCGGCGAGGGGCTCCTGAGCCGGCTGCCGAAACCCCAGGTCAGCACGGCTTCCGGAGCCAGCCCCCTCGTGGTCGTCACATACCCGTGGCTGTACATTTCGCCGGATGAGCACGCTTCCGATCCTGAGCCCGTTCAACGACGGCTACGTCGCCGAGCAGTACGAAACGTATCGACGCGACCCGGCAGCCGTGGACGACTCGTGGCGACAGTTTTTTCGCTTCGCCGAAAGCCTGGGCGGTGGACGAGTCTCGCCGCCCGCGGACACCGCCTCGCTTCGCAAGGTGGCCGGCGCCGCCGGTCTGGTGCAGGCCATTCGGCAGCACGGACATTTTGCGGTCTCACTCGATCCGCTCGGCTCGCCAGCCGGCGGCGCGGCCGAGCTGACGGCGGCGTTCCACGGCATCACCGACGAGGATCTCGCGCCGATCCCCGGAGCCGCTGTCGGCTTCGACGATTCGCCCACCGCCGCTGACGCCGTGGCACGACTGCGGCGCCTCTACTCGTCCGCGATCGGCTTCGAGTTCGAGCACCTGGCGGACGAGACGGAGCGCGAGTGGTTCCGCGATGTCATCGAGCGAGAGACCATGCGTCGCGCGCTGACGCCCGAGGAGAAGGTCGCGGCGCTGCGGCGGCTGACGCAGGTGGACGCGCTCGAGCGCTTTCTCGGCCGCGCGTATCAAGGAGCGAAGCGCTTCTCCATCGAGGGAACCGATGCCCTGGTGCCCATGATGGAGGCCGCCATCGACGGTGCGTCAGAGGCCGGTGCCCGCGATGTCGTCATCGGCATGGCCCATCGTGGCCGCATCAACGTCCTCGCCCACATCCTGGACAAGCCCTACGCGACAATCTTCGAGGAGTTCGCGGGCAAGCATGCCACGATCAATGCGGCGAGCGATACCGGCGATGTCAAATATCATCTCGGAGCGCGGACGGTGCGGCAGGCTGGAGAGCGCCGCATCGACGTGCATCTGGTGCCGAACCCGAGCCATCTCGAGTTCGTGAATCCGGTCGTCGAGGGAGTCTCGCGAGCATTGCAGCGGACCGGCCAGGCCGGCGCACCGTTCGAGGGCGGCGCCGTCCTCCCGATGCTCGTCCACGGGGATGCCGCGTTTCCGGGCGAGGGAATCGTTCCGGAAACCCTCAACCTCTCCCGGCTCCGTGGATTCAGCACCGGCGGCACGCTGCACATCATCGCAAACAATCAGGTGGGCTTCACCACCGATCCCGCCGATGGTCGCTCGACGTACTATGCCAGCGACCTCGCCAAGGGCTTCGAGATCCCGATCGTCCACGTGAATGGTGACGATATCGAATCGTGCCTCGCCGCGGTCTGGCTCGGGCTCGCCTATCGCGAGCGGTTCGGGAGAGATTTTCTCATCGACGTCGTCGGCTATCGCCGTCACGGGCACAATGAAACCGACGAGCCAGCGTTCACCCAGCCTATCCAGGCCGCCGCCATCAAGGCGCACCCGTCTCCCCGAGAGGTGTGGGGAAAGCGGCTCGTCGGCGAGGGAGTGATTACCGCTGAGGATGTGCGGCGGCTGGAAGCCGAGGCGATGGGACAGCTGGAGCGCATCAACGACGAGCTCCGCGCGCGCGACGGCGATACGGCGGAGAACGAGCCCGGTGACCGGAGCGCGGCGGTGAAGCCCGCGACTGTCGAGACGGCGCTGCCGGCCGAACAGATCGCCGCGCTCAACGAGCGCGTGGTGGCGTGGCCGGCAGACTTCCAGCCTCTGCCCAAGCTCGGCAAGCAGCTGCAGCTGCGCCGCGCAGCCCTCACCGAGCGCAAGCAGACGGAGCTCGGGGAACGCGGCCGCATCGACTGGGGCCACGCGGAAGCGCTCGCGTTCGCCTCGTTGCTGGTCGAAGGCGTCTCTGTCCGACTGACGGGACAGGATGTCGAGCGCGGCACCTTCTCCCACCGCCAGGCCGTTCTGCACGACCATCGGACAGGCGCGACCCACACTCCCCTGCAACACCTGCCTGGCGCGCGCGGCCTGTTCGAGATCTACAACAGCGCTCTGTCCGAGAGCGCGGTGATGGGCTTCGAGTACGGCTACAGCGTCGCCGCCGCGGATGCGCTGGTGCTGTGGGAAGCGCAGTTCGGAGACTTCGGAAATGTGGCGCAGCCGATCATCGACCAGTTCCTGGCTGCCGATCGCGCCAAGTGGGGACAGAACTGCGGCCTCGTTCTGCTCCTCCCGCACGGTTACGAGGGTCAGGGTCCCGAACACTCGAGTGCGCGCCTCGAGCGCTTTCTGCAGCTCTGTGCCGAGGGCAACCTGCGGGTGGCCAACCCGTCGACTCCGGCGCAGTACTTCCACATTCTGCGACGGCAGGCCCGCGATGCCGCGCGCCGGCCGCTCGTCCTGATGCAGCCGAAGAGCCTGCTTCGATTGCCGGAGGCGGCATCGCGGCTGGAGGATCTGGTGACCGGCTCGTTCCAGGCGGTCGTGGATGACGACGTCGCAGCCGGTCGCTCGGGCGACATCCGGCGCCTGGTCTTCTGCAGCGGCAAGGTGTACTACGACGCTGCCACGCAACGACACGACGGTGCCGTGGCGCTGGTGCGCGTGGACGAGCTGTCTCCCTGGCCGCACGAGGCGGTGGGCCGCATCATCGATCGCTATTCGGGCGTGACGGAGATCGCGTGGGCGCAGGAGGAACCGAAGAACATGGGCGCCTGGACCTTCGTCGCCCCGCGCCTGCGCGCGGCAGCCGGGAACGCGCTGCCGGTGCGGTACATTGGTCGTCCGGAGCGAGCGAGCCCGGCCGAGGGCTACGCCGCATCGCATCAGGCGGAGCAGGGACGGATCGTTGCCGAGGTGCTCACGAGCTCGCGCGATCCGGCCCCCGAGCAACGCCGGGCGGCGGCCGCGTCGCGATGATCGGCTGGGCGGCCGCGATCGGCCGGCAGTGATGCACCCCTCAACATTCCTCTCGTGAATCGAATCGCTCTTGCCGCCTCCGTCGCTTGGCTGATCGCGGCGCCGCGCCCCGCCCGCGCGCAGGAGCGCGGCGCCGCTGCGCTGGGAGAGGCCATCGCCGGGCTTCCCGTCTCGACACGGGTGCTCATGATCGGCGCTCACCCCGACGACGAGGACACGCGCCTCATCACCTGGCTCGCTCGGGGGCGACACGTCGAGACGGCCTATCTCTCCCTCACGCGGGGCGATGGCGGGCAGAACCTCATCGGCAACCAGCTGGGTGAAGCGCTTGGCGTGATCCGCACCGAGGAGCTTCTGGCGGCACGGCGGGTGGACGGAGCTCACCAGTTCTTCACCCGCGCCTACGACTTCGGCTTCTCCAAGAGCGCCGACGAAGCATTCTCCCACTGGCCCCACGATTCTCTGCTGGGCGATGTCGTGACGGTCATCCGCTCTTTCCGGCCACAGGTTGTCATCAGCGTCTTCTCCGGCACGCCACGGGATGGCCATGGCCAGCATCAGGTCGCTGGCATCCTCGCCCGGGAGGCCTTTGATGCGGCCGCCGACACGTTGCGCTTTCCGCGCGAGAAGACGCTCGGATTGGGTGGGTGGACGCCGCTCAAGTTCTATCGCGGTGCCTTCTTTGCTCAGGCGACATCGACGCTCTGCGTGAACGTCGGGGAGTACAGCCCGTTGCTCGGGGAGTCGTACGCGGAGATCGCCGCCGAGAGCCGATCGCAGCACAAGTCGCAGGGCTTTGGCGTGCTCCAGCGCAAAGGCGCGCGGCTGGACTGCGTGAAGCGAGAAGCGTCGCGCGTCGGCGCGCCAGCGGATCCCAAGCAGGAGACGTCTCTGTTCGACGGCCTGGACACGACGGTCTACGCCATCCGGCCGCTGCTTGTCCCAGCGGACCAGGGGAAGCTCGACTCACTGCGCGCCTTGATCACGAGCGTGCAGCAGCGCGTGAATCTGGCCAATCCGGCGGCGGTGGTGACGCCGCTGGCGCGCGCCGGTGAGCTGGCCGCGGCGATGCTGCCGACCAAGCTCGAGCGCCGCCCGACCGACGCCGAGGTGCGACTGGGCGACGTGTTGTTGCTGCTGCTCAGGCGCCTCGACGACGCACTGCAGCTGGCGACCGGGGTTGCGATCGAAGCGAATGCGCCGCGCGAGATCGTTGCCATCGGCGACAGCGTGCCGGTCACCGTGACGGTGTACAACCGCGGCCGACAGCCGGTGACGCTGGCACACCTCACGGCGGGCGGCGAGAGCTTTGTCGGGGCACCGCCCGCCGCGCCGGTCAACATCGCGCCGGACAGCTCCGCGTCGGTGACGTTCACCATGAAAGCAGCGGCTCGCACCAGCCCGTGGTGGCTCGAGACGCCGCGCGTCGGTGACCTCTACTCCACCCGGATCGATGGATCTACCGCCGAGCAGCGCAATGCGACCGAGGTGAGCGCCTACATCCAGTCGGGACCTGCCCGCTTCGTCGTCACCCTTCCGGTGGCGTTGCACTTTGCCGATCCGGTGCGCGGTGACATCAACCGTCCACTCGCGGCGGCACCACCCCTCTCGCTGACCCTCGACCGGACCGTCGAGTATGCCCGCGCCAACGTCCCGCTCACGCGGACGCTTCGGGTCGAGGTCCGGAGCGCGGCTTCCGATGCGCGCACTGCGGTGGTCTCGCTGCACCTTCCGGCGGGCCTCGTCGCGGACTCGTCGCGACGGTCGGTCGAGCTACCGCAGCCGGGATCCGTCCGCAGCGTCACGTTCACGCTGCGGGGGGCGCTCCAGCCCGGACGGCACACCATCTCCGCCAGCGTCGAGAGCGGCGGTCAGCGCTACTCCAATGGTTACGTCCCCATCGAGTACGAGCACATACATCCACAGAGGCTCTACCGGGACGCGGCGATGGCGGTGGAAGCTGTGGATGTGAAGCTGCCGCCGCGACTCAACGTCGCCTACATCGCCGGTGTGGGAGACAACGTCGCCCCGATGCTCCAGCAGCTCGGCGTTCCGCTGACGTTGCTCGACCCGTCGGCGCTCGCCAGCACCAGTCTCGCCGGATACAGCACCATTGTCGTCGGCCCGCGCGCCTACGAGTCGAGCCCCGAGCTCGCGGCGAACAACTCGCGGCTGCTCGACTACGTGAAGAACGGTGGGACGATGATCGTGCAGTACGGCCAGTACGAGATGACGTGGCCCGGGATGATGCCCTATCCGATCACCATCGCCCGACCACACGACCGCGTCACCGATGAGACCGCGCCGCTCCGCCTGCTGGTCCCGGATCACCCGGTATTCACGACGCCCAACCGGATCACGCCCGTCGACTTCTCCAACTGGGTGCAGGAGCGGTCGCTCTACATGGCGCACACCTTCGATCCGCACTATGCGCCGCTCATCTCGACGAACGATCCGGGCGAGCCGCCAAACAGCGGGTCGCTGCTGATCGCTCCCTACGGCCGCGGGACGTACGTCTACACCGCGCTCGCGTTCTTCCGGCAGCTTCCGGCCGGCAATCCCGGCGCGGCCCGGCTGTTCGCCAACCTGCTCGGCGCGATGGCGCCCTCGGCCACGCCGTGACGTCATCGCGCTGGTGGCGGGCCGGCGCGGCGCTGGCGGCTCTCGCCGCGTGCTCCGGTGGCGACCGGCGAACCGTTCTCACCGTCTATTCGCCCCATGGCAAGGATCTGCTCGGCTATTTCGAGCAGGAATTCGAGCAGGCCCATCCGGAGATCGACGTCCAGTGGGTGGACATGGGGTCGCAGGAGGTGCTCGACCGGCTCCGCGCGGAGGCGGCGAACCCGCAGGCCGACGTCTGGTTCGGCGCTCCGGCGGAGAGCTTTCGCCATGGTGTGACCGACAAGCTCCTCGATGTCTACCAGCCGAGCTGGGCGAGCGCCATTCCGCCTGACGCACGCGACCCCGATGGCCGCTGGTTCGGCACCTATCTCACTCCCGAGGTGATCGCCTACAACAGCAAGGCGGTGAGCGATTCCGAAGCGCCCCGCGACTGGGACGATGTCATCGATCCGAAGTGGAAGGGGAAAGTGCTCATCCGCGATCCGATCGCATCCGGGTCGATGCGCGCCATCTTCGGCGGGATCATTGCCCGGTCGGTGGCGCAGACCGGATCGCCCAACGCGGGCTACGACTGGCTCCGGCGACTGGACGCGAACACCAAGGAGTACACCCTCAACCCGAGCATCCTCTATCAGAAGCTCGGCCGGCAGGAGGGAGTCATCACTCTCTACAACATGCCGGACATCGCCACGCTCCAACAGCGTATCGGGATCCCGGTGAAGTACGTCGTACCGGCGAGCGGGACCCCGGTGCTGGTCGATGCGATCGCGCTCGTGCACGGCAGCAAGCACCCCCGCGAGGCGAAGCAGTTCTACGAGTTCGTGACAACCAAGCACTCTCTCATCGTGGCGGCGGACAAGTTCGTCCGGATCCCGGCGCGCACCGACATCGCCCCGGATTCGCTGCCGCAGTGGATACGCGAGGCGATGCCCCAGCTCAAGCCGATGGTCGTGGACCGCAAGGCTCTCGACCTGCACCTCGACGAGTGGATGAAGTACTGGGACGCGAACATCCGGAATCGCAGCCGGGGCTCGTGAGCGCCGGCACGCTGGCGCTGGATGGTCTCACGCGTCGCTTCGCGTCGCACGCGGCCGTGGATGCCCTGTCGCTCGAGCTGGCGCCGGGCGAGCTGATGGCGCTGATCGGCGCGTCGGGTTCGGGAAAGACGACGACGCTGCGGATGGTGGCCGGCTACGAGATTCCTGACTCTGGCCGTGTGCTGCTCGACGGGCGCGACATCACCGCTTTTCCCCCCGAGCGCCGCGATTTCGGGATGGTGTTCCAGCACTACGCGCTCTTCCCTCACATGAATGTCGGCGACAACGTCGCGTTCGGCCTGCAGGCGCGGGGTGGCCGGAAGGCTGACCGCCTCGCCAAGGCGTCCGCAGCGCTGCAGAACGTGGGTCTGGCGGGAGCCGAGCGCCGGGCGGTGCAATCCCTCTCGGGGGGCGAGCAGCAACGCGTGGCGCTGGCTCGGGCACTCGTCTTCGAGCCCCGAGTGCTCCTCCTCGACGAGCCCCTCTCGAACCTGGATCCGACGCTGCGCCGGAGCACACGAGAGGAGCTCCGGGCGACGCTGCACCGGCTCGGTGTGACCGCCCTGTTCGTCACCCACGACCAGGAGGATGCGTTCGCGGTCGCTGACCGGGTGGCCCTCCTCGAGCGCGGACGGTTGCTCCAGGTAGGGACGCCGGAGGAGCTGTACGATCACCCGTCCACTCGGCAGGTGGCCGAGTTCATCGGGCGCGCGGCGCTGGTGCCGGCCCGGCTGAACGGTCGGTCGGCGACGCTTCGCATCGGTAAGCGGGAGGCGCAGTTCTTCGCCGAGGTGCCGAAGGGGGTCACGACGAACGGCGACGTGCTGGCAGTGCTGCGTCCCGATGCCCTGGAGTTCTGTTCCGGCGACACACTCCAGGCCTGGCCCGGGACGATCGTGGAGCGCCGGTTCGCCGGTGCGTTGATGGCCTATCGGGTGAAGCTTTCCGAGGATGTGGTCGTCGAGCTGCACACCGTGGATCGGACGCCGAGCCAGGGCGAGCGCGTGATGGTGCGGGTCATGCGCGAGCCGGTGGCGGTCGTGGCGCCGTGACCTCGCGCGGCCGCACCTGGCTGCTCGCCGGGCCAACCCTGCTCCTGCTCCTGTGGAGCGTCGTCTACCCGAACGTCTCGGTGATCGCTGGCAGCTTCGGGCAAGGGCTCGGTCTCTGGCGAGAGTTCGCGCACAGCCCGGCCGACCGCGAGGCGCTGGTCACGACGATGGAGATCGCGCTGGGATCGGTGATCTCGGCGACGCTCATCGGCGTGCCTCTGGCATTCCTGCTCACCCGCTTCGAGTTCCGCGGCCGTCGCGTGCTCGGAGCGATCGCGACACTGCCGGCGGCGCTGCCCCCGCTGGTGGGCGTTGTCGCGTTCCTCTTTCTGTACGGGGAGAGCGGCCTGGTGACGCGCGGAGTCCAGGCGGCACTCCGTCTCCCGAAGTCGCCGTGGACGCTCACCGGCGTGTGGGCGATCATCTTTGTGCACGCCTACACAATGTACGTGTACGTTTTTCTCTTCGTCTCGGCGGGACTGGAGCGCTTCGACACAACGCTGGATGAGGCGGCGGCGGGGCTCGGGGCCTCGCGCGGCATGCGTCTCAGATCGATCACTCTGCCGCTGCTGACGCCCTCCATCGCGGGCGCGATGCTGCTCGTGTTCATGAGCTCCCTCAGCTCTTTCTCGGCGCCGTACGTGTTCGGTGGCGGCTTGCGGGTGCTGTCCACCCAGATCGTGGCGTCGAAGCTCAATGGGGCGATGGGGCTCGCGTACGTCGAGACCACGGTGCTGGCCCTCAGCGCGGTGACGGCGCTGGCGCTGTTGCGCTGGCTGGAGCGCCGGAAGAGCTACGCGATGTCGGGAAAGGGACGGGCCACGCGCATCGTCGTGCGATCACCGATCGCGCGCGCGATGAGCCCGGTGCTTGCGGCGATCCTCGTGATCGTGCTGGTCCTGCCGCACGCGATGGTCATTCTCGTCTCGTTCGCCAAGGATGGTGCGTGGACGACGCAGCTTCTCCCCCCCGAGTACACGATTGACAACTTCCGCCGCCTCGCATCGGACCCGCAGCTCTGGGTGCCGATCAAGAACAGCGTGCTCATGGCGGCGATCTCCACGGCGGCGAACATCGTCGTGTGCTTCATCGCGGCCTATCTGCTGGTGTTGCGCCGCTTCCGCGGACGACAGCTGCTGAAGCTGCTGGTGGCCCTGCCGTGGGCGATTCCCGCGACCGCGATCGCGATCGGGCTGGCGTCCACGTTCAACCGCACGAGTCCGCTCACGGCGCGCCTGCTGCTCGTGGGAACGTTCTGGATTCTTCCCCTCGCCTACTTCGTGAGAGGCGTCCCGCTCGTCGCCAGCGCGACCGAGGCGTCGCTCCGGCAGATGGATCCATCGCTCGAGGACGCGGCGCGAGGACTCGGTGCGTCGTGGTGGCTGACGCTGCGGCGGGTGATCCTGCCGGCGGCACGGCCGGGCCTGGTGGCCGGAGCGATGCTGGCTGCCGTGACCGCGGTCGGTGAGTTCGTCGCCAGCGTTGTGCTGTTCACGCACGCGAACAGGCCGATATCGGTGGAGATCCTGTCGCAGCTGCGGGATCTGGCCTTCGGCACGGCGGCCGCGTACAGCGTGCTGCTGATCTTTCTCGTGCTGGGCATCACGCTGGCGGCGCGACTCACCGAGGGTCGCTTCGCGGCCGGGGAAAGGGCGGCTCTGGGCAGCTGAACGCGCCGCGCCGCGCCGCGAGCACATGCCGTGCCGCTATTTCTTCGTTTCGCTCGCCGAGATCCGTCCGAGGAAGTCATCGACGCCGACGTAGTACGGGTTCTCGCGCAGCACGTTGCCGCAGATCGTCAGCGGATGCGTCTCGTATGCTCCGTGCACCATCACGCGTCCCGGGAGTGCCTGCACGTCGTACATGCACACGACCACGCACGGGAACGCGCGCGCCGCACCCGTGACCTTGGCCTCGAACGCGAGGATGTCTTGTTCCCCGGGCCAGCCCGGACGACCCCACCCGATGTTGCCGAGGAGCCGGATGAGTGGCGCGCCTCGCGTGACCGCGCGCTGGAAGACCTCGCCGATGTTCGACAACATGGCATCGCCAGTGACCGCACTCCCGAGCACGGAGAGTCGGCCCTCGGCGGCGAGATCGTCGGGGTCGAGGCCGTGCTGGCGAAGGACGTCCAGCACCTCGGCGTTGGCGGCCTCGTGGCCAAAGATCACGCCATGATCGGACCCGCGCAGCCCGAGCTCGAGAAAGGCAATCCCGCGAAGGAAGTCGGCTGGCGTGTCCCAGAAGTACGCTATGTGGTCGCCCGGAGCGACCCGTTCCTCTCGGATGCCGAGCTCGATGGTGGCATCCTGAACGCGTCTGGTCATGGAGCAACATACAACCGTGCGCGGCGATCAGGCGCGCGGCTCTCGATCCAGAGGTCCTGCCTACAGCGTGCCGGCAAGCTTGGCTTCCAGTCGGCGAGCGAGCCTCTCGTCCGGCAGATCCTCCCACCCGCGCGGAACCGAGAAGGTCACGCGTTGGTCACCGCAGGAGCAGTGCAACATCGCGAGGGAGAGGCGGATGAGCGCTTTGCGCCGTGGGTCCGAGAGCGAATCGCCCACGAACGCCGATTCGGCGCACTCCCAGACGCGGCCCGTGCTGTCGGTTATTTGGCGAATCACAGAGGTTGTGTGAGATGGAAAATGTCTGCTCGGCGTCGCGGCCAGGCGGATCGCCGTCGTCACCCACCAGACTTACGCCAAACGGAGCGCGACGGAAAGGGAGCGGACGCCGCTCATGGTAGTCCAACCCTTTTTGTCGAGGGGCTGTCGAACAGAGAGCGCTGCCCTGGGCATCGCTGTCCGGCGGGCCACGACCTCCATCTCCAATCGGAATCGCAGACATGGATACCCTGCTGACTGAAGTGCGGTACAGCGTGCGCCGGTTGCGCAACGCACCCGCGTTCACCGCGGTGGTGGTGCTGACGCTGGCGCTGGGCATCGGCGCGAACACGGCCATCTTCTCGGTCGTGAACGGGGTCCTGCTCAAGCCGCTTCCGTACAAGCAGCCCGACCGGTTGGTCACCATCCAGCATTTCTATCCCGCGCTCAAGCTCGATGCGCCGGTGTCGGCACCGGGATTCCGGGACTACCGCGACAAGACGCGAAGCTTCGATGGCGTCGCCGTCCAGACGGGGTGGGCCGCGAACCTCACCGGGCTTGGCGAGCCGGAGCGACTGCGCGCCCAGCGCGTGAGCGGACTCTATTTCGCCACAATGGGCGTGCCGGCGGCGCTGGGCCGGGTCCTCCTGCCGGAGGAGGATGAGCCGGGAAAGAACCACGTCGTTGTGCTCAGCGACGGCTTGTGGAAGCGGCTGTATGGCGGAGTGCGCACTGCCGTCGGGCAGAAGATGTTCCTCAACGGAGAGGCGTACGACGTCGTGGGGGTGATGCCGCCGTCGTTCAAGGATTTCTGGGGTCGCGAGACGGAGCTGTGGACGCCGCTCGCGCTGCCGGCGAATCTCTTCGTGCCCAACAACTACACCAACGAATTCCTCAATCTGACGGCTCGGCTCAAGCCGGGCGTCACGGTCGATCAGGCGCGGCGCGACATGCGTGCGTTCGCCGAGCAGCTCAAGCGGGAGTACTCCAACAACTTCTCTCCCGACTGGTCCCTCAAGGTCACGACGTTGAACGAGATCGGCACGGGGAACATTCGCCCCGCGCTCCTGGTGCTGCTCGTGGCCGTCGGCTTCGTGCTGCTCATCGCCTGCGCCAACGTCGCCAATCTGCTGCTGGCCCGGTCCGCCAGCCGCATCAAGGAAGTCGCGATCCGAACCGCCCTTGGCGCGAAGCGTTGGGAACTCGCTCGGCAGCTCCTCACCGAGAGCGTCCTCCTCTCACTCGGTGGGGCGTGCTCGGTCTCGCGCTCGCGTACTGGAGCGTGCGCACGCTGGTGGCGTTCAATCCTGGAAATATCCCACGCGTGCAGGAGCTCGGCGTGGACGCCCAGGTGATGCTCTTCACCCTCGGCCTGTCCGTCGCCACCGGGCTGCTGTTCGGGCTCGCGCCGGCGCTCCAGACGTCCCGTACCGACCTGCAGATCACTCTGCGGGAGAGCGGACGGGCGGGCGGCGACCGCTCCGGCAAGTGGCTGCGCCGCGGGCTCGTCGTCGCCGAAGTCGCGCTGGCGCTCACCCTTCTCACCGGCGCCGGCCTCCTCATCAAGAGCTTTGCCCGTCTTCAGGGGGTCGATCCCGGCTTCAATCCTCGTGATGTGCTCACGTTCAACATCTCGCTTCCGCAAGCGAAGTACCCCAACGATACGGCCCAGCGCGCGCTGTTCGCGGCGCTGGTTCCCCGCGTCGCCGCGGTACCCGGCGTGAAGGCCGCCGCCGCGACGAGCGTGATGCCCTTCAGCGGCAACTGGTCCACCGCCAGCTTCAACGTCGAGGGGTACGAGCGCCCACAGAACGGCAACGGGCCGTGGGGTGACATCCGCATCATCACCCCGGACTTTTTCAAAGCGATGCAGGTGCCCCTTAAGCGCGGCCGCACACTGGGCGAGCAGGATGTTGCTTCCGCGCCCACGGCGGCGGTGGTGGATGATGAGTTCGTGAAGCGCTTCTACAAGCCGGGCGTGGACGCGATCGGCAAGCGGCTCTGGTTCGGTGGTCCGCAGAACGATAGCACGCGCTACATCACGATCGTCGGCGTGGTCGGACACACCAAGCACGAAGGGCTCGATGCCGATCCGCGAGTGCAGCTCTACTTGCCGGTGGACCAGACGGGACGATTCGGAGTGGGCTCGCTCGATTTCGCCATCCGGACGGATGGTGATCCGATGCGCTATGTCGGGGCGATCCGCAACGCCATCCGGGCACAGGACCGCGATCTCCCGATGTCGCGGATCCGCACCCTAGACGAGCTCGTGGAGCAGTCGATGGGGCAGCGTCGCCTCTCGATGGTGCTGCTCGGCGTGTTTGCCGGGCTGGCGCTGCTGCTGGCCTCGCTCGGCATCTACGGCGTGATGTCCTATTCGGTCACCCAGCGCACCCGCGAGATCGGCGTGCGCATGGCGCTCGGCGCGGCGCGGGGCACCGTCCTCGGCCTGGTCATGCGCCAGGGGATGGCGCTCGCCCTGACGGGGGTAGTCATCGGGCTGGTGGGCGCGTTCGCGCTGACGCGTCTCATCGCCAGCCAGCTCTACTCCGTGACACCCACCGATCCCGTCACCTTCGCCGCTGTCTCCGCGCTGCTGAGCGGCATCGCTCTGCTCGCCACCTTCCTGCCGGCGCTGCGCGCGACGCGGGTCGATCCGCTGGTTGCCCTCCGGGAGGAATGATCGACTGCTGGAGAGCCGGAGGATGCTCTGACAAGGACTCCGGCTCAGAAGCGGAAGTCGTGCTGGTCCCACATTCGAACCTGTCGTCCCGTGAGGAGCGCGGGACGGTAGCGCAGCTGCGCCAACACATCGCACACCGCCTGGGTATCGAGCGGACCGGTGGAAGAGACGAGCTTGGCCGTTCCGGCCACCACCTGTCCCGTGGTGTCGACCAGGAACATCACATTGACCCGCGCACTCAGCGTCTCGCGGCCCACCGCGCGGACGGGAGTGGGCCAGCTGCCGACGAGCTCGGCCTTCCGGTCGACCTCGTAGCCGAAGTAGGGTCGTAGCTCCTCACCGCCGGCGGGAAGCACGCCCTTCGGGCAGAGGGCGCCGGAGACGGCACCGGCTGCCGTCGTCACCGTCGGCGGAGGTTGGGTCGCCGCCGCCGGCACGGGCGCCGGACTTCCCGTGGCGACCGGGCCGCCCTCGCCGGGCGGAGGAGAGACGCAGGCCACGAGGAAGGAAGCGGCGAGCAGGAGGAGTCGGGTAGTGGTCGGGAGTCGCAAGTCGTGGCACCTCGGGGGCAGTTTTCTCTTCGGGCACACGATAGCGCCGAAGGCCGGCGGGCGCGAGCGGAGAGGGACTGACGCTATGTCTGCCGCGCCACGAGCCTGCGCACGGTCTTGACGTTGCGCATTGTCGTCGGCAGTCCGAGCGCCTTCTCCAGCCGCGCTCCGGTGAAACGGGAATCGCTGATCCTCCCGCGGCACCACCAGTATACCTCCCGCCCGTGGACGCTGAAGTCGTCGGTGGCGCAGGTGTAGGCCATCAGTCTCTGCTCCGCCGCTGCCGTCGGCGCCGCGTTCAGGAACCCGATCAACAGAGAGTGGCCGGCCGGAAGCGGATCGGGGGCGTCGAAGGGACGGTGGGCCGCCACGGCCGCGAGCTCGGGTCCGGTTCGGAGAAACGTGGCGACCTCGTACCCGAGAGCGCGGTACAGCTCGCGCTCGATCTTCTGCGCCAGCATGCCCGAGGACACATTCGCCGCCGGCGTGTCGAAGAGCACGTTCCCGCTCGCGATGAACGTCTCGACGTTCGCGAGCCCCAACGACTCGAACAGCGTTCGAAGACGATCCATCTTGACGACGCGGCCGCCGACGTTGATGGCGCGCAGAAACGCGGTGTAGCGAAGCATGGTGCGGGCGTGCTCCTCCCTGCTAGCCGTGAACGCGGTGACCTGGCGCGTGCGGCCGCCGTATGCAATTTACCCCGACCGGAACTCCCGCCCGCTCAGCCGAGGACACATGGGAACGCGAGACCCCCGCATCGATGCGTACATCGCCAGGTCCGCCGATTTCGCGAAACCGATCCTCAAGCACATCCGCGAGGTCGTGCACGCCGCCTGTCCCGAAGTGGAAGAGACACTGAAATGGGGCATGCCGGCCTTCATGTACAAGGGGATTCTCTGCGGGATGGCGGCATTCAAGCAGCACGCCACCTTCGGTTTCTGGAAGGGATCCCTGATCGTTGACGATCGTGGGAAGAGCGCCGAAGCGGGCATGGGCCAGTTCGGCCGGCTCACGTCGGTGTCGCAGCTTCCCTCGAAGAAGATCCTCAGCGGCTACGTCACGCAGGCGATGAAGCTCAACGATGCCGGAGTCAAATCACCCACCCGCTCGAAGCCGAGGGTGAAGAAGGCCCTCATCGTCCCGAAAGATCTCGCGGCGGCGATGAGAAAGAACAGGAAAGCCCTCGCCGCGTTCGAGAGCCTCTCGCCTAGCCACAAGCGAGAGTACATCGAGTGGATCACGGAGGCCAAACGCGACGAGACCAGAAAACGGCGGCTCGACACGGCGATCGCATGGATGTCGGAGGGGAAATCGCGCAACTGGAAGTACGTGAGCGGCCAATGCCTCCGACCCACAGCGCCTCGGTCCCGTCGAGTCAGAAACCCCGCCGATTCCCTCAGGGCGTGATCGGCTCCCGGTAGAGATCCGGAAGCTGGCTCTTGAGATTCTCGACCTTCGGGCGGTCGTTGATCCAGATGTACGGGTCGTGCGGATGACGGGTGGCGTAGTTCTGGTGGTACGCCTCGGCCGCGTAGAAACCCTGTAGCGCGGCGACCTGCGTCACGATCGGCCGCTGAAACGTCCTGGACTGCGCGAGCTGAGCGATGTACGCCAGCGTCACCCGCTTCTGATCCTCGGTGGAATAAAAGATCGCCGAGCGGTACTGGGTGCCGTGATCGGGCCCCTGACGATTGAACTGCGTCGGATCGTGGGCCACCGAGAAGAACACCCGCAGGAGCTGCTCATAGGAGACCTGTGTCGAGTCGAAGGTGACGCGAACCGCCTCGGCATGTCCGGTCGAGCCCGAGCTCACCTGGTCATACGTCGCCGTGGTGGCGACGCCACCGGCGTATCCGGACACGGCGCTCGTCACCCCCTTGACGTGCTGGAAGACCGCCTGGACTCCCCAGAAGCAGCCGCCGGCGAAGACGACAGTGTGCTCGCGCGGCGACGCCACGCTCGCGACTCCGCGGCCGGCGGCCAGTGACACCATGGCGAGCGCGCCTCCGAGAACTGCGGCGCGCCGGATCGAGCGAGGCATATGAGTCTCCTTCGTGACGTGAGCTATGGGGAGTCCGACTGAAGCCCGCAAGGGACACGCGCTTCCTGCCATAGATATCGCCTGGAGGCGTAGATCGTTCCCGCCCGCCCCAGATATCCGCACCGACTCTGCTCCGGCCCCGCCACGCCGCGCCGCGATGTCAGGGGAGCGCTGACGCGACCTTGGCCGGCTGCTTCGACGCGTTCTTCACGTAGATGTCGAGCCACGCCGTCCACCGCGCCCACTGGTCCAGGAGCGTCTCCCTCGTCGCCGGACCATGATCCTCGTACGGGTACATGTAGAGGGCCGCCGTTTTTCCGAGGCCCTGCAGAGCGTGCATCATGCGAATGGAGCTGATCGGGTCGGTGCCGGTGTTCTGGTCCTCCAGCGAGTGATACATGAGCAGGGCGCCGGTGAGCTTGTCGGCGGAGAGAAAGGGCGACATCTCGAGGTACGTCTTCTGGCCCTCCCAGAAGTCGCGGCGCTCGTTCTGGAAGCCGGTCGGGGTCAGCGAGCGATTGTACATCCCGTCGCCGGCTATCCCGGCCTTGAAGTACGGCGTATGCACCATCGCGTTCACGGTGCTGAAGGCGCCGTAGCTGTGGCCACCGATCCCGAGGCGCGTGCGGTCGATGTACCCTTGACGGTCCAGCTCGTCGATGACCGCGAAGAGGTTGTTCTGCAGGTCAGAGACGTAGTTGTCGTTCATCCGTCCCTGCGCTCCCACGATCGGCGGGTCGAAGTTGGCCACCGCATAGCCTTGCGTGACCAGATATTCGATGGTTCGCGGTCCGGCCTGCGGGAAGCGATTGATGTTCTCCGTTCGCAGCGTCCGCTCGTACGCCGCCTGGTCGGTGTACTCGTACGGGTAGAACCAGAACATCCCGGGAAGGCGGGTCCCCTCCTTGTAGTCCGCGGGCAGGGTCAGGTTGAGAACGAAGTGGTAGCCGTCGGGGCGCGTGACCGTGATGCGCTTGCGGACGGCGCTCGTGAACTCCGGCGTGTAGTCCTTGTTGCTGGTGAGCCTGGTGAGCTGGCCGCTCCTGGTGTCGCGCAGATACGAGTCCGGCACCATCGTCGGTGACTCGCGCACCACGACGAGCCTGGACAGGTCGTCATCGAGAGTAGCTGTCACCGTCTCGAACACGTCGCTCGCCCCCTGGAACACCGACGTCTTCTGTCCGCTTCTGATGTCGATCCGATCCACAAAGCCCCGCGGCGCCTGCTGCTGCCAGTTCCGGTAGTAGCGGATGCCGGCGAGGTACGCCGACTTCCCATCGGGAGACAACAGCGCCACCTGGCTGCCGGCACGTCCTCGCCGGCTCATCACATCACCCGCCGCCTGATAGAATGTGAGGGAGTCCGCGCCCGTGCCTCTGCGCGGGCCGCCGCCGGCGAACGGAGAGCGGGCGCCAGCGCCGAGGCTGGCCGTGAGCCCCCTCAGCCGCCAGATCGTGTAGCGCTTGCCCGGTTCGTCGAAGTACGCCGCGTACGCGTGACCGACACCATTCCCGTTCTCCGCCACGAAAACCATCCGGCCGTCGTCCGAGAAGAGCACGCTGTTGATGCGGTTGTCGCTCTCCACCAGCACCTTCTGGCTGGCCGAATCGAACGGAGCGAGCCACTGGTAGAGACGGTCCTTTTGCCGAGCCGAGCCGCCGGCAGGCGCGGCGGTCGCATTGGCGGGACTGCGAGGATCGTCGCCGGTATCAGGTGAGACGCCGCGGTTCGGAGGCGGCTCCTGGCGCAGGAAGTGGATCCCGCCTCCGCTGGGTAGCCAGCCCACACTCCGTCGCAGCGTGTCCCCACGTGCCGGCGGAGCGCCAGGAGTCTGGTCGTCGGTTGGCCCGTCACTCTCGCGCAGAGGCCGCTTGGCCAGCTCCACGAGCATCTTTCCATCGGCACCCCAGATCTGCTCCGACTGCGGAAAGTTTGTGTACTGCACGATGTAGGAGAACGGCTTCTGCAGCAGCGTCACATGGAACAATTTCCCGTCAGGTGAGGGATCGGCGGCGAAGATCATGGCCGGTGCGCCGATGCGCTTCACCGCGCCGGAGGCAACATCCACCAGCGCGAGCTGCCCGGTGACGTAATACTCCATCATCTCGCGCTCGTACGGATCGCGGAGAAGGCTCGCGTACGTCCGTGTCTTGTCCTTGTGGCCATCCGTCATGCGGACGAGCGGCCCGGTCTCGATGGCAGGGCGCTGCGGCACGGGCTTCCTGCTCTCGGGGATGAGAACTGTCAGCACGCCGCGACCGTCCGCCGTCCAGCCGAGCTCGGTGACAAGGGTGGCGAGCAAAGGTGCGGCCGCCGCCTGGTGTGACTTGCCGGAGCTGACGTCGGCGACGTACAGGCGCGAGGCATCATCGAAATTGGCGATGAACGCCAGCTGCGTTCCGTCTGGCGACCACTGCGCGCCGCTCGCCGTGGCGCCTGGCGGGAGCTCCACCGCATGCGCCCGACCGGTGGTGGCATCCACGATCTCGAGGCTCGACGCCCCGCGCGTTGTCAGGATACGCGCGCGATTGGCCCTGTAGTCCACCTGCAGGCCGCCGAAATAGTAGTGAGGCTTCCCGAACGACTGCACGCTGGGAAGGCCATCGCTGCGCAGCTCGAGGAAATGCTTGCGGTCAGGACTCTGGTTGGAGAGGGTCCTGTTGTTCTGCCGCGGGGCGGTCACGAGCCGCTCGATCTCCGCTGGCGGTTTGACGTAGCTCTCCTTGGCCAGGAGCTCGCGCGGCGACCCCTCGTTTTTCGCGCTTTCCTTCTGAGCCCGAGCCGGCGCCGCGAGCGCCAGGGCCAGGGCGATCGGGAGCGACGCGCTCGCTACCAGAGCGCGCCTGCGAGGACAGGGGAGAAGGAATGGCATGCAAGCTCCAACGGGAGGGGAACGGACGGCGGGATCGACGCGGCTCTTTCTTTACGGTCGGGGCTGTGAGAACGCTGGCTTCGCGTCAGCCGGCGCGCCAGGAGAGCGCCGGCGTGTTGTGAGTTCGGCTGGCGCGTGATCGCCGGACGCGATAGCGTCAACCATGGACTTCTCCGAGAGGCGCGCGGCACCACGGCTCGACTTCGCGAGCGGTGCCCGTCCCGTTCTCGCGTTGGGTGAGCGCGTGGCCGAGGTGCTGGACTGCTCGGAGCGCGGGCTGCGCTACCGCCTGGATGATGAGCCCGCGCCAGCGGTCGGGTCCGAGATCATCGCGACGATCCGTTTTCCCAGTGGCGCGCTGGCGTCGGTGGAGGGTGTCGTCGTCCGAGTCCAGAACCAGTCCGTCGGCGTCGAGTTCACCGGTCTCTGGCTTTCTCCGGAGCTGATCGAGGCCGAGCAGCGCCGTCTCCGTGGAATCTCCCGGGAACAACCGCCGGAGACGAGGCACGATCACGAGGCGCGATGACGCCGTCTTCCCTTTCCCGAGATCACCGCGAATGACAGCACCGTTCATGGTCCCCCAGAGCGCGGACAAGCACACCCGCTGGGTCCCTGGCTTTCACTTCGTCGCTGGCACATTGGCTCTCGTGAACCTGATCTGGAGCATCTATCGGCTCGTCGTGCGACCGGGCGCCGACAGCGCCAAGATGCTCCTCGTGGCCGTCCTCCTCCTCCAGCTATTCTGGTATGTGCGGCAGTTTCCGGTGACGGTGCAGGACCGGGTGATCCGCCTCGAGGAGCGTCTCCGGCTCGCCCGCTTGCTGCCTCCTGATCTGCAACCGCGCATCGACGAGCTCACGCCGCGCCAGCTGGTGGCGCTGCGGTTCGCCTCCGACGGCGAGCTGCCGGAGCTCACCCGACGGGTGTTGGCGGAGAAGCTGACCGACCCGCGCGCCATCAAGGCGCTCATCTCCCAATGGCGGCCAGACTACTTGAGGGCCTGAGCTTGTCGAATCGAGGTGGTCAGTCGCCGCGCCGCGCGGACTGCCAGAGTGAATCGCGCGACAGCGGCAGAAAGCGCAGTCGGGCGCTCGCATCGGCGCTCTCGGGGCTGAGGAGGTAGACGGGACGACTCGGGTATTGCGCGAGCAGGAGGGTGTCACGTCCCCGCAGGTCGTACGCCCACACGTTGTTCCCCTTCTCGGCGAGGAGCACCGGCGGATAGACGGTGAATCCGCGACGGTCATCTCTGATGTGGGAGACGCACCCCGGAGTGTACGTGGCGTTCTCCTCGACGCGCTCGCTGTGGTCTGGAGACACCGTTGACGGTGCGACCCGCGCCGAATCGCGAAGAAGCGGTCGCAGGGCGTCGGCGGCGGCCGACCCGCGAACGCCGGTGCGCTCGAGTCGCGTCGCCGTCTGATCGAGGAGGCAGCTGTCCACGTGGCGATAGAGCTGCTCGACGATGCCGCGCGGCACGCCGAGGGCCCAGAGACGGACGATGATCTCGGCGCCCCAGCTCACTCTCACGAATACCAGCGCGTCGTGCACGCCCGTCGATGCGGAAGCCGCATCCGGATTCCAGCGCATGGGCGGCAGCATTCCCGCATACTGATGCACGCGACTCGGCACGCCGCCAGCGAGAGCCATCCCGCCCGCGAGCAGGTAGCCGTAAGCGACGCCGCGGTACGGGAGCGGAGACGCGAAGCGATCGCGAACGATGCGCGGCAGCCGAGCCGTCCAGAGCGCGATCGGAAGCATCAGCGGATAGACGTAACGCGGCCCGGGATAGAATCCGTCGAAGAAGTACCCGAAATAGAGGAGCACCAGCAGGCCGCTGGCCGCGAGCAGGTAGCGGTCGAAGGCGTCCAGGCGGATGGCGAGGGCCAGCGCGAGGATGGCCGGGAGAAGCGATGGGATCGGCGCCTCGAACACGTACATCTGCAGCCGCATGAAGTAGAGGCTGATGAAGCGGAGGCCGCGCATCGGGGTGTGCGGGTCGCCGAACGGATCCACGTGGAAGCCCGGGGCCTGGCCGGGTCCCCACATGACCTCGTAACCGAATCGCAGCGGCGCGCCGGTGGTTCGAAGGTTCACCCAGAGGAGGATCGCCAACGGAAGCGCGAGGCCAGCGCCGGCGCACAGCACGTCAGTCCACCGCGCCCGATCCTTGACGGCGCGGGCGAGAAACCAGACAGCGGCGGGGACAGCGAATGCCACCGCGTCTCCTGGACGCACCGTCGCGGCGGCGCCGAACGCGAGGCCGCACGCGAACGCCCACCAGGGAAGCGGCTCCGCCGAGGCGACGACGCGAGCGACGCACGCGATCGCGATGGCTACCCACATCAGCAGAGGACCGTGGTTGAGCTCGGTGCCCGACATGAAGATCACGAATGGCGCGAAGGCGAACAGAGCGGTGGCGAGAAGGCCGACGCCGCTCCGTGGCTCAGCGATGCGCAGATAGGCGGCGAACGCGAGCACCCCGATCACGCCGCACATGGGCACGACGGCCCATGCGGCGTGAGCGAGGACGCCGAGCGCCAGCAGGGCTGGGCCTCCCGCCGGGTACTGCGAGTAGACGCGCCCCAGGCTGTCGATCATGTGCATGCTGCCGAAGAACTCGGGATGCGCCGGCGCCGAGCGCCAGAGAGCACCGCTGGCAAAGATGCGGGCCTGCTGCAGCTGCGCGAGCTCGTCGATGTGGAGGGGGCGGCCCCCGAAGGTGATCAGCGAGACGGCGAGATAGCAGGCACCCGCGAGGGCGGCGATGAGCAGCACCGTCCGCGTCGGCGATCCGATGAAGAACGTGCGCAGGCCGCTCACCAGAGTCACCGGCCAGAGCGAATCGATATTGCGAGAGAGAAGAGCGATCACGAGCGCTGCACCGCCAACGAGGATCGTGCCCCATCCCCAGTACGACAACAGGGCGGGGAACCATGGGGCAGCGGCGCCGTTGGACATCCGGTTGGCTAGCGGGAGGAACGCCAGCACGGCGGCGATGACCGCGATCACGACCGCCACGGGCTGGACTCCGGCTCGCGCGCGCGCGTCGGGCGGCGTAGGATCGTCCCCGGTGGTGGGGCTCCGGATGTCCGGGATCTGACGGTGTGGGGAGAGGGGCAATCGATGGGTCGCGGGAGGGGGTGCCAGTGTGATGGCTGAGACAGCATCGGGAGACAGCGGGGCGATGGCCGTCGTCGAGCGTTCGACGACTGGCGCGCGAGCGCCGCAACGGCCGCGTGTGGTGATCATCGGAGGGGGCTTCGCGGGTCTCTACGCCGCGAGTGCGCTCCGGCGCGCCAGGGCGACCGTGACGGTGCTCGACCGGACGAACCATCACCTCTTTCAGCCACTCCTCTATCAGGTGGCGACCGCCGTGCTCGCGCCGACCGACATCATTTCCCCCATCCGCCATCTGCTGCGCAAGCAGGAGAACACGAGCGTCCTCCTCTCCGAGGTCGATCGCGTCGATCCAGCGCGGCGAGTGGTCATCTCGGAGCGGGGGTCGAGGGAGACTCCGTACGACTACCTCGTGGTGGCCGCCGGCGCTCGGCACTCGTACTTCGCCCACCCGGAATGGGAGGCGCTGGCACCCGGTCTCAAGAGCATCGAGGACGCCCGGGACATCCGGGAGCGCTTCCTCATGGCGTTCGAGAATGCGGAGAAAATAGACGACGTCGAGTCGCAGGCGGCTCTGCTGACGTTCGTGATCGTGGGCGGCGGGCCGACAGGGGTGGAGCTCGCCGGCATGCTCCCCGACGTCATTCGCAAGGCGATGCGTAAGGACTTTCGCCGCGTCGACACTGATCGAACACGCGTGCTCCTCCTCGAGGCTGGAGCGCGCGTACTCCCGGCTTTCCCGGAGGAGCTCTCCCGCCACGCGCGTGCCGACCTCGAGCAGCTAGGTGTGGAGGTGCGAACCGGAGCGCTGGTGACGCGCATCGAGCGAGACGCAGTCCATCTGGGTGACGAGCGAATCGCTGCGCACACCGTCTTCTGGGCGGCTGGAAATCAGGCGTCGCCGCTGGCGCAGTCACTCGGCGCGCCGCTCGATCAGGCGGGACGCGTGATGGTGGAGGCGGACCTCTCCGTGCCGGGACACCCGGAAATCTTCGTGGTGGGCGATCTCGCGGCCGTGCATCGGGCCGATGGCAGCCTCGTGCCGGGAGTCGCGCCCGCGGCGATGCAGGAAGGGCGCTCTGCCGCCAGGAACATCATCCGCAGCCTGCGCGCCGAGGCGCGAAAGCCGTTCCGCTATCGGGACAAGGGGAATCTCGCGACCATCGGGCGCAGGAAAGCGGTGGCGGATTTCAGCGGACTGCACGTCACCGGGCGACCAGCGTGGTGGCTCTGGCTGTTCGTGCACATTCTCTATCTCGCGGGTTTCCGGAATCGCCTGAGTGTGCTCGTGCAGTGGGCGTTCGCGTACTTCACCTACGAGAGGGGCGCGCGGCTCATCACACGGAGTGGTGACGCCGTGCCTCCCAGCGCACATTGAACGCACATCGCGGCTCGGGATCCTTGGCCGGGGCCGTGCTCTCCCTCCATTCGACCCTCTGCCGTCCCAGGCCCAGCATGTCACCAACTCGTCGCTCCACACGTCGGCCGGGCATCGCGATCAGCTTCCTGGCGTTGTCGCTCGCGACCTCTCTGCTGCACGCTCAGCGCAGCGGAACGAATCCTGGCCAGCCGGTGCAATCGGCCGATCCCCGCCTGTCCCAAACCGAGAAGCCGCCCCTTCACGGAAAGCATTGGCTGGCCGTCACCGGCAAGCCGCTGTCGGCGACGACGGGAGCGATGGCTTTCCAGGCCGGCGGGAACGCGGTGGATGCGGCGGCGGCGATGCTCGCCGCCGGATGTACGATGTGGGACACGCTCTCCTGCGGCGGTGAGACTCAGGCGCTGATCTTCAATCCAAAGACCGGCAAGGTGATCGGCATCAATGCACTCGGCGTCGCTCCGTCCGGCGCCACGGCCGCATTCTACCGCGGTAAGGGCTACAGCTTTCCGCCCGAGTACGGTCCGCTCGCCGCCGTCACACCGGGCACTGTCGGTGGGCTGTTGACGATGCTCGCCGAGTACGGCCGACTGTCGCTCAAGCAGATTCTGGCGCCGGCCATCCAGATGGCGGACGGCTACGCCATCGAGGCGCAGCTGGCCAACACCATCGAGCGGAACAAGGGGTGGATCAAGCGCTGGAAGTACGCGCCGGCGATCATGCTCACTCACCCGGGCGAGAGAAGAGAGGCCCCGGAGGCGGGCGAGCTCTTCGTGCAGAAGGATCTCGCGACGACATGGCGCAAGCTCGTCGAAGCCGAGCAGCAAGCGCTGGCTTCGGGAAAGAGCCGTCGTGACGCGATCTACGCCGCGTACGACCGCTTCTACAGGGGGGACATCGCGATCGATCTCGTGCGCGGCGTGCAGGAAGACAGCGGTCTCATCACGATGCAGGACCTGGCGAGCTGGAAGGTGCGCATCGAGGAGCCGCTCCACACCAGCTACCGAGGCATCGATGTCTACAAGCTCCCCGCGTGGGAGCAGGGGCCGGCGATGCTGCAGGCGCTCAACATCCTCGAGAACGCGGATGTGAGCGGGATGGGCTACAACTCGCCCCGCTACATCCACGCCCTCTATCAGTCGATGAATCTCGCGTTCGCGGATCGCGACTTCTACTACGGCGACCCGTACTTCCCGCCGGAGGAGCCGGTGAAAGGGCTCCTGTCGAAGGAATACGCCAGGACCCGCTACGCGCAGATCGATTGGAGCAAGAACGATCCGACCGTGAAACCGGGCGACCCGTACCCCTTCCAGAACGGATCGAATCCGTTCTCATCGCTTCTCGCTCGGTGGAAGGTGAGCGACTTCGTGCGACCCGATTCCGTGCCGAAGGGCGGACAGCAGGACAAGGTGATCCCGGCACCGGAGTCGGACTCGGCCTTCGTGGACGCGTTCTACCGTGGCACGACCTCCATCGAGGCGGCGGACGAGGAGGGATGGGTCGTTTCCGTCACACCCAGCGGTGGATGGGTGCCTGCCGTGATCGCCGGCCGTACTGGCATCGGGCTCAGCCAGCGCGCGCAGAGCTTCGTGACGGAGCAGAAGGATGGGCCGTTCAATGTCATCGAGCCCGGGAAGCATCCCCGCGTCACTCTGACCCCGACGCTGGCCCTCAAGGACGGCGTGCCGTTCCTCGCCTTCGCCGTGCAAGGAGGCGACTCGCAGGACGAGAACCTTCTCCAGTTCTTCCTGAACGTTGTGGAATTCGGGATGACGGTGCAGCAGGCCACCGAGGCCCCGAACATCAACAGCTACCAGATGCGCTCTTCCTTCGGGGCTCACGAGTCCCGGCCGGGACGCATGCTCGTGGCGACATCGCTTCCATCGGCCACGCGCGACGCGCTGCGTCAGATGGGCTACACGCTGGATTTCGCTGAGCGCACGTCAGGACCCATCAACGCCATCTTCTTCGACCGAAAGCATGGCACCCTCTGGGGAGGGTCCAGCAATCACGGGGAAGACTACGGCATCGCGTGGTGAGCGGAGCCAGGCGCGGGAATTCTCAGCTCGTCGTCTCTCGCCGCCTGCCGACAAGCATCAGCTTTCCCCACCGCGCCGACCGTTGATCGACATCGAACCAACGCTCCACCGCGCGATCCACCATGGCGGGCGCCGCCAGCCATCGCTCGTAGGTCTCCCGTTCGTTCTCGATCATCGTCGCCAGCGCATCGATCTTCCCCCACAATCGCCTCACGACGCGACGCGTCGCGACGGCATGCACGATGTGCAGAAAGGGTGTGAGCCAGGGCTCGACCACGACGAGCCGTGCGCCGGGCCGCAGCACGCGATGGACCTCGGCGAGCGAGCGCTCGAGATCGGCTGGTAGCTCCGGCAGATGGTGCAGGCCCCCCTGCACGATGGCCAGGCCGCACGACTCGCTGGCGAGGGGCAGCTGACGACAGTCCGCGGCGATGAGCGGATCCTCGCCTCGATAGCGCTCGAGCAGGGCCGGCGACAGATCCAGGCCGGCGATGCGCATGAAGCCGAGACGATGTAGGGCGTGAAGCCCGCTACCCCGACCGCAGAAGAGCTCCACGGCGCGATCCGACTTCTGCCACTCGTCAGCTCCGAGAGCGCGCAAGCGGCGCTCGAACTTGCGCACCTCTTGCTCCGGCGTCTCGAAGCGAGCGTATGCGGCTTCCCACGCGGTCGTCGACGGAGCGAGCGCCGCTGATGCTTTCACGAGGTGCGCTCCGGTTTCGGGCCAACCGCCCCGACCGCGCCGTCGTGCCGGAGCCTGGCGATGAAATGAAGTCCGCGCTCGAACACCCAGCTCGCTGGAGCTTGGTACAGCCCCAGCGTGGTCAGGCGCCAGTCGGCACGAAGCCCGGCGCGCGCGAGCTCCCGCTCCCACTCGGCCTTCGACCAGTAGGCATAGGACAGTCGCACTCCGTGTCGCGCATTTCCTACCCAGTCCATGAGCCGCAGCGTGGTCCCGGCAAGCCACCCTTCGCGCACGTGATCCTTGACGATCACCGCGAGCCGGGCCACCCGTGCCGCCTCGCGCAGCAACGCCGCCGGGTCCTCGGCGTGGTGCAGCACGTCCATGAGAAGCACCACATCCGAGCTCGAATCTGGATCGGGAATGTGGCGTCCGTCGAAGGGAGCGACGGGGATGCGCGTCCCGCTCCGGACCAGTACGTCGATGCCGCGGATCTCGATGTCGGGTCGCGCCGCCGCGACCGCGGCGGCCAGCTCGCCATCGCCGCAGCCGACGTCGAGCACGCGCACGCCCGGCGGAAGGATCGAGGCGAGATGGTCGCGCAGCACCCGAACGCGTCGCGGCGCGACCAGCCCGCCGTGCGCGCGATCGAGCCAGCTCACCGCCGGCCCATGCCCAGAACGCTGGCGAAGAAGCTCGAGAGCAGTGTCTGGAACCCGATCGCCGTGAGAGTCACACCGGGGATCGCGACACGCATGGTCCTCGCATAGTCGAGCGCGCCGAAATGGACCGCTCGCCAGTGGTTCACGGATACGATCAGCAGCGTGATCCCTGCCCCCATCACCAGGAGGCTGAGCACGATCGCTCGCTCGAGATCGAGGGTGCGGTAGAAGCGCGCCATCCGCTCGTCGAGCGGGAGCATCCCCTGCCCGATCGCGAACGTCTTGGCGGAGATGCCAAACAGCACCGATTGATAGCCGCAGATCATCGCGAGACTGGAGAAGAGGAGCGTATGCGCGCCGAACGTCACCCCTCCTACCTGGAGGCTCGGCAGCGCGATCGCGTAGCCGGCGATGCCGAGCACCAGCAGCAGAGAGCCGGGCAGGAGAAAGAGCCAGCGGGGGCTGAAGAGCAGAAAGAGGCGCAGCGTCCGCCAGCCATCCCGGAACGTCTTGAGGTGCGGTGCGTGCGCCTCGCGCCCGTCGGGATGGAGCGTGATCGGCACTTCCGCCATCTTCACCTTGGCGAGAGTCGCCTTGATGATCATCTCGGTCGCGAATTCCATCCCGGTGCATCGCTGCTCCAACCTCTCGACGAGATCCCGCCGGAAGCCGCGCATCCCACAATACACGTCCGTGGTGTCGCCCCGGAACCAGCGACGCGCGAGGAAGGAGAGCAGGGGATTGCCGATCCACCGGTGTAGCCATGGCATCGCCCCGGGGAGCACGCGTCCCCCGCCCGCCGGCAGCCTGCAACCCTGCACCAGATCGTATCCGTCGCGGAGCTTGGCGACGAACCTCGGTAGCTCGAGAAAGTCGTAGCTGTCGTCCGCGTCTCCCATGATGACCCAGCGGCCGCGACTCGCCGCGATCCCACCCATGAGAGCGTTTCCGTATCCCTTGGCGCGCACCGCAACCACCCGCGCGCCATGTGAGGTCGCGATCGCCTGCGAGCCGTCGGTGCTGCCATTGTCCGCGACGACCACCTCCCCCGAGATGCCCTCCCCCGCCATCGCGCGTGCCGCCTTGTCGATGCAGCTCGCCAGGGTGTCCGCCTCGTTGAGACAGGGCATGACGACCGACAGCTCGAGCTCCGGCTCCGAGGAGAGGCGCGACATGACGGAGGGTCCGATCACGTCATCGCGCGGCCTGCGGCTTCTCGGCCTGCTCCTCCGCGCCCTGCTCGGCCGCGGCGGCTTTCCGAGCTGGGAGCTCCGCAGTGCGGGGACGCTGCTGAACGCCGAAGGTCATCAGGACCGTTGAAGCGACGAGGCCGGCGGAGGTGAAGAAGGGCATCCCGACGCCGTACGCATCCCAGAGCCGGCCAGCGATGTACGGGTAACCGGAGCGGATGATCCCGCCATACGTCTGCTGCACGCCCATGTATGACCCGCGCTCGTGATCGCCCACGGCCTGGGACAGGAGGCCGGTGACGGCGGGGAAGGTGAGAGAGGCCCCGAGGGGGAGCAGCCCGGTGCAGAGGAGCAGCAACGGGAAATGATGGGTGAGCGGAACCGTCGCCAGGCCCGTGGCGAGGAAGAGGGCGCCGAGCCGAGCCGAGCGCACTTCGCCGATGCGGTCGATCACCCTGCCCAGCAGCCCGACGCGGAAGACGACGTTGAGGAAGCCAATGTACAGAAAATAGAAGCCGATGGTGCGCTCGGTCACGCCGAAGCGCTGGCCCAGCAGCAGCACGATCAGCGGGTTCACGCTGTAGAAGGCGCCGATCGCGAGCGCGTAGATCCAGATGAGCCGCGACGCCTGATCGCGCGGGTGCACGAGCACGCGGAGCACGAGGTCGAGCGGCGATCGAGCCGTGCGAGACTTGTCACGGGCCGCCTGGCCGTGGGACTCCGGCAGATAGCGGTAGACGAAGTACATGTTCAACACACAGAGCACAGCGGCGGTCAGGCCCGGCCCCGGGCGTCCCATGTAGGTCGCGTAGGAGCCGATGACCGGGCCGATCACGACTCCGACGTTGGTCGCCGCGGACAGCCAACCGAGCCCTTTGGCGCGGTTCTTCGGCTCGACCGCGTCGGCGACGTACGCCTGGATCACCCCCACGGTGCCGCCGCCGGCGCCCTGGATGATGCGGGACAGGAGCAGCATCCAGATCGTCCCCGCGAAGGCGAACAGGACGTAGGAGACCACGGAGGCGCTCAGGCCGATGAGCAGCATCGGCTTCCGGCCGTAGCGGTCCGACACCCGCCCCCACAGCGGTGCGCTGAGAAGCTGGGCCGCCGAGAAGGAAGCGACGATGAGCTGCAGCGAGGTCGCGCTCGCTCCCAGGTGCTTGGCGTAAAAAGGGAGGATGGGGATCACCATCAGCGCGCCGACCATATCCACGAACGCCGCGAACATGAGCACCCAGAGCTTGCCCATGGGTCCCGCGCGCATCGTCTCGTACCGGCGGCTGAAGATGTTTGTCACATCGGCGATCCTGACGGCAGGTCCATTAGTCGGCGCGGCCGAGGGCGGCCGGAGCCGTGGATCGGCCGACGACGCCGGCCAGCGCCACGATGGTGAGCGCGTACGGAATCATCTGCACGAATTGCGATGGGATCGCCTGCGTTCCCTGAAGCTGGATCTGTAGCGTCTCGGCCGCGGCGAAGAGCAGGCAGGCGAGCCCGGCCCGCATCGGATCCCACCGCCCGAAGATCACCGCCGCCAGTGCGATGAATCCGCGTCCGGCGGTCATCCCGTCGGTGAACTGATGCTGGTCGAGCGCGAGGTACGTTCCGCCGAGGCCGGCCAGCATGCCGGAGACGGCCACCGCCACGTAGCGGATGCGGCTCACGGTGACACCCAGCGTCGCCGCCGCCTCGGGATGCTCCCCCGCGGCTCGCACCCGCAGCCCGAAGGGAGTGCGGTAGACGACCCAGGTCAGCACGGGGATGACGAGCAGTCCGATCCAGATGAGCGGATGCCCCAGTCCCCCGTGGGTATCGAGCCCGGCGATCCGCGGCGAGTTCGACGAGCTCTCGAACGCGAGCCGCAGGAAGAACCGCGTGAGCCCCACCACCAGAAGGTTGATGGCGATGCCGACGACGATCTGATCGGCCCGGTAGCGGATCGACGCCACGGCGTGGATGAGTCCAAAGAGAAGGCCGCCGGCGATGCCGCAGAGCACACCGGTCCACACGTTTCCACTGAAGTACGCCCCGAGCGCGGCGGTGAACGCGCCACTCAGCATGAATCCTTCGAGAGCCAGGCTCACCACGCCGGAGCGCTCGGCGATCACTCCTCCGGCCGCCGCGAACAGGTACGGAATGGCGATCCGGATGGTCTGGGTGAGAAAGTCGATCACTCTCACCGCTCATCCTCTCGACGGGTCGCCTGGAGCAGGCGGCGAACCTCCGGCACCGCCGCGGCCACAGCGAGGATCACGATTCCCTGCAGAACCTCCACCATCTGCTTCGGCACGAGGGCGTGGATCGCGAGGCCGCCCTGCGATAACGTGGCGAAGAAGAGCGCGGCGAGCACGACGCCCAGCGGATGGTTGCGGCCGACGAGCGCGACGGCGATACCGAGAAATCCTGAGCCTCCCGCGAAGCCTTCCTCGTAATAGTGCTTGTAGCCAAGGACGTAGTTCACGCCGCCGAGTCCGGCGATGGCGCCGGACATCATCATCGCTCTCACCCACACCGATCGGACACGGATGCCGCCGTACTCGGCCGCATCGGGCTGCAGGCCGGCGGCGCGCAGATCGTATCCGGCCCGGGTCCGGAAGAGCCACCATCCGGTGAGCACCGCCGCGGCGAGGGCGAGCAGGATCGTGAGATTGGCGGCGGATCCGTGGAAGCGAGCCGAGATGTCGGCGAGGCGCGCCAGGCTGCCGCCGTGCATCTCCGGAGTGTGCAGCGTCTCCGGCACGTGTACGTGAGCGGCGACGATCCAATTGAGGAGGGCCAACACGATGAAGTTGAGCATGATCGTCGTGATCACCTCGTGCGCGCCGAAGCGCGCCTTGAGCGCCCCGGGCACCCACCCCACGACTCCGCCGCCGCCGGCCGCGGCTGCCATCGCCAGGACCGCGACCACCATCGAGGGGACGCTGGCGGGCAGGAGCAGGCCGGTGATGGCGGCGCCGAAGCCTCCGGCCGCCAGCTGTCCCTCGGCGCCGATGTTGAACAGTCCGGCGCGGAGGCCGAGCGAGATCGCGAGCCCGGTGAAGGCGAGAGTGGTCGCCTTGTACAACACCTGGCCAAAGCCGTACCAGTTTCCCCACGTCCCCTCGAGCAGCAACCGGTACACGGGGCCGGGCGACTGGCCAAATATGAGGATCAGCGCATCGCCGGCGATGAGGGCGATGAGAAGTGCGACCAAGGGTGGCAGCAGAGCTTCTTCGAGATGGTGGGCGCGATCACCTGTCACCCTCTCCGGGCTGGCGGCCGACAGTGGTGGGGGAGGGGGCGGCGAGAGCGTCTCGGTCACGCGGCGCTCACTCCGTCGGCACCCGCCCCCGTCATCAGGGGACCCAGTATCTCCTGACTCGCGTCCGTCCGCGCGAGGATCGAGACGATGCGCCCGCGATACATCACGGCGATGCGGTCGGCGAGAGCGAGGATCTCGGTGAGCTCGGCGGACACGAGAAGAACGGCTTTCCCTTTCTCCCGCGCGGCACGGAGCTGAGCGTGGATGAACTCGATGGCCCCGACATCGACGCCTCTCGTCGGCTGGGCGGCGAGAAGGACGCGAAAGTCGCTACCCATCTCGCGCGCGATCACGACCTTCTGCTGGTTCCCCCCCGAGAGGGTCCGCGCCGCGAGTGACGGATCCGACGGGCGGATGTCGAACGCGCGCGTCTTCTCCCGCGCATTCGCGGCGATGCGCGCGGCGTCGAGGACCAGGCCGCGCGTGAAGCGGCGTTGCGAGCCGAGGATGAGGTTGTCCGCGACGGAGTAGTCGAGGACCAGGCCACGCCGGTGGCGGTCCTCGGGGATATGGGCGACGCCGAGCTCTCCGCGCTCGCTCACCGGAAGGCTCGTGATGTCGCGCCTTGCGCCGTCGGCGGCGCGGAGCTCGATCGCGCCGGAGACAACAGGTCTCAATCCCGCGAGCGCCTCGATCAGCTCGGTCTGGCCGTTACCCTCCACACCGGCGACGCCGAGGATCTCTCCCGGGGCGACGGTGAAGCTCACGCCGTCCACCGCTCGGGCCCTGTTCGCCGCGCTGACGACGAGATCCCGAACGCCGAGCACGTATGGCGTGTCCGACAAGTCGGCGAGCGGATGGGAGAGCTCACGGCGGTCCGGCTGCATCACATCCTGCACCAGCGCCACGTCGCGGCCCACCATCGCCCGAGCGATCTCGCCCGGAGTCGTGCCGGCCGTCGCCATCCGGTCGATGGTGCGCCCCTGGCGCATGACCGTGATGTGGTCCGAGACCTCGATCACTTCGTCCAGCTTGTGCGTAATCAGCAGGATCGTACCGCCCCCATCGCGCAGGCGCCGCAGCACGCGCCAGAGGTCCCTCACTTCGGGGGGCGAGAGCACGGCCGTCGGCTCGTCGAGGATCAGGATGCGGGCGCCGCGGAAGAGCGTTTTCAGGATCTCGACCCGCTGCGCCTCGCCCACCGAGAGCTCCTTCACGCAGCGGCGGGGATCGACGTCGAAGCCGAACTGCTCCGCGATCCCCTGCACCTCGAGCACCGCCCGGGCCATGTCCACAGAGAGGCCGCGCTTCGGCTCCCGGCCGAGTACCACGTTCTCCGCGATCGTGAGCGGAGGTACGAGCATGAAGTGCTGGTGCACCATGCCGACACCGGCCGAGATCGATTGCGCGGTGCTCCACCCCGTGACGTCGCGTCCGCTCACCTCCACCGTTCCCGCGTCCGGCGCGTAGATGCCGGCCAGGATCCGCATCAGCGTGGACTTGCCGGCGCCGTTCTCGCCGACCAGCGCGTGGATCTCACCGGTGGTGACCTCCAGCGACGCGCCGCGATTCGCTCTCACCGCGCCGAATCGCTTGTCGATGCCGCGCATGGCGACGGCGGGGCTGCCGGTCCGCGAGTCGGTCATCGCCCGGATGGCACCTTGATACGGCCGGCGATGATCTCCTGCCTCAGCTGCTCGAGGCGAGTGTGCACACTGTCGGGGATGAGGGCGCGGTTGTGCTCGTCGTACACGTACCCGACGCCATTCTCCGCCAGCCCGTACGAGTAGATCCCTCCGCGGAAGGTCCCCTCCTTTCGCCGGCGAATCACGTCGAACACGGCCGCATCCACTCCCTTGACCATCGAGCTGAGGACGTGGCCAGGTGCTTCCTTGTACTGGTCGGCGTCGACGCCGATGGCGAGCCGATCCTGCTGGCGAGCGGCCTCGAAAACACCGAGTCCCGTGGAGCCCGACGCGTGGAAGATGATCTTCACGCCCGATTGGTACTGGCTGAGGGCCAGCTCCTTGCCTTTTCCCGGATTACGGAACGCCTCGGGCGTGACGCCGGCGTACTGCGCAACCACCGTGCACTCCGGACAGACGTGGCGCACGCCGGCGCGATATCCGGCTTCGAACTTGTGGATGAGCGGGATGTCCATGCCGCCCACGAAGCCGACCCGCTTGGATCCTCCGACGAGGGCCGCCATCGCGCCGACGAGAAAGCTTCCTTCCTCCTCACGAAACTTGAGCGCGGCGAGATTGGGCGGCGGGGGGACGACGTGTCCCTTGTCGTCGGTGGTGATGGCGTAGTCCACGCCGGCGAAAGAGATGCCGGGGTAGTCTCTGGCGAGCTGGGTGAGATCGTCGGTGAAGATGAAGCCGACTCCGGTGACCAGTGACATGCGCTCCGCCGCGAGGAGCCGCAGTCCCGCTTCGCGGTCGGACCCGTCGCCCGGCTCGATGAATCGCGCCTTCACACCGAGCTGGCGTTCGGCGCGCTCGGCGCCCGCGTATGCGCCGTCGTTGAAGGACTTGTCGCCCCGTCCTCCGACGTCGAAGACGATGCCGACGTTCATCGCGGTGCCGGTCGCGCCCGCGGCCGCACCCCGCGGGTGCGCGAACAGGAGCGCCACGTGGGCCACGAGCAGAGCAGCCACGACGATGAGAAGCTTGCGCATCGCACGTAGAATCACTCCCCGCGGCGGCGGCGGCAAGGACGCTGCTCGCGGGGCGAGGATTCGCGCGTAGTTTCATGACAGGCGCCGATCGAATCCTCCAGCCCGATGCGCACCGATGCCCGACCTGCTCGCCGCCCGCTCGCAGATGGCGATGTCGCTGGCCTTCCACATCATCTTCGCCGTGGTCGGAATCGGAATGCCGGTGCTGATGGTGGTCGCGGAAGCGCGGTGGCTTCACACCGGGGAAGGTGTGTACCTGGATCTCGCCAAGCGGTGGGCGACCGGCAGCGCGATCCTGTTCGCGGTGGGGGCGGTGTCGGGCACGGTGCTCAGCTTCGAGCTGGGATTGCTCTGGCCGGGATTCATGGCTTTCGCCGGCCCTCTCGTCGGGATGCCATTCTCGCTCGAGGGCTTCGCGTTCTTCACCGAGGCGATCTTTCTCGGGGTGTACCTTCACGGATGGGACCGCGTGCGGCCGCGCGCGCACATGGCGGCCGGCGTGCTGGTCGCGGTGAGCGGCGCGATGTCGGCTGTCTTCGTGGTGATCGCCAACGCCTGGATGAATACGCCGCGAGGTTTCACCCTCGTGGACGGGCACCCGACCCGGATCGACCCGATAGCCGCGATGATGACGCCGGCGGCGTTGCCGCAGACACTGCACATGGTGCTGGCGGCGTATGCGGCGACCGGTTTCGCGGTTGCCGGAGTTCACGCCTTTCTCATCCTTCGCGGGCGTGACAACGTGTTCCACCGCCGCGCGCTCGGGATCGCGCTCCTTGTCGCCGCGCCCGCCGCCATCCTGCAGCCGTTCTCCGGAGACCTGAGCGCGCGCTACGTGGCGCAGTGGCAGCCCGTGAAACTGGCGGCGATGGAAGGCCAGTTCCGGAGCCAGCGTGGCGCTCCCCTGCGGGTAGGGGGATGGCCCGATCGCGATGCGCGGACCACGCGCCACGCGATCGAGATCCCTCACGGACTCTCCCTGCTCGCGTTTCATGATCCCAACGCCGAGGTGCGCGGCCTCGACGCATTCCCCGAGGACCAGTGGCCGCCGCTGCGGCCGGTCCACGTGGCGTTCCAGGTGATGGTGGCGATCGGAAGCTTCCTGGCGCTGGTGTCGCTGGCCGCCGTCTGGCTCACCCTTCGACGCCGTGACATCGCCAGTCGGCGTTGGATGCTGGCAGCCATCGCATTGGGTGGTCCGATGGGCTTTCTGGCCGTCGAGGCGGGATGGACCGTCACCGAGGTCGGACGACAGCCCTGGATCATCTACGGTGTCACGCGCACCGCCGACGCGGTGACGCCGATGCCCGGGCTGGTCGTGCCCTTTCTCGGCTTCACGCTGCTCTACCTGCTCCTGTCCGTGATCGTCGTCTGGCTGCTCGCGAGGCAGTTCGGCCAGAGCCCGGAGAGCAGCGATGCCGCCCCGCCGGCAGTGAGCCTGGCGACGGAGATGCCGTGATCGGTACGCCACTCCTGCCGCTCATCCTCGCGGGGCTCATGCTCGTGGCCCTGATCGGCTATGTCGTGCTCGCCGGCGCCGATTTCGGCGGAGGGGTGTGGGACCTGCTCGCGTCGGGACCGCGTCGCGACGCCCAGCGCGCGCTGATCGCGGAAGCGATCGCCCCGGTATGGGAAGCGAACCACGTCTGGCTGGTCGTCGTGGTGGTGATACTCTTCAGCTCCTTTCCTCGGGTGTACTCCGAGATCGCGACGATGCTGCACGTCCCGCTCAGCCTGATGCTTGCCGGGATCGTGCTGCGCGGCTCGGCCTTCGTCTTCCGGGCATATGGCGGAGACCAGCGCGCCTCCCGCCTGCGTTGGGGGCGCCTGTTCGCGATCTCGAGTGTTGTGACACCGGTGCTGCTCGGCGTATCCGTCGGTGCGATCGCGAGTGGAGAGCTCGCATCCCCGGCGGCCATCGCGTCGGGCGGAGGGGGGGCGCCGCGTGGCGGGAGCTTCGCCGCGCTCTTCATTTTCCCCTGGCTGCGGCTCTTTCCCCTGGGCGTGGGGCTGCTCGCTCTCGCCACCTTCGCGATGCTCGCGGCAGTGTACCTCACGCTGGAGACCGATGATGCAGTGCTCCGGGAAGATTTCCGGCGTCGTGCGTTGATGGCAGGCGCAGCCCATGCCGTCGTGGCGGCGCTGGTGCTCATCATCGCGCGATCGGAGGCGCCAGCGATGTGGCTCCGCTTCTGGTCGCGCCCGGCATCGCTCGCCGTTCTCGCGGCCGGAGTTCTCGCCGGAGCCGGTGTGCTCGGGGCGCTGGTGACGAGACGCTGGGTGTGGGCTCGGTTCGCCGCCGCGGCTGAGGCGGCGCTGATCGTGTTCGGCTGGGCTCTGGCGCAGTATCCCGAGATGCTGCCGGGACGGCTGACCATCGCGGCAGCGGCCGCGCCCGATGCGACGCTCCGGCTCATTCTCGGCGTGCTGGCGGCCGGCACGGTGGTGTTGCTGCCGTCGC
Source organism: Gemmatimonadales bacterium (assembly GCA_038253885.1). GTDB lineage: Bacteria > Gemmatimonadota > Gemmatimonadetes > Gemmatimonadales > Gemmatimonadaceae > JALZAQ01. The sequence goes on along the minus strand of JBBSGP010000001.1, from coordinate 72,489 downwards.
TGCTGTATCTGTTTCGTGTCTTCAAGGGCGAGCGGCAACAGGGCGCGCGACCTGACGTGGCGCATTGACGCGATGAGGAAACGGTGAACGAATCGGTCGACTCGCGGGCTAATGAGACGCAGCTGTCCATGGTGCTCGCGGTGCAGAAGCATCTGCCCGACACCGAGCCCAGGGAGCGCATCGCGGCGAACGTGCGCGAGGCGTTGCGGACGGAGTCTCGCGCGAACGAGCTCGCGCTGGCGTGGATGAGAGCACCGGCCGTCCTCGCCCTGGCGCTGCTCGAGCTCGTTCTCTGGGCGCGACCAGCACTCGCGAGCCTGCCTCGCTTTCCGTTGGCGAACGGGATGTTCGCCCTCGGGTGGGCGGCGATCTTCACGGCGCTGCTCCTGAGACTGCGCGCGGGATGGTATCGGAGCTGGCTCCGCTATGGCATCCCCGCAGCGGATGGGCTGCTCATCTGGCTCAGCTTCCTGATGCTCTGGATCAGCCTCCGCGTCGGACGCCAACCGGTGCCGCAGGGAGTCGTCGCCATCCTCGCGACAGTCTGCGTGTTTCTCTCTTTCTCCGGATCGTTGAGGCTTTCCCGCTCATCGGGGCGGCTCACGGCGGTGCTCGCGATCGTGATCTTCGCCTTCGTGGGGATTGTCGCCGGCATGCAATGGCTGCAGCTGGCGGTGGTGCTGGTGATCCTGGCGGCGACCGGTGTCCTGAGCACGCGCATCACGTCCATCATCCGCCGGGTCGTGACCACGGAGGTCGGCCGGATGCAGCTACAGCGCATGTACAGCGATGCGCAGGAAGACATCAATGCGCGCGAGGAGGTGCTCAAGATCATCTCCCACGACCTCCGCAATCCGCTGGGCACGATCGCGATGACCACCGACCTGCTGCTGGAGATGCAGACGACCGAGGAGCAGCGGGTGGGGCACCTCAGAGTGATCAAGCGAACCGGCGAGCGCATGGGTACGCTGATTCACGATCTGCTCGACGTTGTGCGGATGGAAGCCGGGCGGTTGGCGATCGAGCCGCGCCGGATGAGCGTCGCGGCGGTGCTGCGCGACGTGTCGGAAAGCATGCGGCCGCTGGCGGCCGCCAAGAAGCTCGAGCTCGAGACGCAGGCGCCCGAGAGCGCGCCACCGCTCAGAGCCGATCACGAGCGGGTGATGCAGGTCTTCTCGAACCTCGTCGGCAACGCGATCAAGTTCACGCCTGCTGGCGGCCGCATCACGGTGAGGGCAGATGTCGTGGGCCGAAAGGTTCGCTTCGCCGTGATCGACTCCGGTCCGGGCATCGCGCCCGAGCAGATGGGCCAGCTCTTCGGGCGCTTCTGGCAGGCGAAGCCGACGGATCGCCGCGGCATCGGCCTGGGCCTCACGATCGCCAAGGGCATCGTGGAGGCGCACGGAGAGAAGATCGGCGTGGAGAGCATGGAGGGGCACGGCACCGAGTTCTGGTTCACCCTGCCCACGATGGAGGACGGGCGGCCCGGCAAGTGAGGGCCGCCCGGTCGCCCAGTCCCGACATGAGATTCACGATCCCGGGCGCTTCCTTCGGAATGCCGTATTGGGCGCAGCTTCCCGCCTGCCGATGTTCGAGTAGCAGCAGCCTGCTTGGCAGGTAGTCCACAGAGGTGGGGGCCCTTTCTTCCCGCATCCAATGTCGCTCCATGAGGCATAGCTGCCAGGATGATACGGTAGGTTCTTGTGGCAATATTGAAATCGCATCGGCCCGGCAACCGGGGTCGGGACACCCAATTGCCAGAATTCCGAAAATACCAAGTTGCCACGTTTTTCGACCACCCAGAACGCTGAGGCGCCGGGTGCGAGGTTAAACTCCACGGATTTATTCGAGCCCATGTTTGTAACCAGTGCGATGATGCGACCGTGATCGCCGATCGCTTTGCGGTCGTCGTCGGGGGGATCCTTCCGGGCGTTTCCGTTGACGTGCCGCGAAGTAGTCTCCGGACGAACGACGATCCTCGTCTTGCAGGGTGGGGGCGCAGGTGAAGCGCATCCGATCGCGTCGCGCTCCGTGTCCGCCCACAGATTGGCATCTTTCGCGAAGCCGAGATGCTTGCCAATGTGATCCTCGAGCTCACTCTTGCTCATCTGCTTGATCGCCTTCGGAGCTCCTCAGCCGGATCGCCTTCACGGCCGGTGAGGGCAACAGTCTGGCTCGTAACGGAATGGCCGGGCGAGCCCTTGGGCATTCCGCCTGTCCCCTTCTGAGCGTACAGGATGGTGGTTCCGCAGATAAATCCGAGAACCGCGATGGAGATGACGATCGGAGACAATCGCTTCATCGTGGCCTCACCTGAGTAGAGTGAATTACAGGTTCTCCCCCGGCCGAGCACCAAGCTTCAATGTTTGCTCCTCGATGTCCGACACCACTGCGTCAGAGCGTCGATGTGCAGCACCCAGCCTGGCACGTCACCCAAAGCGGAGGTGGGTTGGGGGCCATCCCTTTCATCGATAGGCGCGGAGCGGCGATGATCCGCAGATCGGGTTTGCCGGCGGGAATGGTGCAGTTCTTCGACGCAAACTCCGCGTGAGATCGATTGTCCGACGGACTGCCGTGGCGGTCGCAACGCTGAAAGGGCTTGTCGTGCGCGAGCGGTTTGCCGCTCCGGGACACCAGCCAGAATTCTGACTTCAGCGCACCCCCGCTGTTCGACAGCACCCAGTATGCGCTCTCGTTCGAGTGAAGGCCGAAATCTTCCGACGTGTCATTCGAGGTCGCATTTCCGATCACTCCGGCGACTGTGACCAGTCCGATGATCCGGCGTTCGTTCGGCGCGAGAGATGCTTCGTCGAGACGCCACACGCGCTTCTCGGGACTCACCCGGATCTTGAACTTGCAGTTGCCAGCGCAGGCCTTGCGATCGCCGTGAGCCGAGTGGTTGTCATCCTCGAAGTCGTACGCGGCAAGCAGTGCCCGGACCTGAGCCGAATCGAATCGGCCGAGGTTTCCCTTCGGAAGCGGACAAGGCAGACTGTCGCTTTTCGTGCATTTCTTTCCTGAGTCGGAGGGGCTCGGTCCCGAGAGATTCGCCGATCGAGTCGAGCCTACCGAATCGGCAGCTCGTGGAGCGTCCTTCGAGCAGGCGACTATGAGCATCACGAGCGCGCTTCCTGTGAGGATCGATCCGACACGTGCTCGGTCCGGGCGCGTCATTCCCTGCATGGGCTCCTCCAGATGAGATGTGTCTTCGTGCCTATCGAGTGGCCAGAACGAGTGCTTGCATGCGCCCCAATAGAGGTGTGAGCTCGGCGTCCGCACCGCGCCAGAGTGAGAGCACCGCTGCCGCCCAACGCCGGGCTGCGGCACCATCCTGTTGCGCGTGCGCGATGTCGGCTCGTAGCACCATCATCTGCGGGAGCGCGGCACCCTCGAACACCGCATCCAGAATCCGCGAGCTCATAGCGGGAAGGGCATCGAGGGAGGCGTCCAACCGGGCGGCCGCCCCGGCGGTATCTCCCATGGCGAGCAGAATCCAGGATTCCTCGAAGATCGCTTCGGGGGACACATCGTTTGGCAGCATCCCGGTCCGCGAGAAATCGAGCGCTCGAAACTCCTGGCGAAGGTCCGCGAGCCGACCGCGCGCCAGGAGCTGCTGCATCCGAATGAGATAGTCGCCGCTCGCTCGCTCGTTCAGCACGGAGCGCGGACCGAGGAACGGAACGGCAAGGCTCAGGGGTCGCGTCAGCACGCCATATCTCACTCTCGAGGCTTCCCCGGGGCCATAAGTGATGCCCAGCAGATGCTCTACGCGCTTTGCGATGACTCGAATGCTGTCGAGCGGCTCGCCCATTGACGAGTAGACGAGCAGTGTCTGAGCCTCGCCCCCAAGCTGGGTATGAGACGAAACGACCTTCCCTTGCACTGTGGTCAGCTGCGTAGCGGCTCCGAGCCCACGCAGTAATCGGGCTGCGAGATGGGTCCGTCCCCGGAGGGCCGCAAGCACCGCCGTGTAGCCGTAACTCGTCCGAGGAGCGAGTGTTGCCCGAGCGAGGAGCGAGTCCGCGAGCCGGGCGGCGTTGTCGAATGCGCCGATCTTGAGTCGCAGGCGAATGTCCGCCACGGCCAACCGCAGTCGCTGATCATCTTCTTCGGTAGCCAGAGCGCGGGCTCGGTGCAGTGCCTCGAGGGCGGACGTTCCACCCGCCCTTCCGGTGGTGAGCTCCCCTGCGGTCTCCAGCGCGCTCGCCAGGCTCTCGTGCGCGTCAGCGGAGTTGGGAAACGCGCGGACCCAGCTCGCGGCGACGTCTCTCAGAATCACGCGGTCGTGCTGAAGAGCTGTCGAAAATGTCGGATCCAGCCGCCGCAGCATGGCCGAGTTGTCGCCGCTGAGATACGGCACGAAGGCGATCGTGTCGTGGTCGAGCGAGGGAAATGCAGCAAAAATGACCGTGTCGCGACGGGCGACGCCGAAACCGCGTCGTATCGTGGTGACATAGGTGGGCAGAACCGCGGTGAGCCGCTTGAGCGCAAAGGCTCGACTCGCGGACGGGACGAGAAGAAGCGCCCTCCTGTACGCTCGCGCCGCCGCCTCGGCGCTGGCTCGAAACGCCCACCGGGACGGGCTCCGCGCGTCCGGAACGACGAGCGAATCGCCGCTCCGGCAGTCGCCGGAGCCCAGCAGCGCCGCAACGTCGGTGGAATCGCCGGCCACGAGCCGGTCGAACACACGGCACGCGCTGGGGAAGCGTGACTCGGCAAGAGCGAGCAAGCCTTCCGCCACGCTGCTGTCGTGTGGCGACAGGCGCCGGCGTAACGCGAAAGCCCGCTGCGCGGCACTCCTTCGCTCGAGGACCGGTGCCTGCTCCGACCATTCCAGCACCTGGGCGAGCCAGAGGCTCGCCTGTGCATATGTCGCGTCGGAGTCCATCGCCGCGCGAAAGTACGTCTCTGCCGCCGAGAGATCCCAGGCCCTGATCGCCAATCGTCCACGATCGAAGGCACGAGCGGCCCCGAGGGATGTCGTCCCGATGGCTGGCGAGGTCGCGGCATCGGCCTCATCCGTTTCGGACAACAGCGATGTGGCTAGCGAGCTCAGCCGCGCGTCGACGTCTCGCAGATTCCGCGAGAGCATGATCCGACGCTCGCGGACCACCCGTCCATCGCCCGCGTCGTAGAGCGTGGCGTCGATGAGCGCCGAATCTCCTCGCGTCTCGGACCGCCCCCATACCAGTCGCCCAGCTCCGAGCGCCCTCGCGATTCGCAACGCAACGGGTTGGCTCAGAGATTCGCCGGCTCCCCTCATCGCCTCGTTCATGCTCAACTCGCCGACGAGCTTCAACCCTCTCCACCGGGCGAACGCATCCCGCAGGCGCGCACCAACCTGGTCTCCACTCAGTGCTCCGCTTGTATTGGAATCGGCCTGAAAGGGAAGCACGACGTAGCGCGACGGATCGAGAGGAAGAGAAGCGCCCCGCTCGTGCCGTTGCTGCGCCAGCCAGAGCCACAGCAGTACGACGATCGCCGCACCTATTCCGGTGACCCAGCGTGCGACACGTCTCAGAAATTGCCGATGTGCCGTGAACGCGGTGACAGGCGCTGTCGTCGGCGTCGCGGTTGCAACAACCGCAATGGGCGCCGGCGCCTCCATGGCCGCGACAAGTTGACCCGCCGTCGCGAATCGATCGGCGGGCGCCTTCTCCAGCGCCTTGGCCACCGCTGCCTCCACCGACTCGGGCGTCGAGGGCCTCAGCCGCCGCAGCGGAGACGCCGTATCGGTCATGTGTCGCATCGCGATCGTCTGCACATTCGGTCCGCTGAAGGGCGGGATCCCGGCGAACATCTCGTAGACCACGCAACCGAGACTGTAGATGTCGCTGGCCGCGCCCACCTCCCGGTCGGCGCTCGCCTGCTCGGGACTCATGTAGGCCGGCGTGCCCATCGCGATCCCCGAATCCGTGAGCCGCTCCCCACCGGCAGTCGTCAGGGCGCGCGCCAGCCCGAAGTCGGCGACGCACACCCGGTTTCCCGTCAGCAGAATGTTCTCGGGCTTGATGTCCCGGTGGACAACACCGAGCTCGTGCGCATGGTCGAGCGCGGCCGCTACCTGGCGCGAGATCACCAGCGCGTCCTCGATCCGGAGCTGCTGCTCCCGATCCAGCCGCGCGCGCAGCGTCTCCCCGCTGACGTATGGCATGACGAAATACAACAGGCCATCCGCCTGGCCCGAGTCGAAGAGCGCCAGGATGTTGGGGTGGTGCAGCCCCGCGGCGATCCGGATCTCGCGCAGGAATCGCTCGGTGCCGAGCGAGAGGGCGATCTCGGGGCGCATCACCTTGATCGCCACCTGACGTGAGTGCCGGACATCCCGCGCCAGATACACCACCGCCATCCCGCCATGTCCGAGCTCGCGCTCGACCTCGTAGCGTTCGGCGATCAGTGACTCGAAGCGGTGCAGCAAGTCGGGCATGAACGACGCCGTCCCCGGCAGAGCGATCAACATAGGCCCTTCCAGCGGCGCCAGCTAGCCGCCTCCCTCAGCCGCCCGGCCGACCGTCGTCGGGCACAACAGCCGCCTCGAGCTGCTCGCCCAGACGGGATGCCGAGGTCACGGGCGCGTCGCAGGTGAAGCGACGACAGACGTACGCCGTCGCTTGTCCCTGCACCATCGGCCGGCCGGCCAGCAATGCGATCTGATCGGAGCTTTCCGGTGCTCCGCCGGCGAGTACGAGCGACGGCAGGTAGTGCCGGGCCGCTTCTCTCACCAGCGACTCGAAGCCGTCGCTCCCGGGCACGCCCACCAGGGCGAGCTCCACCGCGCCGTGCACGGCCATGTCAGCCACTCCGAGGGCGTGACCGAATGCAGGGGCATGGCGCGCCATCGGCTCGGCGAGCGTCTCGAGCACCCAGGTCGCCCGCTGTCGCATGTCCGCGTCATCGGTGATCTCGGACAGGCGCAGCAGCAGATCGATGGCGAGCGACGTGCCCGACGGAGTCGCGTTGTCGGTCACCTCGCGTGGCCGCGCGATCAGCTCCTCGTGGTCGTGAGCGGTGTCGAAGAACGCGCGAGCCTCCGCATCCCAGAACCAGGTCACTGTCGTCTCGGCGATCTCGCGCGCCCGCTGCAGCCACACCGGCTCGAAGGTGAGCTCGTAGAGAGCCAGAGCGCCGAGCCCGACGGCGGCGTGATCCTCGAGATAGCCCCGGATGCGCGTCACGCCATCCTTGTGCGAGCGCATCACGCGCCCGTCGCGGACCATCTCGCGGAAGAGAAACTCCCCATTGGCGATCGCGAGCGCCCGATCCTTGGCGCGTCCGAGCACGCGGGCCGCCTCGGCAACGGCCCTCAGCATGAGGCCGTTCCAGGAGGCGAGAATCTTCTCGTCGCGCGCCGGCCACACGCGCCGAGCGCGGATGTCGTACAGCGTGCGCCGCGCACGCTCGATGGCCGACTCCACTGTCGGCACGTCCACGCCAGCGCGCGCCGCCGCGGCGCCGATCTCGTCGCCCACGTGAAGGATGTTGTGCCCCTCGAAGTTGCCGCCGCCGGTGACGCCCCAATGCGCTTTCACGGCTCGGGCGTCGGGTCCCAGCGCTCGATCGAGCTCGGCCTCGCTCCACACATAGAAGCGCCCCTCCACTCCCTCGCTGTCCGCGTCGAGCGTCGAGTAGAATCCGCCGGACGGGGACGTCATCTCGCGCGCCAGCCAATCGAGCAGATCCTCGGTCACCCGCCTGACTTCCGCGTCGCCCGTCGCCTGCACCAACCGGACTCCGAGGAGCCCCAGGAGCGCGTTGTCGTAGAGCATCTTCTCGAAGTGCGGCACCAGCCAGTGCGCATCGACGGAGTAGCGGTGAAAGCCGCCGCCCACCTGATCGCAGAGGCCGCCCCGCGCCATCTTCCGGAAGGAGCCGAGCGCCATCTCGAGAGCGAACCCCGCGCCGGTGCGCCTCCAGTGGCGCAACAGAAAGTCGAGTGCCATCGCCTGGGGGAATTTCGGTGCGCCCGTGAAGCCGCCATCGCGCGCGTCGTAGCGCTGCGCGATCGCCCGATAGGCACCCTCGAGCAGCGCCGGCGACAGAGCGCCAGTGGGCTGCGCCTTGACCAGCGTGTGGCGGAAGATCTGACGGAGACGCTCGGCGCTCCGGGACACTTCCGCGGGGCGCTCGCGATAGGTGGTCGCCACGGACGTGAGCACCCGGGAGAACGAGGGCATGCCTGGCCGATCCTCGGGCGGATAGTAGGTCCCCGCATAGAAAGGCGCGCCGTCGGGCGTGAGAAACATCGTCATCGGCCATCCGCCGTGTCCCGTCATTGCCTGCACCGCGGCCATGTAGATGGCATCGATGTCAGGACGCTCCTCACGGTCCACCTTGATGCTCACGAACAGGTCATTCATGAGCGTCGCCGTCTTGTCATCCTCGAACGACTCGCGCTCCATGACGTGACACCAGTGACACGCGGCATAGCCGATGCTGAGCACGATCGGCTTGTTCTGCTCCTTGGCACGCGCGAACGCCTCCGCTCCCCAGGGAAACCAGTCCACCGGATTGTGCGCGTGCTGGAGCAGATAGGGGCTGGTCTCGTGCGCGAGTCGGTTGGCCATGAGTCGGGAAGGGAAAGGCGTACCGCTGAATGCTTGCGTATCGCAGGTCTTTTGCCAAGCCGTGAGGGCCTCCGTAGACTTCGCGGATGCCGCGACCTCGCGTCCCATGGCCCGCGTTACTCAGCGCGGTCCTGCTCCTCGCCTGGCTCGCGGCGAACCCTCCGCTCTACGACCTGGAGCGCGACGCGACTCTCGCCGGCGCGTCGCTCCGTCTCTCACCCAGCTTCCTCCTGCTCGCGCCGCTGTGCGATAGTCTCGACATGCTGTCGCTCCTCTCGGTCGCCCAGACAACAGCGCTGGTCGCGGGAGTGATCGCGCTCCACGTCCTGATCCGAGCGGCACGACGGCCGCCGCGGTCGCCATGGCGCGAGCTCCGTGCGGGCGTGAGCCTGCTCGGCGCCATCCTCGCGGTGTACGGCGCGGCGGCTCTGGCGCCGCGTCCCATGGCCGCGCTGGCGCTCGATGATCCCGACGCGCTCGCGGTAGACTTTCACAGCCACACCAACGCGTCGCACGACGGCCGGCCGGATTTCACCGCCAGTCGCAACATCGGCTGGCATCGAGCGGCCGGTTTTCACGCGTCCTATATCACCGATCATGCGAGCTTCGACGGAATCGCTGCCGCCGAGCGCGAGAACCCCCGGCGCGCCGGCGACGGTGTCGTGTCGCTGAGCGGGCTCGAGCTCATCTATCGTGACGAGCACATCAACGCGCTCGGTCTCTCGGAAGCCGATCAGCGCTTCCTCTCGCTTCCCATGCCCGGGCCGGCGATCCCGACACGGCTCGGCACCGTCGTTCTCCTGCAGACGATCCCGGAGGACCTCTCCCGGGTGCCAGTCGCCGGCGGCGGGAGGGGAGGGCAGCGAGGAGTGCAGGCCATCGAGCTGTCGGATGGCGCGCCGCGCGGCATCGCGCAGTCACAGCGTGATCACGACCTCATCCTGCGCATCGCCGACAGCCTCGACCTCGCGGTCGTGGCCGGATCCAACAATCACGGGTGGGGCCGCACGGCAGTCGCGTGGAGCGTGCTGAAACTGCCGGGGTGGCGGGATCTGTCGCCTCGCGAGCTCGGCATCGCGATCCAGAGTCAGATCCTTTCCGGTCGCCGCCACGCCGTTCGGGTGATCGCACGCCGAGCCCCCGATCCACGGCGCTCGACTGCGGCGCTCGCGTTCACGCTGCCGGCCGTGATCTGGAGCTTGCTCTCGACGCTCTCGCCGGCCGAGCGTCTGTCGTGGATGCTGTGGGGGTGGACCCTCTGGCTGGCTCAGCGCGCGCGCAGCCGACCTCTCGCGCGCCCGTCCGCCGTCTGATGGAGCCGACCGAGCCGCCAGGCGACAGGGCAGGGAAACGGAAAATCCGGGCATGGAGGCTCGCGCTGACGCTCGCCGTGGCCTCTCTGCTCGTCCACATCGCGCTCGCGTCGATCGTTCCGCTCTTTCCCGACGAGACGTACTACTGGGAGTGGTCGCGGCACCTCGCCGCCGGATATTTCGACCACCCCTTCGGTGTCGCCCTCCTGATCCGCATGGGCACGGGAATTCTGGGAGACAACGCGCTCGGCGTGCGCATCGGTGCCGTGCTTGCCGGCTTCGCGACTGTGCTCCTCGTGCTCGCGATGACGCGCCGCCTCGGCGGAGAGCGTGGGGCGCTCATCGCTTCGGTGACCATGGCCTGCCTACCGTTGGCGGCCGGCGGTCTTCTGCTCGCGACACCGGACGCTCCCCTGCTGCTCGCCGACGCCCTGGTGATCTACGCAATCCTGGTCGCGGTCTCGCATCCGCCGAGGAGCACGGGCTCGCTCCGAGGGTGGCTGCTGGCGGGCGCGGCGCTGGGACTGTGCCTCGACTCCAAGTACACGGCCGTCTTGCTCCCTCTGGGAATTCTGGCGGGGCTCGTGGCGCTGCCGGAGCTGCGCACGCGGCTCGCCGAGCCGGGGCCGTATCTCGGCATGCTGGTGGCGCTGCTGTTATTCATGCCCGTCCTCCTCTGGAACTCGCACCACGACTGGGTCTCCTTTCGCTTTCAGCTCGCGCACGGCCTTGGTGCGCCGCGCGGCTCGGCGATCAGGCGTGAGCTGGAGCTCGTGGGCGCGCAGGCGGGACTCGCGTCTCCCATCCTGTTCGCTCTCATGATCACCGCCTGCTTCGACGCGCTGCGGCGAGAGAAGGGGAGGGACGCGCGCCGATCGCTCGTCGCGGTGATCGCCCTGACCCCGTTTCTGTTCTTCCTGATCAGCGCGCTGCGGAAACCAGTCGAGGCAAACTGGCCGGCGCCGGCGATCCTCGCCGCCGTCATCGTGCTGGCCGTGAGCGAGGGCAGCGATCGCTGGCGATGGTGGCGCACCGCCGGCCTGCTCCTGGGCGGGGCTCTGGTCATGGTGACGTACATTCACGCCGTCGTGCCCATTCTGCCCATCTCTGCCCGCGCCGACCCGGTGGCGCGCTCGTTCGGGTTCGACACGTTGGCGATCCGTACCGAAGAGGCCCGGAGGGCCGTCGCCGCTACCGCGCCACGGGGTACGCGCAGCTGGATCGCCGCCAACCGATACCAGGATGCGTCCGAGCTCGCGTTTCACCTGCCGGGGCAGCCGGAGGTGTTCTCGCTCAACCTGTCGGGCCGACCGAATGAATACGATCTCTGGCCAGCGTTCCACGATCGGGCCGGCGCGGGCGACCAACTGGTGCTGGTTGCGGATGATGGAGCCGGTGTGCCCCGACCGGTGGAGATTCTGTCTCCGTACTTCGGGAGCATCGAGGCGGGGGACGGTGTGATCCTCCGGCGCGGCCAGGGTGAGATCGAGCGGCGGCGTATCTGGGTTCTCCGCGGTTGGCGCTGCCAGTGGCCGGCGCTGGCGGACAGTCTCTCTCGCCGGGTTCGCCGCTGCCAGGGTGGGCGAGCGCCAGAGTGACGCGCTAGCCGCGCCGAGTTATCATCGTGGGCGTCCCGATCCTCGACCGTCCCTCGCTCGGTGCCTGTGACCAGTACGCTCGCTCCCGATCTCCGCCGTTATCTGGCGGAGCACGATCATCGCTTTCACGACGAGCTGTTCGCGCTGCTGAGAATCCCCAGCGTGAGCGCGCGCTCCGAGCATCGAGGCGACACGGCTCGCGCGGCCGAATGGGTTGCCGCCTCGATGCGCGACGCCGGGCTCGCCGTGCAGGTTTTCCCCACCGGCGGCCATCCAGTGGTGCTGGGCGAATGGCGCGGTGCAGAGACGGGAGCGGGAGCCAGGACTGTGCTCGTCTACGGCCATTACGACGTTCAGCCAGCGGAGCCGCTCGAGCTCTGGGAGACACCTCCGTTCGAGCCGGCGGTGCGCAACGGTCGGATCTACGCGCGCGGCGCCGTCGACGATAAGGGACAGCTGTTCGTTCACATCAAGGCGATCGAGGCACACCTGCGGGTCCGCGGCTCTCTTCCGGTGAACATCATCTTCATGGCGGAAGGCGAGGAAGAAGTCGGGAGCGAGCATCTGGCGCCCTTCATTGCCGAGCATGCCGCCCGATTGAAATGCGACGCCGTTGTCATCTCGGACTCCTCGATGTTCGCGCCCGGGCTGCCGTCGATCCTGTCGTCGCTGCGCGGTCTGGCTTACTTCCAGATCGATGTGCAGGGGGCGTCGGGCGATCTACACTCCGGAAGCTACGGCGGCGCCGTCGTGAACCCGGCAATGGCGCTGGCGCGCATCCTGGCCACGCTCCACGACGAGCGCGGCCGGATCGCGATCGCCGGCTTCTACGATCAGGTGCGCGAATGGCCGGCTCGCGTTCGCGAGCAGATGCGCTCTCTGCCGTATAGCGATGCCGAGTTCCTGGCCGACGCCGGCGCCACCGCCCTCGGCGGCGAAGAAGGCTACACGACGCTGGAACGCATCTGGACGCGTCCCACCTGCGAGGTGAATGGACTTCTGAGTGGCTACACCGGCGAGGGTGCCAAGACCGTGCTGCCGGCGAAGGCCATGGCCAAGGTGAGCTGCCGTCTGGTACCCGATCAGACGCCGGAGGCGATCGAGCAGGCGATGGCGGCGCACGTCGCGCGGCTGGCGCCGGCCGGAGTCACGGTGACGGTGACGCACCTGCACGGAGGACGCCCCTGGCGCGCGGACCTCGAGGGTCCCCTCTTCGACGCGGCTCGGCGCGCGCTGGCGATCGCATTCGGTCGTGAGCCCGTGATCACCGGCGAGGGGGGCTCGATCCCGGTGGTGGGGGACTTCGAGCGCATTCTCGGCGCGCCAGTGCTTCTGATGGGCTTCGGCCTGCCGGGAGAGAACGCCCACGCGCCCAACGAGTGGATGAGCGACGACAACTTCGTGAAGGGGATGGTGGCCGTGGCCGCGCTGTGGGATGAGCTGGGGCCGCGGCCGAAAGGCGGACCGACGCGCTAGTAGCGACGCTCGCGGATCAGGAAGAGGCCGAGCACACCCGTCGGCGTGACATTGCTCGCGGTGGAGAAGGTGGGCTCACGCACAAGATAGCGCGGCTCGAAGCTCGCCTGGACCTGGAAGCCTTTCGGCAGCCGGCGCTCGAGCCGTATGCCCGGGACGGCGTCCGGGGAAGGACGGGCCTGCAATGCCAGGAAGGTGTTCGGATTGATGTATTTCCCGGCCTCGATCTGCGTGCCTTGCAGCAGACTGAGCGCGCCACTCGTGCTGAGCTCGGCCGGCACATCGGCCGGCTGGATGTTGAACTCGTCGGCGCCCAGCGACCGCGCGGCCTCACCCGTGAACTGGTGGGCCACCGCGCCGAGCGCGACGCTGGCGAGCTGGCGCGCGGCGAGCGCCGCCAGATTGCCCGCGAGCAAGCCGCCGCCGTTCGACTGCCCCGAGACGCTCGAGCCCTCCTGCTGCAGCAACGAGGACGAGGAGCGCCCGAAGGCCAGGTAGCTCAGCAGGTCCGACTCGGAGATCGGCGGCTGCGCGTTGCTGGTGAGGGTGAGCCGGGGATGGTGAGCCGTGCCGCCGATGATCACCTGGATCACCAGCGCCTCACGCCCCGGGAACTGTACCTCGTGCTCGCCCGAGAGCTGGAGCAGAGGATTGTTGAGCTGATCCGCGCTGGGAATGAAGGTGACCGATCCGTGCGTTATCGTGAAACGTCGTCCGGCGACGGCGTAGTTTCCCCGCTCGGTCGCCACCGAGCCAGCGACCGTGATCGCCGCGCGGCGCTCATTGATGCGGACGCGCAGCGGACCGACATCGTCCGGCGTGAAGATCTCGATGTTTCCGTCGGGCGACCGTACCCATGTTCCGCGGTTGATGCGGAGTCCCACGTTGATGACCAGATTGCGCATCATGACCGACTGCGTCGGGATGAGCGCCCGGTTGGACGCCACGGACGTGTCGATGACGCTGAACACCGCCGGGTCGCTGGCGCTGATCACACTGTGACTCGTCGGCTCGGGCACGTACGCAACGCCGCGGGTCACGAACGCGTCGCCGCGCACCACGACCCGGTCGAACGGACCCGTCATCTGGATGTCCGCATCGGCGAACAGCCGTCCCTTGTCGTTGTCGAGAATCAGCGCGTCCTTCGCCGACAGCTTCAGATCGAAGCTCGGTTGGGTGAGCGTCCGAATGCCGAGACCGCCCTGGATGGCGATACGGCCGCGCGCGTTCCCGACGATGGAGTCGATGACGATCGAATCGTTCTGCATGTGCAGCATCCCGGTGATGCCGCGCAGCGACGTACCCGACGAGACGACGCGGAAGGATCCGAGATCCAGCGCCAGTGCGCCGGTCGCCTGCGGATGCTTCAGCGTTCCGCGGACCGCGACGGTGCCCATCAGGCGGCCATGAATGTCGGCCACGGCATCGGTCAGCCTGGGGACAGCGTCGAGCGGAAGGCTGTCCGCATGCACATCGAGGACCAGGGGCTGGTCGAGCACGCGCGGCCCGGTGTAGCCGCCCATCGAGAGGTTGATGGGCAGCGAGCCGGTAGCGCTGGCGAGTGGCTGGCCATTGTCGCGGAGCAGCTCGGTCTTGGTGACGAGTCGCGCGCCCTCGTAGTCGAATGTCGACCGGACGTCCGGTACGGCAGTGCCGCGGAAGGTGAAGGAGGAGATGCCGGCGGCGCCGCGGAAGTGCGGATCGCTCTGTGTCCCGACAAACTTCGCGTCGAGTGAGAGCATGCCGCGGGCGGCGAGATCGCGCTGGAGCAGCGCCGTGACGTCCGCGATCTGCAATCCGCTGATGGCCACCTCGAGATTCGCGTTCCCCTTCGTCGGCAGAAGGCCGTTGACGTATAGTCGCCCGGTCGCTCCGCTCCGCAGGTCGAGGGTTTTCACATCGATGCCGGCGGGGCCCCACTGGATGGAACCTGGTCTCGCCGAGTACCAGAGCGTGGTGTCGATCTGCAACCGCAGGTTGGCGAGGTGGAGCTCGCGATGAGTCTCGTGGATCTCGTAGTCTCCTCGCAGACTGTAGTTGATGCCGGTGTCCTGGTAGACCGCGAGCTCGATGCGACCGCCGGGGTTCCGGAAGCTCACCCGCGCCTCGAGGCTGTCCAGCTCCAGCCCCACCGCCTGCAACGAGTCGACGGACACGCCAGCGGCGATGACCGACCGCGGCGTCCGCGCACCGGTCCACGCGTATTCCGCTTTGCCACGTCGCAGCGTGGATCCGCGCGCGACGATGTCGGCGAAGGCTGCACGGCCGCGCAGATCGAAGTCCCGGATGTTGCCGCTCACCCTGCCGGCGGCGTGGATGGATCCCGCCAGCGAATCGCCCCGCACCGCCGGGATCGTCGGTGTTTTCGTCTCTGGCGGGGCTGGGCGTCCGGTGGCTTCTCGCTCGACCTCTGTCGCCTGAGCGAGCTTGACCGAATCACGACGGAGCTGCGTCAGCTTCCGCGCGAGTCGCCCGCTCGCCGGCTGCACCGATGTGGTATCGCCAGGCGGGAGCCAGCGACGTAGCCCGCTGAGCGAGTCGACATCGACCACGTAAGTGATCTCACCGGTGCGCTCGGCCACGAGCCCGAAGTCGCCGGCGAGGGTGGCGCGCGCGAACGGAGTGCGGATGGTCGTCGAGTCGACGTGCGCCACGCCGCCGGCGATGTTCATCCTCAGGTGCACGGAATCGAGCGGCACGCTATCGACCTGCGAGCGCGACAGGTCGGCGGCGAGAGCGAGTGTCATCGTCGCGGGCGAGAACCCGCGCCCGCGCGCCGCGATCTCGGCCGACACCTCCGACGCCGGACCCTTCTCGAGAACGGTGTGGAGGTTGAACAGCTTGGCCGACGCCGTCAGATCGTAACCCTTCTGCTTGCTGGCGAGATCCAGTCGACCGCGTGTGATCAGAGTGCCGCCATCGGGGAGCAGCAGATCGGACGTCAGAGCAAGATCGGCGAGCGAGCCGGTGAGCCGGATGGGGCCCGTCGCGTTGCCCCGAAGACCGAGCGAAGGAGCGAACTTCCCGGCCTCGGCGAGGTCGATCGGCCGCGCGGCGATGTCGATGTCGAACCACTTGGATGGACGGAGCTGCACGGTGCTTCGTCCCACGAATCGGGAGAGCGCGATGCCCTCGCGATGGGTGA
Source organism: Gemmatimonadales bacterium (assembly GCA_038253885.1). GTDB lineage: Bacteria > Gemmatimonadota > Gemmatimonadetes > Gemmatimonadales > Gemmatimonadaceae > JALZAQ01. The sequence goes on along the minus strand of JBBSGP010000001.1, from coordinate 56,393 downwards.
GATCCCCGCGGGCCACGATCCGGAATGTGGTGGCGCCGTTCAACACGGTCGTGCCGGCCAGTGTGCCGCCAACGGCAGCGGGAAGCGACGGCGCCACGCTGCGGAGCAGGTCCATCTGCAGCGGACTGAGACGGAGGCGAAGGTCCTTGGCGCGAAAGCCGACATCCTTTCCAGTGCCTAGCTCGCCCAGCGCCTCCACGCGGCTGGTCCCGGAGCGCGCATCGGCGAATGAGATGTCAGCGTTCACATGCAGGCGGTCGAGAGCTCCGGAGACCGCGGCGCGCCCGCCGAGGGTTCCGCGCCGCGGCATCGTGCGATGCGGCACGAGCTGCTCGATGAGTCGAGTATCCAACGAGGCGAAGCGCAGGTCCGTATCGTGGAACACCGTCGTGTCGCCCAGCCGGATGCCGAAGCTCCCGGTGGCGCTGGCGCTCCCGACATGGACGGCGGCGTTGCGCGCGAGATAGTCGCTCGCATGCCCGGAGGTTCGCATGGCGAAATCGAGATGTCCGCCGCCCTCCGACGGCAGCCGCGGATAGAGCCATCTGAGATCCGAGACGGCGACCGGATCGCCATGCAGGCGAAGGGCGAGATCGCCGTTCTCAAGGTAATAAGCGCCATCCCCGCTGATGCGCGACGCGGGAAACGCGGCGCGAATACCCCGGAACCAGACCGAGTCGGAGGCGATGGTGATGGTTCCGTTGAGGTCGGTGACGTTGGCGGCCGGCGGTCGAAAGAGCTCCGCGATCATGCGAAGAGTCCGCACGCCCACCACGATGTCGCTGCTGTCCGGGTCGGCGATGCGCAGGTGTGGCAGTGCGCCGGTGACATCGCGGAAGGCCATGATCTTCTGGAATCCGCCGGCAACGCGCTCCACGCGAGTGCGATTCTCGCCGCCAAGGGCGGACGCGATGGCACTGTCGCGGGCGGCCGCCGAGAGTGTGTCGTTGGGAGCCCAGGGAGTGCGGACCATGAGCTGCCCCTGCTCGACGGTCACATCATCGAGCGTCACCCAGCTGCCGAAGCCGGGCCCCGTTGACGGTTTGTGCGTCGTGTCGCTCCTGAAGATGCGGCGATAATTCCATTTTCCGCCGGGCGGGCGATCCAGCACCACGATCGGCCGGACGAGTCGCACGCCGGTCAGGCGGATACGTTTGGAGAGAAAGGAGCCGACGCGGTAGTGCACTGTCACCCGCTCCGCACTCAGAAAGGGCTGACCGGAGCTGTCGGCGATCGAGAGATCATGGACGGTGAGCCCGGTCAGCAGGTTGCCCTCGATCTGTCCCATCCTGACGATGCCGTGCGCCCGTCCGCGCAGCCCGTTGAACACGATGCTCCGCGCCTTCGAGCGGCCCCGGTCGGTATTGGTCATGACGAGCAGCGCGATGATCGCGAGGGTCACCACGACGGTGATGGTCCCGAGAACGATGATCGCGACGCGCCGCATCAGAAGGCCTGTCCGAGCGAGAGGTGAAGCGTCAGCCGATCGAGCACCTGCCGGATGCCGGACGCTCCCTGCAGAGGATCGTAGTGCTTGATCCCCGGCAGTTGGACGATGCGATGGGCGCCGCTCGCATCGATGGTCTCGGTGATGACGCTGCGGTTCTCCACCAACGACGGTCGGATTCCGATGTCGGCGCGGATGACGCCGGCGGACGAGAAGAAGCGGAACCCGAATCCCGGCGTGAGCGCACCTTCCCCGGTGGCGACATCGCGGAGCGCGCCGGAGCCGACGAACCCGCCGTCGAGAAAGACAGCGCCGCCCAGATGGCGGACGGGCAGAGGAAACCGAAGCTCGACACTTCCCTCCAGCAGTGAGGTGCCGCCGAGCGGACGCTGCACGAAGCGGCTCGTCGGGATGCTATCGACCAGCGTCGGCGAGCAGGCTGCCGGTGCCGCCGGATCGCAGCCGCGCGACATGACCTCCTTCGCATCGACCGTCAGCACCTTCGGCCCGAGTTGATTCTCCCCGTAGCCGCGCACCGAGTTGGAGCCCCCCGCGTAGAAGCGCTTGCGCGGATGGATGATGTCGATGCCGGTGGTGGACTCTCCGATCGACCGGCCGGTGCTGGCGAGCGCCCGCACCCACCCGGTGCGACCCCGCATCGCGACCACGAGCGTCGGATTGATCGACCAGTATTCGGCCAGCGACCCCTCGGCCCGGTTGTAGCGGAAGCTCGAGGCCGTGTAGGCGGACGCGTGCTCCAGCTCGATGCGGCCGCTGTATCCACTGCTCGGGGCGAACAGATCGTTGGTGCGGTCGATGCGGCCGCCCAGGGACAGCGGGGAGAGCCGCTGATGTCCTTTGAGCGCCTCGATCGTGCGTGACTCGCAGACGCCGAAGTTCACGCAGAAGTAGACGTCACTCGCGCCCACGCGCGTGACCTCGAAGCGATACGTCAGGCTCAGTGGCATGCGATCGGCGAGCTGCCGGGTGAACGAGGCGCTGGTGCCGTAGCCGTTGTCCACGAACACCAGTGGCGCGCTGCGGCGATGCGTGAACACGCTCACTCCGAGGGAGTTGCGCGGCGACTGGAACCACGGCTGGGTGACATCGACGCTGGCCTGCCAGGTCGGCGTCAGATAGGTGCGCGAGAGACTGTCGCGCACCAGGCCTGCCTGTCCCGGGAACGCGTTGCGGAAGGGAAACACACCATTGAGCTGCGGGCCCAGCAGATTTCCCAGCACGCCACGCACGTCGAGTCGGCGCCCACCTCCCAGCCAGTTGTAGCGCGTGAAGCGCTGCTCGGCCTGCAAGAAATCGATGGTGTTGAAGCCGACGCTGGTGCGGACCTCGGTGAGCGGCGCTTCCCGCACCGAGATCGTGAGGTGCTTCACGGTGTCACCCTGTGGAGGGATGACGATCTGGACGGTGCGGAAGAGGCTCGACTCGTACAGGTTCTGCTGACTCTCCAGAACATCGGTGCGGCGGTAGCTGTTGCCCGACCGGAGGGTGATCGAGTTCATGATCGTGCGCCGCGAGATGTGCTCGTTGCCGCGGATGTCGATCTGGCCGACGCGGGCTTTCCAGCGCGGATCGATGCGGAGCTCGACCTGGGCGACCCGCGCGCTGTCGCCGACGAAGATGCTGTCGTCGAGCACGGCGTCGGAATAGCCGGCGTCCCAGAGGGTGTTTCGGAGAAGCACGAGGCTCGAGTCGAGCGCGAGCAGATCGAGCGGCTTGCCGGCCCGGAGCATCATCAACCGCTTGATCGTCCGGTCGGCGAGCACGGAATCCGTCTGAGTCACGCGGATCACCGACACGAGCGTCGGCGGGCCCTCGGTGATCGCGAAGCGAACCCGCACTCCCCCTTTCACCTGCGTGACCGAGGTATCCACCTGGGCGAACCGGAACCCGTGCTTGAAATAGAAGACCTTGGCGCGCAGCACGTCGCGCTTCAGCTCGGTCCGATCCAGGTAGTGCTTCTGCCACCAGAGATGCGAGTGGTTCAGGATGCAGAAGGGCTTCACGACAACGCTACGGCAGACCGACGGCTGGGTCGCCAGAGCGCGGAGGAGGTCGCTGCGATTGACCCCTTTGACCCCTGCGGCAACGACCGAGCGCACCTCCGGCGCTTCGCGCTGGTCCTTATCCGGGTTCTTCGACTGTGCCCGGGATGAGACAACGAGCAGCAGCGATGAGACAGCCATCGCGGCGGCGCGGCCCAGCAGGGGTTCGCGGCGGAGCAGGGGGTGCATAGTCCCCTGTCATAGCAAGGGATAGGCCCCCGAGCCCTCGCTCAGAGACCTGAAAGCAGGGCGTCGTTGTTCGGCGTATTCCCGATGCGCTTGATGAGCCATTCCATCGCCGACTGCGGGGGCATCTGCTGGAGCCCGCGACGCAGGGTGAAAACGGAATCGATCTGGTCGGGACGGAATAGCTTGTCCTCTTTCCGGGTTCCGCTCGTTCCGATGTCGATGGCCGGATAGATGCGGCGCTCGGCCAGCGCCCGGTCGAGCTTGATCTCGCAATTGCCGGTACCCTTGAACTCCTCGAAGATCACGTCATCCATGCGCGATCCGGTCTCCACCAGCGCCGTCGCGATGATCGTGAGCGAGCCTCCTCCGACGGTGTCGGGAACCGCGCGCGCGGAGCCGAAGAACGCCTTCGGCTTGGCCATGGCGGTGGCGTCGAGACCTCCACTCAAGGTGCGTCCCGTCCCGCGCTCCACGGTGTTGTGGGCGCGCGCCAGCCGCGTGATGGAGTCGAGCACGATGACCACGTCCTTGCCGCTCTCCACCAGACGTCGTGAGCGCTCGAGCACCATATCGGCCACATCCACGTGGCGCTCCGCCGGCTCGTCGAAGCTCGACGCGACGACTTCGCCCCGGCCCCACGAGATCATCTCGCTCACCTCCTCGGGCCGCTCATCCACGAGCAGCACGAGGAGTGTCGCGGCGGGATGGTTGATCGCCACTCCCTCGGTGATCGCCTGCAGCAGCATCGTCTTTCCGGCGCGTGCCGGTGCCACGATCAGAGCGCGCTGGCCGTACCCGATCGGAGCGATCAGATCGATGGCCCGGCGCGTGAGCTCCGGTCCGCTCTTCGCCGGCTTCCCGGTCTCGAGCACCAGCTTGCGCTCCGGGTACGAGGCGGTGAGCGAGCTGAAGTCGGGACGCTTTGCCGCGAGCGCGGGCTCGCCGGCATTCACCCGCTGGATCTCCACCATCGTGAAGCGGCCGCGATGGTCGCGCCCGGTGGTGCCTTCGATCAGGTCGCCCCGTCGCAGCGCGAACTGGCGGGCGATGTGGACGGGGACAAAAGGGTCGGTGGCGGTGGGGAGATAACTCGCCGACGCGCGGCGCACGAAACCGCCGTCACGTCCCGAGTCGAACCATCCTTCGATCGTGCCGTCGGCGACGATCGCGATCGGCGCGGTGGCGCCCGTCTGCTCCTGTCGCGGTGATCCTCGTCGTCCCCGCCGTCCGCGACGGCCGTTCTGATTCTGGAATCGGTCGCGGCTGGGCGGCTGCGCTTGGGCCGACGGGACGACGGCTCCCGGCGGAGCGGTGCCGTTGACGCTCGGTACGCTGGTGCCTTCTGCGTCCGGCTGCGGGATCGGCGGGTTTGGGATTCGGCCGTCCCCTTCCGGCGCACCGTCGTACTGCGGTGGGGATGTTGCGGGGGGGGAGACACTCGGTGACGGCGCGTCATCCCGATAGGGACTGGACTCGGCCGCGGCGTCGGCCGGCGGACGGGGCGGGGAGTGCGGTCGCGGCCCGCGGCCGCGACGAGGAGGACGTCGGCGTTCGTTCATGCAGCTCGTGGTGTCATGGGTGTATTCTCCGCGCGCGCCGGCAGCATCGCCAGCAGGAAGCGGTCATCGGACGCGGTCGATACGTCGGACAGTCACGAATCGACGTGCGCTCAGCTATCGGGACGGATTTCGGGCCGGCTGCATCCTGCCGCCGGGCGAAGCACTTTGCCCGACTCGGGCTCGGCTTCCGAAGACGAGGCCGTCGCGGTGGTGCGGGATGGCCACCACGATAATGACCTCGAAGCGCGCTTTGCGCAACACCCACGCCATCGCTGCCCTGGCGGGTACCCCTCCCGTCAGGCCGGAGGCGCTTCGCGCACCTGGTCCAGCTTCCGCACGGACGCCACCACCCGGCGAACCAGCGTCACGACGCGGTCCACCGTTGCCCGGTGCTCATCGGGTAAAGTCGGCTCCATGCCCAGGAGCTGCGTCTCGGCGAGCAATGCGGCGAGCGGGTTATTCACCTCGTGCTGGATCCTCGCGGTGAGCTCCTGCAGCTCCGCGAAACGCCGCTCGGCGGTCGCTGGCTGCTTGCCGTCGCTCATGGTCGGTCCGGACTCGACACCAGCCCCCCGGTTCGACTCGCTGCCACTGGTCGCTCCATTATCTTCCTCCGCCATGGTCCCCCCGGTCTCTCCCACCGATCCGCACACCGACATCGCGCGCGCGGTCGAGGCGTATCGTGTCAGCGCCAGCGTCTCCGAGCTGCTCGATCGTCTGGAAAGCGTCGCGCATGACACTGACCCGGAGCTCTTGGCCGCGGCGGTCGAGCCCTACCGCGAGCTTCCCGAAGTCGCCGGCCCGATCTACGAGCACATCGTGAGATCGCGCCCCACCGACGCGAGGGCGCTCGTCATCCTCGCCAACGCGTACTGGTTGAGCGGGCGCGGACCCGATGCCGTCGGCGAGCTCGCCGCGCGAGCCATCGCCTGCGACCCGCTCAATCGCGGGGCGTGGCATCTGTGGGCGCTCACCGAAGGTGAGCCGCACGCTCGCATGGTGCGCTGGATGCAGGTGAGCGACCGCTTTCCCACCGACGAGCTCGCTCGCGCGAATCTCGCCGACAACGCGGCCAGCGTGGCCGACGCCGATCGCGATCCCGACGCCCTGGCGCTGGCGATTCGCACCTACGAGTGGCTGTTGGCGAGGGCCACGCACGCCGAGCAACGTCAGGCTCTGGAGCACGCCCTGGGCGCACTGTCCCAGTGGCGGTTCTGATCGCGACGCCCGGCGCACTCAGGCGGTCGCGTTCTGCACCTCTCGCGTGAGCTCGCGGATGAGACCCTTGAGCTCGGTCAGATCGAACGGCTTGGTGATCATCGCGCATCCGCACGCGCCAACCAGCTCCTGGGCGCGCTCGCTCGTGTCGCCGGTGGTGAACACGGTCCGGCCACGGAGGTGGGGCTGGAGCGACGCCGCGAGCTCGTACAGGACGTCGCCGCGGAGGTCGGGCATGCGGAGATCCACGACCAGACAGTCGAAGTGCTGCTCGCGCAGAAGGGAATGCGCGCGCTCACCCGACTCGAGGGCGGTGACATCGTAGCCCTCGCGCTCGAACACGATGCTGAGAGCCCGGCAGAGCGTGGGCTCATCATCGACGACCAGCACCCGTACGCGTTGATTCATCGTTTCGACTCCCGCCTCCATCGCGGCGCAGCAGCGCCGCCAACTGCTCCGTGAACCGTTCCGGTTCCAGACGTCGGCGAAGCTCCGACGGCGCCAGTCCCGTGGCATCCCGCACCTGGCGCGCGAACAACCGCGCGGTGGGATAGCCGAGCTTTCTCGTCACATCCTCCAGCAGATAGCCTGGATCCCTCATGAAGTGGTACGCCCGCGCCAGGCGAGCTCCCATCAGCAGCGTTCGCGCGGGCGCGAGCCCCGCCTTGTCCAGCCATCGATCCAGCGACCGGCGCGTTATGCCGGCCGCCGTCGCCAGGTCTTCCACGCTCTGAAAAGTATGTGGCGCGTTGAACAGCCGTGTGATCGCATTCCCCAGCGGGACTGGCAGCAGAGCCAACGGCGCCGCCAGCTGCTCCAGCACCTGATCTCCCATCCCGTATGCGAGTTGCCGCTCGAGCAGCTCGCGGAACCGCCGTGGCTCATCATCGAAGCCACGCAACACGACGTGCTGAACCCCATACTTCGACAGCTCGAGCGTCGCCTTCAGTGTGTCTGGTGTCAGCGACGTGTACACTACGACCGGCAGAGACTGGTACTGCGACATGAGCGCCCGCAGCTCGGAGGTGCGCACCGTGCCATCGGCGCGCGGATCGACGATCGCGACGTCTACGGGATGCGACCGAATGATCTCCGCCAGCTCCGCCCACCCATCGACGGCAATGAGCGTATGCTCACGCCCAACCGCGACGCGGAGGTGGGAGAGCAGGGCCGACGGGAGGCGGGCGACGAGCTCCAAGAGGGCGGACCGCGGTCGAAGGAGTCATCAGTGTCCTAAAAATGTACACTGGTGTCTCAAAATGAGCATTTACCCCGAAGCCAGCGACCCTACCTTCGTGACAGGTCCCACTTCCGATGACCCCTGTCTCACTGAGGTTCCCAAATGAATCGTCGTCTGTCCCTCCTCGTGCTTGCCCTCGCCACCGCCGCCATCTCCGCCTGCACCAACCCGACCGCACCCAAGACCAGCGCTCCCAACACGGACGATCTCGGCTACGTCGTCGGACACTAACCGTCCGTTCCTCGCTCAGCTGCTGGGGCCACGAGTTGCCGCTCGTGGCCCCTGTGCATCGATCCTTCCCTCCTACCCCCCCACGCCAGCCATCGTGCGCATCTCGCGCAAAGCGGTCGCGACTTCCTGAACGGCTGGTGCCGGCTCGGGCCGCGAGGCGATGATGACAACACCGCCATCCTTGATCTCGTCCAGGGTGCGCTCGGCGATGATCAGCACGTCGTTGATCTGGCTCTGCGCGGCCAGCTCGATGGCGCGCTCCAACGAGGCGCGGGCCGCGTCCAAGCGCTCGAACATCCGATAACCCTGACCGACGAATAGATGGTAGTGGGCCGCCATCTTCGCCGGCAGCGGCGCATCGGCGAGCTCCCTGCGGTACTGCTCGAACACCGGCTCGCGGCCATCCAGCGCCGCGATCTCCATCAGGTTGAGCGTCGCCGCCCAGCGCACGTACTGCTCCTCTGCCGTCGCGGCGAGGATGAGGTGCGCGTCGCGGGCCGCGCTCCGCACGCCGAGCTCGAGGAACGACGTGGCGAGGTCGGACAACACGCGATCGCGCGACGCCGGATCCGCCAGCAGGTTGAGCGCCTCGTACCCCAGACGCACCGACAGCTCGTAGTCACCGCGACGAATGGCGACGCCGGCCCGCCCGTGGAGAGCGAGTCCGATCACCTCGCCATTTCCGGCGGAGCGAGCACGTTGGATCGTCTCCTCGAAAATTGCCTCGGCCTGAGGAAAATTGCCTCGGTCCAGCGCGATGTCGGCCTCGTACATCCGCGAGCGCAGCACTCCCATCATGTCACCGCGCAGACCCGCGACCTGTCCCGCGATCGTGAATGCCGCCGCCGCCTCCTGCCAGTGGGCGTTCCGCCGGTGGCAGGTGCCCAGATGAAGATTTGCCGCGATGATGATGTCGGCATCCTCGACCGGATGCGCGTGCGAGACCACGCTCTGATAGACGTCCGCCGCCAGCGACCACTGCGCGTCGAATTGCAGCGCGCGCGCGTACGCCATGAGTCGGGGGGCGAGCGTTGAGACGCGCACCGGGACGGCCGCGGTCATCGTGTCCACCAGGCTCGCGAGCAGAGCGCGGACCGAGGTGCGCTGATCGATCTCGGCGATCGCCTGCCGGACAGCACGCAGCGTCCACGAATCCGCGGCTGCGACGTGCGGTCCCTCGCTCACCCACGCGTCGACGAGGCGCAGCGTCACGAGGCCGGCGCGGATCGCACGCCATTCCGCCGACGCCTCGTCCAGGTGGGCGAGTGCCTCGAAGAAGGGCAGATGGCGGAGCAATCTCCTGGAGCTGACCATGCGGGCGACCTCCGATGAGTCGGTCTTTCTGGCGCTACGTCATGAAAGCTACGGGAATAGGAAATCCGCGCAAGACATTTTTAGGACAACGACAGGTCATTTTAGGACAATTTTCGGGGCTTCCCACAGTTAACTGGTCGCTCCATGCCAAGATGTGCAACAGTGTCGAATAACTATACAGCAATGGTTGGACGGCTAGCTACATCAGTGACTCACTGACCCCTTGATGCGCGTGGTGTCGCCGTCGGAGACATAGCGGGTCCCATCCCTATCCAGACGATCGAGCAGTGTCTCCAACGCATTGCCGAAGACTTCCACCCGCGGCAATCGATGCGGATCGAACCGCGGGTCGAACGGACTGCGCGCCGGCCCGCCCGCCACCTCGAGAATCGCATCGAACGAGTATCGCGTCTCCCGGCCGGTCCGCGGGTTCCGCCACACACCCGCGGCCGCGAGCTCACGATTCTTTGGCCACACACCGAGCGGTAAGGCGAAAGTGCGCACGCGATACCCGGGCACCGCCGAGTCGATCGCCAGCGCGCCTCGCGCGATCTGCTCCTGCACCATCGCGTCGCCGTATTTTCCAAGGTTCGCGTGCCACAGAGTGTGGTCGCACAGCTCGAAGCCCTGCTCGGCGAGATAGCGCACTTTGCGGAAGCGCCACGCCGAGCGCTGTCCGTCGATGCCCTTCTCGCCAAAGAACGCGTGACCGGCGGCGGCGGCGGGCAGCATGCAGAAGACCGCGCTGTTGCGCCAATCGGGATGGAGTGCGTGAAAGCGCAACAACATTCCGATCGCACTGGTGGAGTCGATCTCGAGCGTGTCCCCCCCCCCCGCCGCTCGCTCGACGTAGCTGAACTGGGACGGCGGCGCATCATCGAAGGTGAAGACCACCGGCGACTGGCCGGCCGCCAGACGGATGTGTCTGTCCACGAGCTCGGACACGGTCACCGGCCGATACCCGCGCGCGTACAACAGCTCGAGGCTCCGCCAGAAATGTCCGCGCTCCACCGTCCAGCGGCTCTCGTGGTCGCCGATGAGGTGGTATTCGAGGATCGGCACGCGTCCCATCCGGTTCGGTGCCAGCCTCGCCTGACCGCTGTCGTTCCGCGTCACGGCACGATCAGCCGGAGTCGTCGCCGGGGCGCTGCCCCGATGCGACGCGGATTCCGCGTCGCGAGGCCGGCAGCCCAGGAGCGCCGCGCCGATCGTCATCACGGCGAACCGGCCAGCGTAGAGACGTAGGGTGGGAGATCGGAGCATAATCCGCGCACATCGGCAAAGGAACGCGCGCCGGCGTGGGAGGGCGGCGCGTCGCGATCGAAGTGTAATCGCCGCCATGGGCCCTGTGTACTCGGTCCTCATGACTGGACGAAACCACCTGGGCACACCGGCGTAGAACAGATCGTGCATGAGCCGACCGAGTGCGCATCGACATGACAATCGTGGAGTGGAAGGAGGGGATGCTGGCATTGCGCCACGCGTTCCGCCGAGCGCCAAACGATCCACCGCGCGCCTGGCTGGGCGGCGGCCGTCATCGGTGGCGGTTCGCGGCCCTGGCCGCGACCATCACCGCCGTCCTTTCCTTCGATTGGTGGCTCGCCAGCTGCAGCTTCCGTGGCTGTCCCACCGCGGCCGAGATCCGGAGCTTCCGGCCGCCCGAAGGAAGCCGAGTGTTCGATCGAGATGGTCGGATCATGGGCCGGCTGAGCTACGTCCGCCGGGTGAATGTTGCTCTGTCTCTCGTGCCGGTCCACGTCCAGCAAGCCTTCCTCGCGACCGAGGATCGGCGCTTCTACGAGCACGGAAGCACTGACTGGCACGCCGCCGTGCGCGCGGCGGTGCGGAACGCCAGCGCGCTCGGCGTGCGCGAGGGCTTCAGTACGATCACCATGCAGGTCGCGCGAAACAGCTTCACGCCCGATCGCATGCAGGAGCGCTCCCTCAGGAGAAAGCTCATCGAGCTGCGCATCGCGCGCCGCATCGAGAGCGCGCTCACGAAAAGAGACATTCTCGAGCTCTATCTCAACATCATCTATCTCGGCAACGGCACGTACGGCGTGGAGGCCGCGAGCCGCGACCTCTTCGGGAAGGGCGTCGCCGAGCTGTCACTGGCTGAAGGGGCGATGCTCGCGGCTCTGCCGAAAGGTCCGTCCGCGTACACCCCGCGGCACGATCCGGATCGGGCGCGCAGCCGTCGTGACCTCGTGCTGTCGCTGATGGCCCGTGAGTCATTCATCACGACGGAGCAGATGCGGTCGGCGGCGCGGGAGCCGGTGCGTGTTTCCAACGAGCTCTGGCGACCCGCCGCTGTCCGGTCGTACGCCCTGGACGCGGTTCGCGCCGCGGTCGACTCGGCCATCGGCACCGAGGCGCTCGACGCCGGCGACGTCGATGTCTACACGACGCTCGACGCCACCGCCCAACGCGCCGCCGAGCGCGCCGTCCACCGACAGGCCGTACGGATCGACCGGGAAGCGGGTCGCGGAAACGGGGAAGGCCCCAGCCAGGGCGCGTTGGTTGCCATCGATCCGCGGTCCGGTGATCTGCGAGCGCTCGTCGGCGGCCGGAGCTACGAGCCTGGCGGCTTCGACCGGGCTCTCTCGGCGCGCCGCCAACCGGGATCGGCGTTCAAGCCATTCGTCTATGCTGCCGCGCTCGCTCAAGGGTACACACCGGCAACGCTGGTGGATGACTCGCCGGTCGAGATCCAACAGCAGGGTCGAATCTGGACGCCGGCCAACTACGGCGGCGAGTACGGCGGCGTGATGACGGTGCGGCGCGCGCTCATGCGGTCCGCCAACGCGGCAACGGTGCGCGTGAGCCACGGCATCGGAGAGCCGCAAGTGATCAACGCTGCACGCCGGCTCGGCATCAGCAGCCCACTCGCGGCGCTCCCTTCGATTGCGCTCGGTGCCATGGAGGTGACTCCTCTCGAGCTGGTCACCGCGTATGCCGCGTTCGCGAATGGCGGTCTTCGGGTTCACCCGCGACTCGTGACTCGCATCGAGCGTCCGGACGGCCACGTGCTGTGGGCGAGCAGCAACCCGGCAGGCCAGCGGGTGCTGGATGCGCGTGACGCATTCCAGCTGACGTCGATGCTCCAGTCGGTGGTGAGTGGCGGCACCGGACGCGTCGTACGCGATATGGGAGCCGTGGGAGCGGGTGGCATCGCCGGCAAGACTGGCACGACCAACGAGGGCACCGACGTCTGGTTCATCGGGTACACCCCCACTCTCGTCGCCGGCGTCTGGTTCGGCTACGACAGGCCGCGCCCGTTGCCCGGCGGCGCCTCGGGCGGCCGCCTGGCCGCGCCCGCTTGGGCCGAGTTCTACATGAGCGGGTGGCGCGAGGACACGGCGCTCACCGCATGGCTGCCTCCTCCGGGACTCATCGCCCGCTCGATCGATGCCGAGAGCGGGCAGCTGGCGACGGAATGGTGTCCCGACATCCAGCGCGAGTGGTTCAAGGTCGGCACCGAGCCGGTAGACTACTGCCCGATCCATCATTCACCCCACACCGATCCCTTCAGTGTCGTTGTCCGAAGCGTTGGCGACCGGGTCTCGACGCTCGTGAGGCGCATCTTCCATTTCTGAGGTGACGGCGCTCACCGTGACGGAGCGCTGCGCGATCGCCTGTGATCGCGGTCACCAATCAGTCATGCTGGCCCTGCCGTTGCATCGGCGTCAGCCGGGCCGGGCTCGGCGATGCGCTCACCCCGCGGCTGATGGCGCTCGCCCCAACCGCATTGCCGGTGCCGCGCGCTCGAGCGAAGAGTGGGACCGCCGATACCAACATCACGAAACATCGAGGAGAGCCATGAAACTATTCATCGTACTCGCCGCGGCTGCCACGAGCACGCTCCTGGCTGCCAATGGGTGCAGCGACTCGACGTCGCCGCCGAAGCCCGCGTCCGTCGTCGCCTTCAATACCGTTCGCGACACTATCGTCGGGCAGCGCGTCAACGATTCGCTCGCCGTCAAGGTCACCGATTCGGGAGGCACGCCGCTCAGCGGGATCACAGTGACGTGGGCGGTCACCGCCGGGGGTGGCACGGTGACCCCGACCACATCCGTCACCAACGCGTCGGGGATCGCGAGAACCGCGTGGACACTCGGGCAAACCGCCGGTGCCAACACTGTCACGGCTACGGTGTCGGGGATCGCTCCGGCCACGTTCACCGTCCAGGCCCGCTTCGAGACGTTCAGCGCGTCACTGAGCGGTGCCAATGAGGTACCGGCGAAGGCGGTTTCCGGGACGGGCACTGCCTTGTATACGCTGAACGCGACTGGCGACACGGTGAGCTACACCGTCAGCGTCAGCGGCCTCAGCGGCCCACCGACGGGATTGCACATTCACGCGCCGGCCGACGTCACCACGAATGCGCCCGTCCGTGTGCCGCTGACGATCACGAACCCCGTGCTCACAGGCACGATCGCGACCGGCAAGTTCACGGCCTCGAACATCGTCAACCCATCCGGCGTGACGCCGATCAACTCCATCGCCGAGCTGATGGCGGTGGTGAGGAGTGGACTGGCGTACACCAACGTGCACACCGCGCTCAACCCGGGCGGCGAGCTCCGCGGTCAGGACAGACAGCCGTAGCAGAGTAAACTCGGAGACGGACGGGACTCGCTACTTCGGGGAGTCGCCGGCTCTCGATGTCGCGCGGGGTCGATCGGAAAGTGCGATCGACCCCGCGTTCGTCTCATCTGCGCAGGAATGGCGCCGTCCTCACTCCACGATTACGACCGCCTTCATGAACTCGTGAGGGATGCAGTGGTACGGAAAGGTTCCCGCCTCATTGAAGGTATGCGAATAGTTATCTCCTGGCGCGAGAAACTGAGAGCTCCACACGCCGGTGCTCGATGTGGTTGTGTGAGGATCGATGGTGGGCGGCTCGCAGTTCAGCCACGTGACCGTACTGCCGCGCGTGATTCGTACGGTGTCGGGGAAGAAGGAGTATTCGCGAATGGCGATCAACGCCTGCGATACGCCCAATAACGGCGAGGTGACGGGGATGGTGCACTCCTTGGCGCCGGGACCGGGTCGCGGCGCGGTGGGTGGCGTCCGATCCGAGAAGCAGCCGGAGGCGACAGCGAGCGTGGCAGCGGTGAGAGCCACCACCGCGCCGATCTGCGTGGGCAACGAGACTCGGATCATGGCTCAGCGCACCACGATCACACCCTTCATGAAGGGGTGTGGGGTGCAGTGAAAGGCGTAGGTGCCCGGACGGTCGAAGAGTTTCCTCCAGCTCGCGCCCGGCTCGATCAGCCCCGAATCCCAACTGCCGTCGGTCGCCGTGATCGTGTGCTGAAGCTGATCGTCGTTCTTCCACACCACGGCGGTGCCGCTCTGGATCTCGAGGCGAGTCGGCCTGAAGGAGAGCTGCCGCATGGCGACCCTCGTCGCCGCACGCCGCACCGGCCGCGGGGACGCAGGCGGAACCGGACGCGACTCGGGCACCGTCACCGGCGCGCGCACGGCGGTATCCACAGCCGCCGGCACACTACTCGGCGTCCGTGCCACACTGTCGGCAGATGACCGAGCCGTCTCCCTTCGGATGCTGTCGGACGGAGTCGCCACCGTTGGCGGCGGCCCGGCTGCGGAAGAAGGCGCGGGAGCGGCGGGCGGGAGCACGCTGTCCGGCGTTGCCGCCGTGCGTCCGGGGAAGTAGCGGCGCAGCGTGACCGGGATTGTGAACTCGAAGCCGTAGCGCCGCCTTCCACCCCGCGAGGCTCCCTCCAGCGAGGCGGTGTTGGTGTTCGATGCCTGCAGAGACAGCGTGTGTGGCGTGTACGGAATCGCCAACTGCACAGCTCCGCTCCAGGCCAGCTCCTCGCCTGCCTTGCGATTCAGAAGAGAGCCGACGTCCCCCGCGAGCGCGACGAACCGTCCCAGATGGAGCGTTGCACCTCCGGCGACCGCGTACCGCGGCGTTTTCTGATCGAAGGCGTTCGAGAAGCCGCGAGCCGCGGTCAGCAGGTGGAATGGTCCGATCTCGCGCCGCAGCGCGAGCTCGCCGTCCGCGCTGCTGGCTGCCAGGTTGTAGCCGCCCTGCAGCGAGAGGTCCGCGATGCCTCCACCCTGTTGCGTGAGCGGCGCCGCGCGTGCGAAGAACTCCCACTCATTCGGATAGCGGGCAGCGATGTCGGAGTTCGTGGCGTAATCGAAGCCGAGCAGAGATTGTCGCGGCAGACCCACGGCCATGAGTAGCGTCGGCGAGCTCGTGACCTTGCGCGTTGGCGCGCCGCTCTCGCTGAAGCGATGAAGAAAATTGAAATGGAGGGTTCCCGCGCTTCCCACCCATCCGCCGGAAAGGTTGGGCGAGCGCTCGAGGAGCGACTGCGCGGTCGTGGTGGAGGCCAGCGCACCCATCGAGACCACCGAGAGCAACAGCACCCGATAGATGGTCAGCAAAGGCACATCATTCACATGTCGGAGAGTTGATCCCGAGCGGCGAGCGCTGAAGCTGCGGCGCTCGCCTCTCGCCGCCAACCGGCGTGGGGTGAAACGCACTTTCGCCGTGGCGAGTGCGCGTCGAGAGTGCTGGTCCGGCATCCCTCGAGAAATGAACCGGAAGGCTCTCCCGTCGTCTGGAGCCCCCGTACGCCGCCGTAACCAGACGACGCGTGACTCAGCCCGCGGCCGCACCGTCCTCTGGTATCGATGACATCACCACCACGATGGCTGGGGAAAGGCCGCGACGTTCTGCTCCGCTGCGTGCGCTGCCTGCCGATGCTGGTGGTGCTGGCGGGCGTCGGGTGCGAGAGCAGGTCGGACCGGTCCCCACCCCCCCCGAACCCGCCTCACGATCTGCGCGCGCGCGCGTTCGCGGATCCGGCGTACAGTGCCGCCGCCTCGGCGCTCGCCGAACGACGCCCGTCGCGCGCGGACTGGCTGCTCGCGCCCGCGCTTCTCGATTCTGCCCGGCGCACGGCGTGGGTGTTGCTCCTCGCCGCCGAGATCGCGGCAGCGAGTGACCGGTGGGCGCGGGTGGATTCGCTGGCCGGTGCTGCTCAACTCGAGCACTCCGCGGCCGCGGCGCCAGCTCGACTTCTCCGCGCGCGCGGCGCGCTGGAAAGGGACGACTTCGCCAGCGCCCTCGAGCACGCGCGAATCGCTCGCTCGCTCGCGACCGATGCCGAGTCGCAGGGACAGGCGCTCCTGTTCCTCGCGCGCGCGTACGAGCATCTCGGCTTTCCGGACAGCGCCCGCGCCTCGTACGCCGCGGCATCGGCCAAGCTGTGGTCCATCGGAGACTGGTTGGTCCTGCGCCAGGCGGCGCTCACTGCCGATCGCTCCGCTCGCGGGCGTCTGTATGAGCGGCTGCGGATCGCTCCCACCATGCAGCGCCAGACGTACGCGGAGGCGCAGCTTCTCGAGCGAACTGGCCGGGTGAGAGGTGCGATCGCTCTCTACGAGCGCGCGGATGCGCCGACGCAGGCGATGCGACTTCGCGCCGCGATCGCCAGCGGACCAGCGGCGAGGGAGAATGCGCGCCGCCGGCTGGTCGCGTTCGTGGCCGACCACAGCGGCACGGAGGACGCCCGCTTCGCGATCGAGATGCTCGATGCCGGCCGATACACACTGACGGCCGACGAGGAGATCGTGGTCGCGCGCAGCGCGGCCGAGCATGGTCCGCTCTCACGCGCACGGTCCGGCCTGGCGCGCGCGTTCAGATTGCGCCCTCCGACCGCGCCCGAGCGCCTCTTTCAGGCAGCCGTGCTCGCGGAGTCGGGTCCGTCAGGCCGCCGTGAGGCAGAGCGTGTCCTGGCGCGCATCCGGAAGTCTTCTCCCTTCGCTGGGGCCGCGGCGCTGGAGCGGGCGAGGCTGATCCGGCGCCGGGGGCGGAGCGCCGCGGCCCGCGTCCTCTTTCGCCAGATCGTGCGCCTCCATCCGACGGACACCGTCGCCAGTGGCAGCGCTCTGCTCATGCTCGCCGAGATGGCCACGGACGAGCGCCGCGACGCGGCCGCCCGCGATGCGTACCTCACCCTGGCGCGCCGATTCCCATCCAGCGAGCACGCATCCCGCGCTCGCTTCGACGCGGCGATCCTCGCCTTCGCCGCCGGACGGCGTCGTATTGCCGCTGCCGAGCTCGATTCGGTGGCGGAGCTCTATCCCGGCGGCACCGACGCGGCCGCCGCACGCTACTGGAGCGCCCGCTCGCGCGCCTCGATCGGCGACAGCGCGGGCGCTCGCGCGCGATGGCGAGAGCTGATTGCCCGCGACTCCATGTCCTACTACGCGTCCCTCGGAGCGCACCGTCTCGGCGTCGCGCCGTGGGCACCAGCCGCTTCACCAGACACCTTCGCGCGGATCGCCGACGTCGATTCGGCGTTCGCACGCGCCGATCTACTCGACCGTCTCGGCATGAGCCTGGAGGAGCGATTGGAGCTGGATGCGCTCGCGGCGAGCGGGGATTCTTCCTCCGAGCGGGCACTGGCGATCGCCAACGCGTTCCGCGCCCGCGGACACATGAGGCGCGCGATCGAGCTGGGCCGGCGCGTGATCTCGCACGGTGCGGCCGACGCGCGCGCGTGGCGGCTCGTCTATCCGGTAGGAGACGCCGACGTCCTGGCGATCGAGTCAGCCAGGCGCAAAGTCGATCCGGCGCTCGTCGCGGCCGTCATCCGGCAGGAATCTCGATTCGAATCGTGGGCGACCTCGCCGGCTGGTGCCCGCGGCCTGATGCAGGTGATGCCGCGCGTCGGCCAGGCGCTCGCCCGCGCCGAGAAGATCACCCCGTGGGATCCGGCGCTTCTGTACGACGCGGACATCAACATCCGGCTCGGGGTGCTCCATCTCCGCTCCTTCACCGGAAGCTACGCGCACCCGGCCATGGCGCTCGCGGCGTACAACGCCGGCGAGACCCGGGTAGCCCGGTGGGCGAGGCGCCCGGGCGGCAGGGACTTCGAGCTGTTCGTCGAGCGGATTCGCTTCACGGAGACGCGCGGCTACGTGCGCTCCGTTCTCCGGTCGCGTGACATGTACACGGCACTCTACGACTGGCAGCGACTCGGCGGCTGAGGTCAACGCCGACACCGCGCGCTAGACCACGCCCACTCTTTCTCCCCGGAATCCCGGAAAGATCTTCTCCACCGACTCGACGCCGAACTGTCTGGTCAGCACCTCGGTGAACACCGATCGAAAATCGGTGGTCATCGCGAGGTCGCGGCCCTCGAAGAGCTGCTCGCGCGCGAGCCCCGGCCACCGCCCGTGCACCTTGTGCCCCTGCACACTCCCGCCGATCACGAACAACGCACTGGCATGTCCGTGATCGGTTCCCCCGTTTCCGTTCTGGCGCGCCATGCGGCCGAACTCCGACATCGTGATGATCGTCACATCGGCCATCCGCTCGCCGAGGTCGGCCACCAGCGCCGCAACGCTATCCGAGAAATCGGACAGCCGGTTCGCGAGCTGCCCGGTCGCGCCTCCCTGATTCACGTGAGTGTCCCAGCCACCCACGTCGGCGAACGCGACCTCGACGCCGAGGTCGGATCTGATGAGCTGCGCGATCTGACGCAGGCTGTTGCCGAAGGGCGAACGCGGGTACGTCGCACCGTTCTGCGGCTGATAGCGCTGGGGGTTGGCCGACTTGAGCATCCGCACAGCGTCGAAGGTCTCGCTGCCGGTGCCGTGGATCAGGTCCGCTGACCCGGTCCGATAGAGCGCCTCGAGCCGCTGCACGTCGGAGCCGGTGGCTCGGATGGAGAAGTCGTCGAGCGTCGACATCGCGATCGTCGGAGACGGACCCTCCAGAATACGGGGTGTCTGTGCGGCGAAGGCCACCGCCCGGAAGGGCGATGGCTTGCCGACCGGTTGCGTCGCGGCGCACTCCGCACAGGTCCCATGCGTGGCGAGATAGCGGTTGAGCCAGCCGTCGGACGTGCCCTTCACGTCGGGAGTGCCTGTCTCCAGGTAGTCCTGCGCATCGAAGTGTGAGCGCGTATTGCTTGGGCTGCCCACCGCGTGTACCGGTGCCAGGAGCCCGCGATCCCACAGAGGCTTGAGCGACGCCAGAGAGGGATGGAGCCCGAAGAACCCATCGAGATCCAGCGCCGATGGGATTCCTCCCGGCGCACCCGGACGCGGGATGGCGATGTTGGGCCGCAGCGCGTAGTACTCCTGCTCTCCGTGCGGCACCACCATGTTCAGCGCATCGGCCGCCCCCCGCTGGAAGAGACAGATCAGAACTTTCCCCCCCCCCTTCCGCGCGCCGGGAAGCTGCTGGGCGTACACGGCTTTCTTGAGGAAGCTCGGGCTCAGCCCCATGGTGACCAGGGCCAGCGCACCGGATTTCATGAAGACGCGTCGCTGCATGGTCCCTATCTCCGCTGGAATTCCGGCGCACCGAGCGCCAGACCGATCACCTGCGCCAATCCCTGGAGCTCCGCCGGCCGGCCGAGTGGATCACGTCGCATCGCGCCGCCGCGCACCGGACCACGCCCGAGCGGCCGGTTCGCGTTGCCCAGATCGGGCATCGTTGGCCGCTCCACCGGCGTCATCGCCACTGTGCTCGAGTCGGGAGAGACGAGGCTATCCGCATCGGCCACACTTCCGGCGAGCGGGTTGACGCCCGAGAGGAGAATCTTGCGGGTGTCGGGCGACGCCTCTCCACCGAGCAGCGCGCGCACCACACCGTCCACCTGCTCCTCGCGCGGAGCGGTGGCGAGCCGGGCGGCTTCGGGCCAGCCGGTGGCGCTCACTCCCGGGATGCGGCCGCCGGCGAGCGCGAGACCGAAGTTGATCCGGCTCAGGATCGCTCCGGTGTTGATCCAGGCGTCTCCTGTTTCCGGCCACCCGTTGGGTGCCTGGTGTCCGAAGATCGGCTGCCCGAGACGGGCGATGATCTGCGCCGTGCGGGGCGTGCTGTCCGGCTGCGCACCAACAGCGCGCAACGCGCTGACCACGAGCTCGAACGGCGACTTCACCTTGCTCTTGTAGGCTTCGCGAGAGAAGAATTCCGGCGACGTGACGATTGTTCGCATCACCTCGCGGATGTCGCCGCCGCTGGACGTGAAGGTCGCAGCCGCGCGATCGACCAACGCCACGGGCGCGGTGTCGCTCACGAAGCGGCGCACCAGCTTGGTCGCGATGAAGCGTGCCGTGCTCGGATGACGGCTCACGATGTCGAGCACTTCTTCTCCGTCCTCGATGCCGCGGCCCGCGGCCAGGGTGTGGCCGAGTACTCGCTTCGCGCCGGCGTCGTGCATCTGAGGTCGGAAGATGAATCCCCCGTCCTGACGCGGCCGGTCGATGGTCCAGCCGGTGAGAGCTCGGGCGACCTCGATCACATCCTGTTGGGTGTAGCCGCCATCCACGCCGAGAGTGTGCAGCTCGAGCAGCTCGCGGCCGTAGTTCTCGTTGAGCCCCTTCGGCCGGCGCTGCTGCAGCCGCTGCATGAGCGCTTCACGCTGCGCCGGCGTCATGTCGCGGCCTCCAATAGCTGCGCCGGGACGTCGCCCACCGCCTGGCGCACCAGGGCCGGCGTTGATGCCTCCCAGGCCACCGCGACCGCGACGCAGACCGCGCCGTCCCATCCCGCCTGCGTCCTCCCGCTGCGCGAGTGCCGGGTGCACCGAGTCCACCGTGCTCTCCCAGTTGTCCAGGTAGAACAGCATGGCCGGGCTCCGGGCCACTGAGCCGAGCAGGTCGCGGAACTTGCCGAGCGCGTTCGGGCGGATGGCATCGCGCTCGAACGACGCCAGCAGATAGCGCTCCTGCCCCTTGCCGACGAACACGGTGAAATGATTCTCCCAGAAATCGACCATCACCTCTTGCAGCTGACGCTCGCTCATGACAGCGCGCGCCACCTTCGCCGCCTGCAGCTCCGCGCCGACCCGGCGCGACTCTTCCTGTGCCGCCCGGTACGCGATCGAGTCCTCGCGGCTGAAGCGGAAGGCCGCGAGCTTGCCGCCCGCGCTGTCGTTGGCCATCGGCTGGCCCGAGCGTGCCATCTCGCGGCGCCGGCTGGCGAGCAGCAGCTGAGGTGGAGGGTACTTGTCATAGAGGTCCGACGGGCTCATGGCGAGCGTCGGGTAGCGGGCGAGGAAGTGTTCCACTGCGCCATCCTCGATGCTCGCCGGATCGAGCTGCCGTGCGATCCAGATGTCCACACCCATTGACCGCACACGCTCGTAGTCGCCCGGCCGGCCGCCGAAGGCGAGCCGGTTGAGAGCCTGCTTCACCTGTTCGTCGGCTGTCTGCGTACGGAGCGAGAGGTCGGCCGCGCTCGGGGCCATGTAGCGCACCGCCGCCGGAGCGACAGTGGGCGAGATGTTTCCAGCGGACCGGCCGCAGGCCGCGAGCGCGACGCCTATCGCGAGCAGGCGCCCCCGGGGGAGAATCAATTGCATTCCATCACCATCTAAGAGAGGAGTTCGCTCATTCGACGATCCAGGACGGGGAATCGTTAAGGGGACGACAGCTCGTACCGAACTCCCGGGCTGCAAGGACCGTTTACCTTGAAACATGACCGCCGCCGTCCCCCCCACGTCCGTCCGCCGACCCCCCGCGCGCAAAGCTCAGCCAACCTGGCGCGAGCGCGTCGCCGCGCTCCGTTACGTTCCGCCGCTGATCCGACTGGTCTGGCGGACCCACCGCGGCTTCACCACCGCCATCGCGCTGCTCCGGCTGGTGAGGGCATTCATGCCGGTGGCAACGCTCTGGATCGGAAAGCTCATCATCGACAGTGTGATCGCGGCGCGCGCTCACACCGGCACCGACCTCCGACCTCTGTGGCGGCTGGTCGGCCTCGAGATCGCCATCGTCCTGGCCGGGGAGGTGCTGGCCCGGGCGTCAGCGCTCATCGAGAGCCTGCTCGGGGATCTGTTCTCCAATTACACCAGCATCCGGCTGATGGAGCATGCCGCGACGCTTGATCTGTCGCACTTCGAGGACCCGACGTTCTACGACCAGCTGGAGCGCGCGCGCCGCCAGACCATCGGGCGGATCGGGCTGCTGACCGAGCTCCTCGGCATGAGCCAGGACTCGCTGACCCTCATCTCTCTGGGCGCCGCCCTGTTCGTCTACAACCCGTGGCTTCTGTTGCTGCTCGCGGTGGCGGTATTGCCGAGCTTTCTGGGCGAGACGCACTTTGCCGCGCTCGGCTACTCGCTCCTCTTCCAGTGGACGCCGGAGCGGCGGCTCCTCGACTATCTACGCTACCTCGGCGCGAGCGACAAGACGGCGAAGGAAGTGCAGATGTTCGCCCTCGCTCCCTGGCTAACCGAGCGCTATCGCGTGCTGTCGCAGCGCTTTTACGAGCAGAACAAGGCGCTCTCCATCCAGAAGGGCCTCGTCAGCACCGGCCTCTCCGTCTTCGGCACCCTCGGTTATTATGCGGCGTATGTCGTCATCCTGCTCCGGGCGGTGCAGGGCGCGATCTCGATCGGCTCGCTGACCTTCCTGGCGGGCTCGTTCTCGCGCAGCCGGGATCTCATCCAGCGTCTGCTGCTCGGCGCGAGCGATGTTTTCGAGCAGAGCCTGTATCTCAAGGACCTCTTCGATTTCTTCGAGGTGCAGCCGTCGATCATCTCCCGGCCTGGGGCGCGGCCCGTGCCGGCCGTCATCGCCCAGGGCTTCGTCTTCGAGGACGTGGGCTTCCGCTACGAGGGGAGCGACCGCTGGGCGGTGCGCCACGTCAATTTCGCTCTCCGCGCGGGAGAGCGGGTGGCGTTCGTCGGCGAGAACGGGGCTGGAAAGACGACGCTCACCAAGCTGATGGCGCGGCTGTACGATCCGTCGGAGGGGCGAATCCTCCTCGATGGCGTGAACCTTCGCGACTATGACCTGGCCTCCGTACGGCGCGCCATTGGTGTGATCTTCCAGGACTTCGTGCGCTACGACATGCGCTTCGATGAGAATATTGGAGTGGGGCAGATCGATGAGGTCACTGCCTATCTCCAGCGCATGGGTGTGGATGCGCCGATCGAACAGGTTCCGGTGGAGTGGGGGTTCGATCGCAGTCCGCTCTCGCTGGCGGCGAAGAAGGCGGCAGCGCGGGGCAATGGGGCTGAACTCGCCGCGACAGTGCCCGTGCCGGCCGCACTGAGCGATGCCGCGGAGAAGTCGCTCGCCTCGTCGCTGTTGCCCCGCTTCGCCGACGGGTATCGCCAGATGCTCGGGAGGCGCTTCGATGGCGGGATCGATCTGTCCGGTGGCGAGTGGCAGAAGATCGCGCTCGCACGCGCGTACATGCGCGATGCCCAGGTTCTGATCCTGGACGAGCCGACCGCGGCCCTCGATGCCCGGGCCGAGTACGAGGTATTTCTGCGATTCTCGGAGCTGGTGGCTGGCCGCATGGCGGTGCTCATCTCCCACCGCTTCTCCACGGTTCGAATGGCGGACCGGATCATCGTGCTGCGCAATGGAGAGGTCGAGGAGGATGGCACGCACGAGGCGCTGGTGGCGCAGGGCGGGCTCTACGCCGAGCTGTTCTCGCTGCAGGCCGCCGGCTATCGGTAGGGTGGTCTCCGTTTTGCCGAAGTGGTCGCCGCCGACAGCGCACTGCACGAGCTTTTCCGTCCACTGTTCGCCTGGAGCTTCCATGAAACGCCGTCTCCTCCTCTGTCTCTCTCTCAGCACGGCTTGCGAGATCTCCGGCGGGAAGAAACAGGACACGACCGTCGTCGTTCCCAGCCGCGCGGCGACTGACACCATCCGCCGCGACAGCGCGACCGTCGGAGTGCCGCCGGTCCCGCCGTCCGACAGCGCGTCGCGCGTCACGGCCGCTGACACCGGCGTCGTCCAGATCTCGCCGTCGCAACCCAGGCGCGGGGGCGTGATCCGGGCGGTGGCGCAGGGGCTGGTGATGGAGGCGCCGCGGTGCAGCTGGCACGGCTCGCCACTGCCCTGTTACGGGTCCACCGAAGGCGTGCGCGCCCTCATCCCCCTCTCGGCGGACGATTCCGCGGGAACGTTCGCGCTCACAATCGACCGTCCTACCGGAGGACGGATCACGCGCCAGATCACGGTCGCGGATGCGGAATTCGGCCAGCAGCTCGTCTTCCTCGACTCGGCGCACTACGAGCTGGTGAGACGTGGCGCCGACGTGGCGCGCGATGCGAGGTCAGTGCGGCAGCTTCTCTCGGCCGAATCTTCGGAGCAACGCTGGTCTGGAAAGTGGGGTCTCCCGGTGCGCGCGGCGGGAGGGAAGAGCTCGGCATACGGAGTCGATCGCTTCTACTACCGTGCGTCGGACTCGGCGCGCGCCATCACCGTCACTCAGGGACAGCATAGCCGCGGGTCCTTCGGCAACGACACGTCGCAGGGCGGTCCGACCGACGTTCCGTCGTGGCGCCACGCCGGGGTCGACATCGCCGTCCCCAAGGGCACACCGGTTCGCGCTCCCGCGGCCGGCGTGGTGGCCGACGTGTCCGACTATATCCTCACCGGGCATACCGTGATCGTGGATCACGGGCAGGGCGTGCACAGCGCGTTCTTCCATCTCGACACGGCGCTGGCGCGGCGGGGGGACGTGGTTCGGGAGGGCAGCGTTCTCGGACGCGTCGGCGCCACCGGACTGGCGACCGGACCGCATCTCCACTACGGCGTCTACATCCACGGCCGGGATGTCGATCCGGCGGCGTGGAACGCGCTCCCACCCATGTCCTCGCCGGCCGGCGATTCCGCGGCCAAGCGCAAGCGGCCGTAGCGAGCGCTACGGCCCGAGCGTGTAGCCGACGCCGCGGAGAGTGCGGATGAGTGGCGGCAGTGTGTCGTTCTCGATCTTGCGGCGCAGGTAATTGATGTAGACGTCCACGACGTTGGTGAGCGTCTCGCTGTTCTGCTTCCAGACCTGCTCACCGATCATCTGGCGCGTGACCGGCTGGCCGGCGTTGCGCATGAGGCATTCCAGGAGCGCGTACTCTTTCTGCGTGAGATCGATCGCGCGCCCGTCGCGCTTGACCTGGCGGGTGATCGGGTCGAGCGTCAGGTCGCGAACGCGAAGAACCGACGCTCCGGACGGAAGCGCGGCGCGGCGGAGCAGAGCGCGCACGCGGGCCACGAGCTCGGCGGGCTCGAACGGCTTCGCGAGATAATCATCCGCTCCGGCGTTCAGGCCGTTCACGCGCTCGGAGACAGAGCCGCGCGCGGTGAGCATGAGCAGCGGCGCGCTGAAGCCGCGCTCGCGGAGACACCGGGCGACGTCCACACCGTCGCGGGTCGGAAGACCGACATCGAGAATGACCAGTTCGGGTTCGAGCTCGAGCGCGCACCGCAGTCCTTCCTCACCATCCTGCGCGGTCGCGACGCGAAGTCCCTCGGCCTCGAGGATCTTCTGAACGACCCGGAGAATCGCCTCCTCGTCCTCGACGACCAGCGCCAGGCCGCCGGGAGCGGAATTGACTGTCATTCCCCAAGATACCACGCCGATCCGGGAGGGCAAACCGGACGCGGCCGCGGGCTTGAGCCGGCGACCAGGTGCAGCTTTCTTTCCGCGCGTGTTACGGGAGAGAGTGCGCGCCGGAATCCTCGCCGGTGCAACAGCGGCAGCCGCGACGCTGGGTGTCCTTGTCGGTTTCGGTCGGGCCCGGCGCGCCGGAGCGCGACCGCTCAATGCCATCGCGCACACCCTGCTCGGCGCTCGAGCATTCGAGGTTCCGAACATTGACGCAGTCGTGACAATCTTCGCGCTCACGCTCCACGTTGCCTCCCTTTGCGCCTGGGGCGTCCTGTTCGCCCTTCTGGCCGGAACGTTGAAGGGTCGGCGCCTCGCCGCGGCAGCGGTGGCCTTCGTGATCAGCATCGCGGTGATCGATCTCGCGCTGCTCCCGGAGCGGCTGCGCCCGGGATTCGAGCGCATTCTCTCCCGGCCCGAGCTGGTACTTCTATACGCCGTGCTCGCGGCGGCACTGGGCGTGGCGATGGCGCTCAGACCTGCGGCATCCACGCCACGCTCGCCGCGGTGAATCGCGACACCCCGCCGCAGATTGCAGGCGGGTAACAAACTCCACTGATCGAGTTTCGGTCGTGCGAAGCGAGGAACATTCACTCGCCCACTGTGTTGCAGCGAGTGGGCACAGGCGCGCCTGTCACGGCCTTTCTCTTGCCATGGCAGCCGCTGTGCTCGAGCGAACGCGATCGTCGCGTCCGCTTCTCGTATCCCTGTGGGAGGGGACATGGACTTCCTCGTACTGCTCGAGGAACGCCCGGAACACTCGGCGGTGCTGGCACGCGTGGACTCGGTGCCCGCGTCGCCGGATCAGGATCATGGGGCTCGGGATGTCGTCACGCTCTACGGCACACCGAGCTCCGAGTCACTGGCGCTGGCGCTGGCCGCGGCGATGGAGAGTCGTCGCACGGCCGGCGGTGATCTGGGGACGTTCCGACATCTCGGTCTCTGGCCCGAGCGCGGGGCATTGGGTGATGCGGCATGGCGCGACCGGTCAACGGGCGAGCTCATGACCCGCGACGTCGACATCCCGCTCGATGTTCTGACAACGAAAGCGAACGCGCTGATGGCCGTCTCTGGGGGCCGCCTGCAACGGCTCGTCGCCGGCCTGATGATGCCGGACTGGCCCGAGGGCGCGTGGCGGGCGATCGGTCTCACACTCGAGCCGGTGATCGAGCCGACGCGCTCGGTGCTGGGCAAGCTGGACGATCTGCTCGACAACCTGCGGGTGGCCGACGGACTCACTTACGAATACGAGGGCGACTGAACGAATCTGACCCGTCCGACTCCGCGCGCGAGCGCGTTCATGGGCCGCCCGACCGGGCGGCCCATGACATATCGGAGATCGACAACCGCCATACCGTCTTGACGGCGATCGCCTTTTCAGGCAGTTCTGTGTTCAGCGGGTCCTCTCACCCGATCCCTATTCAATTCTTGTCCAACCCTTACCTCCGCCCCCATCGCCGGTCCTCGGGCGGAGAGCGCATCATCGAGGATGAGAGCGTTCGGCTGTGGAGCGTCTACCGCTCCCAGGGAGTGGCGGGAGGAGACGCGATGATCTTCACCTGCATCAGCGACTCCCGTGAGCCCAGCCGCGCGCTGGCGGTGAGCCCGTCCTTTGACCCCCGCGACATCTCCGAAGACACGCTGCGCCACCTGCTCCGGCACGCCCCGCGTCTCGGGAATCTCGCGTAGACGGCTCCGGCTTGCCGCCCGTCATCCGACGGCGTAGCATAGCGAGACGCACCGAAGAGGAGTCCGGCCATGCGGGAGTACAAAAGCTCGGAGATCCGGAACGTGGCGGTGGTCGGACACGGGGCGAGCGGCAAGACCACACTTGTCGATGCGCTCGCCTTCGTGTCCGGCACCAGCAAACGCCACGGCAGCATCCGGGAAGGCAGCGCTCTCACCGACTACGCCCCCGAAGAGGTCGAGCGCGGCTACTCGATCAATCTGGGCTGCGCTTACGCCGAATGGATGGACAGCAAGATCAATCTCATCGACACGCCCGGCTACCTCGACTTCCAGGGCGATGCCATCGCCGGTCTCGCGGCCGCGGACGGAGCGCTGGTGGTGATCACCGCCAGCGGCGGGGTGGAAGTCGGCACCGAGAGGATGTTTCGCGAGGCCACCCAGAGACGAGATCCCGTTCTGTTCGTCGTCTCGATGCTGGACAAGGAGCACGGCAGCTTCGATCGGGTGTTCGAGCAGGTCAAGGAGCGTCTCACCCCGAACGTGATTCCGGTGGAAGTCCCGATTGGAGAAGGGGCGCAGTTCCGCGGTGTCCTCAATCTGTTCTCCAAGAAAGCGCATCTCTACAAGAAGGGGACGAAGGCGGGGGAATACGATGAGGTCGACGTTCCGCCCGATCAGCGGGCACACTTCGACCGGTACTATCAGGAGCTGATCGAGACGATCGCCGCCACCGACGACTCGCTGCTGGAGCGCTATCTGGAGGGCCAGGAGATCACCCGTGACGAGGCGATCGCCGCGATGAAAGAGGGCATGAAGCGGGGCGAGCTCTTCCCTCTTTTCTGCGTCGCGGCGGAGCTGACATACGGCACGAGGGCCCTTCTCACCAAGATCGTGGAGCTCATGCCCTCGGCGTACGACATGGAAGAGCTTCACGCCTTCACCGGAGCCGAAGGCGATCGGACGGTGGAGATCCACGCCCAGGACGAACAGCCGTTCGCTGCCCTCGTCTTCAAGACCACTTCCGAGCCCCACGTCGGCGATGTCTCCTTCTTTCGGATCTTTTCCGGGAGCGTCGTTAATGGACAGGAGGTGTTCAACGCGACGCGGAACGGAGCGGAGAAGCTGGGGCACCTCTCGGTGTCGCTGGGTAAGGAGCGCACCGAAGTGGGAAAGCTTCACGCCGGGGACCTCGGTTGCGTGGCCAAGCTAAAGAACACGCACACAAACGACACGCTCTCCACCCGCGAGCACCCGGTGCGTCTGCCGCAGATCACCTTCCCGGAGCCGCTTGTGAGCTTCGCGGTTCATGCCAGCACCCGCGGCGACGAGGAGAAGCTGCAGCAGGGTCTTCACCGGCTGCACGATGAAGATCCGACGTTCGAGACGCATTACAACTCCGAGACCCACGAGACGATCGTCTCTGGGATCGGGGAGCGCCATCTCGAAGTGACGCTGAGTAAGTTGAGGCGAAAGTACGGCGTGCAGGGCGAGCTCGAGCGTCCCAAGGTCGCCTACCGCGAAACGATCAAGGGGCGGGCGGAGGGGCAGGGGCGGCACAAGAAGCAGTCCGGCGGGCGAGGCCAGTTCGGCGACTGCTGGGTGCGCTTTGCGCCGGCGCCGCGCGGTGCCGGCTACGAGTTCCGCGACGAGATCGTCGGCGGGGCGATTCCCGGGAAGTTTATCCCGGCGGTGGACCGGGGCATCCAGGAGGCCGCCGTGCGAGGCGTTCTGGCGGGATTCCCGCTGGTGGACTTCCGCGTGGAGTGCTTCGACGGCTCATACCACTCGGTGGACTCGAACGAGATGTCGTTCAAGATGGCGGGCATTCTCGCGTTCAAGGCGGTCGCACCCAAATGCAAGCCGGTGCTGCTGGAGCCGCTGGATGAGCTGGACGTCGCGACGCCGGACCAGTATCTGGGCGACGTCATGGGAGACGTCTCGTCGCGGCGCGGCCACATCCTCGGCACCGAGCCCCTGGCCGATGCTCGAGGAACTCGCGTCCGTGCCGTCATCCCGCAGGCCGAGCTGCACCTCTACGCGACCGACCTCAACTCCATGACGCACGGCCGCGCCGGGTTCTCGCGGCGGTTCCGCGGCTACGAGGAGATGCCGCCCGAGGCGGCGCAGAAGGTGATCGCCGAGGCGGGGAAAGAAGTGGGGGAGATGGCAGAGGTCTGAGAGCGGTCGGTCGAGCCGCTCATCTCCATTCCTTCACCCCCCCGTGGCCGGAGCAGGCGCCGGCTCGCTTGGAGCGGACCCAGTAGCTCCCGTCGCGGCACCTCGCGGTGGTATCGGGGCGCGTGGATAGCGAGGACTCACCTTGCCGGTCCGCCACCCCGCCGTGCGAGCGACAGGGGAAGCGCCGCGTGGTGCGAGTCGAGTAGCTGCCATCGGCGCAACGCAGGCTCGCGATGGCGAGAGGGAGCGGCGCGCGCCTTTCGGCTTTCGGCTCGCCACTGAATCCCTGGGAAGAGGGGGCAACCAGGCCGGGACCGGCGCGCGTCTGGCTCGGAGGCGCGATCGGCGTCGCGGTGGGTGCGCGTCGCCGGCGGTGCTGCTGTGCCGGCGCGACGGAGGGAAGTGCGAGCACGGCGAGGAGGAGAGCGATGCGAATCGACATGGCGCCAATCTGCTCGGTGTCTCCCCCGTTGCGTTACCGCTCCGTTGCCGTCACCATCCGCGCCGCGCCGTCACTCTCCGACGGACTTCCTCCGGCGAGGGGCGCGCTTCTCGCGCTTCGCTGCCGGCCGCCGCTCGATCGGCACGATGTCCGGTGTCTCCTCGCGCACCGGTGCGTCATCGCCCACCGTCACCGCCGGGCGTGGCTGCTTGTAGACGTAGCGCTCGCCGGCGTAGTTGCGGAAGATCACTTCCTCGTCGTTCATCTCCTCCACGTACTCCGGCAGGAGCGGAACTTTTCCTCCTCCGCCCGGGGCGTCGATCACGAAATGCGGCACCGCGAGCCCGGAAGTCCAGCCGCGGAGCGCCTTGATGATCTCGAGCCCCTTCTGAACGGTGGTGCGGAAGTGCTCGCCCCCCGCCACCTGATCGGCCATGTACAGGTAGTACGGCCGCACGCGAGCGCGGAGAAGAGCGTGCATGAGCTTCAGCATGATCTTCGGGTCGTCGTTGATCCCCTTGAGCAGCACCGTCTGGCAACCGAGCACCACTCCCGCTCTCGACAGCCGGTCGAGCGCCGCCACCGCGGCCGGCGTCAGCTCATCGGGATGATTGAAGTGGGTGTTCATGTAGATGGGATGGTACTTCTGCACCATGTCGCAGAACTCGGGCGTGATGCGCTCCGGGAGGTGCGACGTGATGCGGCTGCCGATGCGGATGATCTCGATGTGCGGGATCTCGCGCAGCTTCTGGAAGAAGTACTCCAGCCGGCGATCGGACAGCATCATCGGATCGCCCCCCGACATGATGACGTCCCGGATCTCCGTGTGCTCGCGCAGATACGCGAAGGCCGACTCGAACTGATTGAGGGGAATCTTCTCTGGGTCGCCCACCTTGCGACGCCGCGTGCAGAAGCGGCAGTAGGTCGCGCAGACCGGGCTGACGAGAAAGAGCGCCCGGTCCGGATAGCGGTGGGTGATGTTCGGGACCGGCGAGTCACCGTCCTCATCCAGGGAATCGATGATCCCATCGACGATCTCGAGCTCCTGCACCGAGGGCACGTACTGCTGCCACATCGGATCGCCGACCTCCTTGATTTGGTCGAGCACCGCCGGTGTCAGGCGCATCTGGAAGTTGTCGAAGGCCGGCTGCAACGCTTCGACGTCGATCACGTCGTGACCGAAGCGCTGGGCCAGCTTGTCGAGGCTCGCGATCGAGTCTTCCTTCAGGATCTTCTGCCACTCACTCATGGTGATCCTGCTCCCCGCCGGATGGGCGGACTGGAACCGGTGAAGTGAACGGGATCCGACCGGCGCTCCAGCCGCGCCTCTGCGCGACCGCGAGCCGGTTCGGGACGATGCTGCAACCTGCCGCTGCGATCACCTTTCGCCCACGACGAACAGATCGAGCGCGGCCGAGTGGGTGTCGGCCGGGATGCCGGACAGGGCGCGCGCGGCGAACCAGGCGTCGTCAGGGATCACGCGCTCGCGAGCGAGAGCGAGCTGACAGACTGTGCGGACCAGCGCTCCGTAATCCATCCCGGCGACCCGGGCCATGCGCGCCAGACCGGCCACCGGAGCGATATCTGGATTGGCGTTGACCTCGAGCAGCCACGGTCGTCCCGTGTTGTCGATGCGGAAGTCCACACGGCCATACCCCTCTCCCCCGACGGCGCGCCACGCCGACACGGCGATGCGGCGCAGCTCGGCGGCGAGCTTCGGAGGGAGCGCTGCCGGACACTGCGGTATCGCGCCGGCATCCTCGTCGCTGCCCGTCTCCCACTTCGAGCGATACGAGACAATGCGCCACATGCCTTTGGGCATCGCACCGAACTGGATCTCGGCGATCGGTAGAACCTCTTCGCCGAGGATGCCGACGTTCACCTCGCGTCCGTCGATGTAGCGCTGAACGATCACCTCGTCCCAGCGCTCGTGCATGGCGCTGAGTCGGGCGGCGAGGGCGCGCATGCTCCGGACGACCGACCGCTGCTCGACACCGACGGACGCATCCTCCGCGGCCGGCTTGCAGATCGCCGGGAACCCCACGCTCCGGAGCGCCGCGCCGCGCCGCACCAGCGCGAAGTTCGGGATGGGCAAGCTGGCACGATCGAGCATGGCGTTCACGAGATGTTTGCGAAGGCAGAGTCCCGTCGTCCAGCTCGAGCTCCCGGTGAATGGGATCTCCAGGAGCTCGAGGACGGCGATGACCGCCGGCTCGGCGGCCGCCACCCCGTCGATGCCCTCACAGAGATTGAAGGCGAGGTCGAGCTTTCCCCTCCGGAGTCGCTCGACCCAGCGACCGTCGGGATTCACCGGGATGCGGACGACCTGGTTCCCTTCCAACTGCAGGACGTCCTCGATCGCCTCGACGGTCTCCAGAATGAGCACGTCGGCCGCCGCGCCGAGCGCGGAGACTCCGTCGAACAACAGGGCAATCTTCATGTGACCTCCCACTCGAGGAGGGCGATGGGGCTCACCCCACCGCCGCCACACGCTGCAGCACCGGCGCGTCCGTTCTCGCGCTCGGCGCGCGTGCGGCCCTTCCCGGCAGCGCGTCCAGATGGACGCCCTGCCGTGAGGCGGCATGATGCAGACACGCTTGGATGAGCTGGTCGTAACTCATCCCGGCCGCGCGTGCCGCCTTTGGAAAGCAGGAGTTGTCCTCGGGATTCGGGAGAATCCCCGGGAGGGGATTCACTTCCACCACGTTGGGCACGCCGGCCGCGTCCAGTCGCACGTCGATCCGCGACCAGTCCCGGCACGCGAGCACGCGGTAGGCGGCGAGCACGATCTCTTCGATCCGGCGTCGCAGCTTCTCGTCGATCCGCGCGGGACACACGAACATCTCGAGTGGATTCTCCGGGCGATCCCAGAGCCACTTGGCCTCGAAGCCGTACATCGGGAGCGCTCCCTCCGGCAGGGACTCGAAGTTCAACCCGACGATCGGGAGAAGCTCCGCGCCCTGGTCGTTGCCGAGGATGGCGCAGGTGAACTCCGCGCCCGGCAGGTATTCCTCGACCAGCACCGGTTGGCGATAGCGCTCGAGGAGGAAGGCGGTGTGCGCCTCCAGCTCCCGGCGCGTGCGGCAAAAATTCCTTTCCGTGATTCCCTTCGACGAGCCCTCGTGCAGTGGCTTGACGAAGAGTGGCAACCTGAGCTGGCGTCCAAGACGCCGCCCCAGCCCCGGGATCTCGTCGGGCGAACGGATCAGAGTGAACGGCGCCGTCGGCACTCCGTGATAGGCGAGCACCTCCTTCGCGCGTGCCTTGTCCAGGCAGAGCGACAGGCTGAACGGGTCGCTGCCGGAGTACGGGATGCCGAAGAACTCGCAGATCGCCGGGACATGGGCTTCCCGGTTCACGCCGTGCATCCCCTCGGCGATGTTGAAGACGATGTCCGGGGCCGCATCGCGAAGGCGCTGCGGGAAATCCCGGTCGGCCTCGAGGCGGATGACCTCACCGCACGACGCGAGCGCCCGCTCCACGGCGGCGATCGTCTCGGCGTCGTCCCACTCGGCGAACTCATCCTCTGTCGGATTTCGCCGAGAGCCGGCGGCGAGAGGCGTGGAGACAGCAACGGCGCCAGGCTCGGCTGGCGATGCGGATGCCCGGGACCGATCGTCCCGGCGCTTACTGGGAGGCTCTTCGTCCGACCGTGATGCATCGGTTCCGTCGTCGACGCGAACCGCAGCTGGCTCGGGCTTCTCGTTGTAGGCGAATCCGATTTGCGTCATCCGCTCCCACTAGGTCGCTGGCGACCACCGACGAGGCATCCGCCTCTGCTCGGCTTTCCTCTCTCGAAGGAAGCCGGCTTATCCGCTTCGTCTTCCCGCCGGCTCGTCGCTTTCGATCCGACGTGTGCAAGCACGATGCCAATCAGGCTGGGGCGCAAGATAAGAAGTTGGATTTTTTCGCGCAACGATTATTTCGTCCTGACGGAAAAAAAAACGAGAAAAAATTCCGGCGGTCGGTCCGACTCAGACTTTGTGGTAGCCGATCCGCGCCGCTTCACGGCGGTCCTCTCCCTCATAGAACTCGAAGTCGGAGAAGAAACCCGGTGCCTCGGCCATGAGGAGCCGGAGGACCGACACGGCCGCGCGTCTGATCTCCAGCTCTGCGCCCTCGCTCGCGCGCAGCTCGAGCATCGTCCGCCACGCCCGGGCGTTCGCGGTGATGACGATCTTCGTCTCGGTGGAGTTCGGCAACACCCCTCGAGCTGCCTCCCGAGCCATCTTGCGGCGATGGACCTTGTCCGCGACCCAGCCGTAGCGCTCCATGAGCCGCTCCACCAGCGCGACGTAGCTCGCGAGCGCCGACTCGATCTGCGTCAGCCAGCTCTCCTCCAGCTGGGCATCGCCGATGATCGCCGGAGGCACCACGAAATGAGCCGCCGATTCATCGACGTATCGCTGGGAGAGCTGGGAGTAGGCAAAGCCCGCCCGGTGGCGCACCAGCTCGTGGGTGAGCGAGCGACTCACCCCCTCGAGGAGGAGCGAGTAGCTGGCGTGCTCGAGAACACTACCGTGTCCCTGCCGCTTGATGTTCTCGAGGTACTCTCGCGTCGACCGGCCGGCCGGATTCTTCTGGCTCATATAGCAGAGCCGACCGGCGAACTCCGCCAGGCGCTCGCCGTCCGTGCTGTCCCCCATCCAATGCACCGGGAGATGGGCCGGCTCGGCGAACAGCGGACGGGCGAGGAGGGAGACGCTGGGCTCGAAGTGGAGCTGCGATCGGGAGAGCGGCATTGGGAGACGAACCGGATGAGACGGGAGGGTGCGGCGGCGGCTGCGGGCTCGCGCCGCGGCAAAGCTATGTCGTGCCGTCCACCAGCGACAGACGGAAGCGATCGTAGCGCCGCTCCCGCTCCACGAGATCCAGAGCGGAGCGAGCAGCCGCCGGGAGAGGAGGCAGCGCGGGGTCGTACTTGATGTCCTCGATCGGCAACTGTCCTTCCAGCGGCACCTTCACGCCGGGATTGAAGATTCCCTTGGGGTCGAAGCACCGCTTCACCAGCGCAAACAGCTCCCGTGCCTCCCGCGGCCACGTGCGATCGAGCAGCGGTGTTCGCACACGGCCGTCTCCGTGCTCTCCCGCCAGAGTGCCGCCGAGCCGCCCGGTGAGCTCCGATACTTCGTCCAGGAGATCGATCACACTCCGCCGCCAGCCGCTGCGTCGAACATCGACGAGTGGGTTGACGTGGACGTGTGCGTCGCCGGCGTGGCCGAAGATCACGCCGCGGATGTCCCGCGATGCGAGTGCCTGCCGCACCCCTCGGACGTAGGTCGCCAGCAGGTCAGGGGGGAGCGCGCCATCCTCGATGAACTGCATGGACTTGAGCGACGGGTCGAGGCGGGAGAGGATCGGGCTGGCGGCATGACGCAGCGACCAGAGCGCCACTTCGGCGTCGGGCTCGAGCGCCGTCCGAACCTCGGTTGCTCCCACCCGCCTCATCTCCCGCGCCAGAGCGCCGGCGCGCGTCGCCGCTTCACCCGCGTTCTCTCCCTCTACCTCGATCAGCAGAACCGCCTCGGCTCCTCCCGGCACCAGACTCTGTCCGTCGGCAGCCGAGGCTACCACCTCCAGAAAAGTGCGATCGAGCAGCTCACACGCGCTGGCGAGGCCCGCGCGCGCGAGCAGCGCGCCATCCACCGCCGCCTCGAGAGACGGAAAGGCGACGAGGAGGCTGCTCGTGGCCGGCGCGATCGGAGCGAGAGCGAGCTCGACGCCGAGGATCAGCGCCAGCGTCCCCTCGCTCCCCACGATCACATCGACCAGGTCTCCCCCCCCGGTTCGCGCCAGCTCGCTC
Organism: Gemmatimonadales bacterium; assembly: GCA_038253885.1. Taxonomy (GTDB): domain Bacteria; phylum Gemmatimonadota; class Gemmatimonadetes; order Gemmatimonadales; family Gemmatimonadaceae; genus JALZAQ01. The sequence continues at coordinate 20,612 of JBBSGP010000001.1, read as the reverse complement.
AGCGCGTAGCCAGAGGAGTCCTTCTTCACCGCGGCGTGGGAGAGGAGCGCCACCGGTTGGCCTCTGATCGCCGGCAGTGCGTCGCTGACAAAACGCCGAACAGCTGGAATGCCGACCGGAGCCGGCGAGCCGCGCTCCACGATCGCGTGCGAGCCATCGTCGAATACGCAGCCGACGGACTTCACCCAGCGTCGCATCGCACCGAAGAGCAGGCTGTGCGCCCCGGCGGCGTTGGTGGCAGTCATGCCGCCGATGGTACAGAAAGCACCGCTCGACGGATCGACCGGAAAGCGCAGGCCAGCGCGGCGGGCCCTGGCGTTCACCGCGCCACGAAGAGCGCCGGCGCCGACCCAGATGCTCTGTCCGACCACGTCATCCATCCAGTCGAAGCGGCTCACGTCCACCACCACTCCGCCGCCGACGGCGCCGCCAGCCATTCCACTGCCCGACCCACGGGGGACGAGCGACGTCGCGGTGAGCGCGGCCCACCTCACCAGTGTCGCGGCGTCATCCTCGTCCGCCGGCACGGCCACCGCTGCCGGGATGCAGCGCGCGATCCCCGCGCCCTCGGCATACGCGGCGCGGGCGAGCAGATCGTCGCGGAAGACGCCGCGAAAACCGTCCGGCCGCACGTATCCTACATCGCGCCCGGCGGGCGCGCCTGTGGCGCCGCCCGCTTCACTCGCTCGTCGCTGAGGCGCGCATTGATCCGCCCGAACATCCGCGTCAGCACCTCGAGCGCCGCGTGGCCTTCGGGAACCATCCTCTCGCCCGCTCGTCCCGCATTCTCATCGACGCGGTAGACGGCCTCGCCGATCAGGTTGGTGGCGCCGAACGTGGTGCGCGTGCGGAAGCGGAACTTGACGACTCGCTCGGGACCGACATAGGCGGAGCGGTCGTTGCGTGTCCTCAGCGTGCCGATGTCCACGAAACCGCTCTCGACGAGCATGCGTGTCCGATCCTTCTGCGTGATCGACAACCCTTCGTCGGTGATCGCGTAGGCGGCCGCATCGAGAACGTATCGCGCCGAGTCGGGTAAGGAGAACTGCACGGCTCCGGGCACGGGATCCTCGATCCGCCGGGGCGGAACGCACGAGCCCGCTTGCACGAGGAGAGACAGGGCGAGGAGAGCGACGCGACGATCCATGTCAGATTCCCAGCGAGTTGACCCGCGGCGGGTCAACTGTGTAATCGTAGAAGCCCTTGCCCGACTTCCGCCCGTACATTCCGGCGAGGACCATCCTCTTGAGCAGCGGCGGGGGCGCGTAGCGCTTCTCGCGGTACTCGTCGAACATGATCTCGGCGATCTTGTAGGTCGTGTCGAGGCCGACGAAATCGAGCAGCGTGAACGGGCCCATGGGATGCCCCGTGCCGAGCTGCATCCCCTTGTCGATGTCCTCCACCGATGCCACGCCGTGCTCGAGCTGGGTGATCGCATCGATCAGGTAGGGAACGAGAAGCAAGTTGACGACGAAGCCGGAGTTGTCCTTGGCCGCGATTGGCTCCTTGCCGAGCTTCCTCGCGAACTCGAACGCCCGGTCGAAGGTCTCGTCGCTCGTCGTCACGGTGCGGACGACCTCGACAAGCTTCATCACCGGCACCGGATTGAAGAAGTGCAGCCCGACCATCCGGTCGGGGCGGGCGGTCGCCGCTGCCATCGCCGCGATGGTGAGGCTGGACGTGTTGGACGCCAGGATTGTGTGAGCGGGGCAGAGCCCATCCAGCTCCTTCCACATGGAGTTCTTGACCTCGAGGTCCTCGATTACCGCCTCGATCACGATATCGCAGCGGGCGAGCTCCGCGACGGCCGTCGTGAAGCTGAGCCGGCCGAGCGTGGCCTCCTTCTGGTCGGCGGTGATCTTCCCCTTTTCCACCGCTTTTCCCAGCTGCTTCTCGATCGCCGCTCGTCCACGCTGCCCGACGGCGTCTGAGACCTCACGCACGATCGTGACGAAGCCCGCCTGAGCGGCCACCTGGGCGATGCCGGAGCCCATGAGGCCGGCGCCGAGGACGCCTACGGATTGGATGTCGGGCATGGTTGGTGTCGGTGTCGGTGTGGAACGTCCAAAGCGGACGTCAGGTGATCAGGCGCGCCGTCGCGTCGAGGGCGGAGAGGAGAGGGGAGCGGGGAATCTCTCCGCGCTCCAGCCGATCGAGCACCTGCTCGAGCGCCAGTTGCGCGCGCGTGACGGTAGGGCCATGCCGCCGCGAGATGAGATAGCCAGCCACGATCGCCGCCGCGGCCGGGAGCACCGCCACCGCGGCGGCGACGCCGATGGTGATCCCCACGCCGGTGGTGAACACGCCAGTGGCCGCGGTGACGCCTCCACCCAGGACGTGCTGCTGGCGAACGTTGGAGAGATCGGCTTCCAGCCGCACCAGCACGCGCTCGCGATCCACCACGATCGTGGTGGCCGCCACTTCCTGAGCGCGAGAGAGATGGTAGCCACGCCCGCCGACCTTGAGCCTCCGCCTCATCTCCGAGAAGAGCCCTGGCCGCGGCTCCCACAGAATCCTGTCGGCGAACCGCCGCTTCACCGACAGACACTCCTCGCGCCGCATCCATTCGTCGAGCGTCGCCAGCACTGTCTGAGCCGTTCCGGGTACGGTTCGCGTGGCGTACACGGTCGCCGGACCGAAGAGCCGCGCCGCCACGCCGCTCTCCTCGGGAACCGCGACGCGCGTGCGCTCTTCCGCCAGCGCCTGGCGGATGTGTCGGTCGGCCAGCCCCACCTCGCGCCCGACCTCGAGTAGCTGCGATTCCGTGAGCACTGGCTCTCCCGGATCACTCTCGACTGCCTGGAGCTGGGCCGCGCGCGCGAGCACGCGATCCAATGCCGCCCTCTCGATCGGCATGGGAGCGGGAGCTGACGTGGCCGCGACCTCGGCCGGCGAAGTGGTCGGCGCTGCCGGGGGGGTGGGGGTGGGGCGATCGTCGAGCACGGCTGTCAGCTAGATCCCTCCGAGCACGACGTCCAGCTGGCGGGACATCGCGGCGCGAATCGCCTCGGGAAGGGGGAAGGCGCGCTCCAGCGCTGCCAGGAGATCACCGCCGCCGTCGGCGATGTTGGCGGAGCGCAGGTAATAGCGGGCGTAGCCATCGGCGAGATCCGGCAGGGCGCGACGCAAAAGCAGCGCTCCTCCCACCACCTGCGCGGCGCTGGTGTAGCGATCGCTCGCCCCTTCGCGCTTCTCGGTCGGCGTCGTGTTGTCGTTCACCGCCTGGCCAGCCAGGTTGCCGATGGCCTCGTGCGCGAACACGTAGATCGCCTCCACGGCGTTCTCCCGAGCCGAAGGAAACGACGTGACGATGATGTTCTGCTGCTTGCTGTCGGTGATCGTGCGGCCCTCTCCGTCGAGAGGCAGCGAGAGGGTGAAGCTCCCGGCGGCCAGCTGGGTGTTATTGAGAAAGCCGCGCAGCTTCGGCAGATACGACTGCTCCCACAGTGAATCGACTCGCACGAAGACCGGGGTGAGCTCGCGCTGGCGCTGGATCCAGTACTGGTGGTAGAACTTCTGCTGCTCGTCCCTCACCGACTGCGAGAACAGACGCAGCCAATCGCGATCCGCCGACGTCTGGAACGTGCCGGCGAAGATCTGGATGATGACCTGATTCTGCTGCGAGCGGGCGTTGCGCGGGTCGCCGTTGGCGTCGAGGAAGATCTGGATCGCCTGATCCAGCTCGTCCCAGCTCCCGAAATAGAGCGCGAGGAAATGCGCGTTCGTCAGCGCCCGATTCACGGCGAAGCGGGCCCGGAGCTTGTTCCGGTTCACGTCGAGCTGCGTCAGGACGCTTCCGCGGTTCTTGAGTACCGTCATCTGATCCCGGTAGCCGCGCGCGAACAGCGGAACGCGGGTCGTGTCCTCCTGAACCAGAGCGAAAGCGTGAAGCCAGAGATCCACGTGCTCGCGCGTCTTGAGAGGCCACGGCGAGTTGATCCGGCTCGGCTGAGCTGATTCCGGTGAGCCGACCGGCGTGGCTGCACCTCCCGGCTGGGGTGCGCTGCCCGCGCCACCGCCGCCGCCACCCCCACCGCTGGCACAGCCGGCGAGCAGGACGGCCAGGGCGGCAACGGCTCCGCGCCGCGCGCGGCATGTAGCCAGAGAAATCATGACACCTCTCTTCGTCTGGGCGGTGATTAGCTGAGCGATTCCACGATCAGGGCGATGCCCTGACCGCCGCCGATGCAGGCGCTGCCGAGTCCGTAGCGCTTGCCCGAGCGACGGAGCGCATGGATCAGATGCGCGGTGATGCGCGCGCCCGAGGCGGCGAGAGGGTGGCTGAGCGCGATCGCGCCTCCCTCGGTGTTGAGCTTCTGCCGGTCGATGCCGAGCTCGCGCTCCACGGCGCACGCCTGCGGAGCGAAAGCTTCGTTCACCTCGATCAGGTCCATCTGATCGAGCGTCATCCCGGCCTTCTCGAGCGCGATACGCGTCGCCGGCACGGGCCCGATTCCCATGATCTTCGGATCCACCCCGGCCGTTCCCCACGACACGAGCCGGGCGAGGGGCTGGCGACCCTTCTTCCGCGCGAAATCGGCGCTCGAGATGACCAGAGCCCCGGCTCCATCGCCGATTCCCGATGCATTGCCCGCCGTGACGACGCCGTTCTGGCGAAAGACCGGCTTGAGCTTCTCCAACGCCGCGGCGGTGGTGTCCGGCCGCATGTGCTCATCGCGCCCGAACTCCTCCATCTGCCGCGTCTTTGGATTCTTGACCTGGATGCAGACGACTTCATCCCGGAACGCCCCGGCGGCCCACGCATCACGAGCGAGCTGTTGTGAGCGCAGCGCGAAGGCGTCCACGCAACCGCGGTCGAGATGGTACTGGTCGGCCAGATTCTCCGCCGTCTCGGCCATCGTGCAGCCGGCCACCGGGTCACGCAGCGATTCCCAGAGCGAGTCCTCGAGCGGCGGGTTCTTTCCGAGCGGCGTGCCCCAGCGAAGCCCGCGAGCGACGTGCGGCGCCTGTGACATGGACTCCCCTCCGCCGACGAGACAGACTTCGGCCTCGCCGAGCAGAATCTCCATCGCGCCGCTCACGACCGCCTGGAAGCCCGAGCCGCAGAGCCGATTTACCGTGAGCCCCGGCACCTCCTTCGGCAAGCCGGAGCGCAAGCCGACGTGGCGCGCGAAGTAGATCGTGTCCGCTGTGGACTGCAGGACGTTGCCGAAGACGGAGTGCTGCACTTCGCCCGGCTCGACACCCGACCGCTCGAGCGCGGCGGTGGCGGCGTGAACGGTGAGGTCGACGGCGCTGAAGTCCTTGAGCGTCCCGCCAAACGTGCCAAAGGGCGTTCGAACGCCCGAGAGAAAGACGATGTCGCGAGCCGAGCCCTGAGTATGCACGATGTTTCCGGAAGCGAGTGCGCGTGTTGGGGGCACACCTGTGTGACCGGAAAGATGGTCAGGGGGGGAAGGGCGGACAATAGAAAAGACCGCGGGGATGCGTCAGCGTCGCACCCAGCGCGCGATCCAGTCCCCGACCGCGCGCATGCCGTGCTCGCCGCCCAGGTCGGCGGTGGTGATGTGCTGAGCGATGGCGGCGCGGACGGCGGCGTCGACTGCCCTCGCCGCTTCGGGCGCGCCGAGCGTCTCCAGCATCATCGCGAGCGTGAGCATCGCGGCCATGGGGTTTGCCGCATCGCGGCCCACCAGCGGTGGGGCGCTCCCGTGGACCGGCTCGAACATCGCGATGCGCCCGGGATGCCGGTTCGCGCTGGGCGCGAGTCCCAGTCCTCCGACGAGCATCGACGCCAGGTCGGAGAGGATATCGCCGAAGAGATTTCCGGTGACGATGACCTGGAAGGACTCCGGGGTACGGATCAGATCCATCGCCATGGCGTCGATGTAACGGGTGTCGCGGGCGATCTCGGGAAACTCGCGACCCACCTCCTCGAACACCCGGCGCCAGAGGTGATGCGCCGGAATGGCGTTGGCCTTGTCCGCCATCGTCACCCGCGTACGCGCGTTCTCGCGCGCCCAGCCAAAGGCATGGCGAATGATTCGCTCGACGCCGCGTCTGGTGTTCAGCTCTTCCGCGATCGCGATCTCGTCCGCCGTGCCCTGCTTGAAGGTTCCACCGATGGACACGTAGAGCCCTTCGGTGTTCTCCCGGAAGATCACGAGGTCGATGTCGCGCGCCGTCTTCCCCTTGAGCGGGGTGAGCCGATCATCCATCAGCCGCGCCGGGCGCTCGTTGACGAAGAGGTCGAGCTGGAAACGCATGCCGAGGAGGATGTCGCGCGCGTGCTCGTTGCCCGGGACGCGCGGATCGCCAAGCGCTCCGACGAGGATCGCGTCGTACTCCGAGCCGAGGCGGGCCATCTCTCCGGGTGGCAGGGTGACGCCGGTCGCCAGAAACCGATCGGCTCCCCACGGCAGGGAATCGACGGTGATGCCGGGATGAAAGACGTGCTCGACAGCGTCGAGAACCTTGAGAGCTTCGCCGACGACCTCGGGCCCGATGCCGTCGCCCGCGATCACCGCCAGTCTGGGCACGCGTCCCCTATTCGGCGTCAGCCGATCCGACGCTCCGTCCGCAGGTGATGCAGAACTTCCAGTTCACCTCGAGCTCCGACCCGCAGGCCGGGCACCTCTGCACCGTGAGGTTCTGCCCGCAGTGCGGGCAGAAGGTGGCACGGCGATCCTGCGGCAAGGAGCCATCGCAGTACGAGCAGCGGGCGGACGAGTCGCCGCCGGGAGTCTGAGCCGTCGCGGTTCGCTCCGGCGGCGCGGCTCGGAGGGGGGACGCAGCGACCGCGGCGGCCGAGGCCGGTTGCGGGGCGGGCACGCTGCGCGCCGGAGGAGCGCTCGGCGCGGGTGGAGGCGGCGCGGCGGCGGTGACGGCGGGAAGGGGCAGCGTCGGAGACGACGCCGAGCGGGCGTCCGTCGCGACGGGCGACGTAGGACGGGGGCGCGTGGGCTTCGCCGCGGGTCCGCCCGCGACTGGAGGAGAGGCCGGACGCACGGCGGCGGGCTCGGCGGCGAGCCGCTCCGCCACCTGGATCGCGTCCGCACCCAGATTCACGCGCGTTGCCGCGAATTCGCGGAAAATGCCCGTGTTCGGGTTGGATGAGGCGAGCTCTCGCCGGACCTTCTCCTGCATCGCCGGGTCACCCGCCAGATAGCCTCGCTCTCCGGACAGCATCCGGCAGAGCGCGAACTCATAGTCCTGATTGGTCTCGATCGCCAGCTCACGCCGATTGTGCCGATAGGGAACGAGATGTTGGTAAGTCTCCGCGACCTCGAACGGCTGCGTCAGATACTCGGGATAGCCGCTGCGGATGTTCTGCACCATCCGGCGGAAGAGGCGATCGAGCTCGTCCATGTATGTTCCCTGCAGGTGTGCGAGGTGAGCCGCGCATCGAGGCGCGGCCGCGACCGCCTATTAGGTGCGCGCGACGTAGCTTGTGCGCAAGGCCCTGGCCGCCGATGGCATCCGCGTCAGAAAAGCGATGGCGTGGCGGTCGCGATGGTGGTGCATCCGCGGCGGAACCGTGTTGGATCTGGCGGACCGTCGGGGTCTCCGCGATGCCGGCCACGCGCTCTCTCCGCGGTCAGCCAGTCGTCGAATCCCGAGTCCACCGCGCCCCGGGAGCTGGTCTGTTCCCGCGCCGCCCGCGTCGCGAGATGGTCCGCATAGCTGTTCTGGACGTGCACGTGATGACCCTTCACCCAACGCCAGGAGTGCTCGTGCGCATTCGCGACAGCGTGCAGCTCCTGCCAGAGCTCGAGGTTGAGCAGCTGTCCCGACTTCGTGCGCCAGCCGCGTTTGATCCAGTTTCCCATCCACTCCGTCATTCCCATGACGAGATAGGTCGAATCGCTGGTGAAGAGGACGCGCGCGCGCTCACCCTCGTTCGTTGCGGAGAGGATGCGGAACGCCTCGATCGCGGAGCGGATCGCCATCCGGTTGTTCGTCGTCGCTGGCTCGGAGAGCCAGTAGTCGCGCTGGGCCACATGGGCCTGGCCGGCGACGAATATCTGGATGAGGCCGGCAGCACCTCCGGGGTTGCTGCCCTCGCGTCCGTTGCCGAGGCAGGACTCGTCGGCATAGACGGCGACCAGCGGCCGACCGTCAGACGACATCGAGGCTTTCCAGGTCGTCGAGGAAGAACTGCAGCGATTCGCCGGTGGTCGGGTGTCGCGTCTCGATCGCCTCCCGCCCTTCCTGCAGCAGCAAGGCGAGAGGGACGACGACGAACTCCGTTCCGCGTCGGTGGATCGAGACACGCCGGCCATCGATGATCGCCCGCTCCAGCTCCTCGTACTGCTCGTGTGTGAGCTGCGCCATCAGGCAGCCGTCTCGTCGACGGTGCACCGCACGCCTTCTCCATCGACAGAGAACGGGAGCAGCTGCGCTGTCGCGGCGACGCTGTGACGCACGTCGTGCTCCCGTCCCTCGGCGGCTATCACCAGCACACACCCTCCTCCGGACGCGCCCAGCGCTTTGCCACCGACCGCGCCGGACCGGCGCGCGAGCGCGAGCACCCGATCGATCTCGGGTGTCGCGATCGCCGGATGCAGGGCGCGCTGATGTTCCCAGTGCTCGTCGACGAGCGCACCGAGATCGTCGAGCGACCGGCTCTCGAGTGCCACGATCATCTCTTCCGCCAGCGTGCGCATCCGGGCGAGTGCCGCGGTGACACGTGGCTGCCGCTGCCGGTAGGCGTCGATCACCGCCGCGATGGTGTCGCCGGAGATCCGCGAGCGACCGGTGTATCCCACGACGCAGCATCGCTCGAGACGGGCGAGAAAGTCGTCTGACAGCTCGAGCTGACGCACGGTCACGGATTCAGTGAACCAGAGCCCGAGAGCACCGCCGAACGCGGCGGCGTAGTGGTCCTGTCGCCCGCCGGCCACGCCGAGCTCCTCGACCTCCACGTCGCGGCTGCGCTCCGCGAGGGCACTCCGAGCGAGAGACTCGCCACGCCACCCGGCAATGGCGGCGGCGATTGCGACACCGGCCGCGCTCGATCCTCCGAGTCCCGCTCCCACGGGAAAGTCGGAATCCAGGGCGATGGACACACCGTCCAGACGGGCGCGACGGAGCGCGGCGACGGTCAGCGCGCCATCGCCCTCACCGCTCGGCAGGCTCTCGGGCTTGACAGCGGTCAGTCGAGCCGAGGCGTACCGCGCGATGGCCAGGTTACAGACACAGCCACCCTGCTCGGTGGTGTAAGGTGGGACGTCGGTCCAACCGCCGCCGAAATCGATGCGTGTCGGGGCGCGAGCCCTCACCTGGCGCGCGCCATCACGAGGCTGTGGATGGATGAGACGGTGCTGGATAGAGGATACAGATGAAAGGAGCGCTCGACGCGCTCCTTCATTATAGAAGAGGAGAGGGGAGCCGATCAGCGCTTCTTTTTGCCCGCCGGACTTCGCGAGGCGCTCTTCGATCGCGCTGGCGGAGCCGCCTTTTTTCGGGGGGCCGGCTTAACCATCGCCTTCGCGGGCTTGGCGATGGCTTTGGCCGCCGGTCGCGGGGGTGCCTTGGGCGCAGCCCTCGCGGCAGGCTTGGGGACGGGCTTGGGCGTAGCCTTTGGCGGCGCCTTGGCGACGGCCGCGAGAGCGATGGTCTTTTTCACCTCGGCAGCGGGGGGCTTCTTCGTCTCCGAGGCGGCTGGCTTCCGCTTCGAGTGCGCATCCTCCGCCTCCCGCATGAGCTTGTCCGCCTCGTCCTGCGTCATCTGACCACGGCGAACCATGTACTGGACGAGATCGCGCGCGCTCTCCACCGCGAAGCCCGCGAGTCCGGCGGCCGCACCGATCACATCTTTCATCGCCTGGGCGACCTTGCTGCCCGCCTCCTGGCTGATTTCCTGGGCACGGGCGGCCATTTCCGCGACCGTGTCCCGGACGTCGGTATTCCTGTGTCCGGGATGTCGTTTGGGAGGAACCGGCGGCGTCGCGCCGGCCTCGGTTGGTTTCACGTCCGGTACGGCAACCAGCGGCTTGTCCACCATGTGTGGTCCGCGCCCCCTTGGCGCAGTCGAGTATGGGGTCCACGCCCCACATCCATTGAAGGGGACCCATTGGTGCGCTACTTTCTGTACTGGGCGGGCCCCACGGTTTTTGCGACGGTAAGTATATGATTTTTCGAAAGCTACGCAAGTGAACGACAGTGGTGGCTGACGAGGCCGCGCCAGCCAGCCTCTGTCAATGTCCTCGTTCATAATAAGGCCACTATACCGCCATCTACGTTACATATCACCGACACTTGCCACATAATGCCGTCTAATCCTGGATCTGTCCCGCGTGCTTCGGACCCGGTACATAATGATGCCGGCAATGCTGGGCAACACGGTGGAGGCGTCCTCAGGAGCTAGGGAGGAGGACGGGAGTCGAGCGAGGAGGGACGGGGAGATGAGGCGCGCGCCTCAGGGTTGGCGAGTATGGGCCGACTCCCGGCATTCAGAATGCCTCGGACTAGATCCCGTGGTCCCGTCAGGAAACAGGAATGACTCTAGAGGGGGCCGCGCTCTGGGAACCGGTGGTGCTAAGTTAGAAGGCCGTCTCCCGCCGCTCCGCCCACGTCTTGCGTCGTGATCTCCCGTTTCACCGAAGATTCCTGCCGTAGTGACTTCTCTCGAGAAACTCCGTACCGCACTCGCTGAACGCTATTTGATCCTGCGGGAGATCGGTGCCGGCGGCATGGCTACCGTCTACCTCGCGCGCGATCTCCGGCACGACCGCGACGTGGCTCTCAAGCTCCTCAAGCCGGAGCTCGGCGCCGTGCTTGGACCGGATCGATTCCTCAGCGAGATTCGCGTAACCGCCAAGCTTCAGCATCCGAATCTCCTGCCGCTGTTCGATTCGGGCGAGACCGACGGGCAGCTGTGGTACGTCATGCCATTCGTCGAAGGGGAGAGTCTGCGCGGTCGGTTGGATAGGGAGAAACAGCTCCCCGTACGCGAAGCGGTGCGGATAGGCTCGGCGGTCGCGAGCGCCCTCGATTATGCGCACCGTCACGGTGTGATCCATCGGGATCTCAAGCCAGAGAACATTCTGCTCAGCGAAGATCAACCGCTCGTCGCTGACTTCGGAATCGCGCTCGCTGTCTCCAACGCGGGCGGTGAGCGTGTGACACAGACCGGCCTCTCGCTCGGGACTCCGCAGTACATGAGTCCGGAGCAGGCCACGGGTGAGCGCGAAGTCGATGGCCGCGCCGATATCTACAGCTTGGGTGCGGTCCTCTATGAGATGCTGAGCGGAGAGCCGCCGCACACGGGCCCGACGGTGCAGACGATCATCGCCAGAGTCATCACTGACACGCCCAAGAGTCTGCGAGCGTCCCGAGCATCCGTTCCGGAGCACGTCGACCTCGCCGTCGCCAAAGCACTGGAGAAGGTGCCCGCCGACCGATTCGAGACGGCGAAGGAATTCAGCGAGGTGCTACAGGGGCAAAAGGCGATCACAGCGAGCAGAATCGCCGCGAACCTGTCACGACGCACAGCGCCGGCCTACACGGTGCCCACCCGGCGGGGCAACCGGTTGCCGTGGATCGTCGCAGGGGCGTCAGCCCTCATCGCGATCGCGGCGATTGCCTTTGGAGCGAAGGAATCCCGACGCGGGACCTTCGCAGGCGAGCCCGAGCCGGTGAGCTTTACCGTCACACCTGCTGGTGACGAGCGGATTGAGGCCAATACGGTTGCGATCTCGGCCGACGGGAGGCGCCTCGTCTATGTCGGATCGGATAAGAGCTCCTCGCATCTGTATGTGCGGGATCTCGCCGACATCAATTCGCGCTCTATTCCGGAAACCGAACGGGGTGATGAGCCTTTTTTCTCTCCCGATGGCAGATGGCTCGCCTTCTTCTCGGATGGCGAGCTGAAGCGCATCCCTGTGGATGGCGGCTCACCCCTGACGATCGCGGCCAATGTCGTGCCGGGGCCGTCGTGGTGGACAGCGGACAATCGGATCATCATCCCGACGCAGGCACTCACGCGCCACCGGAGTGGCCTCTCGGAGGTGCCGTCATCAGGAGGCGTCGTGAAACCGATCATCGCCTCCGATACCATTCACGGCGAGAACATGGGCTATCCGATTTCCCTCGCGGATGGCAAGACGATTCTCTTCGGAAGCCTGGGGCCGGGCGCCTCCGAGGACGACAAGCTTGCCGTCGCGTCGCTGGGGAGCCCGGCATACGCAGTGCTCGATTTCCTGGCAACGAAGCCGCTGGGATATCTCGATGGGTACATCCTCTGTCTCCGCTGGGACGGCCCCCAGGGGACGATCGTCGCTCTGCCGGTGGATTTGCGTGCGAGGAAGATCACCGGTGATCCCATCGGGCTGCAGGACAAGGTTGCTGAAAATTACGCCGCCGCGCTCTCGCAGAACGGGACTCTGGCCTTCGTCACCGGTGGAGCTACTGCGCAACTGGTCGCTGAGGACAGAAAGGGGAAAGTCGACACTCTCCTGTCCGACCTTCGGGATTACGAGAGTCCTCGCTTCTCACCCGACGGGACGCGGATCGCGTTTGCGCACTCGGGATCCGTGTGGGTGTACGACATCCCCGGTAGAACGCTCTCGCGGCTCACGACCGGGAATGGTGAGAGCCCCGAGTGGTATTCCGATGGAAGGGGGATTCTGTTCGATCGGGCATCGACCGCTGCGGCGGGTCTCTTGCGGCAGCCCGCTGATGGAAGCGCCCCCCCTGAGCAACTCCATCCGAAGCTACCATCCGGAGTGGGGATTCCCTTCAATGCGGTCTTGTCGCCGGACCAGACCACGATTGCTTTCGTCGCCGCCGCCGGGAATGATCGCGAAAACATCTACTACTTCAAGCCAGCCGTGGATGACGTGGCGCGACCATGGGTCGCGACGCCGTTCGATGACCTCTCACCGCGCTTCTCGCCCGACGGAAAGTTGATCGCCTACGTCTCCGACGAGTCCGGCAAGTACGAGGTATACGTCCGGCCGTTCCCTGGGCCGGGTTCCCGGGTGCAGATATCATCTGGCGGTGGCACCGAGCCCGTGTGGGCTCGCGACGGCACGCGGATCTACTACAGAAACGGGCAGAAAGTGATCGAGGCCGACTTCACCCCAGGAGCTGTTCTCTCGCTCGGCGCCAGACGGTCTGCTTTCTCGCTCTCCAATCTGCCGGCACGAGGGAGTGCCACCTACGATGTATCGCGTGATGGCCAGCGGATCGTGTTCGCGCAGCCCTCGGGAGGAGACGCGAAGCTCGTCGTGATCGTGAACTGGTTCACAGAAGTGCGGCGGAAGCTGAGGAGAGCAAGGCCGTAGGCCGCCTGGAAATGCCGCGAGTCGAGCAGCCTGACCCGATACGCGACAGATGACCGACATATCGCCGCTGTCCGGCCTTCGCGTGCTGGATCTATCCCGCGTGCTCGCCGGACCGCTCTGCACAATGATGCTGGGCGACATGGGGGCCGACGTCATCAAGGCCGAGCGGGTGGGCACAGGGGATGAGACGCGCGGATGGGGCCCGCCCTTCGATCAGAGAGGGGAGAGCGCGTACTACCTCAGCGTCAACCGCAACAAGAAATCGCTGGCCGTCGACCTCGACCGGAGCGATGACCAGGAGCTCCTCCGTCGTCTCGCCGCGGAAGCCGACGTCGTGGTGGAGAATTTCCTGCCGGGTGCGCTCCGGCGGCGCGGCCTTGGCGCCGACTCGCTGCGGGATCGCCATCCTCGTCTCGTCTGGTGCACGATCACCGGCTTCGGCGCGGAGAGCGCTCGACCTGGCTACGACGTGGTGGTTCAGGCCGAGCGCGGGTGGATGGCGATCACCGGCGAGACCGACGGGCCGCCCATGAGGGCGGGCGTTGCGATAGCCGATGTGATGGCGGGGAAGGACGCCTGCGTCGCGATTCTGGCTGCCCTCCTGCGGCGGGAGCGGTTGGGCCAGGGAGCCCGCATCGTGATCTCGCTGGCCGACAGCGCCGCGGCGGCGCTCATCAATGTCGCTCAGAGCTCGCTCGTCACCGGGTCGGAGGCGAAGCGCTGGGGGAATGCTCATCCCAATCTCGTGCCCTACCAGCTCTTCGACGCCGCGGACCGCCCGATGGTGGTGGCCGTCGGGAGCGATGCGCAGTGGTCACGATGCGCGCTGGCGTTGGATCTCCCGGAGCTGGCCGCGGATCCCGGGCTCGTCGCCAATGCGGGACGCGTGCGGCATCGCTCGCGTGTCGTGACGGCTGTGGCGAGTCGGCTCGCCGAGCGGGCAGCAGCCGCTTGGGTCGCGTTGCTCTCCGATGCGGGCGTTCCGTGCGGGGTGGTCAAGGGAGTGCTCGAGACGTTGAGCGAGGTGGAGTGCTCGCCGCTCACGGGGATCGCCCCTTCGGTGCCGGGCTCGGTACGTCTTCCACCTCCGTTGCTCGACGAGCATGGCGACGAGATTCGGCGCCTCGGCTGGACCACTTTCGGGCCCGCTCGAGAGGACCGACCCCTCGCGCCGTGAGGCCGGCCTTCCTATTATGTACGCCGCTGCCGTCCGCGTGCTGGCCGGCGCCGCTGTTCCTCTCCCCCCCATGTCACGAGTCTGGAGAAGCCATGACCCGAAGTAGGGCGCTTACCGTATGGGCCTCGGCGCTCGCGATTGCCGCATGTTCGGACAACAAGGAGAGCATCGGACCGGTCGGTCGCTCCGATTTCGCGACGTATGTCTCGATGGGCACCAGCGTCAGCCAGGGGACCATGTCCGACGGTCTCATCTACGTCGGCCAACAACACTCCTGGACCGCCCAACTGGCCCGACTGGCGAATGCGAGCTACGGCATTCCGCTGGTCCAGGGGCCGGGCTGCAACCCGCCGTTGATCGCCCCGCTCCAGCTGCAGATCCGACTCGACGGGGTTCCGGCGAGTCAGACGGACCTGACGTGCGCTCCCAACTTCGCCGGGATCACCCTCCCGACCAACAACGTCGCCATCGATGGTGCGACCGCGCAGACCGCGCTCACCGTGACGCCCGAGATAGCCGTTGCCACGCGCATCAGTCGTGGAGCGGGACAGCTCTATCGCCGCGTTCTACTTCCAGGACAGACGCAGACGACGGCCATGAAGGCGCAGCGACCGACCTTTGTCTCCGTGGAGTTTGGCGCGAACGAGGTGCTCGGCGCGACGAGCGGGCTGGTCGCTCCGAATCTCACCGTCACTCCAGCTGATACTTTTTACAAGTACTACGACCAGATCATCGACAGCGTGAAGTCCACCGGTGCAAAGGCACTGTTGGTCGGATTGGTCGACGACGTAGCCTCCTTTCCCGGCGTTCGGCGCGGCACCGAGATCTTTGCCGACAGTCTCGCGTTCGCCAATGGCGTCTACGTGAACGTCAGCAGTGACTGCGCTGGCGCGGGTGCCCAGAACCTGCTCTTTCTCCCGCTGAAGCTTCCCCCCGTGCTCGGCGCGGCCCAGGTAGCGGCTGCCACGGGGAAGCCGCGTCCTGTGCTGAGCTGCGCCGACTCGCAGGGAACGCTAGACTACGTGCTGACCACCGCGGACGCGACGGCCGTCAATGCGCAGCTCGCCGCCATGAACGCGCACATCCAGTCGCTCGCCACCGCCAACGGCTACGCCTTCTACAAGCTGCAGGCCCTCTATGGCCTGCCCAAAGCGCCGTTCAGCATTGCCGTCTTTCTGGGCTCGACGACACCATTTGGCCCGAACATCAGTCTCGACGGCGTGCATCCGTCCGCGGCCGGCCACACGATCCTCGCCAACGCGGCGGCCGCCGCGATCGACGCGCAATACCGCTTCACCATTCCGACGACCGCGACGCCCTGACCGGCGACGCGGTCGAGGGTCAAGCGGACTGGGTGAGCGCCCTCGATGCGCTACATCGGCAACAAGACCCGCCTCCTCCCCTTCATCCTCGACGCAGTCGACCTGCTGCGACTCCCGGCCGGCACGGTTCACGACGCCTTCGCCGGGACGGCCGCGGTCGGCCGCGCGCTCAAGGAGCGCGGGTGGAGAGTCGGGTGCAGCGACATCATGACGTACTCGTACGTCTACCAGCGCGCCTACGTGGTGGCGCGACGGGCGCCGACCTTCGCCTCCCTCCGTGCGCAGGAGCCAGAGCTGCGCCGAGCGCTCCGATCGCCGCACTTCCGGCGTCGCGTCGCGGCGCGCGGAGGTGGCGCGCTGGCGGAGATCGCTGAATATCTGTCCTCCTGGTTGGAGGCGGATCCAGCGTTCATCAGTGAGCACTTCAGTCCGGCCGGAGGCCGCATGTACTTCACCTCCGAGAACGCCGCCCGTATCGATGCCATCCGCTCGACAATCCAGCGCTGGCGGGCCGCCGAGATCATCGGCGACGATGCCTTCTTCATCCTGCTCGCTGCTCTCTTGGAGGCTGCCGATCGCGTGGCGAACACCGCCGGGGTCTATGCCGCGTACATCAAGCAATGGCAGCCCAACGCGCTCAAGCCACTTCTGCTCACGCCGCGCCTTCCCACGACCGGTGTTGCCGGCTCGACCGCACACCGGGAGGATGCGGCCCGTGTGGCGCGATCGCTCCCATCCGTCGACCTACTCTACATCGATCCCCCCTACAATGCGCGGCAGTACGCCGGCTACTACCACGTGCCAGAGATCATCGCGCGCGGTTGGTTCGATGAGCCGATCGTCCTCAGCGGAAAGACAGGTCTTCTGGCCGTGCGGTCGCAGCAGAGCGCCTGGTGCTCGCCCCGTCAGGTCGGGGCGGCCCTCGACGAGCTCCTCGAGGCCACCTCGGCCCGTGATGTTCTCGTGAGCTACAACAGCGAAGGTCTGCTGCCAGCGGAGACTCTGCGCTCCCAGCTCCAGTCCGCTGCTGGACGGGGAGGGGGTGGGGTGCGGGAGCTACGTATGCCCTACCGTCGCTACCGCGCTGACAGCGATCACGCGGGCCGGAGCTACCGCGGCGATCGCGTGGAAGAGCTGTTGTACCACGTGCGCCGCCGGTAAGGGGACGCCTTCGCGGACATTAGAGGACGCTTGTGACGGCTTCTCGAGTGCCTCGTCTCTCCGGTATGGCGACCGTTCTTCGTCCGCTCGTGGCCCCCGCGGCACTGTCCGGTACGCGGAAAACGGGTTACACTAGCGCCGTGAAATCCACGGTTTCGCCGCAGCAAGTGGACCAGCTCGCCGCTGACCACGAGGTCATCGCGAGGGTGCTGGCCGGGGAGCGCAACGCCTTCGGATCGCTGATCGGGCGCTATAGCGATCCCTTGTACCGGCACGCGTTGGGGATGACGGGAAGCCCGGATGTGGCGGAAGACATCCTTCAAGCGTCCTTCATCAAGGCGTACCAGCATTTGGCCGAGGTTCATGGGCGCTTCGATGCCTGGATCTTTCGCATCGTGGCGAACGGCTGCAAGGACTGGCTGAAGAACATTCGCCGGACGCATCTGAGCTACGAGGAGGATGATCAACCCTCGGTGCTCGCAACGCCCGACGAGGATCTGGATCGAACGGAGCTACGCAGTGATCTGGACCGTGCGCTCGCCGCGCTCGCACCGTCGCTCCGGGAAGCGTTCGTGATGAAGCACGTCGAGGGTCGGTCGTACGAAGAGATGGCGGATTTGCTGAGAACCACGGTAGGCGCACTTAAGATGCGCGTGCACCGCGCACGCGAAGCG
Organism: Gemmatimonadales bacterium; assembly: GCA_038253885.1. Lineage (GTDB taxonomy): Bacteria > Gemmatimonadota > Gemmatimonadetes > Gemmatimonadales > Gemmatimonadaceae > JALZAQ01. The sequence goes on along the minus strand of JBBSGP010000001.1, from coordinate 3,028 downwards.
CTCCAGACTCTGCTCGAGGAGAAATACTCCTAATGTTGAACAACATGGATCCGAACGAGCGGCCGATCGACGGCCAGGCCGCCCCCAGTCGAAGCAGCAAATCCACCGAGATGCCGATCTCGATCCCGATGCTCTCCGACCGAGAAGTTCCGCTCGGCAAGAGTCGTACGACCGAGGCGGTGCACGCGTGGCTCGACGGCGAGCTGCCCGAGAGCGCCGTGCTCAAGGGAAACATGGTGCGCGAGGTCGAATTCTGGCGACGGATCGACCGCGAGGCCGATACCATCCGCCAGATGCGCGCCCCACTCTATGTTCAGGAGCAGATCATGGCGGCGCTTCCGGACACGGCCCCGCAGCTGGTGGCGCCATGGTGGCGCAAGCCTTTCGAGGTCAGCCCCATGACCGCGATGCTGGCCGGTGCCGGGCTGGTCGCCCTCGGCCTCATGCTGGGTGCGATGCGCTCCCGCTAGCTCTACCGATGTGAGTGGTACCGGGCCGGCCTCCTCGAAGGGCCGGCCTTTTTTTTCGTGTGCTGGTCTGGTCGTTGCACCTATTCCTGTGCGCTGAAGAAGCGGCAACCTTGGCAGGAGGTCAGGATGACAGGAATGCGGTTGGCGCTACTGACGGCTGGCGTGCTGGCGGCTATCGTCGCCCCCCCCCCGAGCGCCGCGAGTGCCCAGCAGGACACGGCCCGCCAGGACTCTACTCGTCGGGGGGCTGCATCGACGGGAAGCAAGCCCGTCCAGATCGACGCGGGTCGCCTGAATCACACAATGAGGAATGACAGTCTTCCGCATCGGACGGCGAGCAAGGGCACCATGGGCATGGGACTGACCCACGCCCACCTGCGCGAGCTCCAGCAGGCGCTCGCGAGCGCGGGGTGTGATCCCGGTCCGGTGGACGGCGTCGCCGGGCCCCGGACGTATGCCGCGATGCGCTGCGCCGCGGGCAAGAAGGGGCTAGCCGCGGGAGGAGTGGGGGCCAACATCAATGATCTGTTCCGCGCGCTCGGACTCGGGTTCACAGCGAGCGACAGCACGATGGGCGCGCGCGGCGCACGCGCACGGCGCGGCGCGACATCCACCCGAAGCGCGAGCGACACCGGCGCGACGGGCAGCGCGGGCGCCGCCGGCACGACCGGCACTGGAACGGGAGCCGGCACCACACGCGCCAGCGCTACCGGCGGCATGACACGCACGATGTCGAGCAGCGACACGGGCCGGTCGCAGACGGCACGGCATCGCCGTCCTCCCGGCGTGGATTCGGCACGCCGCGGTCGTACCGGCGCGGCGCGTGACTCCCAGCAGATGGGGAAGCCGCCGGACGATTGAGTGCCACGAAGCGCGCCGGCGCTCCGGTCAGTCCTTGAGCCGGGACGCCGCGGCGCGCCGCTGGGCACCTGCGGTGAGGAGCTGAAGGGAGGATCGTCCTGGATTCTCTACCTGCTCCATTGTGCATTGGCGGGGCGCCTTGTCGGGCCGCCAGCGCAGCAGCTTCGTTCCGTGCCGGAATCGCCCGCCGGTGAAATGGTCGTAGTGCACCTCCACAACCAGTGTGGGAGCGACGGGCTGCCACTCGTCGCTCCGCCGCGTGCTCCAGCGGCTCGGCCCGCCTGGCGCGCGTCCCGTGAACCCAGGTGGCTTCACCAGCGGCTCGACGCGCGCCAGCAGCGTCTTTCGTTCGGCGGCCTTGAAGCTCGAGGTGAAGCCCACGTGATGCAGCAAGCCGTCGTCGTCGTAGAGGCCTAGGAGAAGGGAGCCGAGGACCTTCGCCGCCGAGGCGTACCGGAAGCCGCCGACGACACAGTCGGCGCTCCGGATCTGCTTGATCTTCTGCATCCCCGTCCGTTCGCCACTTCGATACGGCAAATCCAGTCGCTTCGCGATGATGCCGTCGAGGCCTGTCCCGATGGAGCGGACCCATTTGCGCACGGTCGCGACCGACGTCGTCGCCGGAGAGAGCCGCACGCGTCCACCTTTGCCGAGCCAGCGCGTCGCGAAATCCCCGAGAGCGTGTCGACGCTCATCGAGCGTCCGGTCCACGAGCGACTTCCCTGAGGCATCGACCAGCAGATCGAAGACGATGTACAACGCCGGCCGCTCGCGAGAGAGCTTCTGCACTCGACTTGCTGCCGGGTGGATGCGCATCAGGAGATCGTCGAAGGAGAGCGTGTCGTCCACCGGGACGACGATCTCGCCATCCAGCACGAAGCGCTTGGCCTCGAGCGCGAGCAGCGCTTCGACCACGTCCGGGAAGTAGCGCGCGAGCGGCTGTCCCGACTTCGATTGCAGGTCGATGGTCTTTCCGTCCCGGTAGGCAAGGCACCGAAAGCCATCCCACTTCGGCTCGTACTGCCATTGCTTTCCTTCCGGAAGCTCGCCCACCAGCTTCGCCTCCATCGGAGCGTACGATCTCGGAAGCGGGAGCGTCACAGCAGCGTCTCCAGCCGGAAGCGCCCTCTCTTCGCCAGCAGCGGCTTCCAGAGATCGCCCAGAGTGCGAGTGCGATCGGCGACGTTGTCGAGCCGGAAATCGTTGATACGAACACCTTCCTCGACCTCTTCCCAGGTGACCGGAGTCGACACCGACGCTCGCGCAGTGGGCCGCACCGAGTAGATCGAGGCCAGGGTCCGTCCCCACGCGTTCTGATTGTAATCCACAAGGATGTGCCCTTTCGGTCTCTTCGCGATGCGATACTCGGCCGTGACCAGCCGCGGCGTTCTGCTCTCCATCGCCCGAGCAAACTCCTTTGCGAAGGTCCACACCTGCTTCTGCGTCGGACCGCGCACGATGGCCACGTAGATGTGCGCTCCCTTCGACCCCGTCGTCTTCACGAGGGGTGACATGCCGAGCGCGACCAGCGCCTCGCGTGCCAGCAGCGCCACCTCGAGCACGCGATCAAAGGCGGCGCCAGGCACGGGATCCAGATCGAAGTGGAGATAGTCCGGGCGATCCACGTCGTCGCAGCGCGCATACCATTGGTTGAGGTCGATGCATCCCAGGTTCACCACCCAGAGCAGCGACGCCAG